>NZ_BAABKD010000002.1:0-408289 GCF_039543645.1 Paenalcaligenes hermetiae | reverse complement strand
GGACGGCGAGGACGATCACGTTCACCTGCTTGTGGAATACCCGCCCAAGGTGGCTGTCTCCAATCTCGTGAACAGCCTCAAAGGCGTCTCCAGTCGCCTGCTGCGCAAGGAACGGCCCGACATCCAGAAGCGCTACTGGAAAGGCGTGCTGTGGTCGCCGTCCTATTTCGCTTCAAGCGGCGGCGGCGCGCCGATTTCCATCGTGCGCCAGTACATCGAGCAGCAGCAAACCCCACACTGAAACCCAAAGACAAGGACGGCTGCGCCGTCCGCGCTATCCTTCCCCGCCCTGAACGGCGGGGCTTGTCGCGCACCGGGTCACCCAGCCCAAAGCCGTATAAGTGGCAATTGTTTTATAATGACCCCTCTATTACGAGGGGTTTTTTCTTTACGTCTATGTCAAATTTAATTTTACAAGCTCTACGTTTTGAGCCATCTACTATAGAAACGATTGCGGCATTAGCTAATGCAGAAGGGGTCCAAGAGCTAGGTCCGACAGCAGTGCGTTTGTTGGGGGTAGATACGAGTCAATCGGCTGAAATTATGGCAGCCTGCCAACAAGCGCGGCTAGATTATGCGTTTATTGATCCTGTGCATTTGTTGCGTGACATGAAAATCCTTGCTATGGATATGGATTCTACGCTTATTAATATTGAGTGTATTGATGAAATTGCCGCAGCAGTTGGGCGCAAGGCCGAGGTGGCAGCGATCACAGAAGCCGCCATGCGTGGAGAGATTAAAGATTTTGCTGAAAGCTTAACCCGTCGGGTAGCGTTATTAGAAGGGGTGCCTGAGTCAGCTTTGTTGCAGGTATATGAACAGCGTTTGCAATTAAACGCTGGGGCAGAGCGCTTGGTAAAGGTAGCCAAGCAGCACGGTGTGCGTACCTTGCTTGTGTCAGGTGGTTTTACATTTTTTACGCAACGCTTGCAGGAGCGTTTAGGTATTGATGAGGCGTATGCGAATACCCTAGAGATCAAAGATGGCAAGCTGACGGGGCGGGTACAGGGGGATATTGTTGGCGCACAAACCAAAGCGGATCACGTATTGCGTTTAGCCAAAACACTCAATGCCACCAAAGAACAGATTATTGCAGTAGGTGATGGTGCAAATGATCTACCCATGATGGCACAGGCGTATTATTCCGTAGCGTATCGCGCTAAGCCAGTAGTACAAGAGCAAGCACGTTTTGCATTAAATGTGTCGCCTTTGGATGCGATTTTAAACTGGTTTAGATTGAGCTTCTGATCAAAAACAGGGGTAGGCAGCGCTCTTTAGTCAAGAGCGCTGAGATGGTTTAAGCCATTGCCTGTAGACCAAGCTGCTTAAATAGCTGGTTGAGCTTTTGGACACGTTGGGCAAGAGGTGTGGCTTGTGGCAGCTGGACACGAAGCTGGTCGGGCCCGTTAAAGCGAATCGTTTTGCTATGTTGTTGTACGAGTTCGATTAGCTGCACTGGATCTACGTTGGGTTTGGCATTGAACTGTAGAATGATTTGCTCTTCTTGTAAGTCCACTTTTTCTAAGCCTAATTGTTCGCCTTTAATACGGATCTGGTGCACTGTGAGTAGGTTTTTTGCTGGCTCGGGTAAAAGGCCATAGCGATCAATCAGTTCCTCGTGGACGAGTTCTAAATCGTCGTTATGCTGAGCGTGAGATAGCTTTTTGTAAAAGCTAAGACGTGCATGTACATCTGGGCAATAATCACTTGGCAATAAGGCGGGAGCGCGTAAATTGACCTCACATTTATTCTCAAAGGGTGAGAGCAAGTCCGGCTCTTCACCGGCTTTGAGGGCTTTGACGGCTTGGTTTAGCATGTCGGCATACATAGAAAAACCAATTTCCTGAATATTACCAGACTGGTGCTCTCCTAAAACCTCACCGGCGCCGCGGATTTCTAGATCGTTCATGGCTAAAAAGAAGCCCGCGCCCAGCTCATCCATGGCTTTAATGGCTTCTAAGCGCTTTTTGGCATTATTAGTGATGGCTTCTTCACCAGGAGTAAGTAAGTACGCATAGGCTTGGTGATGAGAGCGACCAACACGCCCGCGTAGCTGATGAAGCTGGGCTAAGCCTAGTTTGTCTGCACGCTGAATCACAATCGTATTGGCTGTGGGTACGTCAATCCCTGTTTCAATAATCGTGGTGCAAAGCAATACGTTAAATCGCTTTTGGTAGAAGTCTTTCATCACGCTTTCTAATTCGCGCTCAGGCATTTGTCCATGGGCAACTCCGATACGGGCCTCTGGAACGAGTTCTTGCAAGCGTGCGCGTCGATTTTCAATTGTTTCGACCTCGTTGTGTAAAAAATAGACTTGTCCACCACGCTTTAGCTCACGCAGTAAGGCTTCGCGGATGGTGCCTTCGTCCTCGCGCCGTACAAAGGTTTTAATAGCCAAACGCTTTTCAGGTGCTGTGGCAATAATAGAAAAGTCACGGATCCCCTCTAAAGACATACCTAGTGTGCGTGGGATGGGCGTGGCGGTTAAGGTCAGCATATCGACTTCGGCACGCAGCGCTTTGAGCGCCTCTTTTTGGCGCACACCAAAGCGGTGCTCCTCATCGATAATAACTAAGCCGAGGTCTTTGAATTTGACATCCTTAGAGAGAATTTTATGGGTGCCTATGACAATATCGACCTGACCGGTTGCTAGACCCTCGATGGTGGCTTTGGTTTGCTTGCTGGTTCTGAAGCGCGAAAGCTCAGCCACGGTAACGGGCCAGTCGGCAAAACGATCAGCAAAGCTTTGAGCGTGCTGTTCGGCTAATAAGGTCGTGGGGCAAAGAATGGCGACTTGTTTGCCATTGGCGACAGCAACAAAAGCCGCACGTAAAGCCACTTCTGTTTTTCCAAAGCCAACATCACCACAGATCAATCGATCCATGGGCTGTCCCGATTTCATGTCATTTAAGACAGCTTCGATGGCAGCCGCTTGATCTGGAGTGGGCTCAAAACCAAACCCCGCCGCAAAGGCCTCATAGTCATTCAGAGGGACTTGGTATTGCTGCCCTTGGCGCAGCGCGCGTTGTGCGTAGAGGGCTAAAAGCTCTGCTGCCGTATCGCGGGCTTGTTTAGCTGCTTTTTGACGTGCTTTTTCCCATTGGCCAGAGCCAAGCTGATGCAAGGGGGCGGACTCGGCATCGGTACCGCTATAGCGGGAAATAACATGTAGCTGGGCGACCGGTACATAAAGCGTTGCCTCATTGGCGTATTCCAAATGAAGGAGCTCTACTGGACCTTCTCCTAGGTCCATTTCAATCAGACCGTGATAACGCCCAATACCATGTTCTGCATGTACCACAGGATCCCCTTCGCGCAGTTCCGACAGGTCTTTCACCATCGCTTCGACTTGGCTGCGTTGGCTCCGTCGTCCGCGATGAGAGGTGCGAACCTGATTGGGGTAAAGGTCATTTTCTGTAAGTATGGTGATAGCGGCTTTTTTGAGTGCAAACCCTTGAAAGAGTGAAGCTGTGACTAAAGCAAAATGGCTATCACTATGAAGAAAATCATTGAAATCCGCACAGTCGGTGCGAGGGCTCAGGTCAAATTCATTGAGCATTTGTGTAAGGGTTTCGCGCCGCCCAGCTGAGTCAGCACACAATAATGTACGGCGGCTCGGGTCTAGCACTTCTGCACGCAAGGCCGCAATAGGGTCTTCGGCTCGTCTTGCTACGGCAACATTAGGGAGGGGAATAAAATCAGGATGGGCTTCCCCTTTTTGTAAATCCAGACGTGAAAAATGCTTTAGCTGACTAAAAAAGTTTTCTGCTGATAAAAAGAGCAAATCGGGAGCCAGTATGGGACGCTCTAGATCACTTTTCAAAAAGTGATACCGTTGGGCGGTATCGGTATGGAAGGCATCAATGGCTTGTTGGCAGTCTTGATGTGTAATAAGAATGCTGTCTTTGGGTAGATAGTCAAAAATGGTTGCCGTTTCCTCAAAGAATAAAGGCAGATAATATTCGACCCCAGCAAAAGCGATACCGTTTCCAATGTCTTTATAGGGAAGGGCTCGAGAAGGATCCCCTTCAAAATGTTCACGAAACTGAGAGCGAAATAGGTGGCGCGCCGTTTCATCTAAAGGGAACTCGCGCCCTGGAAGCAGGTCAATCTGGGAGACAGGGTACAAGCTGCGTTGGCTATCCACATCAAAAGCTCGAATCGATTCGATGTCGTTATCAAAAAGATCTAAGCGATACGGCAAGCTAGACCCCATAGGGAATAAGTCGATTAAGCCACCACGTATCGAGAACTCGCCGGGAGCGGAGACTTGGGTGACATGACTGTAGTTGGCAAGCAACATTTGCTCTTTAAATTGTTGCTCGTCCAGTTGGTCTCCTTGTTTAAAGCTAAAGCTATAAGCAGCTAAAAAAGTAGGGGGGGCAAGCCGGTATAATGCGGTACTGACCGGAATGGTGAGCACGTCGACATTAGACTCAAGTAGGGCATTGAGTGTGCGTAAACGCGCTGAAATCAGGTCCTCATGAGGGGAAAACCGGTCATAGGCAAGGGTTTCCCAGTCTGGGAAGGCCTGCACACGTAGCTGTGGGTTAAATAATAGGATTTCATCACAGAGGCGCTGAGCATCGACGGGGTGTGCACAAAACACCGCAACAGGCGCTTGGCCATGAGTAGCCAAATCGGCAATTAAACACGCGTCGCCAGATCCAGGGGGCATAGGTTGCTGATAGCGTTGTCCTTTTTTTAATGCCTGTAAGGTTTGAGTGGTACTGTTAAGATATTGCACTGGATCAGAAGGGCGTTGGGTTTTGCTCATAGGATGAAGGTTAATTATGTCGAAAAAAATAATTGCATTGGTCCCTGCGGCGGGCATAGGAGCACGCGCTAGGCGTCCGTCTACAGCGGCTATCTTAAAGCCTGATTTACCTAAGCAGTATGAGTTGCTTAATGGCTTACCTATGCTCCGATTATCGGTGATGGCTATGTTAGCCGATCCGCGTATTCATCAGGTAAGAGTCATTGTAAGCCCAACGGATACTTGGGTGGAGCGAGCGCTTGCTGGGCTAGAGCGAGTGATCTGGCGTCCGGTTGGCGGTGCTACACGTGCTGACACAGTGTATAACGGCTTACAGGACTGGCAGCCCCAGGAAGACGAGTGGGTAGTGGTGCATGATGCCGCTCGGCCAGGGCTTCCTGCGCAGGCGTTACAACGTTTGATTGACCAGTGTTTAGCCCATAATCAAGGCGGGATATTGGCTATTCCTATTCCAGATACCGTCAAGCGTGCCACGGTTGAGGAACCCCCAAGGATTAGCCAGACCGTGCCTAGAGAGGCCCTGTGGTTGGCGCAAACACCACAAATGTTCAAAGCGGTAGCTTTACAAGCCGCATTGCAACAGGCTAAAGAGCAGGGGTTTGTTGTGACAGACGAGGCTTCAGCAATGGAGCAGCAAGGCTATCAACCTTTATTAGTTCAGGGTGATCCTAGAAATTTCAAGGTGACGTGGCCGCATGATTTTCAGTTATTGGAAAAATGGTTATGAATTTACGAGTAGGACAGGGGTTTGATATCCATGCATTGGTGGAAAATCGTCCATTGATTATTGGTGGCGTTACCATTCCACATACGCATGGGCTATTGGGGCATTCTGATGCGGATGTATTAATGCATGCTGTTACGGATGCGATTTTAGGTGCGGCGGGCTTAGGGGATATTGGCCGACATTTTCCCGATACGGATGAACAGTACAAGGGAGCGGATAGTCGGGTTTTGTTGCGTACCGCACTGGATATGGTTAAAAGACAAGGTTGGGAAATTATCAACTTGGATGCCACGATTCATGCGCAAGCGCCAAAAATTGGGCCGCATGCACCTGCGATGATAGAAAACCTCGCCGCAGATTTGCAGCTTAGTGCCGATCGTATCAATATCAAAGCCAAAACCAACGAAGGCTTAGGGCATTTAGGGCGTAAAGAGGGGATTGCTGCAAACGTGGTGGTATTGATTTACCAGTCTGAAACCTAATTTTTTAGCTCCTACGTGCCACGTAAATACGCTAAGGCACGTAGTGTGGCTAAGTGTAGGCTAGCTTAAGACAGGGCCACCGATTTCCCGATTACTGGCGCAAAGGGATTCAGTCTGGATCGCATCTAAAACCCGTAGAATTTCATCTGGGTTCCGGCCAACGTTAAGGTTATTAACGGAAATATGTTGGATAACGTTGTCGGGATCGATAATAAAGGTGGCGCGTAGGGCAACCCCTTCGGTTTTGTGGCGAATACCCAGCTGATCAATTAGTGCACCGGTGGTGTCTGCAAACTGATAGTGCTGTAAACGCGCTAAGTCTGGGTGTTCGCGTCGCCATGCCAGTTTTACGAATTCGTTATCACTGGAGCCGCCTAAAACTACTGCGTCCCGCTTTTGAAACTCGGGGCCTAGTGCATTAAAACGCGTGATTTCGGTTGGGCATACCGTAGTAAAATCTTTAGGATAAAAGTAAACGATTTTCCATTTGTCTGGAAACGAGCTTTCTGTGATGTCCTCGAAAGCGGAGATCCCGTTTTCTTGGGGGTCATTAAACCCTGGTTTAACCCCTATGACTTTAAAAGGCTCGATTTTATCGCCAACGGTTTTCATATGTATCCTTTATACTCTAAACATAGAGTAGATTCTACGCGAATCACACCGTTTTTCTAGCACTTTCACGGACTTTTAGCTTAGGGATTTCGATACGTGCTGTTAGACCTTGGCCTGGAGGCGAGCGTAGCTCTAAACGCCCCCCAATGGGCTGTAAAAGACGTTCTACAATTGCTAAGCCCAAGCCTGCACCATTGACACCTGTACGGGCAAGCTCACCACGAGAAAAAGGACGTAGTAGACGCTGCACTTCGTGTTCCTCGATGCCTTTGCCTTGGTCTTGGACTTTAATTTCTATCATGTTGCCTTTGGAGTGTGCGCTCAGATGAATATAAGCTCGGTCGTCGGTTGGACTACGTCCATAGCGTCGTGCATTTTCAATGAGGTTGCTTACAATACGTTTTAAATCATTGGCGTCTATACGAGCAAAAAGGTGGGGCACAATATCTGCTGTTAGCTGTCCACCAAGACTTTCTGTATGGCTGCGCTCACGATCAAAAAGGTCTGTTAGGACCTGACTGATATTGATCCCTTCATCTGGGGCTTTGGCGGCTGGGCGAGCATATTCCATTAATTGCGCAATACTGCGATCTATTTGAGCTAAGTCTTCATCAATAGCTTGGCGTGTCTCCTCGCTAACATTTGAGAGTTCGATCTCTAAGCGCATGCGGGCTAGAGGGGTTCGTAAGTCGTGAGAAATCCCCGCAAGCATGATTTCCCGATCTGCTTCGGCCTGTCGGATATCACGGGTCATGCGATTAAAAGCCACATTCATGTTACGGATTTCTGCTGGGCCTTTTTCGGGTAAAGGGGATGGCGTTTCGCCACGAGCGAGTTGTTGGGTGACTTGTGCTAGTTGAGCAAGGGGACGGTTTACAAAACGTACGCTGACGGCAGCGCCTAAAAAAGATAAAAGCAATGCTGAGAGAATCCATCCTATCCACTCTGCGCCTGCTATCAGACTTAGCTGTTCTCGGTCAAAGACCAACCAGTATTCATCTCCCTCTAGATCGAAAGAGACCCAGATGCCAGGCGCTTCATTAACGGACCACATAATTAGTGTTTGGCTACCTAAGCCATTACGTACCTCTTCTGAAACACGTTGCCAATAAGGTGATCGTAGAATAGGCTCGAGGATGTCTTCTTCTTCGCGGGGTTGTACGCGTAGGCCTTCTTGGGTGGCAAGATCTAGTAGTAACGCTGGACGCTGCTCTAGTGGGGCGTAGGTTAGCGCAGAGCGCGTAATACTAACAGAGGTAATAACGCGGTGTGCCATCTGTACTGCGCGTGGACCGGACTCCATGGAGAAAAAAGTTTGAAGCCAGATACCAAAGCTGACGCCCATTAGCCCTAAGAGTAAGAAAAAGGTGCGACTAAAAAGCCCCATTTTAAAAGGGGGCTTTTTAGAGACTGTAGAGATTGTTTTGGCGGTTTTCATGCCATGATCATACCGTTAATGGCCACCATCTGGTACAAAAACATAGCCTAAACCCCACACTGTTTGAATAAAAACAGGCTTAGATGGGTTGGGTTCGATCAGTTTACGTAAACGAGAAATTTGTACATCCAAGCTGCGGTCAAAAGCTTCGTATTCGCGACCACGTGCTAATTCCATTAGTTTGTCGCGAGACAAAGGAATTTTTGGATGGCGCGCAAAGACTTTTAAGACAGAGAACTCGCCCGTGGTAATGGGCACCACTTCTTCGCCTTTTAGTAAGGTGCGAGTCGATAGGTTTAGGGTGTAAGGCCCAAACTCAATGGACTCATTTTCCTGACTAGGGGCGCCGGGGTGTTCTTCTGTGCCGCGGCGACGTAAAATGGCATTGACTCGCGCTAAGAGCTCGCGCGGGTTAAATGGCTTAACTAAATAGTCGTCTGCACCCATTTCTAAGCCAACAATGCGGTCGATTTCCTCGGCCTTTGCCGTTAGCATAATAATAGGTGTGTTATCGTGACCACCACGTAAACGACGACAAATTGATAGTCCATCTTCGCCTGGCAGCATTAAATCAAGGACCAGTAAATCAAAGTGTTCGCGTTGCCAGAGTTTGGACATCTCTTTGCCATCTTCTGCAACAAAGACATTAAAGCCTTGTTCTGAAAGATAGCGACGCAATAAATCGCGTAAACGTGGGTCGTCATCGACGACGAGTATTTTTCTGGTAAGGGGCTGATTTTGTGTGTTCATGATTAAAATGTAACAGGCAAAAAGGTGGTCGTACAGGCTCGTAGAAAAATTTTACATTTGATGCTTTTTTCTGGATGGACACCCTGTAAAAAACACATATAGATACAATCTGTTACCTTTTTGGTGTAAAAAATACGGTCATTGCTTGACGCAAAAGCGTACGATAGGTGCTTTTTTATCTGGATGCGAGCAGCATTTGTTGGGATGGAAATAGGATGAAAGTAAATATTCTAGCTCTCGATAGTGCGAGTGCAGTCTGTGGTGTGGCTTTGCTTTGTGTCCATCAGAGTCAGCGTCAGCATTATGTTGTAGAGCATCATGGTAGTACAGAGCATGCAGAGCGTATGTTGCCGCTTATTGATCAGGTGTTAACGCAAGCTAATCTAAAGCGAGCGGATCTGGATCTGATTGCTTTTGCGCAAGGGCCTGGGGGGTTTACTGGCTTACGTGTGGCGTGCGGTGTTGCTCAAGGCTTGGCTTATGGGCTGGGCTTAAAAGTAGCAGCGGTGCCTTCATTATTGGGCGTAGCAGCTCAACAGGCGCAGCATGATATAGAAACCATTGAAATTGTTGTGGCGGATGCGCGTATGCTGGAGCTATATGTGGGGGCATATCAACAAACCACCACAGGCGCTTGGTATGCTCTACATAAGCCCATGTTAATTCATCATTCTCAAGTTTTGCAGTATATCCAACACCTTTTAGCGCAACAACAAAGCTTTAAAAAACCGAGTGTTTTACGTGTGTCGGGTGATGGCTTAGTGGCTTTTCCTGATTTGTTAGCCTCTTTACAGGCTTTACCTGTACACCTAGGTGGCACTGAGCTGCCTAAAGCAACGACGATTGCGGACTTAGCCTGGTTGCAATACCAACACCAGCAGTTGATTGAGCCTGCGTTGGCAGCACCGCTTTATGTGCGCAATCGCGTCGCATTTACGACGGCGGAGCGAGAAACCGGTTTAGGTGGTAATCCTAGCTCGACGTGGCAAGCCACGCATATCCGCCCGGCAGTAGCGACGGACTTAGCCGAAGTAGCAGCTCTAGAGGCGGAGTTACAGTTTGCGCCTTGGTCGCAATCAGCTTTAGAAAGTAGTATGGCGAGTGGGCATGTGCTATGGGTGGCTTTACAGGCAGATAAGGTCGTGGCTTATGCGATGATGATGCCAGCGCAAGAGGATTGGGAGCTCTTGCTTATTGGGGTGGCGCCTGTCGCCCAACGGCAGGGGGTTGCTCAACAGCTTCTTTGTTATGCAGAACAACACGCACGAGCCCAAGGTGCGAAAAAAATACATCTTGAGGTGCGAGCGTCGAATCAGCCTGCTATTGCCTTGTACGAAGGGGCAGGTTATGTTCAGGTGGGTATCAGAAAAAATTATTACGCATTGCCTGAGCAGCAGCGCGAAGACGCGGTGCTCTATACAAAAATACTGGCTTAATTACCTATGCCCATGCCTTCTCTTCAATTATCTGCTTTACAAACAAGTTGGCTCCAAGAAATTGGTGTTGCCTCTCCGTTTCTAGCGCCTTATCGTAAATCAGTGTCGGCACCCGCCCAGATGAAATCCGTCTCGGCACCTGTGATGACTTCTTCTTCGGTTGTACCTATTCAGGCGAAAGAAGCTTTAGCTCAAGCCAAGGCCTTATTGACGCCGGAGACGACACCGTCTGCTCTCCCTAAGGTGACGCAGGATACGGTGTTAACGAAACGCGTGGGGGCGACCACGGATGTATCCCAAATCGATGTAGAGCAAATGGGCTGGGAGCAATTGCACGCTTATGTGCAGCAGTGTCAACAGTGTGCTTTGCATGAGCAGCGACAACAAGTGGTTGTGGGGGCAGGGCAGCAACAACAACCGGATTGGTTGGTGATTAGTTCTGCTCCGAGTAGCTACGAAGAGCTAGCAGGCTTACCGATGCAGGGTAAAAGTGGGGAGTTATTTGCAGCACAAATGCAAAGCATTGGTATTGTGCCTTTTGAGCAGATGTACATGACGCAGTTATTAAAGTGTCGCTCTGTTGGTCAGTCGCAAACGGAATACATACAGGCCTGTTTTGGTGTGTTGTTGCGGCAAATAAAGCTTTTACAACCAAAGCGTTTATTGTTATTGGGATCGAAGGCCACGGCGATATTTTTACAAGGGGATTTTGAGGCTTTGCGTGGGGAAGTTCACCATTGGAAAAGTCCCGAAGGTATGACGCTGCCTACAATTGTGAGTTATCACCCTGCATCTATTTTATTACGCCCACAGTTAAAAGCCCGCGCGTGGGCAGATTTGCTACTATGTAAGCGCTTAATGACAACATAAAACACAGGAATGAGGAGACAAGATGGCCCATTATTCTCCGCAACTACCCACCATTGCGCTTCATTTAATCTAACTGGGCACCCAGCCATATCCATACCTTATGGGCGAGTTGGGGAAAATTTGCCCATAGGGTTACAATTGGTTGGAGCACAGCTCAATGAACGTTTGTTATTACAGGTGGCGTATGCTTATGAATCGGCTTATCTAAACGATTTTTATATGCAGCGTAAGCAGTTAGCACTCTTGTAATGCTTTGCCGTGACCCTCTTCGCCAATACACTGTGAAAGAAGGGGGTCGCGTTTATGATTTTGTTTATTCCAGTAAATAAACACCAGCATCATAGTAGCCACGAGTAACCCAAAAATCATAATGATGACATTAATGGGTAAGCGTAACCACAACAGTAAGCTATAAAGGCTTAACATAAAAAGAATATTCAGCTGTTCGTTAAAATTCTGCACAGCAATCGAGTGCCCAGCAGACAAAAGCACATGACCGCGATGCTGTAAAAGAGCATTCATGGGAACAACAAAAAAGCCAGAAGTAGCGCCAATTAAAAGTAATAAGCTATGCACGGCCCACGTGCTTTTGACAAAAGGCATCAGTAGCACCACTAGCCCCATAGCTACCCCCATAGGCAATACAGATAAGGCTTTTTTCAGAGGAACTTTACCGGCTAAATAGGCGCCTACAATTGTTCCTAGGGCTGCGACCCCCATTAAAATTGAGGCTTGATCTAAACGGTAGCCGAGCTGTTGCGCGCCCCACTCAATAACGATGAATTGCAAGGTGGCACCAGCACCCCAAAAAAGGGTGGTGACAGCAAGCGAAATTTGGCCTAGCTTGTCTTGCCAAAGCACACAGACATAGCCTTTAAAATCATGAATCAAGGCAAAAGGATTGGTTTTTTGCTGGGGGTAGTGAACATGGGTTTTAGGAATGAGTAAATTGCAGGCTGCCGCCGCAAGATAAATAAAACCAATGATTAAAATGGCGGCCTCGGTTCGATTGGTTGCCATTTGATTGATACCGGGCGTGTTTTGGAGGGTGGGGCTAATATCGGGGTGGATTAAAACGCCGCCTAATACCGTCCCTACAATGATAGAAAGCACGGTTAGACCCTCGATCCAGCTGTTGCCTTTGACTAAGAGTTCAGGTTTGAGCATCTCGGTGACAATACCGTATTTAGCCGGTGAGTAGGCCGCGGCACCAATGCCGACCAGTGTGTAGGCAAAAAAGATGTAAAACAGTTGCATGTCTTGGCTGCTAGCCAAAGTATGCAAATTAAACATCAAGGCGCAGCCGATAAATTTGATGCCATTGGTGATAAACATCACACGCCCTTTAGGGAATGCATCGGCAAAAGCGCCTACAAACGCCGCTAAGGCGACATAGGCCAAAGCAAACCACCATTTCATAAGGGGAACCATCCAATCGGGCCCGCTTAGGTCGGCGATTAAAGCGATGGCGGCGATCAATAATGCGTTATCAGCAACAGAAGACAGCGCTTGCGCTGCCATAACTAGATAGAAACCTTTATTCAAAACGTATCTCGATGAAGAGGTGGGATGAAAATCCCCACGTAGGTGATTTTGATTGGATGTAACTCAGTATAGCCTTATGTTATTTTTCTGGCTAAAGGAACACGTTTGCGAAGCGACTGCGTTATCATACGAAAGCTGTAACTATTTTGCCTAGTGGGTTTTTAGTGCGTCTAACACAAATTAAATTATCGGGTTTTAAGTCGTTTGTCGATACGACGGTGATTCCTACCCCAAGCCAGTTAGTGGGGGTCGTAGGGCCAAATGGCTGTGGTAAGTCAAATATTATTGATGCAGTACGTTGGGTGCTGGGGGAAAGCCGTGCCTCGGAGCTACGTGGTGGCTCCATGCAGGATGTAATTTTTAATGGTTCGGATCAGCGTAAGCCTGCAGCACGTGCTTCGGTAGAGCTAACTTTTGATAATGCCGAAGGGCGCATTACGGGGCAGTGGGGTGCTTATACCGAGATAGCGGTACGTAGAGAGCTGACTCGCGATGGAACCAGCGGTTATTTTATTAACGGCCAGCAAGTACGTCGTCGAGACATCAATGATATGTTTCTTGGTACGGGGCTAGGGGCGCGTGGTTATGCCATTATTGGTCAGGGAATGATTAACCGGCTTATTGAAGCCAAGCCAGAGGAGCTACGTGTTTATTTAGAGGAAGCAGCGGGCGTTTCCCGTTATAAAGAGCGACGTAAAGAAACCGAGAGTCGGCTACGTGATACGCGGGAAAATCTGACGCGTTTAGAGGATATTTTGCAGGAGCTTGAGCAGCAGTTAATACGCCTAGAAGCTCAAGCCGAAGTGGCTAAAACATATCAGGCGCTGCAAGCCGAAGGCGAAAAAAAGCAACATGTGCTGTGGTGGCTGAAAGAAAACCAAGCTCGTGAGGAGCAAAAGCGACATTTTTTAGCTATAGAGCAGGCTCAAAACGAAGTGGAAGCAGCCATGGCGACGATGCGCAATACCGAGGCTCGCATTGAGCAATTGCGACAACAGCATTTTGATGCCACAGAGCAGGTACAAAAAGCGCAAGGGGGCCTGTATCAGATCAACGCAACAGTGAGCCGAATTGAAGCCGATATTCAACACGCGAATACGGCGCAAACGCGTATGGAGCAACGCCAGCAACAACTTGAGCAGCAAAAAAAAGAATGGGAGCAGCTGCATCAGGACAGCGCGGCCGAGCTAGAGCAAAAGCAGCTGGAGCTTGAAGAGTTGGCAGGGCAAATAGAAGAAAGCTTGATGCGTATTGAACAGATGCAAGAGCAGCTAGAGCCAGCAGAACAACAGCAGCATCAACTTCAAGCCAAGCGTGACCAGTTGGTGCAGCAACAACAAGAGGCGAAGCATCAGGTAGCGTTAGCAGAACAAAGGCGACAGTCATTGCAACAACAGCAAGAGCAATTATTGCATCGCCAGCGACGTTATCAGGAGGAGTGGCAGCAGCTGCATCAGGCCCAGCCGCAGGAGATCGAGAGGCTGCATGAGCAAGCGACTGCGGCGGAGCAAAAAGCCCATGCCTCCCAGCGGCAGTTACAAGAACTAGAGCAGGCTTTAGATGTTGCACGCGAGCAGCAGCAACAAAAGCAAAAATTATTGCATGAGCAGCAACAGCTATTGACACAAATTGAAGCGCAACTGACTGCTTTAGAAAGCGTGCAGCAGCAAGTGCAGCGACAAGAGGAACTAGAAGGGTGGTTAAGTACTCATGGTTTCGCTCGCAAGTCACGTTTGTGGCAGATGTTGCAAGTAGAGCCAGGGTGGGAGCAAGCGGTCGAGGCTGTGCTTGGTCAGCGTTTACAAGCTTTGGTGTTAAAAGACTGGAGCGAGTTAACATCTATGCAGGCTAGTCCGCCGGCGCGTGTTGGGTTTAGTAAGGCTGAGCAGGAGCTATCCTTGTCACCGGCAACGAATGCCGTGGACTTTGCTGAGCCTTTATTTAATAAGATTCGACTTAAAGATTCAGCTTGGGAGACCACCCTAGCAGCGATGCTAGCTCATGTGTATAGTGTTCCTACTTTTTCTGAGGCTTTGGCTCAGCGAGCAAAACTACCTGCCGAAGCGATGTTGGTGACTCCCGAAGGGCATATCGTCCAAGCCTATCAGGTTTTATTGTACGCTGCCGACTCAGAGCAGGCCGGTGTGCTCGCTAGACAGCAGCTGATCGAGGAGCAAAAGAAAGCAGCGAAAGCACAGCGCTTACATGTAGATGTGGCACAAACACAATTTGAGCAGGCTCAACAACACGTGGAGCAAACGCGTTTAGTGGTGCAACAACAGATAGAGCAGGTGCAAACGAGCACGCAACAAATGCATGAGCAGCGTTTTGTTTATCAGCAGGCGTTGCAGCTCCAGCAGCAAGCACAACAACGCAAGCAACAGTTAAAGCAAGAGATCGAAGAAATAACAGAGCAGTTGGATACCTACCGGTTACAGAGCGAGGAGATTGCTTTACAGCAAGAAGAGCTCGCATGGCAAATCGAAGAGCTCAATGAGCACATCGAGCAGTATCAGGAGAAGTTAACGGATATTGACGATATCTGTCAGCAATTACGACAGCAGTTGCGTGAAATCGAACAGCAACATCAGCGCTTACAATATAATAAAAGCTTAATAGAGGTTCGTGTTGATGAGCTTTTACGTAGTCAGCAGCAAGCATTCGATTTGGCTCAGCGTACGCAAATGGAGCTTGCTGGTTTAGAGAGTGAATACGAGCATATCGATGTGGATGAACTACATGCGATGTTGCAAGAGGCTTTAGAACAGCGCGTAGAGCAAGAGGATCAGGTACAGCAGCAGCAAAAACATTTAGCAGAGCTTGCGATGCAGCTGCAAGACTTAGAGCAAAATCGCCATCAGACTGGGGATGGAATCGAGCCTTTACGTCAACGAGTCATTGAGCTGCAGCTTGCAGAGCAAGCGGCTCGTATGACCGTAGAGCAATATGCTGAGCAGCTAAACGCTCAGCAGGTGGACCGGCAGGATTTAGCGGCTTTTATGCAAGACCAACCGGAAAGTTGGCATAAAGTCACTTGGCTACAGACAGAAGTGCAGCGCGTGAACCGAGCGATCACAGCACTGGGGGCGGTTAACTTGGCAGCCCTAGAGGAGCTCCGTTTGGCTCAAGAGCGCCAACAGTATCTCCAGTCGCAACATGATGATCTGACCCAAGCCATAGAAACCCTAGAAAATGCGATTCGAAAAATTGATAGAGAAACGCGAGCATTACTACAAAGTACTTTTAACGAAGTTAATCAGCATTTTGGTAATCTATTTCCACAACTTTTTGGTGGGGGGGAAGCCAAACTGATGATGACAGGGGATGAAATTCTTGATGCAGGTGTTCAAGTCATGGCTCAGCCACCGGGTAAGCGTAATAGTACAATCCAACTGTTATCGGGTGGAGAAAAAGCATTGACAGCAACGGCTTTGGTTTTTGCTTTTTTTAAACTAAACCCCGCACCATTTTGTTTGCTGGATGAGGTCGACGCGCCTTTAGATGATGCCAACACAGAGCGCTATGCCAATTTAGTTCAGAGTATGAGTGATCAAACACAGTTTTTATTTATTTCTCACAATAAAATTGCTATGCAAATGGCCAAGCAACTGGTTGGAGTGACCATGCAAGAACAGGGGGTTTCCCGTATTGTTGCTGTAGATATGGCTGCTGCAGTCGAAATGGCGCAATAATATTGTCATAATATCGTTAATATGTTTAGCCTAAAAAAGGGTCGGGTCGCATAATGAGTGATTTGCAAATAGGGTTGGTGGCGCTGGGGGCGGTACTGATTTTGCTGGTCGTAGTGTTCAACTGGTGGCAAGATCGACGTATCCGCCGCAAAATGCAGGGGAAATTTCCCGAAGTACCTGCTGATCCACTGATGGCACAGCTAGAAGCGGATAAGGAGCGGCGTGAGCCAACGGTACGTATAGCGGAAACATTAGCCGAGGATAAAGCGGAACCGGCTATTCCGGCCGAAGAGATAGATCCCACTACAGAAGCTGTGATCGATGTGCATTTTCCCCAGCCCGTGCCAGGGGGTGAGCTCATCGATTTGTTGCGGGCTTATTTACGTGTGGATACGAAGCCCGTACGACTATTTGCTACAGCGGTTAATGGTGAGCATCATGCTTACCCTCATGATCAAGAAGCCTATACTTCGATACAGCTGGTTGTTTTATTGGCGAACCGTCGTGGTCCTCTTACGGATATTGATTGGTCTCGGTTATGGATGGCGGCCCAAAATTTAGCTCAACAGCTAGATGGCACAGTAGATGGGCCGGAGCAGGCTGAAGTCGTGGCACAAGCACAGCAGTTAGATCAGCTGTGTGCGAGCCTAGATGCTCAGGTGGGTTTAAGTTTGCGCTTGGCAGAGCCCACCCCTACGGAAACCGTGCGCCAAGTTGTAGTGAGTGCTGGTTTTATGGAGTATGGCCAGCAACTGGCATGGTTAGCAAGCTCAGGCTTGCCGCGTTTTACCTTATTGTTTAATGGTAAGCCTGCTTTAGCTATGTTGTCAGCTTCGGTTGAGCGTTTGGATTTTCTATTGGACTTACCAAATAGTCCTAAAGATGAGCAGGCTTTCAGTCGTATGGCGACAGTAGGGCGGGATTTGGCAGCTCGTTTAGGTGGTGAGCTGGTCGATGATCAGGGACAGCTGTTAACGGATCATTTTGATGATGAAATTGATCAACAGCTTTATCAAATGTATGAACAAATTGAGCAAGCTGGTTTTTATGCCGGCGAGCCACGTACACAGCGGGTTTTTGCGTGAAGCAGCGTTTAGAAGCATTAAAAAAAGAACTGCATTATCATAACTATCGGTACTATGTGTTGGATGACCCGCTCATTGCGGATGCGCAATATGACGCTTTGTTGCGTGAGCTCCAGCAACTGGAAGCGGAGCATCCGGAGTGGGTGACAGCCGATTCGCCTACACAGCGTGTAGGGGCTACACCTTCTAGCGCTTTTAGCCCTGTTGCTCATGCGGTACCCATGTTGTCATTAGGGAATGCTTTTGCTGAGGACGAGTTAATCGCCTTTGATAAGCGGGTTACAGACAGTCTAAAACAGCAGGGGTTATTAAAAGCCACCGAATCCTTATCCTATAACGCAGAATATAAATTTGATGGTTTAGCGGTTAGCTTGCGTTATGAAAAGGGTGTGCTTGTGCGAGCTGCTACACGAGGTGATGGCTATACCGGTGAGGATATTACGGCTAATGTACGTACGATTAAATCCATTCCTTTGCAGTTGCAAGGGGAGCCCAGCACTTGGCCTTTGGTGCTAGAGGTACGTGGCGAGGTCTTAATGCACCATGCGGATTTTATCGTATTAAACCAGCAGCAGCACCAGCGAGGGGAAAAACCTTTTGCTAATCCACGCAATGCGGCAGCGGGCAGCTTGCGCCAACTTGATCCGAAAATCACAGCACAACGCCCTTTGCGCTTTTATGCTTATGGCTGGGGGGCGATAGAAATGCCATCGGGAACTCAAGCGGATCTGTTTGCTGGGGACACGGACCAAGCTGAGCCTTTTTCGACCCAGTCTGACATGTTAGATTGGCTGCAGCAGTTTGGTTTCCCTGTGGATTCGCATCGAGCGGTGTTACAGGGGGTGCAGGCTTTAATGGATTTTTATCAACGAACCATGGCCGAGCGCGAAGCCTTACCGTATGAAATTGATGGCGTGGTGTATAAGGTAAACCATTTAGCCTGGCAGCGCGCTTTAGGCTTTGTGGCACGAGCCCCGCGCTTTGCAATTGCGCATAAATTTCCAGCTCAGGAAACCACGACGAAGCTACTCGCTATCGAGGTACAAGTTGGGAGAACGGGTGCCATAACACCGGTTGCTCGCTTAGAGCCAGTCGAAGTAGGCGGGGTTACTGTTACCAATGCGACCTTGCATAATGAAGACGAGATTCGACGTAAGGATGTGCGTATCGGTGATACCGTAATTGTACGTCGTGCTGGGGATGTGATTCCCGAGGTAGTGGCTCCGGTATTAGATTTACGGCCAGCGCATACACAGCAGTTTGTGTTCCCTACAGAATGCCCCGTCTGCGGTTCTGCGATTGAGCGCCCCGAAGACGAGGCCATTGCTCGTTGTACGGGGGGGCTGGTCTGTGCGGCGCAACGTAAGCAGAGCTTGGAGCATGCGGCCAGTCGTAAGGCGCTGGATATCGAAGGCCTCGGCACTAAGCTCATAGAGCAACTGGTCGATAGTGGTCGTGTGAAAAACCTAGCAGATTTATTTACTTTACAAACCCTGGAGCTGGCGGCTTATCCGCGTATGGGGGCGAAGTCGGCTGCAAATGTGGTTCAGGCGATTGCTGCGGCTAAAACCCCGCCTTTAGCGCGTTTGATTTATGCATTGGGAATTCGGCATGTTGGTGAAGCCACAGCCAAAGCGCTGGCTGAGCATTTTGGAACACTCTCGCATCTTATGCAGGCAACGCAAGAGCAACTGCTACAGGTTAATGATGTAGGGCCGGTTGTGGCGGCATCTATTGCTCATTTTTTTGCCGAACCGCATAACATTCAGGTCCTAGAGCAGCTACAACAGGTTGGGGTACAGCCTCAGTCTCCGGCACAGACAGCAGTGACGACTGCTAGTGCGATTGCCGGTAAAACCTTTGTATTAACGGGAACTTTGCCTAACTGGACACGTGACGAGGCCAAAGCACAAATTGAAGCAGCTGGTGGTAAAGTCACAGGTTCTGTTTCAAAAAAGACGGATTATGTGGTGGCAGGAGCAGAAGCAGGATCGAAGCTAACGCGCGCCGAGCAGTTAGGTATTACGATTTTAGACGAAGCGGGCTTGCAGCAGCTACTGGTCTCTTGATATATGCTCTGTAAGTAAAAAAAGCCCCAACGGGTAAACTGGTTGGGGCTTTTTTGTGGGTTTAATTGATTTTTGCTTTTTTCATCAACGACTCTTGGTACTCGGTCAATTGTTTTTGACGGAGCATCTCCTCGAGTTGTGGTTTGACTTCTTCAAAGCTAGGGAAGCTCATATCACGCACATCGTTGACTTGGATAATGTGCCAACCAAACTGAGATTGAACGGGAGCGGCGCTGAGCTCGCCTTTTTTCTGCTTTTCTACTGCTTGTGCAAATTCGGCCACATAGATGGTATTAGGTGCCCACCCAAGGTCTCCGCCCTGAGCGCCGCTACCGGAATCAATGGATTTTTGTTTGGCGGCGTCGGCAAAGCTGATTTTTTTCGCTTTAATATCGGCTAATAGCTGTTTGGCTTCGGCTTCGTCTTCGACCAGAATATGGCTTACTTTATATTCCTTTTTGCCAGCCTCGGCCTTTTTTAGCTGTTCGTATTCGTCTTTTAGGGCTTTGTCACTTAAGGGGTTTTTTTCAATATAGTCGTTGAGTAAAGCACGCACTAAAATCCCTTGGCGAGCGAGCTCTAGTTCTTGGGCGACTTCAGATTTTTTGTTGAGACCAAGTTTTTCTGCTTCTTGAACAGCGACAAGGCGAATGGTCATTTCTTCTTTAACCTGATTGCGTAGCTCTGGGCTGTCTTGCGCCCCTTGTTTGACAAGTAGGCTAACGAACTCGTCCAGTTGTTGTTGGGTAATGGCTTGGCCATTGACGGTAGCGACGTTCTGAGCAGCCAACGGTGCAGCTAACGCACAGCTTAGGGTTAGTACAGCAAGTCTTTTCATGAAAAATCCTTTTTTATTTCAGTTCGATAGCAAGAGCATGGATAGGGTGAGGGATTAGGTCTTGGACATGCTCGTAAATCAGGCGGTGTTTGGCCAAGGTTGTGAGCCCCTCAAATTGGTCAGAAGCAATAATTAAGCGAAAATGGCTTGCCCCGTCTTTAGCGCCGGCGTGCCCAGCGTGCAAGTGAGATTCATCGATAATTTCAAAATGGGTTGGGTTTAGCGCTTGTAAGCGTTCAGTAACTAAGCGAATGCGATCTAAAGTAGACATAGTCGTTGTGAATTTTACTGGTCAGAGGTGTCTTTAAGGTATTTACCTAACCACAAGGATTGTAAAATAACAAAAATAATCAAAAGCACTAAAGAGCCAAACACCTTAAAGCTCACCCATTGGGATTCGGTAAAATACCCCGAAAAAGCAATGAATAGATTTAATGCACCTGATAGGATAAAAAAACCAGCCCAGCTGTAATTTAGTTTATTCCAAGCAGCCTCTGGCAAAACCAGCTGTTCTCCCATTAGCTTACGCATGAGATTGCGGCCCAAAAAAAGCTGGCTACCTAATAAAATCCCAGCAAATAGCCAGTAAAGCACAGTAGGTTTCCATTTAATAAATGCATCGTTTTGGAAAAATAGCGTTGCTGAGCCAAAGACCACAATCACCCCTAAGTTGATCCAGTGTGTGGTTTCGATGATTTTTTTTCGGATTTTTAGCCAGAGAATTTGGCCTACAGATGCGACCATAGCCACAGCGGTAGCGGTATAAATGTCAAAATAGCGGAACGCAATAAAAAATAAAACGAGAGGGAAAAGGTCAAAAAACAGTTTTTTCATGCGGGTTCAAATTGAAGAGCAACTGAGTTAATACAGTAACGCAAACCAGTAGGAGCTGGGCCGTCAGGGAAAACGTGCCCCAAGTGTGCATCACAGATATTACATAGAATTTCGGTGCGCACCATACCATGACTGTAGTCGGCTTCTTCGCGTACATTATCTGGGTTAAGGGGAGCAAAATAACTGGGCCAGCCACAACCAGCATCAAATTTAGTATCTGAGGCAAACAATGGGGTTTGACAGCATACGCAACGATAAATTCCCTTTTCGTTGTGATCGTTATATTTACCACTAAAAGGGCGTTCAGTCCCGCTTTGGCGCGTGACGTAAAAAGCCTCGGGGCTGAGCTGTGCTTGCCATTCTGCTAAGGTTTTTTGCACTTTTTTCATCATAGGGAGCCATCAAAAATGGAGAAACTAACAGTGTAGCCTTGTTCGCGATCAACGCAAATAGTTAGAAAACCTAAAAACAGGGTAAGCCCTAAAAGACGAGTAGGTACGTAATTTTAGATAATAGCCCCCTTTACCTTGCGGAATTCATTTAGGCTTCGGCAATTTAAGGTTAATACCTATATGGTTTTTACCTTCAATTTGATACGTTTACGCTGTATCTGTTGTAAAAAATGTATAACAAATGAGCTGTTTTAACACTGCAGCTCAACCCTTCTTTCGGAGACAAACTATGCAGCTATCCCCTTCTTTAAAGCGTACGGTTTTAGCTGGAGCGCTGGCTTTGACGTTGCCGATGAGCGTACTGGCCCAGATCAAAGTCGGCGTCACTGTTGCTTCTACCGGTCCTGCTGCTTCACTAGGTATCCCTGAGCGTAACACAGTGGCGTTATTGCCCACTGAAATCGCCGGACAAAAAGTGGAGTACTTGGTGTTGGATGATGCCACGGATACCACAGTTGCTGTACGTAATATGCGTAAATTAATCACCGAAGACAAAGTCGATGTGGTGATTGGCACCTCTGTGACCCCAGGCTCTTTGGCCATGGTGGACGTGGCCGGTGAGACTAAAACTCCTATGATCAGTGTGGCAGCGAACGCACGCATTGTAGAGCCTGTCGAAGGGGCGCGCGAGTGGGTATTTAAAACCCCTCAAAATGATCAGTTGATGGCTGCGGCTTTAGCTGACGCTATGGAAAAGCAAGGTGTTAAAACACTGGGCTTTATTGGTTTTAATGATGCGTATGGGGATGGCTGGTTAGATGTAATGAAAGCAGCTGCTGAAGCCAAAGGCATCAAAATGGTAGCAACAGAGCGCTATAGCCGTAGTGATACCTCTGTTACCGGCCAAGTATTGAAACTGACCTCGGCTAATCCAGATGGCATTTTAATTGCTGGCGCTGGAACACCGGTCGCTTTGCCACAGGGCGAATTAAAGAACCGTGGTTATAAAGGCATTATTTATCAAACACACGGGGCCGCAAATAACGACGTACTACGTGTGTGTGGAAAGGACTGTGAGGGCATGTTCTTACCGGCTGGACCCTTGCTCGTAGCGGATCAGCTGCCCGATGACAACCCAGTTAAAGCCTCGGCATTGGAATATAAAAACCTCTACGAGGCTAAGTATGGCGAAGGCTCTATCAATACCTTCGGTGGTCATATGTGGGATGCCGCCCTTCTAGTGCAAGATGCGATTCCTCGCGCTTTAGAAACCGGCGCTAAACCAGGTACCCCCGAATTCCGTGCGGCCATGCGTGATGCCATTGAGCAGACCAAGGACTTACCTGCCTCTCAAGGTGTATTTACGATGTCTGATAAGGATCATGCGGGGATGGATGAGCGTGCTCGTGTGATTGTTAAGGTCGAAAACGGTAAATGGACCTACCAACCTGACCTGTAATGATAAGAACGAACGGGGCGATGCCTAGCTCGCCCCTCTAACTGCTGGTTGATAAGGTGGCTAGCCTTTCTTTTTATGTTGTGGTGGTAGATCCGATATGGATTCAACAATTGTTTTGATTCTGTTGCAGGACGGCTTGCTAAACGGGGCGATTTATGCCTTGTTGGGCCTAGCATTAGTGCTGATTTTTGCCGTAACGCGCGTTATTTTTATTCCTCAGGGCGAGTTTGTCACTTTTGGTGCGCTAACACTGGCTTTCTTGGTCAATGGTCGTGTACCGGGGACATTGTATTTACTGCTCATTGCGGGGAGCTTGGTTTTTCTTTTAGAGTGTGTCTCCGCTATACGTAATAAGCTATATGCTGGATTATGGCGCACGGCGTTATGGGCCTTAGTGTTGCCGATCGCCCTTTACTTAATGTTGCCCTTAGTCATGCATCAAGATACCCCTCTATGGGTCAGTGTTTTGTTTTCCATGGCATTGGTCGTACCGTTAGGGCCTATGATTTATCGCTTGGTTTACCAACGGGTAGCCGAAGCCAGTGTATTGGTGCTACTGATTACTTCTGTAGCGGTGCATTTTGCTTTGACCGGCTTGGGTTTGGTTTTCTTTGGAGCAGAAGGCTGGCGTACTCCTCCCTTTATGACGGGGCAGGTTAATTTGTTAGGCATGGCCTGGTCTGCACAAACACTCTTTGTCCTAGTGGCCGCTGCTGTATTGATTGGCGCACTGTGGTTGTTTTTTGGGGGCACGCTATATGGGCGAGCGTTACGCGCTACAGCGGTGAATCGTCGTGGTGCGCGCTTAGTGGGGATTAGTACCATCATGTCTGGGCGTATTACGTTTACGCTGGCTGCGGCGATCGGTACCTTATCCGGGATGCTAATTGCTCCTGTTACCACTATCTATTATGACACTGGGTTTTTAATCGGGCTTAAAGGTTTTGTGGCGGCGATTGTAGGTGGTCTCGCTAGCTATCCCTTAACTGCGGCTGGAGCGATTTTTGTCGGGATTTTAGAAGCCTTTTCCTCTTTCTGGGCAAGCTCTTACAAAGAGGTCATTGTGTTTACATTGATTATTCCCGTATTGCTGTGGCGCTCTTTTGGCGCACGTCATATTGATGATGAGGATTAAGGACATGAATCGCTTGCTTTTAGTTGTTGTGGTGGGCGGGTTGGCCTTATTGCCACAGCTGCATGTAGTACCTGAGTTTTGGATTACGCAGTTAAATTACATTGGGCTCAGTAGTCTTGTAGTGCTGGGTCTGGTGTTACTTACTGGGGTGGGGGGCTTAACTTCTTTTGGGCAGGCCGCATTTGTGGGTATTGGTGCGTATACCACCGCATGGTTAACCACGCGATTGGGTTGGTCACCATGGCTGACGCTATTTATGGCGTTGGCGTTAACCTTTATTTTTTCGTCTTTAATCGGCGCGATCACCCTACGTTTGTCCGGACACTACTTGCCCTTAGGGACGATTGCTTGGTCGCTATCCTTGTATTACTTGTTTGGTAATCTCGGGTTTTTAGGCCAGCATGATGGGATTTCTGGTATTGCACCTTTGTCAATTTTTGGCATTTCTCTAGGGATAGGGCGCAATATGTATTATCTCATTTGGCTATTTGTTTTAGGTAGCCTATGGCTGACATATAACCTATTGCACTCACGCCCTGGTCGCGCTATTCGTGCTTTAAAAAACGGTAGCAGCATGGCGGAGTCTTTTGGCGTCAATATGGCTAACTACAAAGTGATTATCTTTGTGTATGCCGCTCTATTAGCTTGTGTGTCGGGTTGGTTGTATGCACACTTGCAGCGTGCAGTGAGCCCAAGTCCTTTTGGTTTGAACTACAGCATTGAATACTTATTTATGGCTGTGGTTGGTGGCGCTGGTAGCGTGTGGGGGGCGGTAGTGGGATCGGCGTTAATTTTAACGTTAAAAGATCAGCTGCAGAATTTGCTTCCCCGTATTTTTGATACCAATGCGAACTTTGAGCTCATTGTATTTGGTCTATTAATGATCTTTATCTTGCAATATGCAGGCAATGGGATTTGGCCATTATTGGAGCGGATGTGGACGGCCGTAACAGGGGGGGAAAAACAACGACGAATGGAACCTCCAGCTCAGGCGGCGACCTTAGAGCAACGTCCTCGCCCTGAAAAAGGCAGCTTAGTTTTAGAACTAGACAAAGCGCGCAAAGAGTTTGGTGGTTTGGTCGCGGTAAATGACATCAGTTTTAAGCTGCATGCAGGTGAAATCATGGGTTTAATTGGGCCTAACGGTGCAGGTAAATCCACGACCTTTAACCTAATTACTGGGGTATTGCCTTTAACAAGCGGTGATATTCGCTTCCAAGGTCAGCGGATTGATAATTTACGTGCTCGAGATATTGCCCGTCTTGGTATTGGGCGTACGTTCCAGCATGTACAGCTGATTCCTACCATGACGGTATTAGAAAACGTAGCCTTAGGGGCGCATTTACGTCGTGATGTGGGGGTGGTTTCTGCGGCTTTGCATACAGATCGTCGCAGCGAAGCGGAACTGCTGCACGAGGCCGCTGTACAGTTAGAGCGCGTAGGCTTAGGCGACTATCTCTATGAGGAGGCCGGAAACTTAGCGCTTGGACAACAGCGCATTTTAGAGATTGCTCGTGCTTTGGCCGCTGACCCTGTGTTGTTGCTTCTTGATGAGCCCGCCGCTGGCTTGCGCTATAAAGAAAAGCAAGAACTAGCACAGGTGCTAAACCAGCTCAGTGCCGAAGGCATGAGTATTTTGCTGGTTGAGCATGATATGGATTTTGTGATGAACTTGACGGATCACTTGGTGGTGATGGATTTTGGTACCAAGCTAGCCGAAGGTAAGCCCGCAGAGATTCAACAAAACCCAGCGGTGTTACAAGCCTATTTGGGCGGTATTGATGATGATTTTGATGAAGACGAGTTGGCGGGTGTAGCCCCCACAAAGGAGGCGGTATGATGGAGCCACTTTTAGCCGTAAAAAACTTACATGCCCAATATGGCAAAGTGAGCGCATTAAATAATGCCAATATCGAGGTCAAGCCCGGTAGCATTGTTACCGTCATTGGTGGGAATGGGGCGGGGAAATCAACCATGCTTAACGCCATCATGGGTAATTTGCCCGCTACGGGTCGTAGTGATGGCGAGGTGATCTATGATCGGCGCTCGGTCAGTAGCTGGCAGGTGGAGCGTCGTGTGGCCGAGGGTTTATGCTTGGTCCCTGAAAGCCGTGAGCTTTTTGCGAGCATGTCTGTTGAGGACAACCTATTATTAGGTGGCTTTAGATTGTATCGACAGCGTGTAAGCGGCTGGCGCGACACCATGGACGAGGTTTATGAGTTGTTTCCACGTTTAAAAGAGCGTCGACAGCAACAGGCAGGAACCTTATCGGGGGGGGAGCGTCAAATGCTTGCGGTTGGGCGTGCGTTGATGTCCAGACCTAAGGTTTTGATGCTTGATGAGCCCAGCCTAGGCTTGGCCCCGCGTGTGGTGCGTGAGATCTTTTTAATTATTGCGCGTTTACGTCGTACGGGTGTGTCTATTTTATTGGTAGAGCAAAATGCCCGAGCGGCTTTACAGGTAGCCGATTATGGTTATGTGTTAGAAACTGGGGAAATCATTTTAGAGGGTGCTGCGGCGGACTTAAGTGACAACCCCCGCGTGATTGAAAGTTATCTAGGTCTAGGCAATAAAGACCAAGATTAAATGGCTTTCTTTGTTATGTTGTAGCACGGTGCTTAGCGCGCCGTGCTTTTTTTACGCTGAAATAGGCGGGGTTTGGTGATGGACTTGCGCCAACTGAGCGGTGGCGTTTTGAATGTAATACATTTTGTCGGCCACGGTAGCTGCAAAGGGGCGATTTGACTCATTTAAAATGAGGGTATAGCCACGTTGTTTGAGTTGTTGTAGTAGCGTCATGGCGAGAGGGTGAATGGCAGGGCAAAAATCATGGTACAAGTCATGGAGCACAATAATATCTACGCCGGTGCGCAGTAGGCGTGCCAAAGCCAGCAACTGCTGTTCACCTGGACTCAGTTGCGTGCAGGGTGCATCCTTGTGCTGTTTGAGTGTGGGAAATAGTTCGTAGATCTCGGCTAAGGACAAGCCCCCTCCTAAGCTATGATCGGCTAGGGGAAGTAGTAGGTTTTCTTCGCAACTTAACCCAAAAATCAACCCATTTTCTTTAGAGGATAGTGCCATGCCTAGATGGGGCACATGCTGAGCAGACAGATGGATGGCTTCGGTTTGATGAATACGAATAGAGCCTGTGCGGTTGGGGTTATGACCTAAAAGACTATCCAATAAAGAGAGCTGGCTTTGTTTGCAGTTTGAAACCAAAGCGATAAGCTCCCCTTGTTTGGCGCATAAATTTAAATTTTGAATAATAGGGGTCTGATGATGCCAAGCGTGCAGATCACGGATTTCTAGCGCGGTTTTACCCATAACCATTTCCTTAAAAAGGATTAGAGGCTGTATATGGCGACATTATGCAGCGCAACAAATAAAACAGCTATGGGGGTTTGTCTTAGCTGGGGTTAGCGCGTAGTTTTCTCTTTATATTCGCATAGATCTGCTATACCGCACTCAGGGCATTTAGGTTTGCGTGCTACACAGACATAACGACCATGTAATATAAGCCAGTGGTGCGCATCGAGTAAAAACTCTTTTGGCACTAGTCGCATTAACTTGTCCTCTACTTCGCGCACATTTTTGCCTTTGGCTATGCCGGTGCGATTAGAAACACGAAAAATATGGGTGTCCACAGCCATAGCGTATTGCCCAAAAGCAGTATTAAGAACCACGTTTGCAGTTTTACGCCCTACGCCGGGTAGCGATTCTAGCTCCTCGCGTGTATTGGGAACCTCGCCATTGTAGTGCTCAAGTAAAATTTCACAGGTACGAATGACATTTTTTGCTTTGGTTTTATAAAGCCCTATACTTTTAATGCACTCAGTCAGGCCCTCTAAGCCTAATTCTAAAATACCTTCTGGTGTGCCGTGAGTGGGGAAAAAACGCCGCGTAGCGATGTTCACGGATACATCAGTGGCTTGAGCAGAAAGAATCACCGCGATCAGCAGCTGAAAAGTGGTTTCATATTCCAGCTCTGTGGTCGGGTGAGGGTTAGCTGCTTGAAAGCGTTTAAAAATTTCTGTACGGATTTCGCGATTCATAATTAAGCCGTATTAAGAAGATTGGCGCCGTGCACGAGCTTTGGCGAGCACATCGGCCAAAGTGGCTTTTTTATAGCTTTCTGATTCGGCCAAGGGACTGATTTTTGGTTTGTTAGCTAGAACTTTGGCGGCCACTTGGATCGTTTCGCCATGCTTCTGTTGTAAGCGTTGTTGACGCTGCTGAAAATGAGCACGTGCTTGTTGTGCGCGGGTGCTATCCCAGACACGTTCTGTAGGAACCATATGAATGCAGTCTACGGGGCAAGGAGCAACGCAAAGATCACAGCCCGTGCAGCGGTCGGTAATTACTGTGTGCATGAGCTTATTGGCACCGATAATAGCATCTACAGGACAGGCCTGAATGCAGAGGGTACATCCAATACAATGTGCTTCGTCAATGATAGCAACCGTAGGCTGGGTAAAGCTACCACATTCAGGATCTAAGTCTTGAATGGGTTGCTGGGTGAGTTGAGCTAATGCCTGAATGCCTTCGGGCCCACCTGGCGGGCAACGGTTAATGGCTTCATTATCTAAGGCGATAGCTTGGGCGTAAGGCAAACAGGCATCATAGCCGCAACGAGTGCATTGTGTTTGCGGCAGTATGGCATCAATGCGTTGAATGAGTTCAGAGCTGTCCATAAATAAAAAAGGGGGGCGTTGCCCCCTTGGTATGGTTTAGGCGTGTTGGTAAATAAAGTCTTTGACCAAAGGGTAAATTTGATTGCGCCAACGGCGACCAGAAAAAATCCCGTAGTGGCCACTACCTAAGGCGATATGATGCTGTTTTTTGTCTTCAGCAAGATTCGCACATAAATGATGTGCTGCGCGGGTTTGATTTAGGCCTGATATATCATCAAGCTCCCCTTCGATAGTAAAAAGAGCCGTTTTTGTGATGGCGGCGGGATTTACCAGTTCACCGTCTATCTCCCAGGTGCCTTTTGGTAGAGCGTGCTCTTGGAAGACGATTTTAATGGTGTCTAAGTAGAATTCTGCCGGCATATCAAGGACGGCATTATATTCATCATAGAAACGTCGGTGAGCCTCCGCGTTGTCATCTTGTCCTTTTACTAAATGATTATAAAACTCATAGTGTGAGGACATATGGCGGTCAGGGTTCATCGCGACAAAGCCAATGTATTGTAAAAAGCCCGGATAAACACGACGACCTGAGCCTGGATAGCGAGCGGGGACACGGTGAATTAAGTTATTTTCAAACCAGCTATATGGTTTAGTGGTGGCTAGACGATTGACTTGAGTAGGAGATTCTCGTGTGTCAATAGGGCCTCCCATTAAAACTAAGCTCTTAGGGATATAAGGGTTCTGACGGGCAGACATCAACGATACCGCCGCCAATACCGGCACAGTAGGCTGGCACACAGCAACTACGTGGACATCCTTACCTAAAAACTCAAGAAACTGCTCTACATAACGCACATAGTCATTAAGATGAAAAGGGCCAGCGGATAAGGGCACCATGCGTGCATCTATCCAGTCAGTAATATAAACATTGTGATCTATGAGCATGCTACGTACGGTGTCTCGTAGCAGGGTTGCATGGTGACCAGAGAGTGGCGCCACAATTAAAACCGTTGGTTCTTTAGTGGTTAGGTTTTTACGTTCAAAGTGCACCAGATTACAAAAAGGTAACGAGTGTGCGACCCGGGTTTGAATTTCGATGGTTTTGCCATCTTTTTCAATGGAGTGGATATCCCACTGGGGTTTTTCATATTCTTTTCCCAAACGGTGCAATAGCTCGTAGCCTGCCGCCAATTGTTTGGAAACGGGCGTGTAGGCCCATGGGCTATAAGGATGGGTAAAAAGCTGTGCACTGGAGCCGGAAAAAGCGGCCAGTGGTGCAAGAAACGAACGTTGGAGCTCGTGTATGTCATACAGCATGGTTGCGCCCTTGTATAGAAGAAAGAGGTTAGCGCTCTAAGTATTGCAATTTATCTGCTACCCCATTCCAATCGTCCGCATCAGGTAAGGGGTCTTTAGAACGATTAATCATGCCAAATATTGGGGTAAGCTCGGCATTAAGCTCGATGAAATGAACCTGGTCTGCAGGGACATCTTCTTCGGCAAAAATGGCATTGGCTGGGCACTCGGGAATACAGACCGCACAGTCGATACACTCATCGGGGTCGATAACGAGAAAATTTGGCCCTTCGCGAAAGCAGTCAACCGGGCAAACATCCACGCAATCAGTAAATTTACATTTAATACAGTTTTCGGTGACGACGTGTGTCATGAGAGGCTCCAGCGTAATTCAATACAAAACGATAACAAGAGAAATAGAAAGTAGCATACATTAAACAGGCAAGGCTATGGCCAGTTTAAAAGGATGCCAAAGAGGGCTATTTTAGCCAAAATACAGAGGGATACGAAATAAAGGCAATAAGATTAGAGTGTTAATCTCGTCACATGTTCCCTATATCTGACGAGTTTACTGCTATTCAGGTAAGGTGGATAAAACAACATATAATAAAAGCTACCGGATAGGGTAGTCATTTTTTGGACTGGCAGCGCAATGATCATTACTTCTTTACTTGATACTGACCTTTATAAATTTTCTATGATGCAAGTGGTGCTGCATCACTTTCCTGCTGCGCAGGTGCAATATCGTTACCAATGCCGCACACCAAATATTGACTTGCATCCTTACATCGATGAAATCCGCGACGAGGTCAAAGCGCTTTGTCAGTTGCGGTTTACAGAAGACGAGCTCAACTATTTGCGTCAGCTTCGTTTTATCAAAAGTGATTTTGTGGACTTTTTGGGGTTGTTCCATTTACCGGAGCGTTGTATCTCCATCGAGTATGGCGATAAGCCCGGAGAGCTTGCAATCGAGGTTGAAGGTCCTTGGCTACATACTATTTTATTTGAAATCCCCGTTCTGGCCATTATTAACGAGGTCTATTTTCGTAACACGCAGCCTGAGCCGGACTGGGCAGAAGGGCGTCGTCGTCTTCAAGAGAAAATGCGTTGGGTTACTGAAGACCCCGAGCTAACGGATTTTAAAGTGGCGGAATATGGTACACGCCGTCGTTTCTCCAAAAAATGGCATAACGAAGTGGTCGTCACCATGAAAGAGCAAATGGGTAATCACTTTGCGGGCACAAGTAATGTCTGGCTAGCAAAACAACACGAAGTACTGCCTTTAGGGACGATGGCACATGAATATTTACAAGCCTGCCAAGCGCTGGGGCCTCGCTTACGCGACTCCCAAGTTTTTGCGTTTGAGACGTGGGCTAAAGAATACCGAGGGGATTTGGGCATTGCTTTATCTGATGTCTATGGCTTAGATGCCTTTTTAGCCGATTTTGATATGTATTTTTGCAAGTTATTTGATGGAGCAAGACATGACTCGGGAGACCCCTTTGTTTGGGGGGAACGTCTCTTAGCTCATTACCAGCAAAATCGCGTCGACCCCCGTACAAAAACGTTAATTTTTTCCGATGGTTTGACGATCCCTAAAGCGATAGAGCTGGCAAAGCATTTTGCGGGTCGCTGCAAGGTATCTTTTGGCATTGGCACGAATCTTACCAATGACTTGGGCTACGAGCCTTTACAAGTGGTGATGAAGATGGTGCGTTGTAATGGGCAACCGGTAGCTAAGGTCTCCGACACACCAGGAAAAACCATGTGTGATGACCCAGCGTACTTGGCTTATTTGCGTCAGGTCTTTCATCTGCCTGAGCATGTTGAATCGGAATAATCGCCTAGTCCAGCGCTAAGGTTAGTTGGGCTGCTAGCACGCCTCCTAGCTCCTCAGCTTGATGTAGCTGTTCTGGTGAGAGTTGTTTAGGCGCCCAAATGCTTTCTGCGGTATCCGCACCGGTCAATACAATAAGTGGTGCTTGTACAAGCTGGAGCCGCCAACCTGTGCAAATACGTTGGACTTGCTTGGCGGCACCTTGGCCATCTGTACCAGCGCTAATAATCGTGCCATATGGCCGGCCGTTGATCTGGTTTAAAAGCGCATAATAATGCCGATCAAAAAACGCTTTCATTTCTCCGCTAAGACTAGCTAGGTTTTCTGGAGCACAGAACAAAAAAGCATCGGCAGCGAGCAGCTGAGGTGCTGTGGCTTGCTCAGCCGGAATACAATTTACACCAATACGAGTATGGCTTTGTAATTGCTCTAAGGCCTTTTTCGCACCCTGATGCGCAGAAAAGGCCAGTTGTTTGCTGGCAGTAGTGCGAGAATGCCATACAATAAGTAAGTTTGCAGTAGTATCCAGCATATTGATATGTGCTTTGGTAATTACCTGCTAGGTAGTATAACTGTTGTACCGATTTCTTTTTCTATAGCGCTGTTATGTCTAGTTTTATTCCTGCTCAACCTCAATCAGCAATGACGACGCAAAGCCCGTTTACAGCGGACTGGCTCGCGCGTATGAGCGCTGATCTGCCACGCTCTCAACAAGAGAAATTAGCCTTGGCAGTGCGTCATGTAGAGCCGTTGATCCATGGGTTAACTACCCCAGCAGGAGAGCCTTTGGATTCGCATTCTGCAGCTGTCTTAGAAATATTGCAAAATCTGAACGCGGATGCTTCAACGCGAATTTGTGCTTTATTGGCTGTGCTAGATCAAAAAGATCAGGTTAAGCACGAGGAGCTAAAAAAAGAATTTGGTGATCAGGTAGCCACCATGGTGGGGGGAGCGCGAGCTCTCTATCATATTGGGGCGCTTGCAGCTAAGGCCCATGATCAAGCCGCTACGGGCACAGATCAAAAAGAAATGAAGCGTAAAATGCTTTTAGCGATGGCTGTTGATTTGCGCATTGTCCTTGTCCGGCTAGCCTCGCGGTTGCAGTCGTTGCGCTGGTTTGTGCACAGTAAAACGGTATGTCCTTATGACTATGCTAAAGAAACCATGGAGCTATATACGCCACTAGCAAATCGGCTTGGGATTTGGCAGCTAAAGTGGGAAATGGAGGATCTGGCTTTTCGTTTTTTGCAGCCGGATACTTATAAAAAAATTGCGAAACAGCTAGAGGAAAAGCGTGCGGAGCGAGAGGCTTTTATTGCGCATATCGTAGAGCGTTTAATACAAGCCTTAAGTGAAATTGGAGTAGATGCCCAGGTCAATGGCAGGCCTAAACACATCTATAGCATTTATAACAAAATGCGCAATAAAAACCTGCGTTTTGATCAGTTGTATGATATTCGAGCTCTACGCGTTATTGTAAAAGACGAGCGCAGCTGCTATAGCACCTTGGCGTTGATTCATGCAATGTGGACACCTGTAGCCAACGAGTTTGATGATTATATTTCTCGCCCAAAACCCAATGGTTATCGCTCATTGCATACTGTCGTGGCGGATGACCAAGGGCGCACCTTTGAGATTCAAATACGTACCGAGGAAATGCACCACTATGCCGAGTTTGGTATGGCGGCACATTGGCATTATAAAGAATCTGGTGCTAAGGGCGGGCAAACCAAAGTCTCCGAAGAGGAACAAAAAATAGCATGGATGCGTCAGTTACTGGCTTGGGACCATGAGGAATCCCAGGCGCAAGCGGATCATCCAGAGAGCACACCAGAGCATATTTATGTTTTAACACCGCAAGCACGGGTGATTGAGCTACCTTATGGAGCGACGCCGGTCGACTTTGCTTATTATTTACATACGGATTTAGGGCATCGTTGCCGGGGCGCTAAAGTAGACGGGCAAATGGTGCCACTGCTGACTAAGCTAAAGACAGGCCAAACTGTAGAGATCATTACGACAAAATCAGGTGGGCCGTCGCGTGATTGGTTAAATCCCCAGCTTGGCTTTTTAGCAAGCCCGCGCTCTCGCGCCAAGGTACGAGCCTGGTTTAATGCGGTTGAGCTACAGCAGCGGATTAGCCAAGGCCAAACTATGGTAGAAAAAGAGCTGCAGCGCATTGGTCGAACTGCGGTCAACCTGGAGCAGCTTGCACAGAAATTAGGTTTTGCTCGAGCCGATGATTTGTATATCGCAGTAGCTAAAGATGAATTTAGCTTGCGCCAAATCGAAAACAGCTTTAAAGCTCCTGTTGCCACCGAGACTGAGCCCCAAACAAAGGTGTTTGATGCTAACCGGAGTAGCGTTACGCGCACGGGTCGTAGTGGTGTGCTGGTGGTAGGTGTAGACTCACTAATGACACAACTAGCGCGTTGTTGTCGTCCTGCTCCACCGGATGGTATTAGTGGCTATATTACTAAAGGGCGTGGGGTCTCTATTCATCGTAGTGATTGCAAATCCTATGCTGGGCTAATCGCTGCTCAACCTGAGCGCGCGATTGAGGTGGATTGGGGAGATACGGGCGAAGCGTTATATCCTATTGATTTATTAATCATCGCTTCAGAGCGACCTAACTTGTTGCGTGATATCTCCGAAGTTTTTGCACGATTACGTGTTAATGTAGTGGGAGTGAATACCCAAAGTCGGCGTTCTTTAACCCAAATCGTTTTCACCATCGAGGTGCAGCACGGTGATCAAATCCAACGTACCATTAGCGCTCTTCAGGAAATTCCTGGTGTGCAAGCGCAACGCTGTTGATAGGTGCTAATTCTAATTCGCCTCCACTCGTGCTTTGCCCTGAAACTGGTAAAATGCTTTTTTTACACGATCGTCGTGACATGATTACATACAGAGAGTAATAGCCTTGACAACCTATAACTACCCCGATCAACAAGGCCATTTTGGGCCGTTTGGTGGATCTTTTGTAGCGGAAACCCTTGTTCATGCCTTGGACGAATTACGGGCTGCTTACGACAAATATCGTAATGATCCGGATTTTCTTCAAGAGTTTCATTATGAGCTAAAGCATTTTGTAGGTCGCCCATCTCCTATCTATCATGCTAAGCGATGGTCGGAAAAACTCGGGGGCGCGCAGATTTGGTTTAAACGCGAAGACCTAAACCATACGGGGGCACACAAGGTCAATAATTGCATCGGACAGATCTTATTAGCGAAACGTATGGGTAAACCCCGTATTATTGCTGAAACCGGTGCTGGCCAGCATGGTGTTGCCACGGCAACGGTTGCCGCTCGCTATGGTATGCAGTGTGTGGTTTATATGGGCAGCGAGGACGTAAAAAGACAGGCCTCGAATGTCTATCGTATGAAACTGTTAGGGGCCGAAGTCATACCGGTTTCCTCTGGTTCGCGTACCCTTAAAGATGCGCTGAATGAAGCCATGCGTGACTGGGTGACGAATATTGAAAACACGTTTTATATTATTGGTACCGTGGCGGGTCCACACCCTTATCCAGCTATGGTGCGAGATTTTCAGTCCGTTATTGGTAACGAGTGTTTGGAGCAAATGCCGGCTGAAATCGGTCGGCAGCCTGACTATATTGTGGCAGCCGTTGGGGGCGGCTCAAATGCTATGGGCATTTTCTACCCTTACTTAGATCAAGCGGATGTCAAGCTGATCGGGGTCGAAGCAGGCGGCGAAGGGCTGACCACTTTAAAACACTCTGCTTCTTTGAATGCGGGGCAGGTAGGGGTGTTACACGGTAACCGTACATACGTACTACAGGACGAGGCCGGTCAGGTTCAGGCCACGCATTCCATATCTGCTGGGTTGGATTATCCCGGTGTTGGTCCCGAACATGCTTGGTTAAAAGATTCACATCGTGCGCAATATGAAATCATTAACGATGATGAAGCACTACAAGCATTCCACGATTGTTGTCGTATCGAAGGAATCATGCCTGCCTTAGAGTCGTCACATGCGATTGCACAAGCCGTTAAGATGGCTCCTTCCTTGCCAAAAGATAAGGTGATTTTGGTGAACCTGTCAGGGCGTGGCGATAAAGATATGCATACTGTAGCCGAGTATAGTGGTATTAGCCTTTAACTTATGGGTGTTTTTTATGTCAAATCAATCCAATCCACGCTTAAAGGCTGTGTTTGAGCGCCTAAACGGGCGTGCGGCTTTAATTCCTTATATTACGACTGGTGACCCGGCTGTTGAGGCGACCGTGCCTTTGATGCATGCTTTGGTTCAAGCCGGAGCCGATGTGATCGAGCTTGGGGTGCCCTTTTCTGATCCGATGGCAGATGGTCCAGTGATCCAGCGGGCGGCAGAGCGTGCCGTTGCTCGTGGCGTCTCGTTGAGAACGGTTTTAGATATCGTTAAAAGCTTTCGTGAAGACGATAGCACGACGCCGGTGGTGTTGATGGGATATGCGAACCCAATCGAAGCCATGGGGCAACAGGAGTTTGTGCAAGCTGCGGCCCAAGCAGGGGTAGATGGGGTTTTAACCGTAGATTACCCGCCTGAGGAGTGCGAGTCATTTGCACAGGATTTATCCTCTCATCATATCGACCCTATCTTTTTGTTAGCACCTACGTCTACAGATCAACGTATCCAACGTATTGCTGACATCGCTCGTGGTTATGTTTATTATGTGTCCTTAAAAGGTGTGACCGGCTCGTCCTCATTAGATGTCGAGGACGTCACAAAGCAACTACAGCGTATTCGTCAATATGTCACAATTCCCGTAGGGGTTGGTTTTGGTATTCGTGATGCCCAAAGCGCAAAGCAGGTCGGGCAGCATGCGGATGCCGTGGTGATAGGTAGCAAGCTGATCGAAACCATGGAAAATCATGTGAATGAGCACGACGGTGATATTCCGGGTGCTATTCAAGCAGCGGCGGACTGGTTGGCTACGGTACACCAAGCCCTAACGGATTAGTTTTCTTTTTAATCATAATTAGGTGCTTATGATCAGCACCTAATTCTTTACGGTCTAACCTGATTTAGATCAGATGAACAGGATTACCCAATGAGCTGGATCCAAAAATTATTGCCTCCTCGAATTAACCGCAATCATGGTGCGAGCAAACGTGTGCCTGAAGGGTTATGGGTTAAATGCCCGTCATGTGAGTCGGTGCTATATAAAGAGGACCTACAAAATACGTTAAATGTTTGTCCTAAGTGTAATCACCATTTACGTCTTAAAGCCCGTGCGCGTATTGATGCGTTATTAGACGCTGATCACCGTGTTGAAATTGGTGCGGCGATTCGTCCGCTGGACCCACTTAAGTTCCGTGATACAAAAAAATACCCAGACCGGGTAGCGCAAGCTGTAAAAGATACGGGCGAATCCGAGGCGATGGTGGTCATGGCAGGTACGATTTTATCGATGCCAGCCGTGGTAGCTTGCTTTGAGTTTGAGTTCATGGGTGGTTCCATGGGTTCTGTAGTGGGAGAGCGTTTTGTACGAGGAGTACAAGAAGCGATTCGCACACGCTCGGCATTTATTTGTGTGGCGGCCTCGGGTGGTGCGCGCATGCAGGAAAGTTTGTTTTCTCTGATGCAAATGGCAAAAACCAATGCCATGTTGGTCCAGTTAGCCGAGGCAGGTTTACCATTTATTAGTGTATTAACTGATCCCACAATGGGTGGTGTGTCAGCAAGCTTTGCGTTTATGGGCGATGTGGTCATTGCTGAGCCCAATGCGCTGATTGGTTTTGCTGGGCCACGTGTGATTGAGCAAACAGTACGAGAAAAATTACCAGAAGGCTTCCAACGAGCGGAGTTTCTGCTCGAAAAAGGCGCCATTGATATGGTGGTGGATCGCCGTGAGATGCGCCAAGAGTTGGCTGCTTTGATGGCGATTTTAATGCGCCAGCCGGCAGAGGCTGTGCAGCCGCGCTAAAGCTACCAGTGAGGACGAGCGGCTTATATTAGACTCAGATCACGACCTCATTAATAAAAAGGACTGTGTTCGTATTAAACGAACCAGTCCTTTTTTGTATTTATATACCGCTAAAAATAAGCGATTGAAAAAAGAGTAATACGAAAACGCTGCCCTCTGTAAAAAGAGGGCAGCTAAATAGATTACAGCTTCGTTTCAATCTGTTCTAAGACTTCATTTTCCACCTGCGGGCTCGCTTTGCGTGGACGGCCTAGGGGGATGCTTTCGATTGCAGTGCTTAGGTCTGCTGTGGCGCCTGCGCGCGTCTGCACTAATTCTAGGCCGGCTTGCTCTAGCATAGGTTGCAGTAGATCCGGATTAAAAACAGCCTGTGAGGGGAGAGCAGGTGATACTGATACGGTCTCTACCTCGGTAATGTTGGAGGCTGTTTCCTCTGGTTCTGGGTTTTCACCTGTTTCAACCTGTACGAGTGGCTCGTGGTTGATGGGCTCTGCCCAGCGTGAGCGCGCAGCACGTCCAGCGGTTTGCTCGGGCTCGGGCGTGGTTTGCTCCGCAGGAGTGGCACTAGTTTGTACTAGCTCCAAACCAGCTTGAGCTAAATGAGCTTGAAGTTGATCCACGGAGGGTAAGAAATGTTCTTCTATCACCTCTGTGGCGGGTTTTATGGGCTCAGCAACAGGAGGTTCGCTCACTTCGATAGAAGGGCTAGACGTGGACTCCTGAGCTTCAGTCACAGACAGGTCAGGGGTAGGATCTGTTGCTGCTGGACTAGCCTGCTCAGCGCTAGATGTTTTTTCCGCCGTATGCTCAGGCTCTGGGCTCGTTGAGGTTGGCTCAGCTGCGTTGGTTTCTTGTTCCAACACACTGGCATCAAAGCGTGGCGTTTCGTGGGTAATGATTTTAGGGCTGTCTAAGTCGCCTTCTTCATCCTCCACGGTGACAGTGCTGATTTGTTCCGCTTCATTGGGGCGACGGCTACGACGATTACGACGTCGTCGGCTACGACGTCGCTCATTAGGCTGCTCATCATCAGCAGAGCTGATGGGCTGATCAGTATTGGTTACTTGCTCGGCCACGGCCTGATCTTTTGTGTCGCTAACCGGTGGAGCTATGCTAGCATCGGCTTTTGGCTCAGCTGTAGCAGCTGGGTCGATTGTTACAGAGTCGTCCTGCTGTTGCTGCTGTTGCGCTATATCCTCGTGAGTCGCTGTTTCACGACGACGATTACGTGGACTACGGCGGCGACGACGATTTGGTTGCTCTTGAGTTGACTCATTGTCTGTTGCAGGAGCAACGGCAGAGCTCGCGGCTGTTACTGTGGTAGCAGGTGTCCCTTTTGCTTGTTGGCGTCGTACACGCGCGTTGCGTGCTGTTTCTACGACGGCAGCTTTGGGGTCTGTAGGATCTGGGCGTCGCTCTTTTTTGTTGCGGTTTTGGCGCTCGTTAGGTGTGCGACGGTCCTGTTTTTGGCGCGCAGACCGCTTTTGAGGGGTTGAGGGTTGATTTTCTGGGGCCTTGTCCTCGTTGGCCGCTGGGGTAGCAACAAGGGATTTAAACCACGCCCCTAGACGGGAGAAAAAGCTAACGGTTGGCGCTTTGTCTCCATTGGAGCCGGGGGCGGGTTGTGCAGGAGTAATACCTTTCACAATGGCCTCGGGGCGTGTTTTGATTTCGTGGGTGCGATGAGGGGTTAACGTGGTTTCCTCTTCCACTTTGACTTGTTGATAGCTAGAGCGCAAGTCTTCTAGACGAGGGTCGTCGTGGCGTAAGCGCTCAATAATATGGTGTGGGGTCTCTAGGCCTTTATTTGGGATAAGGGTCAAATTGACATTGAGGCGAGACTCGATTTTGGTAATGTCATTACGCTTTTCATTCAAGAGATACGTAGCGACATCTACTGGCAACTGCGCATGGATAGCTGCTGTGCCTTCTTTCATGGCTTCTTCTTGGAGCAAGCGTAAGACATGAAGAGCGCTGGACTCGGCATCACGAATAACACCAGTACCAGTACAGCGTGGGCAGGTCACGTGAGAGCCTTCATTGAGCGCAGGGCGTAAACGTTGGCGTGACAGCTCCATTAAACCAAAACGGGAAATCTTACCCATCTGCACGCGCGCTCGATCCACATGCAGTGCATCACGTAAACGTTGCTCTACAGCACGCTGGTTTTTATTGTCCTCCATATCAATGAAGTCAATAACAATCAGACCACCTAAGTCACGTAAACGTAACTGACGGGCGACCTCATCGGCGGCTTCTAAGTTCGTACGCAGGGCGGTTTCTTCAATATCAGCACCACGTGTAGAGCGAGCTGAGTTGACATCAATAGCGACTAAGGCTTCGGTATGGTCAATGACGACGGCTCCGCCAGAGGGGAGCTGAACCGTGCGGGAGTAAGCCGTTTCAATTTGGTTTTCGATTTGGAAGCGCGAAAATAGTGGGATATCATCGCGATACATTTTGACCCGATTGACGTTGTCAGGCATGACCACATTCATAAAAGCTGTGGCTTGCTCGTAAATGTCATCGGTGTCGATAAGAATTTCGCCAATATCTAGCGAGAAGTAGTCGCGAATAGCCCGAATAACTAGACTGGATTCAAGATAAATTAGGATGGGAGCAGGGTTTTCTTTAGCAGCACCATCAATGGCGGACCAAAGCTGCAAAAGATAATTCAGGTCCCATTGGAGCTCTTCGACGCTGCGTCCAATCCCTGCTGTACGCGCAATGATGCTCATACCCTGAGGGACATTAAGCTGATCCATGGCTTCACGTAACTCTTGGCGCTCCTCGCCTTCGACACGGCGCGATACGCCACCGCCTCGAGGGTTATTAGGCATCAGCACCAAATAACGTCCAGCTAAAGAAATAAACGTGGTTAAGGCAGCGCCTTTGTTGCCACGTTCTTCTTTTTCAACTTGGATGATGAGTTCTTGGCCTTCGACCAAAGCATCTTGGATACGAGCATTCCGAACATCAACACCGTCTTTGAAGTATGAGCGTGCCACTTCCTTAAATGGCAAAAAGCCATGGCGCTCTTCGCCATAGCTTACAAAACATGCTTCTAAACCCGGTTCAATGCGGGTGATGACTCCCTTGTAAATGTTGCCTTTACGCTGTTCGCGTCCGGCAGATTCAATGTCGAGGTCGATAAGTTTTTGACCATCGACAATCGCAACACGTAGTTCTTCTTGGTGTGTTGCATTAAACAACATGCGTTTCATGAGTGTTATTCTCCGTTGTCATTGCGCGCAGACAATCGGCGCGCGACCGCGGGTCACTCGGTGTGGGACACTGCTTTGGCTGCAAGAAGTGGGCAAGGCTTACATGATGCCCACGCTTTGTCGAATGGGCACAGTGCGCATGGTAGAGCGCAGTTCAGTCAGCAGACGGGTCATATTCACAATAGTGTTATAGACGATTCAATATATTGCTGGAACCACCGTTGTATGGTTTATATACAACGGGTGCTAAATTCTGTATACAGCGACAACTTGGCAGATAACTCAGTGCCGCACGCGGGTGACAACACAAAAGAGAATGCGGGGCAATGTTAACCGCGTCTTTGTTTTTGTGTGGTCCCGGCGACCTTATGACCCCGGAAACTGTGCACAATACGTATTACAATAAATACTTTTACGGCTAGCGGAGACGCACCTTGCATCTCTACGTCTAGCGGTGTCACAGTTCCCATAGGCTGAGGCGATTATATGCCTCTTTTAAGTATGAGAAAACCATTAGCAGCGAAAAAGACCATACCGCAAGTGCGGTTTATTGAAATAAGTGCCGAATGGGCCGGACAACGTTTGGATAATTTTTTAGTACGAGAATGCAAAGGCGTACCAAAAAGCCACATCTATAAAGCCATTCGTAGCGGACAAGTCCGTGTCAATAAAGGACGCACTAAAAATGAATACCGGCTCCAAGTCGGTGATCTGGTAAGGATCCCTCCCATGCGTATGCCAGATCCAGAAGCGGCACCAGTGGTTCCCGCTGCGCAGTTTCCCATCGTCTTTGAGGACGACTACCTCCTTATTATAAACAAACCCGAAGGGATTGCAGTGCATGGGGGCAGCGGTGTGGCATTTGGAGTGATTGAACAGCTGCGCGCCGCGCGCCCTGAGGCCAAATTATTAGAGCTAGGACATCGCTTGGATCGGGATACTTCAGGCTTATTAATAGTTGCCAAGCGCCGTAAAGCACTAGTAGCGATTCATGATATGTTTAGACAGGGGCATATTGATAAATATTATCAGGCCTTGGTGGAGGGTGATTGGGTTAATGATAAACAGCATATTAAAGCGCCGCTTTTACGTTGGTTGACGGTCTCTGGTGAGCGCCGGGTGCGAGTAGACCCCAGTGGCAAAGCGGCGCATACCATTGTGCGCTTGCTACAACGTTTTGGGCAATACAGTCTGATCGAAGCAGAGCTGAAAACAGGGCGCACCCACCAGATTCGTGTGCATTTAGCGCATACAGGCTTTGCGATAGTCGGCGATGATAAGTACGGCTCAGACCAGGTTCGTGCCGATTTTGCTCAACGTGGTTTTAAGCGCATGTTTTTACATGCGTCGCGCTTGATCATGCCGCACCCTGTGACGGGGGAGCGCTTACACATCCACGCCCCTTTGCCCGCTGCATTTAATCAGGCTATTCAATTCTTGGAGAAATCACATTGAAACACTATGATGCCGTTATTTTTGATTGGGACGGTACGTTAATGGATTCCACGCACTCAATTATCGAGTCGATACAGTTAGCGAGTGCAGATTTAGGTTTGCCTGTGCCTCCAGCGATGAGAGCGAGCTGGATTATTGGCTTATCTCTAGAAACAGGGTTATATAAAGCCGTTCCTGAGTTGACCGCTGAGCTTATGCCACGGTTTTTAGAGCGTTATCGTCACCATTTTTTTCAGCGTGACACATCCATTAAAATGTTTGATGGGGCTGTTGCTATGCTGGATAGTTTACGCGAGCGAACCGTACCGATTAGCGTGGCAACAGGGAAAAGTCGAGTTGGATTAGATCGGGTTCTTAAAGCGGTCAACTTGACGCATTATTTCAATACCACACGTTGTGCGGATGAAACCCAAAGTAAGCCGGATCCACAAATGTTGCACGAAATCATGTGGGAATTAGATCTAACACCAGAAAATGTGTTGATGGTGGGCGATACCACGCATGATATTTATATGGCGCATCACGCCGGTATGGACAGTTTGGCTGTGACCTATGGGGCGCATGATGTGCCCACCTTAGAAAAATCCAACCCTACGCATATGGTTGAGTCGGTAGCAGAAATGCAGGATTGGATCTTGTGCCGTTTAAAATAAACCGCTCATCATAACAGGGCCTTTAGGCCCTTTTTTTATAGGGCTAGTTTTTTAGCGATGTGTTGGGCGCAAGCGATCACAGCTTGGGCGGCAAGCTCGGTATTGAGCCCCTCCATAGCGACAACGCCTACACTGCTTTCGGGAATTAAAGCGGGGGATGGGCGGGGGATGGGGGCGAGTTTCCTCGCTGGACGCCGGGTGCGCACATTGATCTGATTTTTGCAGATTACAGCCGTAAATATTCATTATGTGGTGACCGAAATTAGTCTTATCACCCCACCCGTTGGGATGAATGTATTTGTATTAAGTGCGGTACTAAAAGACGTCAAAACCGGTACGATATTTAAAGGGATCCTACCTTTTTGGGCTTTTGATATGTTGCGGCTGTTATTAATAGTCAGCCTCCCACCTTTAGCGCTGTACTTACCACAACTGCTTTATCATTAAGAGAGAGCACAGCGTGGTCACTCGCGTAGTGCTTTCAAAATACCAAGGGTTTGGGCGTCGGGGAGACCATCATAGCGACTGGGTCTATAGTGCATTTGAAAAGCAGCTAAAACATTTTGCGAGGCCCGATCCCATTGGCCATGCTCTGGCACGGCATAACCCGCTTTTTTTAATAGCTGTTGTATTTCCAAATACGAGGGTAAGCCATTATCTAAATAGTATTGTTGCCATTGTAAAGCTTGTTGTGCGTTATACCAGCGCCCGATGCCATGAGCAGCTAATTGCTCCCAGGGGAAAAGTGGGCCTGGGTCGATTTTACGCTGTGGGGCAATATCACTATGACCAACAATATTAGCGGGGGTGATGCCGTGGCGCTGAATAATATCTTGAGCAAGAGTGATCAGTAGCTCAATTTGTGCTGCCGTATAAGGTGTCCATTGGTCTTCAGCTTGCTTGCCTGCATTGACGATTTCGATGCCTATAGAGCTCGTGTTTAAGTCCTTATAGTGATACCACTGGCTGACTCCAGCATGCCAAGCGCGCTGGCTTTCATCGACTAGACGGTAGAGACGGGGTGGGGTCTCATCTGTGATGAGATAGTGACTACTTACGTTTTTTTGACTGAGTACACGGAGCGAGGTAGGGGTATCAGCTGATGTATAGTGCAGCACAAGATGGCGAACACGACTATTTTGCCCAATCGCTTCTATATCTGTGATGACAGGATGGCCACCAATGCGAGGGGCGGTGCTGCAAGCCGTTAAAATGAATGGGATAGCAAGAAGGGCTAAACGGAAGTAATTACGCATAAGCCTGAAATAAAAATAAAGTTGGTAGTTTATTAAGCTCAGGGGGAGGCTGGTTACGCCATTGGCTTACCGTATAGGTTTTAACCCATTCCTCTTCGGTGGTTAACGCTCTTGCTACACAGAGCCGGGTTGAGGGCTCAAGGGTTCTCACCAAGGCATCAAATAAAGCGGGGTTGCGATAGGGGGTTTCGATAAAAATCTGGGATTGCTGGTGTTTTTTAGACTGTTGCTCCCAGAGTTTTAGGGTGCGGACTTGCTCATCTGACTGCTTAGGCACATAGCCATGGAAGCAGAAATTTTGTCCATCCAAGCCGCTGGCCATCAGGCCAAGCAAAATAGAAGAGGGCCCGACATGGGCTTTGACTTGAAAACCTAGCTCATGAGCCATAGTCACCACAACAGCACCGGGGTCGGCAACCGCAGGACAGCCAGCTTCAGACATCAGCCCTATGCCCTCGGAAGCAGCCGGGCTTTGTAGCCATTGTTGTATTTGCTTTTTTGGTGTGCCCCGTTTATCTAGTTGGTAGAGCGTGATGTCTTGGATAGCATGTTCAGTGCCCATTTGTTTTAAAAAAGCACGCGCGGTTTTTGCATTTTCTACAATAAAACAGCGTAACTGGCTGGCTTGTCGTTGCACAGAAGCAGGGAGCCAATGAGCATTATCGCTTTGGCCAAGTGGCACAGGGATTAAGTGTAAGGTTTTAGACATGAGCTAAGGATACTGGGGCGGTGAGGGGGTTAATGCCAAAAGCGCGTAATAAGCGGCACAGTTCGATCATGGGCAGGCCAATAATGGCAGTTGGATCATCGGACTGCATGGATTGCATCAGCGCGATGCCTAGGCTCTCTGCTTTGGCACTACCCGCAGTGTCGTAGGGCTTCTCGCGCAGTAGATAGCTTTGGATTTCTGCTAGGCTCAGCTCGCGAAAATGGCACGTGGTAAGCACGTTGACGGTGTGGAACTGTGTGTTTTGTGCCACGCATAAGGCTGTATGAAAAACCACTTTTTGGCCACTGAGCTGCTGGAGTTGTTTGGTCGCTTGCTCATGGGATCCTGGTTTACCTAAACAGAAATGCCCCAGCGCTGCCACCTGATCCGAGCCGATTACAATGGCTTCAGGGTGAGCTCGAGCTATTTTCAAGGCTTTTGCTTGAGCTAAGCGTTGTGCGAGCTGATCGGGGGTTTCATCAGGAAGCGGGCTTTCGTCCACATCCGGAGAAATCACATCGAAGGGGAGTTGAAGTCGTTCGAGTAAAGCCCGGCGATAAACCGAGCCCGATGCCAGAATAAGACGCATAATGATTTTGTGGTGTAAAATGGGTGAATTGTTTGACGAGCTTGCCGTCAACGCGTTATTATCACTCTTTTTCTTCGTTATTGGAAACATCTGCCTTGCAGCAAACACAATATCTCATAGATACTGCCGTGTTTACACGTAACGGTCAGACTATACAGGCGCAAAGCCCAATTTCTGATTTTGTTCGTGCGCTAGAAGGCTTACCGGCACAACACGATCAATTGTTACAGTGGTCTATTCAGGGCTTAACAGATCGTGCGGGACAATCTTTTCTTCGGGTTCAGCTCAAAGGCAGTGTGGTGTTAAACTGTCAGCGCTGCTTAAAAGACTTTGACTATGCCATCCAGGCAGACACAACGGTGTTGGTGGTCGAAGACAAGGCCGAGCTGGACGTAGATATTGATGATCCCGATACGCCCGAACGCATTTTGGCATCACGTCAACTGAATGCGTTGGAGCTCATCGAGGACGAACTGATTCTCAGTCTGCCCTACGTGCCGCGCCATACCGAATGCCCCGATTTACCGGAAGCATTACAACACCAAAGCGAAGAGGCCGAAGACGAAAAACCCAATCCTTTTGCCGTCCTCAGCCAATTAAAAAAATCGTAACTTTATTTTTTCATTTACGGGGCTGGTCATTGTTGATCTGCTCTGTGTACAGGAGTCATCATGGCTGTTCAGCAAAATAAAAAGAGCCCGTCTCGTCGTGGCATGCGTCGTTCTCACGATGCCTTAACCGGTCCTGCTACCGCAATCGAGCCAACCACTGGCGAATTGCACTTGCGTCACCATATCAGCCCTAACGGTGTTTACCGCGGTCGCAAAGTGCTACAAACAAAAAACGACGATTAATTTACGTAATCAGTCTTCGTTTGTTGCGCCGTAGCATTTCTCATGTCAAAACAATCCGTTCGTATCGCCATTGACTGTATGGGCGGGGATATCGGCTTAGCCGTCACTATTCCCGCTGCGATACAGTTTGCCTCGCAATATGATGATGTGTATTGCTTATTAGTGGGCGATGGGGCTCGTATAGCTGAAGCCTTAGCTAGCCATGGCTCCATAAGTCGTGACTGGTATCAAATCGTACACGCCTCAGAGATCGTTACTATGGACGATGCGGTAGAGGTCGCGTTACGGCGCAAAAAAGATTCTTCTATGCGTGTAGCAGCGCAGCTCGTCAAAGACGGGCAGGCTGATGCATGTATCTCTGCCGGAAACACCGGCGCGTGGATGGCGATTTCTCGCTATGTGTTGAAAACACTCGATGGAATCAGTCGTCCTGCCATTGCTACCTCTATCCCCAACCAAAAGGGCGGTGCTACTCTCATGCTCGACTTAGGAGCAAATGTAGACTGCACAGCAGAGCATTTGTTGCAGTTTGCCATGATGGGTTCAGCATTAGCTTCGATTGTGGATAAACATCCTAGTCCTTCCATCGGTTTGCTTAATATCGGCGAAGAAGTCATCAAAGGCAACGAGGTCGTAAAACAGGCTTCAGAGCTCCTGCGTCATAGCGGTTTGAACTTCTATGGTAACGTAGAGGGCGATGACATCTGTAAAGGTACTGTGGATGTCATTGTATGTGACGGTTTTGTCGGCAATGTGGTTTTGAAATCCCTAGAAGGGCTAGCCAAAATGGTCGCCTCGATGTTACGAGAAGAATTCACGCGCAACAGTTTATCTATGGCGGCCGGCTTAGTGGCAAAACCCGTTTTAAATCGCTTAGGCGACCGTGTCGATAACCGTCGTTATAACGGAGCCGCTTTGCTCGGCTTGCGTGGGATTGTAATAAAAAGCCACGGCTCAGCGGATGCTTATGCGTTTGGATATGCTTTGCAGCGCGCTCGTGATGCCTCGAAACATGGTTTGCTAGCAGGTATCAACGAGGCCATTCAAAATCTACGGCTTCGCCTCGAGGCCCAAAACGACGAGACGGTTGCTGTCGATCCGCACCCTGAATCCGCGCTCTAAGCATCTTCAAGGACTACTTGCTATGCCATATACCAAAATAATCGGGACAGGGGCTTATTTACCCCCTCGTGTTGTCTCTAATGATGATCTTGCTGCGCAGCTAGCCCAGCAGGGGGTGGAGACCTCGGACGCGTGGATTACAGAACGTACGGGTATTCGTCAGCGTCACTTAGCGGATCGTGGTGTCACTTCTAGTCAGCTGGCGACGCATGCAGCGCGAGCAGCGATTAACGATGCCGGTATCCATGCCGCAGAGGTAGACTTAATCATTGTTGCTACTTCAACCCCAGATCATATTTTCCCTAGTACGGCATGTTTGGTTCAGAGCCAATTAGGTATATCTGGTGGGGCAGCTTTTGATGTACAGGCGGTTTGTAGTGGTTTTGTATATGCGTTAACAACAGCGGATGCTCTGATTAAAGCTGGGGTGGCGAAAACAGCATTAGTCATTGGTGCCGAGGTGTTTTCCAGCATATTGGACTGGAAAGACCGAGGCACATGCGTGCTTTTTGGCGATGGTGCGGGGGCGGTGGTGCTTACCCAGTCATCAGAGCCGGGCTTATTAGCTGCTAAGCTTAATGCCGATGGGAGCCAAAACCATATTCTTTGTACGGCGGGTAATGTTTCTTATGGTGAAGTCATAGGAGACCCTTTTTTACGTATGGATGGCCAAGCCGTATTCAAGTTTGCGGTGAATGCACTGACTAAGTCAGCGCAAGAGGTAGCCGAGCAAGCCGGTTTGACCTTAGAGCAAATCGACTGGATGGTGCCGCACCAAGCGAATGTGCGCATTATTAACTTCATTGGGCGCAAATTAGGTATGCCCTCTGAAAAAGTGGTCATAACTCTAGATAAACATGCCAATACTTCAGCAGCCAGTGTGCCGCTGGCCTTAGATGCCGCACGTAAAGATGGGCGCATTCAAGCGGGTCAGGTGGTGCTGATGCAGGGGGTAGGTGGTGGTTTTACTTGGGGTTCTATCCTAGCGCGCATGTAGTTTTTTTGTGTTAGGCTTGACGGCAACTTCATTCATTCACAATAACACTATGAAAATCGCATTTGTTTTCCCAGGACAAGGTTCGCAAACGGTAGGCATGCTCGATGCATGGGCAGACCATACCGTAGTGCAGCAGGCCATTACAACCGCCAATCAGGCTTTAGGGCAGGATTTAGGCGCTTTAATTGCTCAGGGTCCCGACACAGATTTAAATCTTACAACAAATACTCAGCCTGCCATGCTTCTGGCTGCAGTAGCTATGTTTAGGGCATGGATAGAGGCTGGTGGGGCTTTGCCGGACATGGTAGCAGGGCACAGCTTAGGGGAATACTCTGCGCTAACCGCGGCTGGCGTGTTTGATTTAGCCGATGCGGTTAAGCTTGTTCGTATTCGTGCTAATGCTATGCAGGACGCTGTACCCGTAGGGGTTGGGGCAATGGCTGCGGTTTTGAATCTTGATGATCAACAAATTCAAGACGTATGTTCGCTGGCAGCCCAAGGCCAAGTCGTAGAGCCAGTTAACTTTAATGCACCTGGGCAGATTGTGATTGCAGGGCACAAAGAGGCCGTTGAGCGTGCTTGCGAAATCGCAAAGTCTGCGGGAGCAAGGCGTGCTATGTTATTGCCTGTGTCTGCCCCCTTTCATTCCAGCTTAATCGAGCCAGCGTCAAAAATACTTGAGCAAGCCCTAGATCAAATTCAAATGCATAGTCCTCGTATACCGGTCATCAATAACGTGGATGTAGAGATGCCCGTAGAGATCGATGCGATTAAGTCGGCTTTAGTGCGCCAAGCATGGCAACCTGTACGCTGGGTGCAAACCATTCAGAAAATGCGTGATCAGGGAGTGACTCATATTGTAGAATGTGGTCCCGGCAAGGTGCTATCTGGGCTAATTAAGCGCATAGACAAAGAAATTCAGGTGTTCTCTATTCAGGACCCCGCCTCACTTGAACAGACATTTAATCAGTTAAACGCATAATATGACAACTACCCCATTAGCCGGAAAAATTGCTTTAGTGACAGGGGCCTCCCGTGGTATCGGTCAAGCCATTGCTTTGGAGCTGCAGTCGCTAGGTGCTCAGGTTATTGGCACAGCGACCACGCAGGCTGGTGCTGATGCAATTACCGCTTATTTAAACAGTGAAACAGGGCGCGGTGTACAGCTTGACGTAAACGATGACCAAGCTTGTGATGACTTAATTGCCCAATTGTCTAAAGAGGGTGGTCCTCATATACTGGTAAACAATGCAGGGATCACTCGTGATAACCTTGCTATGCGTCTCAAAGACGACGATTTTGATGCGGTACTTAACACTAACCTACGGGCTGTATTCCGCTTAAGTCGTGCGGTTATTCGTCCTATGATGAAAGCCCGCTGGGGTCGTATAATAAACATCAGCTCAGTGGTTGGCTATAGCGGCAACCCTGGGCAAGCCAACTACGCGGCGGCTAAAGCTGGTGTAGCTGGGATGTCGCGTGCTCTGGCGCGTGAATTGGGCAGTCGCAATATTACGGTCAACTGTGTTGCTCCGGGTTTTATCGATACCGATATGACGCGTGCACTTTCAGAGGACCAACAAGCCGCTTTACTTACCCAAATCCCCCTAGGGCGTTTGGGGCAAAGCCAAGATATTGCGAATGCTGTAGCCTTTTTGGCTGGTCCTCAAGCCGATTACATTACAGGGACTACCTTGCATGTTAATGGTGGTATGTATATGTAAAGGGCTTGGCGAAAAGCTCATCTAAGGTTAAATTACGTACTTTACTATTTTTTAAGGGGCATATCAGTTTGCCTTTGAACTCAAAGACAACCGATATTGCCGTTTTTGGTCATAGCCTGCACCCTTTGTGTTTGTTTGGCTATAATTTGTGGGAATTAACCCCCAATTTGGAGAATCTGCATGGAAAGCATCGAACAGCGCGTCAAGAAGATCGTCGCTGAACAACTTGGCGTCAACGAAGCCGAGATCAAGAACGAATCTTCTTTTCTTGACGACCTCGGTGCCGACTCGCTCGACATGGTCGAGCTCGTGATGGCGCTCGAAGACGAATTCGAAACCGAAATCCCAGACGAAGAAGCTGAGAAAATCACGACGGTTCAGCAAGCTGTTAACTATATTAACGCTAACAGCGAGCAGTAATTTCAAACCTGGGTGTGGGCAGGCTTAGTTTCTGCTTGGCTTGCCCCTTAGCTCAAGGCGGTTTACAGAGAATGATACACTAGCCCCTTTACCTATCTTTAGGAGCATAGCGTGGGTCATTCGCTACGAACCGCTTTTTTTGTATTTAGGAGTCATCCGTGAAACGACGTGTCGTAATTACCGGTCTGGGTATTGTTTCCCCTGTAGGCAACGATATTTCCACCGCATGGGATAACATCGTTAATGGGCGTTCAGGCATCGGGCGTATTACGCGTTTTGATCCCTCGGCTCTCACAGCCCAAATTGCGGGTGAGGTTAAAGATTTTGATGTCACGCAGTACATCTCAGCGAAAGAAGCCAAACAAATGGATACTTTTATCCATTATGGTATTGCTGCTGGGGTACAGGCGTGGCGTGATGCTGGCCTAGAAGTCACCGAGGACAACGCCGACCGTATTGGTGTGATTGTTGGCTCGGGGATTGGCGGTTTACCTCGTATCGAGGCCACACAATCCGATTACCTCGAACGTGGCCCGCGCCGTATATCCCCTTTCTTTGTGCCAGGTTCTTTGGTGAACTTGGTGTCAGGGCAGCTTTCTATTCTTTTAGGGCTAAAAGGTCCTAGCTATGCCGTAGTGTCAGCATGTACCACTGGCTTACATTCTATTGGTGATGCAGCGCGCTTGATTGAATACGGCGATGCCGATGTGATGGTAGCTGGGGGGGCTGAGGCGACCGTATCCCCACTGGGAATTGGTGGTTTTGCTGCCATGCGTGCGCTGTCTACGCGCAACGATGACCCAGAAACGGCTTCGCGTCCTTGGGATACCGATCGAGACGGTTTTGTAATGGGCGAGGGCGCTGGGGTCTTGGTGCTCGAGGAATACGAGCATGCGAAAAAGCGTGGCGCTCGCATCTATGGTGAGTTCGTTGGCTATGGCATGAGCTCGGATGCGCATCATATTACAATGCCTGATAGCGATGGCCCACGCCGTGGTATGCTGAATGCCTTACGTAATGGTGGGATTAATGTGGACGAAGTCGATTATATTAACGCCCACGGAACCTCTACCCCACTTGGTGATATCAATGAAACCGTAGCGATTAAACTCGCTCTGGGTGATCACGCCAAAAATGTGATTGTTAACTCCACCAAATCGATGACTGGGCATTTGCTCGGCGCAGCGGGTGGGATCGAAGCTGTTTTCACAACACTGGCTTTATACAATCAGGTTTCCCCCCCTACCATTAATATTTTTAATCAGGATCCTGAGTGCGATTTGGACTATTGCGCCAATCAAGCACGAGAGACCAAAATCAATGTGGCCGTCTCCAATTCGTTTGGGTTTGGAGGCACAAACGGCACCATGGTGGTGCGTCGTCTGGATTAAGCCATGCGCTTATTATCCCAGCACAGCTTCACGGGTATTTCTTTACGCGTGATCGTGCTGGGATTGCTCTTTTATGGGCTAGTGCTCACTGTTTGTGGTTGGCTTTGGTTGCGCTGGGGTTATGCTTGGTGGCTGTATGCAATAGTTGCCGCATGGGTGTTGAGCGCAGGTGCTTATCTTTTGTGGCGCCAACAGCATGCACTCACTTTACAAAATCTAGATCCTTCTCTGGCATTTCTTCTTTCTTCAAATAGCCCTATTGTTGTGACGCACGTCTGGTATAGTCCAGTTGTAGTTCGATTTCAATATAGGTATCGGACCTTTCCGCACAAGACACACTACTTCACGCTTTGGCGTAGTGCTGTAACCCCAGAAATATGGAGGCAAGCGCATATCCATTTACGCTATTATCAGCTTCTTAATCAACAGGCCTCTTTGGCAGATCCTATATGAGTCATGATGTAGATAAAGATTTGGTCCATCAGGTACAGCAAGGCAATAAGCGTGCTTTTGATTTGCTTGTTTTAAAATACCAACGACGTATTATGCGCTTGCTTGCTCGTATGATTAGTGATCCTGCCGAGGTCGAGGATGTGGCACAAGAAACCTTTATTAAAGCGTATCGTGCTCTACCGCAGTTCAGAGGGGATAGTAATTTTTATACATGGTTATATCGTATTGCGATTAACTCCGCACGCAATTGGCAGGTAGCTAATGGCAGGCGCCCCCTGTTACTCAACGAATATCAGAACGAGGATGGGGAAACTTTTAGTGCTTTAGACACTCTAACTGATATCAATACCCCTGAGTCAGAATTAGTTAGCCGTCAGGTAGCGAGCGCAGTGAAAACAGCAATTAACGAGTTAGCACCTGAATTACGTACGGCTATATTATTGCGTGAAATCGAAGGTCTCAGCTACGAGGATATCGCACAGACGATGGATTGTCCTATTGGTACGGTGCGCTCACGCATTTTTCGGGCGCGTGAAGCGATTGCAGAGAAACTACGCAAGGTTCGAGAAGGGACTAACTAAGGAAACAGCATGCAGGCGAAAAAACACCACAACCAAGATGAGTTTAAGCAATATAGTTTGGAGGAGTCGGTCTCGTTGTGGATGGACGGGGAGCTGCCCTCCGATGTTGACCAGCTGGATTCTCCTTATGGACGCCAGCTTTGGGAAAATTACCATTTAATTGGTGATGTGTTGCGCAGTGAGGATTTAGCCGTAGAGCCTTCTGATTTGTTTTATGCGCGCGTAGCGAAAGCAATTGATGAGGAACCGATTGTATTTGCGCCTAACGCCCTAAAAATCACAAAATGGAAACGTTGGGGCTTGCCTGCAGCGGCCATTAGTGCGGCGCTGGTGGCTTCTTTGTGGGTCCTACAACCCGAACCCATCGACGAGGTAACGCCGGTGTTAGCGAGTGCAGATGAGCTGTGGGCTGATTATATTGATGCACATCGCTCATTAGCAGGAGCCGGGCCGGCGAGTTATGTATCGTATTCGGTAGGGCAGTAGCATGAAAGTATTTTTAGCTTGCCTAGGAGGGGTACTGTTAGCGTTAACGGCGCAGGCAGAGCCAGTGTCGGTGAGCGATATTTTACGACAGGTCCAGCAAGCCGCTCGCCAGCTTGATTATTCGGGTGTCATTAGTTACAGCAATCCCTCTGGTACGGAGTCTATGCATTTGGTGCATGTGATTGATGGCACGGGTGAACATGAGCGCTTAACAGTCTTAGACGGGATTGAGCGTGAGTTTATTCGGGTGAATGATGTAACGCAGTGTTTAATTCCCGAGCAAAAAACCATTATTCTCGAAAAACCTAAAAATGACCGTTTTCCTGCGTTGCTCACAGCAGAGTCCGCGTCAATCGAAGACTTTTACCAATTTCAAAAAGGCGATATTCAACGAGTCGCAGGGCGTGAGTGCCAAGATTACTTGTTAATACCGGTTGATCAATGGCGGTATGGGTATCGGTTTTGCGTAGATAAAACGCATCATTTGCTCTTGAAATCTCAGACCATTGCCACCCATATAAATAACAAAGTCATCAATCAAGTCAGTTTTGCGAGTGTGCAGATTGGTCAAAATGTCGAGGTAGATGCACTGCAGTCCTCTTGGAAGTACAATGACTGGAAAGTGATTGCTGCTCATATGGAGAAAACCGATCTGATGGCTCAGGGTTGGCGTATTCCTTATCCGGCAGGTTTTGAGCCGGTAACGCAAATTACACGTTTTATCCGTAGTGAGCGTCAGGTGGCTCAGCTTGTGTTGTCTGATGGGTTAGCGTCTATTTCTGTTTTTATTGAGCCTGTAGATGCATTTAGTCAGCGACTGAAAGCCGATCCGGGCTCCCGTAAAGGTAGTATTCATTTGTATAGAAAACGGATTGGTGATTTTTGGTTAACTGCCACGGGCGAGGTCCCTTTAGAAACTTTACATTATCTCGGGAACAATACTGAATTTGTTCCAGTTGCTAAATAAAAACAACTCACGGAGTGCATCTAATGCAAATTCGCACTAAACGTTTATCGCGTGTTTTAAGCAGTTTATGCGTGGCTGTAACACTGGGCTTGGGTATGCAGACACCAGCGATGGCACAAGCGGCGGCCCCAGCTGTGGTGTTACCTGATTTTAGTCAGATCGTAGAAAAAACAGAAAAATCTGTTGTAAATATCCGTACTACAGAAAGCATTCCAGTGCGTTCCCCTATGGGTAGTGGGGATCCATATGATTTATTTCGCTGGTTCTTTGGGCCAGACTTTATGCCAGCGCCTAGTAACCCTCATCGTCGAGCCCCACAAGCCGAAGAGCGTGTGGTGCCACGAGGGGTCGGTTCTGGCTTTGTCATTTCCGCAGATGGTTATATATTGACGAATAATCATGTGATTGCGGATGCCAAAGACATTTTTGTCACGTTGGTGGATGGCAAAGAGTACAAAGCAAAGGTTATTGGCGCCGATGAACGTACGGATATTGCTTTAATCAAAGTTGATGCTAAAAATCTATCGCCACTTAAAATTGGTAGCCCCTCTAATTTAAAAAAAGGGCAATGGGTGATGGCAATTGGATCGCCTTTTGGTTTGGATTCCACTGTTACAGTAGGGGTGGTGAGTGCTATTAATCGAGATACCGGGGATTATCTGCCTTTTATTCAAACCGATGTGGCGGTGAATCCTGGAAACTCCGGCGGACCGCTATTAAATTTATCAGGAGAAGTGGTTGGGGTTAACTCCCAGATCATTTCACGTAGTGGCGGCTTTATGGGGATTTCTTTAGCTATCCCTATTGATGAGGCCATGAATGTCGTGGATCAGTTAAAATCCCACGGTAAGGTCACTCGCGGTAGAATAGGGGTGCAAATCACGGATGTAAGTGAAGACGTGGCTAAAGCCTTAGGTTTACCCGATAATAAAGGGGCCTTAGTTAGCAATATCGAAGAAAACGGGCCTGCCGCCAAAGCCGGTATTCGTAATGGTGATGTGATCTTGCGTTTTGGTGACAAAGAGATCAAACAAATGAGCGATTTACCGCGCATTGTTGGTGCGGCAAAACCAGGCTCTAAGGTTGATGTCGAGGTCTGGCGCAAAGGAAAATCCATTACCCTAAAAACCGAAGTTGGCGAGCTCACCACAGGTACTAGCGTTGCTAAAGCCCCAGAAGCAAAAACGGATGTTGATCGCTTGGGACTGGTAGTTGAAAACTTATCTGATGCAGATAAACAACGCTTAGGGGTAGATTCGGGTATCAAGGTAAAAGCGGCGAGTGCGCCGGCTGCCCAATCCGGTATTGCCGAAGGTGATATTATTTTACAAATTAATAATCACGATGATTTAGATGCCAGCAGTTATCAACGCATTGTAAAATCGTTATCAGCAGGAAAAAACGCGGCACTTTTAGTTGTTCGTGGTAATAATGCCCAATGGGTATTGGTAAAACCAACCAAATAACCCGTACAAAAAGGCTAAATCACAATTTAGCCTTCTAGGGGCGCCCAGAGCGCCCCTTTTTTGTATTTTCAGCTGGCTCCGATTAACCGGTTGTTTTTTTATTTAGGTCTATGGATCTTATCCGCAACTTTTCTATTATCGCTCATATTGACCATGGTAAATCTACCCTGGCCGACCGCCTAATTCAGCGCTGTGGGGGGCTAGAGGATCGTGAAATGTCCACTCAGGTTTTAGACTCGATGGATATTGAGCGTGAACGTGGGATTACGATTAAAGCACAAACCGCTGCCCTTAAATATAAGGCCAAAGATGGTAAAGAGTATCGTATCAATCTTATCGATACTCCTGGGCACGTGGACTTCTCTTATGAGGTGAGTCGTTCACTGCAAGCGTGTGAGGGCGCGTTATTGGTGGTGGATGCATCACAAGGGGTAGAAGCTCAAACGGTTGCGACCTGCTATACCGCATTGGAACAAGACTTAGAAGTCATCCCCGTATTAAATAAAATTGATTTACCATCGGCCGATCCAGATGCAGCTCGCCAAGAAATTGAAGACGTGATTGGTATTGATGCCTCTGAAGCCATCGAGGCGAGTGCTAAAACAGGTCAGGGCATTGATGATATTTTGGAAGCCATTGTGACGCATATCCCTGCTCCTGAAGGAGATCCCGATGCGCCGTTACAAGCATTGATTATTGACTCATGGTTTGATAACTATGTGGGCGTGGTCATGTTGGTGCGTATTGTCAATGGCGTACTGAAACACCGCGATAAAATCCAACTCATGTCGAATCACTCACAGCATATTTGTGAGCAAATCGGTATGTTTACGCCAAAATCCACTCCTGTCGAGCAATTGGCTGCAGGAGAGGTCGGCTTTGTCGTCACTGGGATTAAAGAGCTAGAGCAGGCCAAGGTAGGGGATACGATTACGCACAGTGGTAATAAAGCGGCTGATACTCCTTTACCAGGCTTTAAAGAGGTCAAACCACAGGTTTTTGCAGGGGTGTACCCTGTTGAAAGTAGTGAGTACGATCAGTTGCGTGACTCCCTAGAGAAACTAAAGCTCAATGATGCCTCATTGATGTTTGAGCCCGAGGTTTCTCAAGCGCTAGGTTTTGGTTTTCGTTGCGGATTTTTGGGACTGCTGCATTTAGAAATCGTGCAAGAGCGCTTAGAGCGTGAGTTCGATATGGATATCATCACCACCGCGCCTTCGGTGGTTTATGAGGTACAGCGCAATGATGGCGAAGTGCTCATGATTGATAGCCCTTCACGGATGCCCGAGGTAGGCCAAATCGCTGAAATACGTGAACCCATTGTTGAGGTCACTCTCTTGATGCCGCAAGAATATGTGGGGCCCGTGATGACGCTTTGCAACCAAAAGCGTGGGGTGCAGCTTAATATGACCTACTTAGGGCGTCAGGTCAGTTTGGTCTATGAGATCCCTTTAGCTGAGATTGTGTTGGATTTCTTTGACCGTTTAAAATCGGTGTCGCGTGGCTATGCATCGATGGATTATGAATTCCTTGAGTATCGTGCTGCGGATGTAGTCAAAGTGGATCTGTTAATTAACGGGGACCGTGTCGATGCTCTATCGATGATTGTGCACCGTCAAAGTGCACGTTATCGTGGGCGCGAGGTGGTGTCTAAGATGCGTGGCCTCATTCCACGTCAGATGTTTGATATTGCGATTCAAGCCGCTATTGGGGCCGAGGTAATTGCTCGTGAAAACGTTAAAGCCTTGCGTAAAAACGTACTCGCCAAGTGTTATGGTGGTGATATTTCACGTAAGAAAAAGCTGCTTGAAAAACAAAAAGAAGGTAAAAAACGCATGAAGCAAGTCGGTAATGTGGAGATTCCACAAGAGGCTTTCTTAGCGATTTTACAAGTCGAAGACAATTAATAAACGGTGCCACTTATGCGTTGGGACTTTTCCCTCATTTTATTTATTTTGTTGGTGATTACTGGAATTGTTTGGTTCTGGGATCGATATTCATTAGCTGCAAAGCGGCGTCAGCGCGCTGAGGCGGCCGCTGCGAATGTCCCTTATGTGCCGGGGCTCAGCACGGAGCAGCAGCAACAACTTAAAGAGGAAGCCCGCGCAAAAGCTGGCAAAATGCCTTGGTGGGTAGAGTACGGGGTGAGCTTTTTCCCCGTTATTCTCTTTGTCTTTGTATTACGCTCTTTTATCTTTGAGCCGTTTCGCATTCCCTCAGGTTCGATGCTTCCTACTTTACAAAGCGGGGATTTTATTTTAGTTAATAAGTATCAATACGGTATACGTATACCTGTCATAAACAAAAAGGTGATTCCTTTGTCAGATCCCAAAGCAGGGGATGTACTGGTATTTCGTTATCCTGTTGATACCAGTATTGACTATATTAAGCGTGTAGTAGGTGTGCCTGGAGATGTAGTGCGCTACGAGGGCAATCAGCTGTATGTGAACGATCAAGCGGTTAATTTAACGCCGTCTGGGCAGTATTTTGAGCCGGATCGCCATAACTATGTTGCTCAGTATACGGAGCAGCTGGGTTCTCAGCCCCATCAGGTTCTAGTCAATACACAGCAAAACCAAGACTACATGCCTATCGTACGTTTTCCTTATCTAGATAACTGTGACTACGGGCGCCAAGCAATACAGTGTGTCGTGCCTGAAGGCCATTATTTTGTCATGGGGGATAATCGTGACAATAGTTTAGATAGTCGATATTGGGGTTTTGTTCCAGATGAAAATGTAGTGGGTCGCGCGTTTTTTATCTGGATGAATTTTAGCGAACCCGGTCGTATAGGACGATTCCACTAATGGCAGCACGGTTATCTCGTTTAGAAGACGCCATCGATTATCATTTTACTACTCCTGCTCTGTTAGAGCAGGCGGTGACGCATCGTAGTCATAATGCCAAGCACAATGAGCGTTTAGAATTCCTTGGGGATTCGGTACTGAATTTTGTGGTGGCTTCTTTGTTGTATAAGCAGTTTGATCGTATCGATGAAGGTGATTTGTCGCGGATACGAGCCAATTTAGTCAAGCAATCAACTCTGGCAGAAATTGCCCAAAAATTAAACTTATCGGATTTTTTACGTCTGGGCGAAGGCGAACTGAAAAGTGGTGGATTTAGACGGCCATCTATTTTATCGGATGCGCTGGAGGCTGTTTTTGGCGCAGTTTACTTAGATGGCGGGTTTGAGGCGGCTGCCTATGTGATCAGTCGTCAGTATGAGCCAATTTTGTTAACTGTTGACCCTAAAACACTAGGTAAAGATCCTAAAACCTTGCTCCAAGAAATGCTTCAAGGGCGCCGTTTGGATTTGCCGGTGTATTTAGTGGTAGCAACACATGGTGCTGCACATAGTCAGGTGTTTGATGTTGAGTGCCGCATCGATAAACTCGATATTGTGGTGCAAGCCAGTGGCAATAGTCGCCGTGCTGCTGAACAAGCCGCCGCCTTACAAGCGATTGAGCGTGTAGAAGCTATTGAGCCTTTAAAAACCTCGCGCTCTGCCCGCCGACGTCATTGATCATTTAATTACTATGACTTTTACTACTGATTATAAATGTGGATTTGTGACCATTGTCGGGCGTCCGAATGTGGGAAAATCTACGTTAACCAACGCCTTGGTTGGCGCTAAAATTTCTATTGTGTCACGCAAAGCGCAGACGACACGACATCGGATTAATAGTGTATTAACACGAGAAAACGAGCAGTTTGTTTTTGTTGACACACCGGGTTTTCAGACGCGCCATGGCGGGTTGATGAACCGCATGATGAATCGAGTGGTGACCCAGTCTTTAACCGATGTGGATGTGGTGCTACATGTGGTCGAGGCCGGTAAATGGAACGCGGGTGACGAACAGCTGCTCCCGCTTTTTCCTAAAGATGCCAACGTGATACTCGTGATCAATAAGGTAGACCTGCTGAAAAATAAAACTGACTTATTACCTTATATTGCGCAATGCGCAGAAAAATACCCCTATGCGGCGGTGATACCTATTAGTGCAGAGCGGCATATCCAGTTAGATGCTTTGCTAGATGAGGTGGCTAAATACCTACCCGAGAATGAGCCCATGTTCGAAGAGGACATGATTACAGATCGGTCCATGCGTTTTATTGCCGCCGAGCTATTGCGTGAGAAAATCTTCCGTTTAGTGGGCGATGAGTTGCCTTATGGCTGCGCGGTGATGATCGAACAGTGGGAGGAAAATGAGCAGGGGGCGCGGATTTCGGCCTGTGTGTTAGTAGAGCGTGAAAGCCACCGTCCTATTTTGCTAGGCGCAAATGGGATGCACATGAAGCGTATTGCTTCGGAGGCACGTCAAGATATTAAAAACCTTTTAGACAAACCGGTGTTTTTGGATGTCTATGTCAAAGTACGCAGAGGCTGGACAGAGCGAGAGGCAACTCTACGTGAACTAGGGCATGAGTAAAAGGCAGCGAGTTAACGAAGCCGCCAGTTATCTTTTACATGCGACGCCCTGGAAAGAAAGCTCGCTCATTGCTCAAATGTTCAGTCGTGATTATGGGATCGTATCACTGGTGGCTAAAGGTGCTAAGAGACCTTATTCGGCGCTAAAGCCAGTATTATTAAATTTTCAACCACTGCTTTTGTCTTGGAGCGGTAGTAACGAGGTAAAAACCCTAACGCGAGCCGAATTAGCTGGCTTACACCCTATATCGGGGCGCGCGTTGATGTCAGCGTGGTATATGAATGAGCTTATATTACGCCTTTTACCCAAAGAAGACCCCCACCCAAACTTGTTTGATCAGTATCGACAAGCGCTAACACAGTTGGCTCAGGGGCAACTTACCGCTGCGACGATTTTACGCGAGTTTGAGTGGGTGCTTTTACAAGAAACCGGCTATGGGCTTGATGAAGCCATGCCGGATTTTTTCGATCTGGAGCAGGAGCCCGTGCTTCGACAACGCTTACGCGAACGGATTGATTATCTGCTGGGTAGACCCTTGCGTACGCGCACTGTGCTAATGGAGTTACAAGAATATGGGCGCGGTTAGTCCTTTGCATGGGATGGTGGTGCTAGATACATGCATATTGATTTCAAATGTATTGCGTTATCTGTGTTTTGCTCTTGCTGAGCAGGGGTTATATCAGCCAATTTGGAGCGCCAAAATTCGAGATGAGTGGTTACGTAATGCTTCACGCCTATGGTCAGTACCGGTTGAGCAACTAGCGTTGGATTGGGATGAGTGGGAGCATCAGTATCCGCTTGCGGATCAAGGCATAGTGAAGGCGTGGGAGCTGGGGTTGCAATATAGTGACCCTAAAGATTGGCATGTGATTGCAGCGGCACGTGCAGCACAAGCTCGTTTTAAAACGCGTTATGTGCATGTGCTCACGCGTAATAGCAAAGATTTTAATCGTAGTGAATTACGCCGGCTGGCCTTAAGTCGTTGGGAACCAGATGGTTTTTTATGTGTGCTGTGGGATGAGGGGGGCGCGGACTGGAGTAAGCTGTTGGAGGCTATGCCTGCTGCGGTGACGGCGCCGGATAAACCATTGCTTTCAGTGACAGCGTTACTCAAGCGCGAGCGTTTGTTTAATTTGGCCAAACGCTATGAAAGCAGAGAAAACACGTGATGTGGATAGGATAATTTTTAAGTAGACGGAGCCATTATGGGGCAGGGTATTGCTTTTTCAGTCAGCGCTTCTTTTTTGTTTGCGGTTATTTATTATTATGCCACCGTGCTTGAGCCGCTAACAGGGGGGGAGGTCTTTGCGTGGCGTATTGTATTAGGGATTCCTGCGCTGGCTTTAGTGATCACACAGCTAAAACGCTGGGATGAGGTCAAAGCAGTCACACACCAAGTGCTTACTGATTTTCGGTTTTTTTTATGGCTGCTATTGAGCGCGGTGTTGTTTGGTACACAAACGTGGCTATTTGTTTGGGCCCCCTTACATCAAAAGGCGTTGGACGTTTCTTTAGGCTATTTTCTATTGCCTTTGATTATGGTGCTGGTGGGACGGATTTTTTATCAGGAAAAGCTAAGCGCATGGCAGTGGTTAGCGGTGGCGTGTGCTGCTGCTGGGGTATTGCATGAGTTTTGGCGTGTGTACTCATTTTCGTGGGCAACGGCATTGGTGGCATTTGGTTATCCACCGTATTTTATGTTGCGGCGTTATTTGCGGATAGGGGCTTTAACCTCGCTTTGGTTTGATTTTCTCTTTCTACTCCTTCCCGCATTCTATGTATTGTTGTCTCAAGAAGTGACGTTGGCACAACGATTTTTGGAGCAGCCGCGCTTTTTTTGGCAAGTACCATTATTTGGTCTGATTAGCTCCATTGCTTTAGTTGGCTATCTAAGCGCAAGTCGTTTGCTGCCTTTAGGGGTTTTTGGTTTATTAGGGTATGTAGAGCCGATCTTGTTATTTTGGGTGGCTTTTTTGCTTTTGGATGAGCCAATCGCTGCGCAAGAGTGGTGGACCTATATTCCGATTTGGACGGCGGTGGCGCTGATGACGGCTGAAGGGGTTTGGCGGGTTTACCAAGACAGTCGGGCAGGAAGATTAAAATAAAAAATATCGCAGCGTGATGCTGCGATATGGAGAAGTGAAAATTTAGTCGCGATCGCCGCCTAACACACCTAATAACATCAATAGGTTACTAAAAATATTATAAAGGCTGAGATACACGGCAAGGGTGGCGCTAATGTAGTTGGTTTCGCCACCGTTAATGATACGCTGCAAATCGACCAGTAGAAAAGCAGAGAAAATACCGATCGCCATCACAGATAGGGTGAGCATCAAGGCTGGGATCTGTAAAAAGATATTGGCCAGTGATGCCACAATGAGAATAACAGCACCGATAAACAGGAATTTTTGCATACCGCTAAAATCACGTTTTGTGGTGCTAGCAATAACTGACATGGTGCCAAATACTGCGGCGGTTCCACCAAAGGCCAACATAATGAGTTGACCGCCATTGCCCATACCCAGCACAAACCCGAGTAGGCGAGAGAGCATGATCCCCATAAAAAAGGTAAATGCTAAAAGTAGCCCCACACCGGTGGCACGGTTTTTATTGCGTTCAATTAAAAACATCATGCCAAAAGCACCCGCTAAAAAGACAATAGCGCTTAAGCCAGGGCTAGAGCCAAAGACTTGGGTAATACCTGTTTTTAGGCCTAGCCAGGCACCTAAGACGGTAGGGATCATGGAGATCGCTAATAATAGGTAGGTATTGCGTAAGACGCGATGACGTACAGCTAACTGTTGGGTTTGACCCAAGCTAGAGGGAGAAAGATCAGGACGAGATGTATTCATAAACGTTCCTTTACCGCAAAATAGATAATAGCTAAAGAATAGCTGACAAATAGCTGACGAATCAAGTCTAAGTCGCCTATGAGTAATTGAGCTTATGCCCGCGTACGTCGTAGTTTAGCTGCTGATATTGACGCCATCGTTGCCGTGCAGCTTGCCTGTCTTTTTCATTTTCAGAAACGATCTCTAATATACGCTGAAAGGGCGTAGGTAGAGGCGGACAAGAGGGAGCGAGATTCAGTAGCCATGCTGCGTCAGCAGGGCTTTGTGGATGGGGTTGTGGCGGTTGAGTACTTAACCAAATAGGGGTTTGTGGGGCAAGAGGATCATCCACAAAGACATGGGGAATAAAGGCGGTGGGCTCAAACCCCCACAACATACGATCAAAGCGTTGTAGTTCGCGTAGTTCGGGATGGTAGATAATCAGTTTGCGCCCAGCTAAATAGTGTTTGCGCACCACATCGCAAGCGGTGCGCAAACGGTTGGGCGCGCCGAAAGCAAAATCGACGCGAGTTGTCATGGTTTAAGCATTTACGGTTTGGTTAATTAGGTACTGGACAAGCAAGGGCACAGGACGGCCTGTTGCGCCTTTGTTTGCTCCACTATTCCAAGCGGTACCAGCAATATCTAAATGCGCCCAAGCGTAGTTTTCGGTAAAGCGAGCCAAAAAGCATGCCGCTGTAATTGAACCCGCACCGGGGGTGCCAATGTTTGCAATATCAGCAAAATTAGATTTCAGTTTGGCTTGGTACTCGTCAGAAATAGGTAGCTGCCACACGCTATCGTTAGATTGCTGGCTTGCCTCTTTAAGCTGTTCAGCAAGCGCATCATCGTTACTGAAAAGACCGCTATTGATATCGCCCAGAGCCACAACGCAAGCACCGGTCAAGGTGGCAATATTGATCACAGAAGCGGGTTTAAAGCGCTCGGCATAGGTTAAGGCATCACATAGTACGAGACGTCCTTCGGCATCGGTGTTGAGAATCTCAATGGTTTTGCCAGCCATGGAGGTGACGACATCACCGGGCTTGTTGGCTTTGCCGCTAGGTAGGTTTTCGCACGCCGCAATAATACCAATGATTTCACGGTTGAGTCCTAGTTCGGCCACAGCACGCATGGAGCCCAACACACTGGCTGCGCCCCCCATGTCGTATTTCATTTCGTCCATGTTGGCGGCAGGTTTTAAGGAAATCCCGCCCGCATCAAAAGTTAAGCCCTTGCCGACTAAGACCAAAGGGGCTTCATCGGTGCTGTTTGCTGGACTGTGTTTTATCACAATAAAAACGGGGGGTTCATCGGAGCCTTTAGCCACCGATAAGAAAGCACCCATTTTTAAGGCTTCTATCTGTTTGCGTTCTAAGACTTCGACTTTGATCGAGTCAAACTCATCGGCGAGTTTTTTCGCGGTATTGGCCAAATAGGTGGGGGTACAGATATTGGGTGGTAGATCCGCCAATAGGCGAGTGAGGCTCACCCCATTCGCTATGGCTTGGCCTTGGCTCAGGCCGGTTTGTGCTTCGGCTGCCTGCGTTGGCGCGCACCAAAGCGAAAACTGAGCAATAGCTTGGCTTTGGTTCTTTTTTGATAAGGTGGCATCGTAGTGGTAGTTAGCGGCCCCAACAGCTTGTGCCGCGGCTCGGGCGCGGTCTGTTAGGGTGTTGTCTGTTGTATCAATGCTGGCAAGGGTGGAGACCGCCTCGGTAAGCGAAGCCGATTTACAATAGTTGGCAAAGGTGTTTTCGGCAGCAGCATGCGCTTTGGCGTTATACTTTTTTTGTTCTCCTAAGCCAATTAAAACGACACGCTTGGCTTGTACACCAGGCAACTGGCGTAAAACCAAATGGGTTTTAGCATCGGCTTTGAATTCATGAGCGAGTACTTCACGCAGTGCCCCTGCGCTGGCTTGGTCGATTTGCTCGGCGGCTGGGCTTAATTTTTGCTCTTTAAATACACCTACCGCCAGGGCTTCTGTTTGAATTTGGGCTAAATCTGTTGTTGTTTGTGTGCTAAATTCCATAATCATTCCCTAAAAAATTGGCGAATTGCCACGATACCTGTCTATTGTCTCATATATGTCTTTATTTAAACGCACCGTTATTTCTGAAATACTCAGTCATGCTGGGGTTGTTTTGTCTACACTGCTTATTGTATGGCTAAGTGTATTGCTCGTGCGCTTATTGGGCGAGGCCGCAGGTGGAAGCATCGGGCCCGAGGTTGTATTGAGCTTAGCCGTCTTTTCGAGTTTAACGGCTTTACCGGTTATTTTAACGGTTTCTTTATTCATTGCAGTGCTAAGCACGGTCACCCGCAGCTATCGAGAATCGGAGATGGTGGTGTGGTTTACTAGTGGCTTATCTCTGCGGGATTGGGTGCGTCCGGTTTTATTTTGTGTGGTGCCGGTGGCGTTGCTTATTTTGTTGCTGACATTTTATGCCTCACCTTGGGCATATCGTCAAATGTCAGAGTATAGACAACGCTATGAGTTACGTTCCGACTTAAGCAAGGTTACCGTCGGGCAGTTTATTGAAACTGAAAATGGGCAACGGGTGTTTTTTACCGAGTCCCCTGAGTCTGCCGATGATGAGCTCGGCAAAGTCGTGGCTCGAGTCATCGATGAAAATGGTTGGGTGAGTGTTATCACCGCAGATAGCGCGCATGTAGAAACACAAGCCAATGAAGATCGGTTTTTGGTGTTAAGTCAAGGTCAGCGTTATGATGTGCGTCCCGACGATGCACAATTACGGCTCGTGCATTTTGAGAACTATGGGGTACGCTTGGAAAGCAAAGACGATCAAAGCCACCCCGATGCCATTCGCGCTAAAGCAGAACAACAGATCAAAGGTCGACCAACCGAGCAGTTAATACAGGATCAAACAGATAAAGCTCGGGCACAGATTATGTGGCGTTTAGCGATGCCGTTGGCTATTTTAAACTTATGTTTGTTAGCTATACCGCTAGGCGCGGTTAATCCACGTTTAGGTAAATCGGGTGATGTATTATTTGCTGGGCTGATTGGTCTGTTGTATATGAATCTGATCAATTTATCCCGAGGCTGGATTGCGAATGGGGTGCTCGATATGTGGCTTGGTGGGCTAGGCGTGCATGCGGTATTTTTTGGTTTTATGCTGTGGATGTTTTGGTTACGTTTACGAATAAAAGCACCTAAAAATACAGTGAAATCTAGTTAAAAAAACAGTAAGCATATAGCTAAATTGCATAAAGTTTTATATCTATATTCTATATAATAAGATGATAACTAGGGGGATTTGATATGAATCTACAGCAATTTCGCTTTGTGCGCGAAACCATTCGGCAAAACTTTAATTTAACCGATGCCGCTCGATCGTTGTTTACCTCTCAGCCTGGTGTCTCTAAAGCCATTATCGAGCTAGAGGATGAGTTAGGGATACAAATTTTTGAGCGCCATGGTAAACGTCTTAAAGGCTTGACTAAGCCTGGGGCAGCTGTGGCTGAAGTCATTGATCGTATTATGCGCGAAGTGGATAACTTGCGTCGTGTGAGTGATGATTTTGCGCGCCATGACGAAGGCGCTTTAGTTATTGGCTGTACCCATGCGCAAGCGCGTTATTTATTGCCCAAAGTCATTCCGGCGTTTCGAGAGCGTTTCCCTAAAGTTCATATGTCCTTAGCCGAGGGTAGTCCCCCGGTTCTAGCACAAATGGTTTTGCATGAAAAAGCGGATCTAGCTATTGCGACGGAAACCTTATCTCAAACCCCAGGTCTGATCACGTTACCTGTCTATTCTTGGCAGCATACGGTGGTGGTGCGACCAGATCATCCTTTAGCTGACTTGCCTTCTAATCGTGCCGAAGCATTAAGCCTAACCGAGCTGGCTAAATACCCCATTGTTACCTATGACCATGCTTTTTCCGGTAGAACGGCGATTGATGAGGCGTTTGCTAACGAGGGCCTAACCCCGGACATTGTATTAGAAGCCATTGATGCGGATGTGATCAAAACATATGTTGATGTGGGGTTGGGTATTGGTATTATTGCTGGAATGGCATTTGACCCGCGCCGTGATAAAGGCTTGGTGGGGCTGCCGGCTGGCCACTTGTTTGGTACACATCAGACAAGAGTCGCCGTTAAAGAGGGCATGTTTATCCGCGATTATTTGTATGTATTGCTGGAAATGCTTAACCCAGACTTAGGGCGCGATGTGATTGAAGCCGCGCTTAACGAAAATAATTAATAACAATTTAGAGCACAGCCCAATCAGCGCTGTGCTTTTTTATGCTGATTTGGTCTACGCTTATTCGTATAAGATCGTTTGACAATCTAAATGAGAATGATTATCATTTAGTTGAAATCAACCAGTGGAGACTTTGTTATGTCACAACGTATCAGTGCTGTTATTGTAGGAGCAGATCGTCTGGGGAATATTCCAGCGTTGTTAAATACACATAACATAAAAATAAAACAACATATTAGCGGCAGAGAACCCTCACACCAGAAAAAAAACTTGGCTTTGCCCTCGGGTACAGAGCTATTGATTTTGTTGACTGATTTTCTTGGACATAATGTGATGAAGGCATTTCGATCTGCGGCTCAACGGGGTGGGGTAAAGGTGGTTGCGTGTCGTCGGTCTATATGCAGTGTAAAGGCAGCATTAACTCAAGAGGGATTCTGTGAGGATTGTCCCTATAAACAGTAAGCTCAAATCATAAAAAAAGCCGCTCAAATTTGAGCGGCTTTTTTATTATTTTGCGCTGGCTAAGCGACGAGCGCCGTTATAGCGTTTTTTCCAGTAATTGATATTCATGTCCTCGATACGAACTACGGAGCCGGTGCTGGGAGCATGTACAAACTTGTTGTCGCCTAAATATATACCAACATGGGAGAAACGTTGGCCACTGGTATTGAAAAAGACCAAATCTCCTTTTTGTAGCTCATGGCGTTTGATGCTTTGACCAAGACGTGCCATTTCGGCCGAGCGGCGAGGAAGTTTCAAACCTAAGGATTTTTCTGCTACATAGCTGACCAAACCGCTGCAATCAAAACCACTGGATGGGGCGCTGCCACCAAAACGGTATTTCACACCTAAATAATTTAATGCGGTAGATGCAAGACCGTGATTGCCTTTGGGGCTGTGATCGGCAGCAGTATGAGCACTATAGGTGGTGATGACATCGGTTTTACCACGGTTAGCGAGGTAAGCGCCGAGCGGGTCGGATTGGGTTTCGTAGGCGTATTCTTGGTTGAGTTGATCAAGAAGAGCTTGAGCATCGGCGGTGTCGGGGCCTTGGGTTGTGGCACAACCAGTTAAAAATGCTATAGCACATGCGATCCCAATACGCGCGGGCGAGAGTAAACGTGATAATGAGGACATAATTTGTTATTTGTTATGGCTTGCTAATGTGGGTGAGATCACAACTAAGATAACAGGAGATGATGACAAAATCGGGTAACTATCCCCTGAAATCTAGCAAATTGAACAACATCAAGCTAGAAGTTTACCTAAGCTGTTAAGGAAGGTAAACCGTAAAAGCCCGCGCTGTATAAGAGCACAGTGGTTTAAGATGGCATGGGGATCATATTAAAAAATGGTTTTTAGCAGAGATAGATTGCTATAGGTATTTTTTTAATAAAAATCACGATTTCATAGATATAAAAATGGTTATGGGGTAAGAATTAGGAAGGTTGCAACAAAATAATGTGAATGGTATCAAAAAGTGATGTTGTTTTTTTGCAGCCATTAGATAATGGAGAAGAAAAAACCCCACTATGAAGTGGGGCAGGAAGTGAGTTATTTACATACCTGAGTAGACAGGACCTTCCCCTCCCTGAGGGGATATCCACACAATATTCTGAGTAGGGTCTTTGATATCACAGGTTTTGCAATGCACGCAGTTCTGTGCATTGATTTGTAGCTGGTCGGCACCAGTATCGTCTTTAATGAACTCATAGACACCGGCAGGACAATAACGGCTTTCTGGGCCGGCGTATTCAGCTAAGTTAACACGTACCGGAACACTGGAGTCTTTAAGGGTAAGATGGATAGGTTCATCTTCTTCGTGGTTCGTGTTGGACAAATAAACGGAGCTCAGCCGGTCAAAGGTTAAGACGCCGTCGGGTTTAGGATAATCGATGGGGGCACACATAGCCGCAGGCTGTAGGTAAGCATAGTCAGGCTTGGTGTTTTTAAGTGACCAAGGCATTTTACCTTTAAAAATCAATTGCTCTATACCTGTCATTAAGGTGCCAACAGTACGTCCTTTTTTGAACCACTGCTTAAAATTACGAGCCTTGTTTAATTCATCATATAGCCAAGAGCGTTCAAAAGCATGGGGGTAGGCATTGAGCTCATCCTGTTGGCGACCAGAGCGGATCGCTTCAAAGGCGGCTTCTGCTGCTAACATGCCGCTTTTAATCGCAGCGTGGCTCCCCTTAATGCGGGAAGCATTTAAAAACCCAGCTTCACAGCCAACCATAGCGCCACCTGGAAATACGAACTTAGGCAAAGCCAATAGCCCACCCGCGGTTAAAGAGCGGGCACCGTAAGCGATCCGTTTGGCGCCCTCAAACGTGGGGCGAATGGCGGGGTGAGTTTTATAACGCTGAAACTCTTCAAATGGGGATAACCACGGGTTGGCATAATCCAAGCCCACTACTAAACCTACGGCTACTAGGTTGTTATCTAAGTGGTATAAGAATGCGCCACCATAGGTGTCGGGGTCTAATGGCCAGCCGGCAGTGTGCATGACTAAACCGGGTTGAGCGCGTGAAGGATCAATTTCCCAGAGCTCTTTGATACCAATGGCGTAGCTTTGGGCGTTTCTCCCTGCATCGAGTTTGTATTTTTCGATAAGTTGCCGACCTAAGTGACCGCGAGAGCCTTCTGCAAAAATAGTGTATTTAGCCAAAAGCTCCATACCCGGCTGGTAGTCGGGCTTATGAGAGCCATCGCGGGCAACCCCCATATCTCCCGTGACAATGCCTCGTACCGCGCCATCATCGGTGTAGAGCACTTCAGCGGCAGCAAATCCTGGGAAAATGTCGACTTCTAGAGCCTCGGCTTGCTCTGCTAACCATTGAGCAACCTCGCCTAAGCGGACCACATAATTGCCTTCGTTTTTAAAACAGTCCGGTAACATCCATAAGGGAGTGCTACGAGCCTTGTCCTCGCTAAGGAAAAGAAACTGATCTTCGGTGACCGCTACGTGTAGCGGTGCGTTCTTCTCTTGCCAGTCGGGGATAAGTTCTGTCAAAGCGCGTGGGTCCATGACGGCGCCAGATAAAATATGGGCTCCTACCTCTGCTCCTTTTTCTAGCACACAGACGCTTAATTCTTGATTTTGCTCTGCGGCAAGTTGCTTTAGACGTATGGCGGTAGCAAGCCCCCCTGGCCCAGCCCCCACGATGACCACATCGTATTCCATCGATTCGCGTTCAGACATGGATAGTTTCTCCGTGATAGTTGTTGATTAGGCAGCGGCAATGAGGCTGCATAAGGAGTGAATGCTCTTAATTGTATGGCAGATCGGATTAAGGGATAGAAAATTGAGGGAATTCCCTTGTTATTTCCCCACTCAAACCTACGAGAGATCGCTATACTTATAACTAATCAGTTGTCTTTGCTCTTCTGTTGTAGCAGGAACAAAATAAGAAAACAATAATGACTCATGACGTATACTTTACGTTAACGTCAATTTTTATAGGAGCTGTCACTATGGATAAGGTATATGCCAGTGCGACCGAGGCCCTCAAAGACCTCGTGGCAGATGGACAAACCATTGGGGTTGGAGGTTTTGGGCTATGTGGTATTCCAGAGGCTCTGATCGCGGCACTGCGTGATTCGGGTGTAAAAGATTTGACGTGTGTTAGTAATAATGCTGGGGTAGATGGGTTTGGCTTAGGCTTATTGCTGGAAACCCGCCAGATTAAAAAAATGATTTCTTCCTATGTGGGGGAAAACAAAGAGTTTGAACGGCAATACCTTGCTGGCGAGCTTGAGTTAGAGTTTACCCCTCAGGGTACCTTAGCCGAACGCCTACGTGCTGGCGGAGCGGGTATTCCTGCTTTTTTTACGGCCACTGGGGTCGGAACCATTGTGGCAGAGGGCAAAGAGGTGCGCGAATTTGATGGTCAACAATACATCATGGAACGTGCTATTGTGCCGGATGTTTCTTTAGTTAAAGCACATATTGCCGATCGTAGCGGTAACCTGATTTTCCGTAAAACGGCTCGTAACTTTAACCCTAATATTGCGCAGGCTGGCAAGGTGACAGTGGTAGAAGTAGAGAAAATCGTGGAGGTGGGCGAATTAGATCCCGATCAGATTCATTTACCCGGTATTTTTGTTCACCGTATTGTTTTGAACGAAAACCCAGAAAAACGCATTGAGCAGCGTACCACACGATAGGAGGTAATCATGGCTTGGACTCGAGATCAAATGGCAGCCCGTGCGGCACAAGAACTACAAGATGGTTTTTACGTTAACCTGGGGATTGGTATGCCGACCATGGTAGCTAACCACGTGCCCGAGGGCATGCAGGTCTGGTTACAATCCGAAAACGGATTATTAGGTATTGGGCCTTTTCCGCGCGAGGACGAGGTAGATGCAGACCTAATCAACGCAGGCAAGCAAACTGTTACCACCTTGCCAGGCTCGTCTTTCTTTTCTTCGGCTGACTCCTTCGGCATGATTCGAGGTGGTAAAATTAATCTAGCCATCTTGGGGGCGATGCAGGTTTCTGAAAAAGGGGACCTTGCGAACTGGATGATCCCCGGCAAAATGGTTAAAGGCATGGGCGGGGCCATGGATTTGGTCGCTGGAGTGGGGCGAGTGGTGATTTTAATGGACCACGTGGCGCGTGCTAAAGACGGTACCGAATCCTTAAAAATCTTGCCCGAGTGTACTTTACCTTTAACCGGGGTGGGAGTAGTCGATTTAATTATTACTGATCTAGGGGTGATAGAGGTCACACCGAATGGATTAAAATTACTGGAGCTGGCCGATGGCGTGACGCTAGAGGAAATCCAATCCAAAACGGGTGTCCCTTTAGATGTGTCTGCAGTGGCCTAGATTGTTAATATAATCATGAAACAGGCACGCTGGGTCGTGCCTGTTTTCTTTTGGGGTAGTCAATGTCGGTTTATGATTCTCGTCTTCAGCAGTTGCGTCAGGCTATGCAACAAGCTGGAATTGATATCTATGTAATATTAAGCTCAGATCCGCACTTATCTGAATATCTGCCCGAATATTATCAAGCTCGTGCATGGTTAAGCGGCTTTACTGGCTCGGCAGGGTCGTTGGTGATTACAGCGGATTTTGCAGGGTTATGGACAGATAGCCGTTATTGGGTACAGGCGCAGCAAGATCTGGCGGGCACGGCGTTTATTTTGATGCCCTGGGGCGATCCACAAACCCCAGATATGCTGGAGTGGGTGGCGCAAACGGCACAAGCTGGGCAGGTCATAGGCATAGATAGTCAGGTGATGCCACAAAGCCAGTTTGCCCAATGGCAAAATATGGCGCAAGCCCATCAGTTATCCATACAGGGGCAATGGGATTTAATGACGTCGATTTGGGTGGATCGTCCCGCCTTGCCCCAAGCTCCTATTTATGTGCATGAGCCCCCGTTTGCGCTACGTGATGTAAAGCAAAATATTCAACTAGTGCGTCAAGCAATGGCCGAGCAGCAGGTGCAGTCTCATTTGCTATCGAGCTTAGATGATGTGGCGTGGTTACTTAATTTACGTGGGCAGGATGTGCAATACAACCCCGTTTTTTTAGCCCATGTGTTATTTACTGAAGAGGCTGTGACCCTATTTGTTGATATGGCCAAAGTGTCTGCTAAAGTAGCTCAGCATCTATATCAACATCAGGTTGATGTTCAGCCTTATACGTACCTAGCACAAGCATTAGCCGCTTTACCTGAGCACAGTCGTTTATTAGTTGATCCTAATACTGTCACCGCAGGGGTGTTGCAGCATGCAGCCCAAACGCAGTGGGTGTTCGCGCCTAATCCTTCTACTGGAATAAAAGCGTGTAAAACCCCTGCTGAGCTTGAGCATGTACGTCAGGTGATGGCGTATGATGGCGCTGCGTTATGTGCGTTTTTTGCGTGGTTTGAGGACACCGTCAAGCAGCGGCCTATAGCGGAAACGGAAATCCACGAACAAATTACAGCGGCACGTGCGCAACAGCCACATTTTGTTAGCCCTAGTTTTGGCACGATTGCTGCTTTTGGTGCAAATGCAGCTATGCCGCATTATCAAGCCACAGAGCAAGCACATGACATGATCACTGGGAATGGTCTGTTATTGATTGACTCTGGGGGGCAGTACTTGGGGGGAACAACTGATATTACGCGTGTTGTGCCTGTGGGTACGCCCACTCCAGAACAAAAGCGGGATTACACCTTAGTGTTAAAGGGGATGATTGCTTTATCCCAAGCCGTTTTTGCCAAAGGGGTTACTGGTCAGCAGCTTGATGTGATCGCGCGGATGCCATTATGGCAGGCAGGGGTGGATTTTGGTCATGGTACAGGTCATGGCGTGGGTTATTTTATGAATGTTCACGAGGGTCCCCAATCCATTTCTTGGCGGCGCCGGGCTGATGCCACTCCTGTGCCGATGCAACCCGGTATGATAACCTCTAATGAGCCCGGCCTTTATCGTGCCCAACAGTGGGGGATACGGATTGAAAACCTGATCGCTTGTGTGGAAAAAGAGCAAAACGACTTTGGTCATTTTTATGCTTTTGAGAGCCTAACACTTTGTCCCATTGATGTGCGTTGCATTGAGACCACGCTATTAAATTCTGCGGAAATCGATTGGTTAAATGCTTACCATAAACAGGTCTATGAGCGCTTGAAACCGTTGGTTTCCGGCTCGGCCTTACAGTGGTTAGAGCAAAACACTCAACCTTTAGCAACAACAAATTGTTCCAACTAAGGCGCGGTAAACGGTATAATTCAAATTTCCAGTTCTTGCCTGATTTGCATCAGGATTGTTATTCACAATGACCACCAAATACGTATTTGTCACCGGAGGTGTTGTATCCTCCCTAGGTAAAGGTATTGCAGCGGCCTCTTTAGCTGCCATCCTTGAGTCACGCGGATTACGTGTGACCATGCTCAAGCTTGATCCCTACATCAACGTTGATCCAGGTACCATGAGCCCATTTCAACACGGTGAGGTTTTTGTTACCGAAGACGGAGCAGAAACGGATTTAGACTTAGGGCACTATGAGCGTTTTATTTCAACGCGCATGCGTAAAGTTAATAACTTTACTACAGGCCAAATTTACGAATCGGTATTACGCAAAGAGCGACGCGGGGATTACCAAGGTAAAACCGTCCAAGTCATTCCTCACATTACAAACGAAATCCAAGACTTTATTGCGCGTGGCGCTAAAGCAGCTTACAACGGCGAAGCCGATGTGGCGATTGTGGAGATCGGTGGTACGGTAGGGGATATCGAATCCTTGCCCTTTCTAGAGGCAATTCGTCAAATGAGCTTGCGTTTAGGGCGTAATAATACCGCTTTGGTGCATTTGACCTTGGTGCCGTTTATTCCTTCTGCAGGGGAACTAAAAACCAAGCCCACTCAGCATTCGGTACAGAAGCTGCGTGAAATCGGTTTATACCCAGATGCGTTATTGTGTCGGGCAGATCGTGAAATTCCTGATGAGGAGCGCGCTAAGATCTCTTTATTTTCTAATGTACCGCTGGATGCGGTCATTTCGGTTAAAGACGCTGAAACGATTTATGAGATCCCTGCCATGTTACACAGTCAGGGGCTAGACAATTTAGTTTGTGACGCGTTGTCCTTGTCGCCACCTCCTGCTGATTTGACGATGTGGGATAATTTGGTTCATGCGCTGAAAAACCCAGAGCATGCAGTACGTATTGCCATGGTAGGTAAATACGTCGAGTTAACGGAGTCGTACAAATCTTTATCCGAAGCACTGACACACGCAGGTATTCATACGCGTACAGACGTACAAATTGAATATATCGATTCGGAAGATATCGAAAAGTCGGGGACAGGCGCATTGGATGGATTTGATGCTATTTTGGTGCCCGGGGGCTTTGGTAAGCGTGGTACCGAGGGCAAGATTCAAGCAATCCGTTATGCACGTGAAAACAAAATCCCTTATTTGGGCATTTGTTTAGGGATGCAACTAGCAGTAGTAGAGTTTGCACGTCACGTGGCGGGTTTAGGCGGCGCAAACAGTACCGAGTTTGATCCATCTGCGGCTCATCCAGTTGTGGCCTTAATCACCGAATGGAAAGATCGCGAAGGTCGTGTTGAGCATCGTTCGGGTGATGAGGATTTAGGTGGCACAATGCGCAAAGGGGCTCAAGAATGCCCTGTTAAAGAGGGTACTCGTGCTTATGAGATCTATGGCCCGTGCGTTAATGAACGTCATCGCCATCGTTTTGAGGTCAACAATGTATATGTGCCGCGCCTCGAAGAATCCGGCTTAGTGATTAGTGCTCGGACTCCTACCGAAAGCCTACCCGAAATCATGGAGCTGCCCGAGGCTAAGCACCCATGGTTTATGGGGGTGCAGTTTCATCCAGAGTTCACTTCCACACCGCGTGATGGGCACCCTTTATTTATTAGCTATATACAAGCGGCTTTAGCCCACAAAGCACAGTCTAAATAAATAAAATGCACCGCTTTGGCGGTGCATGTTTTTGTGAGAATGCCAATGGAGTTATGTGGTTTTCAGGTTGGGATCGACCAACCCTTTTTCTTAATAGCTGGCCCTTGTGTGATTGAATCGCGTCAGATGGCTTTTGACACGGCGGGGTATTTAAAAGAAATCACCGATGAGCTTGGCATCCCTTTTATTTATAAAAGTTCTTTTGATAAAGCCAACCGTAGCTCCGTCGCCTCGTACCGCGGTCCTGGCATACTCGAAGGTCTGCAGATTTTAGTCGATGTGCGGGAACATTTTGGGGTGCCAGTGCTAACTGATGTCCATGAAAAAGAGCAGGTGGATGATGTAGCGGCGGTGGTGGATGTATTGCAAACTCCTGCGTTTTTATGTCGTCAAACGGACTTTATTCAGGCTTGTGCTGCAACCCTAAAACCTGTCAATATCAAAAAAGGGCAGTTTTTAGCGCCTCAGGATATGAAAAATGTGGTGGATAAAGCCCGAGCCGCTGCGCTTGATGCGGGCGGAGACGGGGATACCATTATGGTTTGTGAGCGTGGGGCTTCTTTTGGTTATAACAACCTAGTGTCGGACATGCGTTCACTGGCTATTATGCGGGAAACCGGCTGCCCCGTTGTGTTTGATGCGACGCATTCTGTACAGTTGCCGGGAGGACAGGGGGATCGGTCGGGGGGGCAGAGTGAGTTCGTGCCGGTGTTGGCTCGAGCCGCAGTGGCTGCTGGTGTAGCAGGGGTTTTTATGGAAACCCATCCGAACCCAGCACAAGCCTTATCTGATGGGCCGAATGCTGTTCCCTTACAGCGTATGCATGCTTTATTAAGCCATCTTAAAGCCATTGATCAGGTGGTAAAAGCCCCAGGCGTATTGGATTAAGCCACCTATTATTGGACATAGGTTGTACAATAGGGGCGATTTTTTATTGCAGAAAAAAGGTTTTAGCCCTTTATTTCTATTATTGATTAGCGTTATTGCTTCCATAGCAAGGACTACATTTCATGAGTGCTATTGTAGATATTATTGGTCGTGAGATTCTTGACTCGCGTGGTAACCCTACCGTTGAATGTGATGTGCTATTAGAGTCAGGTGCGATGGGGCGTGCCTCGGTACCTTCAGGTGCTTCCACTGGCATGCGTGAGGCCTTAGAACTACGTGATGGGGACAAATCCCGTTACTTAGGCAAAGGGGTGCTGCGTGCTGTAGAAAATATTAATACAGAAATTGCTGAAGCCTTAATTGGTTTAGATGCCCAAGAGCAGCATTTCATTGATCAGACCTTGATCGATTTAGATGGCACCGAAGATAAAAGTCGTTTGGGTGCAAACGCCATGTTGGCCGCCAGTATGGCTGTAGCGCGTGCAGCAGCAGATGATTCAGGTCTATCGCTGTATCGCTATTTTGGTGGTAGTGGCGCCATGCAAATGCCTGTGCCGATGATGAACGTGATCAACGGTGGGGCGCATGCCAATAATACCCTTGATTTACAAGAGTTCATGATCATGCCTATTGGCGCTAAAAGCTTCCGTGAAGCCTTGCGCATGGGGGCAGAGGTCTTTCACGCGTTAAAAGACTTAATTCATGCTCAGGGCATGTCCACAGCGGTAGGTGATGAGGGTGGTTTTGCGCCAAACGTGGAAAATCATGAAGCCGCTATTCAGCTAATTCTACAAGCTATTGATAAAGCCGGTTACGAGGCAGGTACACAAATTGCCTTGGCTTTAGACTGCGCAAGTTCCGAGTTTTATCGTGATGGTTTATACCATTTAGCTGGAGAGGGTGGCATTAGTTTAAACGCTTCCCAGCTGGTTGATTTGCTTGAAAGCTGGTGTGACAAATACCCCATCGTTTCTATTGAAGACGGCATGGCCGAAGACGACTGGGAAGGCTGGAAAATTCTTACTGATCGCTTAGGAAAAAAAGTACAGCTAGTCGGTGATGATTTATTTGTGACCAACACCAAAATCCTACGTGAAGGGATTGATCGTGGTATTGCTAACTCCATTTTGATTAAGATTAATCAGATTGGCACGTTGACAGAAACCTTTGCTGCCATTGAGCTGGCTAAGCGCTATGGTTATACCGCTGTGATTTCTCATCGTTCTGGGGAAACAGAAGACGCTACGATTGCCGATATTGCGGTAGCTACGAATGCCATGCAGATTAAAACCGGTTCGTTATCGCGCTCGGATCGCATGGCTAAATACAACCAGCTTTTGCGCATTGAAGAAGAGCTAACCGGTGTGGCGTCCTATCCTGGACGTGATGCTTTTTATAACTTGCGTTAACGCTCCACGAGGTTAAAGGGTTTGGTATTCAGCCAAACCCTTTATTATTTTTGTTATGCGTTTTATTTTTATTTTCTTAGTTGCGCTATTGGCTTTTTTTAATTACGAGCTGTGGTTCGGGAATAATGGCGTAGATAGAATTAAAGAATTACAAGAAAAAATACAAGTGCAGCAAGAGCTCAACGAGGCTGCTTTAGCTCGTAATAATGCGATGGCGGCAGAAGTGCACGATCTACGAGAGGGAACACAAGCGGTAGAGGAATTGGCACGTTTTGAGCAGGGAATGATTAAGCAAGGCGAGATTTTTGTGCAAATCATGTCGCCGAATACACCCTAGGGGGGTGCCTCGCAACAAAAGCTCCCATGACACTGCCAAGAGGGAGCGGTTTGCTCGTTGCTAGGCGGCAGCCAAGATCCTAAGGATGATGGGCTGCTGTAGGTGGGCATAGATGGTAAAGGTACAGTGTGAGGGGTTGTAGTCTGCGATGTTGAGTTTGATACTTGTGCCGATGCTGTGGCTTGGGTTGTATCGGATTGCATCGCGATGCGGATCTCGGTTTGAATAGGGATGAGCCCCTGTTGATAATAACTTTGATTGCTTGAAGAGTGAGCTAAGGCAAGGCGAACAAAGTGTCTAAGGACTGGGCTAAGGGGGCGATGCCCATAGGTAAGACGTAATACTAATGTGTTTTGATCAAAAATACGTGTATTACCCTGTTGATATTGTAATGCTTGATAGTTGAAAGACGCTGGGGTTGGAGCAAGAGTATAAGTGTAAATCTCCCAGTGCTCAGAAGGAGAAAAAGCCCAAGCAGGATGTTGCTGTAAGTGGTGTTTAAAAAGGGGGGTAATATGCTGGGGGTGAGCCGCTAATGTGGCTAATGAGCGCCCAGTATCTAAAAGAGCTGTATTAAGATATTGCCGTAAAAGCAGCCAGTGAGCGCTTTCTAGACCGGCTATAGCAAGAAAGCATAATAGTAATAAAGTAGCTGTGCTTTCAATAAGTGTAGCGCCAGATTGCATAGCAAGCGATATAAAATGGTTGTCGATACATGCAGTATGACAAGTCGCTAAGGCATAGACAATCTGTGGAGAATACGTAGAAATATCCCGCCATATAGGCGGGATTTTTAATTAATGCAGCGTGTTTTTGGTTTCTGGTTGGTCGCTTTGGGCAATAAATAATCGCGCACAATCCACAGGATCAAATTGGTAAGGTTTGCCACAAAAATGACAAGAGACTTCGATATGCTCTTGTTCGCTAAGAATTTGTTCAATTTCGGCAGTGCCTAACATGCGTAACATATCGGCGACGCGTTCACGTGTACAGGGGCAATGCCACTGTACGGGTATGGGGTCCAGTTTGAGTAGATCTTCTTGCCAAAAGAGGCGATGGATGAGTTCGTGAGCGGGTAGCTGTAAAAGCTCATCATTTTTAACGGTAGCGACAAGCTGCTTAGCGCGATCCCAACTGGGTTCCTCGGGCGCTTCGGTGCCTTCGATATGGCCACCTGTGCCAGGTAAGCGCTGTAGTAATAAGCCGTTGGCTTTGGTGCCGTCGGCAGCGAGAAAAATGCGTGTATCTAGTTGTTCGGAGTGCTGCATATAGTTTTCCAGCACTTCGGCAAAATTATCTCCATGCAGTGGCACGATACCCTGATAAGGTTTTAGGTCAGTGTGAGGTTTTGGTTCTAACACCACCATAAAGCGACCGTTATCGTAGGTATTGAGTAAATTTTGTAGATTTCCGTTTTCAGGAATAGCTACCCCTTCGCGTAAGCTGACAGTGGCGCGGATATGAAAGTCGGATGTGCACTCGACCACCATCAGAGCGATAGGGCCATCGCCTTGGGCTTGTAAGACCAGCGAACCATCAAGTTTTAGGTTGCCAGCTAACAAAACCGCTGCTGCCGCAAGCTCACCTAAGAGATTGCGTACACTGTCAGGGTAATTTTGATGGGCTAATCCGGTTTGCCAAGCTGTACTGAGCTCAACCGTTTGCGCACGTGTTAGCTGATCAGCAAATACGTATTTATTTAATTGATCTGTCATAGTTTTGAAAGAAAAATGCGGGTTATGGTTGTAGATGGGGACGAATATCTACAATTCGAGTGCCCGCGATACGATCATGTAAAAATTGCTGGTCTTTATCGAACCATGTCCAAATAAAAATAGTGAACGGGGCAAAGACGATAAGAAGATTGGTGGAATAGTAACCGGTATAAGCCGCCATAATTTTGACTGCCAAAGCGAAAAGCAGTGGCAGGATCCACATAAGCACATAACGATAGAGCGCTTGGAACCAGCTTGGCTTGGTGCCATCAGGCATTTGTAAACGTAAATGCCATGTTTTCATGGGCAAGGTTTGGCCTGTGCGTCGCCATGCCAATAGAAAATACAGGCCGATGGCCATAAATAAAATGACTTGCCTTGCGGCACGCAAATGTAAGGCGTGACGGCTTTGAGTTAGGTAGTCAAAAACCAGTAATACCCCAAAAATGAGGCCAAAAAGCAAAACGCCCTCGTACATCATGCACGAAAAGCGACGCCAGCGGGATGGGGTAGGTAAAGAGAAAGAGGCTTCAGCAGACATAGTGGGAATTATAATCGAAGTCACTATGTTTTAGGTACAGGAGACGGCAGAACCTAGGCGCTGAAGCCTAAAACGGAGAGGTGTTAAGCGAATAAACGTTGCAGGAGACGTTTTAGGCTTTGTAGAGGACGAAGACGATTTTGTTGTTCTAAAGCCTGTTGAATTAAGCGACGTTCAAGGTCGTCGGATAAAGGTAGATCCTGCGTTTGCTGATAAAACATGATTTTTACACAAATGAAGTTAGGGTTAACCCTATTATAAGGGTTAACCCTAGTGATTTCAATGTGAGTGTGGCTTATCGGTTACTGGCGGGCACCATTTGGAAGGTAAATAAACGGCAGTCTAGTGGCCCGTTATACAGTGGATAACGTCGATTGGGTTTTAAGCGTAGCTTAGATGGAATATCGAGATCACTGGTAATGAGATTGACGCTCCAGCCGGCAAAATTCCGTTTTAAGTGGGTCGCCCATTGTTCCCAGAATTCGGTATCGGTTTCATCCAAGCGTTCCCCATAGGGGGGGTTGGTAACGATCCATCCTTGAGCCGCTACGGGTTGGATCGCTAAGGCATTGCCTGTTTCAAAACGGATGGTGTTGGGGTGTAAATGAGCGCGTGCCAAGTTGGCTTGAGCTGCTTCGATGGCGGCAGGGTTAATATCACAGCCAACTAATGGGATTTCGATTTCAGCAGCAATATTCGCGCGTGCTTCGGCTTTCAGGTCTTGCCAAGCTTTAGCATCGTGGTCGCGCAAGCGCTCAAAATGAAAGGGCCGCCAAATGCCGGGGGGCGCACCAAGCGCAATCCAAGCGGCTTCGATAAGAATAGTACCGCTACCGCAAAATGGATCAATCAGGGGGGCGTTGGGGTCCCAGTCTGATAAAGCGAGTAAACCTGCCGCTAGGTTTTCGCGCAAAGGAGCGTCCCCTTTATGGTGACGCCAGCCACGTTTAAATAAGGATTCGCCACTGCTATCAATGTATAAAGTGGCTGAGTCTTCGTTTAAGAACGCATGGACTTTGGCATCGGGACGGACTGTGTCGATATCCGGACGCGCTCCTTCGCGGTCACGTAAGCGATCACAAATCGCGTCTTTTACTCGTAGGTTGGCAAATTGTAGGCTTTGAAAGGGGCTACGTATGGCCGAGGTATCAACACGTAAAGTGTGTTGTGGTCCAAACCAGTTTTCCCAAGGCGTTTGGTAGGCAAGCTCGTAAAGCTCATCTTCATTTTGAATTTTGGCATAGCTCATTTGCACTAAAATACGCGTTGCCAGTCGGGAATAGAGGTTAGCGCGTAACACATCCTGCCAGTCAGCAACGAAATGGCAGCCGGCTCGTCCTTGGCTGACTTGATCAAAGCCTAATGCTTGCAGCTCTACCGCTAAGGCTTCCTCTAGGCCCTGCGGACAGGGGGCAAACACAGGAAAACGTCCGTGGCGCTCAGCACTAAAGCGGGCTTGGATTTCAGGGCCTTGGACTGGAACGGGCTTGCGGGGCGCTGGAGGCGCTGGCCGCGTTGGTGCGTAGCCGGTAGGAGGCTTTGCCCGCTTGGTAATTCGGGCAGAGCGCTGAGGTGTTTGGGCTGCAGGGGCGGCTGGTGTAGTGGGGGTGTCTTCTTGGCGTAAACGCTGCATTTGCTGTGCTTGCCGTGCGCGAGCACCGGAACGCACACGCCGGTCTTCATTACTAGACTGTGGTTTTTTTTTCAGCGTGAGCGTTTTTTTTGGGGTGGAAGTCATAGGGATTAAAAAGGTTTAAGAACCACAAGGATGAGGACAAGAAAGAGCATAAGCACGGGGATTTCGTTAAACCAACGGTAATACACATGAGAGCGCTGATTTTCCCCTGCTTTAAAACGTTGTAATAGGCGGCCACAGTACCAGTGATAAAGAGCAAGCCCAGCAACAAGTGTGATTTTGGCATGGATCCAGCCCATGCCTTTACCTATACCAAAATACAAATACAGCCCAAAACCAGTGAGAATAGTCAATATGGCTAAAGGCAGCATAAAACGGTAAAGGCGGTGCGCCATACCAGTTAGCACGTGCATCGTGGCCGTATCCTGTGGTTGTGCCATATTGACATAGATGCGGGGCAAGTAGAACAGCCCCGCAAACCAAGCGGTCACGAGTAGAATATGTAGAGCTTTAAGCCACAAAAATGCCATTAGTTTTGTCCACGTAGTTGACCATTACCTGTAAGCACCCATTTTTGGGTGGTGAGCCCCTCAAGGCCGACGGGGCCGCGTGCATGCAAACGGTTGGTAGAGATGCCGATTTCTGCGCCTAAACCGTATTCAAAACCATCAGCAAAGCAAGTGGGTAGGTTGACATAAACGGAGCTGGAGTCGACCTCGCGTTGAAAGCGACGTGCAGCCTCTAGGTTTTCGGTCACAATGGATTCCGTGTGTTCGGAACTGTACTGAGCGATGTGATCCATGGCCTGATCGATGGAGCTCACAATGCGTATAGCTAAGATGGGAGCCAAGTATTCCGTTTCCCAATCTGCTTCGGTTGCAGGCAGAATGCCGCTAACCAGCGCTTGTGTTTTTTCACAGCCGCGTAGCTCTACCCCTTTATCTTGAAGGGCTTGGGCTAAATCTGGCAATACGGCTGGTGCAATTTCGCTATGTACCAAGAGCGTTTCCATGGTGCCGCAAATACCGTAGCGATAGGTTTTGGCATTGATCGCAATACGCTGTGCTTTTTCTACATGCGCATCTTTATCAATGTAAAGATGGCAGTTACCATCGAGGTGCTTGATGAGGGGTACTTTGGCTTCTGCGCTTAAGCGTGCAATAAGGCCTTTGCCCCCGCGCGGCACAATCACATCCACATAGTCGGTCATTGTAATTAAGTGGCCTACGGCACCGCGATCGGTTGTGCCGATGACTTGTACAGTATGCTCTGGTAACCCCGCTGCAATAAGGCCTTGACGAATAATTGCCCCGAGTGCTTGATTAGAATGAAAGGCCTCGCTACCACCGCGAAGAATGGTGGCATTTCCAGACTTTAGACAGAGCGCAGCGGCGTCAATCGTCACGTTTGGGCGGGATTCATAAATAATACCAATCACCCCTAAAGGCACCCGCATTTGAGCGACATCCATGCCATTAGGACGTTTGATAGTGGGGCCTAGGGAACCAACGGGATCAGGCATGGCGGCGATTTGGCGTAAGCCCGTTGCCATGGTATTTAGAGCGTGATCCGACAGTTTTAGCCTATCTACAAGAGCGGTCTCTAAACCATTTTTTTCGGCGGCTTCGATATCTTTGGCATTCTCTGCTTGTAGTTGAGATCGATTCGCCTCGATTAAATCAGCCATAGCAAGTAAGGCTTTTGATTTTTGTGCATCCGAGGCATTACGGATGGTTTTGGCTGCGGTGCGTGCCTGTTGGCCAATACGCAGCATATCTTGGGCCAAAGCGTCAAGGTTTTGTTCTGTCATAGCAGTACACCAGTAAATCAGTCGAATAAAATCGCCGTAGCGCGTTTAAGCGGCCAGAGCAATACGTAAACATAGGCGCGCGGCTTCTTCCCAGGGGTCTTGAATTTGACCGGGAGCAGGGACACCTTTAATAAGTCGATCCAAATCGTGAGCATGCCGTACCGCCGCTGGCCAAATAGAGGCGGGCAGGCGTTGTACGCATTGTCGCAGCTGTTGCTCACGTTGTCCAAAAATCCGATTTTGTTTAAAAAAGGATTGGGGGTTAGCCCCGCTTTGTTGTAAGGCGGCCAAAGCCGCAAGGAGGCGGATCTCGTCACCAATTGCCCATAAAATCAAGGGCAAGGCCTCGCCTTCGCCACGTAAACCATGCAAAATGGTGAGCGCTCTTTTTGCATGGCCTGCGAGCATGGCATCACGCAGGTCAAAGATATTATATCGAGCTACGTTTAAAACGGCAGCCTGTACTTGTTCGAGACTGAGCTCACCACTAGGGTAGAGGAGCTCCATTTTTTTGAGCTCTTGGTGGGCGGCGAGTAAATTGCCTTCCACTTGGTCGGCGAGCCAATACAGTGCATCTTTATGTAAAGATTGCTTTTGCTGTTGTGCGCGTTGCTGGAGCCATTGCGGTAGTTGGTTTTTATGGATGGAGGGCACCTCAATCCATTGCGCGTATTGTTGTAGTTGCTTAACCCATTTGCTATTACGAGTAGCTCGGTCTAGACGTGGGAGCTGAAACAAAAGGACTTGGTCATCGCTTTGGGATTGTTCGCAAAGGCGTCCGATGGCTTCAGCACCAGTACGACCGGGTTTGCCTGTAGCAAGGCTAATATCGATAAAGCGTTTATCACCAAATAAAGAGAGTGCTTGAGTATTTTCAAAAATGGTAGCCCAGTCGCTGCGCGCATCCATGACATAGCGATGGCGTTCGGTGTAGCCTTGTTGTTGAGCAGCAGCCCGAATGGCATCACACTGCTCAATATGAAGAAGTATCTCGTCACCACTTACTACATAAATGGGTTTGAGAGGTTGAAGCGCAGAGCCACGAGACATAGTCGCTTAATCAAAAGAGGTTGCTGAGGCGGGCGGGTTAGCGTCTGGTAACAAGGGTAAGGAGTCCTGTTGCTGGCTACGCATATAAGCATGTTTGACTTCGTCAGCACTCAAGCGTCGCATCATTTGTTCTACTAATGATAATTCCATATGTTGAAAAACGCTTTGAATTTCCATGCGAGTGGCATGAACGGCGTTAGGATTATTAGGAATTTCTCGAATCGCTGTGAGTGTAGTGGGTGATATTAGCTCATGCCCGTTTTGATCGATAAGAGTGAACTCGATGGATAAGAGGAGCTCGTAATTTTCCACATTTCCGTTAGGATCTAAGGAAAGCTCTCGTTGATAGCGATTTTGATTGATTGCCAGAAGCTGGGCAGAGGCCTGTTCTGGACTGTTAGTCCAGCGTAGTTGTGGTGAATTAGCTGACACCATACGCCGTAATTGCGCGCCAAAAGCCGAGTTTTCCGCGATATTGGTGTAGAGAGAGTGAAATGGCAGCGCTTGGGCTTGTTTGAGTTTGAAGCCACAGGCGCTGACCAGCAGGCTGAGCGCCAACAAGACAAGTGCGAAGCGTGCGAAAGCTGAGATAGAAGTCGAGTTGGCGTTCATAATGGACTACCCTACAACAATGTTAACGAGGCGGCCTGGAACCACAATAATACGTTTAGGCGCTTTGCCTTCGAGGTAGCGCTGAGCGGCTTCATGAGCGACCGCAGCTTGCTCAATGGCCGTTTTGTCGGCATCTGCGGGAACGGTCAGGCTGCCACGTAGTTTGCCGTTGACCTGTAGGGTCAGCGTGATTTCATCGGCCACCAAAGCAGCTTCGTCGACCTCTGGCCATGGCGCATCAAGCAAGTCGCCAAAGTGCTCATGATAGCCAAGATCGGTCCAGAGTTTCCACGTAATGTGAGGTACTACAGGGTACAGTACGCGTAATAGGATTGAAAAGCACTCCGCTAATGTCGCATGATGGGCGGCGTTGGCTTCAAGCTGGGCATGATCTAGGGTGTTGAGCATTTTCATGGCCCCAGATACAACGGTATTGTACTGAATACGCTGGTAGTCGTAATCCGCTTGTTTTAGGATAGCGTGAATTTCACGGCGTAGGTCTTTGGCTTTAGTATCTAGATCGGCGGGTATGGCTTGGCCAGCGCCTTGCTTTAGTGCCTCTTGGTGTTTATAAGCAAAATTCCATAAGCGGCGTAAATAGCGATTTGCACCATCAATGCCTGACTCAGCCCACTCTAGGGTTTGCTCTGGTGGGCTAGCAAACATGATAAACAATCGAGCGGTATCGGCCCCCATCTCGTCAATAAGATGTTGGGGGTCTACACCGTTATTTTTTGACTTGGACATGGTGCCGATGCCATCGTAATTGACTTCGGAGCCGTCCGATTTTAGGCGTGCGCCAATAATGTTGCCCTTGTCGTCATAGATGTTGTCGACTTGATCTGGACCAAAGTATTCAATACCCCCTTGAGGTGTACGACGAGTATAAATATGGTTTAGAACCATACCTTGAGTAAGTAAGCGGGTAAAAGGCTCATCAAACTTTACTAACCCAAGATCACGCATGACTTTGGTCCAGAATCGAGCATAGAGCAGGTGTAAGACCGCGTGCTCAATCCCACCAATGTACTGATCCATAGGCATCCAGTACTCGTTACGCGCATCGACCATGGCCTCGTTGTTATTAGAGGAGGCATAACGCATAAAATACCAGGATGAATCGACAAAAGTATCCATGGTGTCGGTTTCTCGGCGAGCGTCTTTGCCGCAAGAGGGGCACTGGCATCGCAAGAAGTCTTCGTCTTTATTAAGTGGGTTGCCGCTACCATCTGGGATTAAGTGTTCAGGCAAGACTACAGGTAGGTCTTTTTCTGGAACGGGTACAGGGCCGCAGTCCTCGCAGTGAATAATGGGGATAGGTGTACCCCAGTAGCGTTGACGGGAAATGCCCCAGTCGCGTAAGCGGTAAGTGGTTTTTTTCTCGCCTAAGCCTTGTTGCTTAAGGTAGTCGGCGATACGGTCGATGGCCTCTGTGCTGCTTAGCCCAGAGTAGTCACCGGAGTTAACGGTTACACCGTTGTCTTTATCGGCATACCAGTCTTGCCATTTGGTGTCAGAGAAAACCTGGTCACCGACTTGAATGACTTGCTGTATAGGAAGCTGGTATTTGAGTGCAAAGGCAAAGTCACGCTCATCATGAGCAGGCACACCCATTACAGCGCCATCGCCATAGCTCATGAGTACATAGTTACCGACCCAAACAGGAATTGCTTGTTGGGTGATGGGGTGGGTGACAAATAAGCCGGTGGGCATCCCCTCTTTGTCACGAGTAGCAATATCGGCTTCGCTTTGACCGCCAAGTTTGCATTTTTCAATGAAAGCAGCCAGTTCAGGGTTGGATTGAGCCGCTTGGGTTGCGATTGGGTGCTCGGGCGCGACAGCGCAGAAGGTAACCCCCATGATGGTGTCAGCGCGGGTGGTGAACACATACATGCGACCGTCTTGGATAAGTTGACCAGCGTCGTCGCGAATGGTGTGTGTAAAAGCAAAGCGTACCCCAAAGCTTTTGCCAATCCAGTTTTCTTGCATGGTACGCACACGCTCAGGCCAGCCGTCGAGCTGTTGCGTATGCTCCAGAAGCTCGTCGGCGTATTTGGTGATGGCTAAGTAATAGCCAGGGATCTCGCGTTTTTCGACCAAAGCACCAGAGCGCCAGCCGCGTCCATCGATCACCTGTTCGTTGGCCAGCACGGTTTGATCGACAGGATCCCAGTTAACGACTTGGGTTTTACGATAGGCAATCCCCGCCTCGAGCATTTTTAAAAATAGCCACTGGTTCCATTTGTAGTAGTCTGGGTCGCAGGCACACATTTCGCGCGACCAGTCGATAGCCAACCCCATCGCATTCATTTGTTTTTTCATGTAGGCGATGTTGTCGTAAGTCCATTTTGCTGGGGGAACCTGTGATTTGATTGCCGCGTTCTCTGCGGGCATGCCAAAAGCATCCCATCCCATGGGCATCAGAACGTTATAGCCACGCAGTCGTAGTTGACGTGCCATGACGTCGTTAATGGTGTAGTTACGCACGTGACCCATATGCAGCTTGCCGCTAGGATAGGGGAGCATAGAACATGCGTAAAACTTGGGTTTTAGGCTGCCGTCCGGATTGGTAGCGTTTTCTACTACGCGGTAGGCATCACGTTCCTGCCAGTTTTGTTGGGCAGCACGTTCGACTTCGTGTGGATGATAACTTTCCTGCATGAGATATGAGAGACCAAATAAGGAATGAATAAAGAATAACCCTTACATTATACGGGGCAAAAAAAGTTGCGCCAGTAGGTAGGAACAAATTCCTGACCACAAAAAAGCCCTGCGTGAGCAGGGCTTTATGGCGTTAGTACACTAAAGTGAATAGTGATTAACGTAAACGAGTTTCTTTGTACTCGACGTGTTTGCGTGCCACAGGGTCAAATTTTTTGATGACCATTTTTTCGGGCGTATTGCGCTTGTTTTTAGTCGTGGTGTAGAAGTGACCAGTACCAGCGGAAGATTCGAGTTTAATTTTCTCGCGTATACCTTTAGCCATGATGTAAATCCTTTTAAGTAGCTGTGAGAAATAAGCGAGCGATTAAACGCGTTCGCCGCGAGCGCGCATATCGGCTAAAACAGCATCAATGCCATTTTTGTCGATGAGACGCAAAGCCTGGGTGGATACACGTAGACGTACCCAGCGGTTTTCGCTTTCTACCCAGAAACGACGAGATTGTAGATTAGGCAAAAAACGACGTTTGGTTTTGTTGTTTGCGTGAGAAACATTGTTGCCCACCATTGGGCGTTTTCCGGTAACTCGGCATACGCGTGCCATGGTTATACCCCTTTAGAGTCTAAATCGGCTTCCGCGCTTGCAGTAAAATGGGTTACTACGGGCGCATTAAAGCACAACACTAAATAATGAAATTAAGCCATTCACTATTTAGGCTATAGTAGTTCATAAAACAAAGTATTCTAATATAGAAAACCAGCGTAAATCAAGTACTAGCTTGATTGTTGTAGTGCTCTGCGACCAGAAAACCACGAAATACTGACGCAGCCCGCAAGGACAGCAACAAGCGGTATAGCAGAGAGGTCTTGCCATAGACTGACGCTAAGACCAGCGAGAGCACCACAAAGCATTTGAAGTGTACCCATTAGGGCAGAGGCCACCCCAAGACGGTGACCCTGTTCGGATAAGGCAAGGGCGGCAGCATTGGGGTTAATAAAGCCTTGGCAGGCCATAAAACCCATGAGCATCGCCATGACGCCATAGACATTGATTATACCGAAAAGCGTAAACATTAACCCAGTTAATACAATAGCAAGCTGTAGGTTTTGAGCGACAGATAGCAGTTGTTGGGGGGTAAAGCGGTTAAGTAAACGGGCGCCAATTTGGGAGGATAATATCAAGCAAAATGCATTGAGCCCAAATAAAAAGCCAAACCAGTGGGTAGGAACTTCAAAAACACTAATAAATGTACGAGGGGAGCCACTGATGTAGGCAAACATACCAGCAGAACCAAAAGCGGCAGCTAAAGAGTAAAAGAAAAAGCCACGATGTAAAAATAATGCTTTGTAGTTATGAGCAATGGTGCTTACACGCAACGGGTTAACGTTTTCTGGGGCTAAGGTCTCGCGCATAAAAAAGGCTGTGCTTAGCAAGAGTAAAACGCCGCAGAGTGTAATAACGTAAAAAATGACCCGCCAATGTGCAACAACCAAGATTTGGCCACCAATAATGGGTGCTAGGATGGGGGTGGCGCCCATAATTAACATGATGAGTGAAAGCGCTTTAGCGGCATTACGTGTATCAAGTTGATCCCGAATGACAGCACGAGGAATAACAGCACCGGCAGCTCCTCCAAAAGCTTGAGCGATACGCCACCACATGAGATGCTCAATATCATGACTAAAAGACACCGCAAAGGAGGCAATGCTAAAAAGAGTAAGTCCAAAAATCAGTGGGAGCTTACGCCCAAAGCGATCTGCAATCGGGCCATAAAAAAGCTGGGCTAATGCCATGCCTAGTAAATAACTGGCTAATGTACGTTCCACATTCCCTTCTGTGGTGTGTAAGTCACTGGCAATAGCCGGGAATGCAGGTAAATACATATCAATAGCCAAAGGGGCAAGAGCGGTCAATAAGCCCATGAGCACCAGCCAGGCTGGGAATTGACGTGTAAGGTGGCGAGAGGAGGTGTCAGGCATAATAGAGACAGTATAAGCAACCAGTAAGAGTTCGACATAGTAGCACGCAGTATGAATCAATACGGGGATTCCTGACAGTGTGTACGGCCATGGAACCCCATTTTATACAACATCATGGAGGTAGAAAAATGAGCGTTAATGCAGCGATCCAGTCCGTGATCGATCGTTTACCTATTCCAACTTTGTTGGTGTTACCTGATGGTTCTAAAGTTGGCCATTCGGATCCAAGGCTAACTGTACATGCTAAAACCACGGGGGCTCTGGCGCATTTGGCAGCAGGTCAGGTAGGCTTACTTGGAGAGGATTATGTGGCTGGGGATTTCGATTTCTCTGGTTCGATGCGTGATTTAATGCAGGCTGCGGCGGCGATTTTACCTGATACGCCGATTAATCAGGCAAAAGCGGGAGCGTTTACACAACTGATCCACCGCTTGCGATCAGTGTGGCGTCACTCTATTGAGCGTGATGCAAAGCAAATTGAATTTCATTATGATTTATCTGATGATTTTTATGCGTTGTGGTTAGATCCTTTACGTGTGTATTCATGCGCTTATTATGCGGAGCCGGATTTTTCATTAGCGCAAGCGCAAGAAGCTAAGCTGGATCTGATTTGTCGTAAGTTAAATTTGCAGCCGGGTGAGCGTTTTTTAGATATGGGGGCCGGTTGGGGCGGGTTGTTGTTGTGGGCAGCAGAGCATTATGGGGTACAAGCTACCGGTATCACCTTGTCACGCAATCAGCATGCTTATGTGAATCAGCTGATAGAGCAAAAAGGCTTAAGCGGACGTGTACGTATGGAGCTTTTGGATTATCGTCGGCTCCCCACGAATCAGCCTTTTGACAAAATGGCTTCTGTTGGAATGTTTGAGCATGTAGGGCGAGCTCAACTCACAGATTATTTTGCTCGTATTCGTGGTTTATTACGCCCAGGTGGTTTAGTTATGAACCATGGTATTACCTCGGGGGGCGTGGATCATACCCAGCTCGGAGCGGGTATGGGCGAGTTCATCGAAAAATATATTTTTCCGGGCGGTGAGCTGACCCATATTAGCCATGTCTTGCGCCATTTGGCTGAAGGGGGGCTAGAAGCGTTAGATATAGAAAATTTGCGCCCACATTATGCTCGCACACTGTGGGCATGGAGTGATGCGTTAGAGCAAAATTTAGATGAGGCCAAACGGGTTTTAGAAGGTGAGCAGGGGCAGCGCTCATTGCGAGCGTATCGGGTGTACTTGGCCGGATGTGCGATGGGCTTTGAGCATGGTTGGATTTCTTTGCATCAGGTATTGGCCCAACCTAGCCAAGGGGGGCGCTCCGATGAGTTGGACTATCCTCAAGACCAGAGCTACCCATGGCGTAGGGCTTATATCTATGGTTCGCGCTAAAAAGCTTGTGTATCAAGGAGCCGGAACATTTCATTACGATCCCCACCACGACGGCCGCGCCAGATTTCGGTGGTAGGGAATGGGAAGATGTCTTGCTCGCTAGCGCTTAGCTTTGGTGAGGTTTGCTGCAAAATATAACGGCACTTTGAGTTAAAACTGAAGTTAAGCGCATCAAACACATAAAAAGAGGCGCGCTGACCTAAGCCTAGATTGACGGTGCGCACACAGCTGTTGGGCGTTAAGGCATGGATTTGTTGAGCAAGCTGGTGGGAAACGTGGCGGTAGCTACGCGCATAATCCAGTGCGGGCATCCAAAGCGTTACAAGCAACAGCCAAGCCGTAATTAGGCCGCCAGCTGAAAGTACCGTACCTCGCCAAAGGGCTGGGGGATGGGTGCGTAAGCGCCAAAGCACTAGCATTAGCCAAGCCAAGCTGCCGATGATAGCGACCACAAGTGCGGGCCAAGCGATGCTGGTGTCAAACCCTTGGGTTTGGCGCGCAATGCTGTGGGCTATTTTTGGGGGCCAACCTGTATGTAAAGCAATCCAACCTAACCAGATCGTGGCAGTAATTAATGAGAAACACATGACTGCAAACCAGTCAAAACTATTGATCGCCCCCCGACGTAAAGTAGGTAAAGAAAACGCGGCAAGCGTGGCGCTTGGGATGACTAGCCAAGTATACTCGGGTTCAAACGCTTGTTGCGCAAAGAGTAAATAGCATAAAGGCCCAATAGCTAAGCTCAGAGGGATAGCAATATGCGCAAAGCGTAACCACGCACGCCACTGCCATACAGCGATTAAGGCAAGCGGCCAAGTTGGCCATAAGAACCAGAGCAAATCACGCCCAGAGCGTAAGATAGAAGAGGGATCTGGCCAATGGAGCTGAGCCTGATGCCAGAGCCACCATTGTTGCCACCAATAGTTAGACTGCTGGGCAGGTAATATCCATAAACTACAGAGTAGTGCTGTCCCGAAGATAACCCAGAGGAGCTGTTTGGCATAAGGTCGTAAGCTTACACATAGAACGAAGGCGAGAATAATGCCAAAACCTAAGCTAAAAGCAGCCCCTAAACCCTGATTGAGCAAGGTGCCGGCTAGGGCTAGGGTGAGAAGAATAGTGGCCGTGCGTGGGCGTTTGCTGTATAAGCTAAGCGCATATAGCGCACTGGAGTAGAGCGCTAGACTTAATGGTACGGCAGAGGTTTCATGCAGGCGCCAAAGAATACCAATGGTGGCCACGCACAGAAGAAGCGCGGCATCGGCGATCATGCGCCCATAATCAATGGGAGAGGGCTCACCACCAAATGGCAAAGGTAAAGGCTGTGCGGCTTTTTGTTTAGCTAGTCTAAAGACACCTTGCCATAAGGTGGTGATGAGTATTAAAAAATAGAGTAAATTGGGCAGGCGTGATGCCAAGATGTTAGCGTCTAGTTCTGAGCTAAACCATTGAAAAAAGGGGCTAAGTAAATAGATACTTAGGGCTCCTAGCCAAATATGTAGTGGTCCGCCTTCGGCGTAGGCAAGTTCGCCGATTTGAGGCGTGATGATGGCTTGCCAGCTGGGTTGCTGTAGGGCAGAGAGCATGGCTGCTAAGCCAATAACATCATCACTTTTCCAAGGGTCACGGAAAAATAAGCCAGCTAGAATATATATTAAGCCTACAACCCATAGTAGCGCGCGCGGCAACTTGCTGGCAGCAGGGGTGGTAAGGCGAGCGGGGGTAGAGGTAGGAGTAGTATTCAACACAACATGATAATAAAGCTAACACAAGAGCCATATCTTAAAGCATATTGGGTTGAATAGCGAAATGGGGTGGGCATAAAAAAAGCAGCTGAGTTCAGCTGCTTTTTTGGATGGAGCAATTACGCTTTTTGGCGTGTACCTGCAGTACGAGCGAAACGTGCGCGGAATTTTTCAACACGACCTGTTTCGACGATGCGAGTTTGTGCGCCCGTGTAGAAGGGGTGGGATTCAGCGGTTACGTCACATTTGAAAAGAGGGTAAGTTTTACCGTCGAGCTCGATAGTTTCGCGAGTGTTAACGGTAGAACGTGTGATAAATGTGTTACCAGTTTGCTGGTCCAAGAACACCACTTCGCGGTATTCGGGATGGATGCCTACTTTCATGATGTTATCCTGTTGTTTAAAGCGGACCGCCAACAGATGGAATAACAACAATCTGCCACGTATCCTGTAAAACCAAAGATTTTATCATTTAGAAAGGATTTTGCAAAGCCTATTTGTACGTAATTAAAGGCGGTCAAGGGTTTTGTTGTGGAAAAGCGAATGGCTTAGAGTACACCCTGCTCTGCTAGAGAGGCGGCGTGGCCAGCTGTAACAATCAGGTGGTCGATGAGCCGAATATCGACTAAAGAGAGTGCTTTTTGTAAGTGCTGAGTAAGAGCAATATCAGCGGCACTCGCTGTGCGTACGCCAGAGGGATGATTATGTGCCAAGATAAGCGCAGCAGCATGGTGCTTGAGGGCCGATTTCACAATTTCCCTTGGGTACACGGAGGCTTGAGATAATGTGCCTCTTGAAACCTCTTCACTGGTAATCAGGTGAAGTTGATTGTCTAGGTACAAGGCGATGCAGTGCTCTATCGTTAGGTGTCCTAGGCGAGCGATGCAATAATCTTTAACCAAGCTAGGTTGGTTCATGACAGGCCCTTGTTTTAGACTTTGCTGAAGAGCGCGTCGATTGATTTCACCTATTGCTTGTAATTCGCAGGCTTTAGCGACGCCTATGCCCTTTTGTTGTAAAAGGGATTGGGTTTCTGCTGCTAAAAGTCCGCGTAAACCACCAAGTTGCTCTAAAAGCTGTTGTGCTAAAGCCAATACTGACAATTGAGGAGTGCCAGTGCGTAAAATGATGGCTAATAACTCAGCATCGCTTAGCGCCTGAGGACCGGACTGCAATAAACGTTCACGAGGCCGCACATCATTTAGGGATTTACTGTTATAAGTCATAGTAAGCATTAAAATAAGCCAATGAAATTAGGATTTAATGACTTATTAGGGTGACAGACCTTGAGCGCGAATAACCATGAAGTACCGCCAATTGTCCATGCGGATTCTTACTTAACTTTGCACTATTGCATTCAGATTTTCTCGGGGCCGGCCGGTGGAACAATCTTTGCGAATACCTTTGACGGCAAGCCCGCCACCTTACAGATGGGGGTCGGGCAGTGGGCGCCAGGTTTGGAGCAGGCCCTATTAGGTAAAAAAGAGGGTGAGACATTTGGCTGTGTTTTAGAGCCAGAGCAAGCGTATGGCGAGCGCAATCCTGCTTTAGTGCAGTGGGTAAGCAAAAGCATGTTAGAAGACTTAACAGATCCCGAATCGAATTATCAGCCCGGGGATATGGTGGAGTTTTTAGCTCCAACCGGAATACGTTACGCTGGTGTGCTAAAACAGTGGGGTGAGCACGAAGCCCTATTTGATTTTAATCATCCCTTAGCCGGCGCTCAAATTCGTTTGGACGTACAGATTTTAGGAATACTATGAAGCCTCAGATTGAATCATTAGAAAATATGGAAATTATGCTGGCCCAGCCCCGTGGCTTTTGTGCTGGTGTAGATAGAGCTATTGATATTGTAGAGCGTGCTTTAGAACTACATGGCAAGCCAATTTATGTACGTCACGAAATTGTACATAATCGCTATGTTGTTGAAAATTTGCGCAATAAAGGGGCGATTTTTATTAAAGAGCTTGACGAGGCACCAGCAGGAGCCATTGTGGTATTTTCAGCTCACGGGGTATCGCTAGCGGTCCGAGAGGAAGCCGCACGTCGTGGCCTAACCGTATTTGATGCTACCTGTCCTTTGGTGACCAAAGTCCACCGCGAGGTCTCAAAGATGCGAGCAGATGGTCGAGAGATCATTATGATCGGTCATAAAGGTCACCCTGAGGTAGAAGGCACATTAGGGCAGGCGACCGAGGGCATGTTTTTAGTGGAAACCGTAGAGGACGTGCACAATTTACAGGTCTCAGATCCAGATAATTTGGCTTTTGTGACGCAGACCACGCTATCGGTTGATGATGCGGCTGAAGTTGCCAATGCTTTACGTCAGCGTTTTCCTAATATTGTTGAGCCCAAAAAGAGCGACATTTGCTATGCCACACAGAACCGACAAGATGCAGTGAAATTTATGGCGCCACAGGCAGACGTGGTGCTGGTCGTAGGAAGTGTTAATAGTTCAAACTCGAATCGCTTGCGCGAGGTTGCCGAACGCATGGGGACTCCCGCTTATCTGCTGGACGATCCGGAGATGATTCAGCCCGAGTGGCTAGAAAACCGTCCGCGTGTGGGCATTACGGCAGGTGCTTCGGCACCAGAGGAGCTAGTGCAGCAGGTTATTGGGCGTATTAAAGCCCTGGGTGCGGTATCGGTACGTAATCTTGATGGTGTAGAAGAAAGCATTGCTTTTCCTTTGCCGCGAGAACTATCAAGAAAAACTCAAAATGTCCCTTCAGTTTAAAAGGGGCCATGAAAGCGCGCGCTCATAGCGCGCTTTTTTATGGAGACAAAGATGCGAGTAGGTTTTGTAGGCTTGGGCCGTATGGGGTTGCCTATGTGTCAGCGGCTTTTGCAAGCAGGTCATACGCTCACTGTATGGAATCGTAGTTCAGAAAAAGCCCATGATTTAATTAAACAAGGTGCACAGCTAGCAACGACTCCTGCGCAGTTAGCTGCGCAATCCGATATTATTTTAATGTGCTTATTTGATGCTGCCGCTATTGAGACGGTTATGTATGGTGAGCAAGGGTTAGCGTCAGTCACGAGTGCAAACAAAATTATCGTGGATCATGCTACGGTTTCCCCACAACAAACTAAACAGCTGGCCGCGCGCTTGCCTCAAGGGTGGATATGGCTAGATGCCCCTGTTTCAGGTGGAACGGCGGGGGCGGAAGCCGGAACTTTGGCGGTGATGGTCGGTGGGGAAGCATCAGCGTTACAACAGGTACGGCCTTACTTGCAGGCCTATGCGGCGCGTATTACCCATATGGGTGCAGTGGGGGCAGGGCAGGTGACAAAACTATGCAATCAAACTATTGTTACGGCCACCATTGCAGCGATTGCCGAAGCAGTATGCTTAGCCCAAGAAGCACATATTGATAGCAAGCAGCTAGCAACTGCGCTGGCCGGAGGGTGGGCTGATTCGACGCTCTTGCCTATTTTTGTAGAGCGTATGCATAATCTACCGAGCGAGGCGACAGCTACAGTGCAAACAATGCTAAAAGATTTAACAGCGATTACCGATTTAGCTACTCTGCAGCAGACAGCAATGCCGGTGAGTCACACGGTATATCAGCTTTATCAGCTGGCTGCCAAACAAGGTCTGGCGCATGCCGATGTGTCGCATATTATTCAAACACTTCAAGGAAAACAATGAAAGCAACGCATAAGATCGTAGCTGGGGTGGCGCTGCTCGCCGCAGTATATGCTGGGTCAGCATGGTATTTAGGGAAAAAAGCAGAGGCTGAAATTTCTCATCAGATAGAGCAGTTAAACGCTGCTGTGGCAACACATTTAGCCGTGAACTTAGAGGAAAGCCAAGCCAAGCTGCGGGTAGTGAGTTATGATCGCCACTGGTTTAGCGCCAAAATTAATTATGAATTGGTTGTGCAGGATGCAGAGCATAAGCATCAAATTTTATTCCAAGACCATTTGCGGCATGGACCTTTGCCCTTGACTGCATTGGGGCATGGGCATTGGCGCCCCATGTTAGCCTATAGTGAGCTCACTTTATTGCCGACGGATACGGTACAGATGTGGTTTGAGGCTGCACAAAATCAAGCACCTTTGGTGGCAAAAACTGTAATTGGGCTAGATGGTGCAACGCAGAGCCAGTTGGATTTTGCGGCTTTGGACTATAGTGATGCGGCGGGGAATAAATTGACAGCCACCGCGGCCCAAGCACAAATCCAGTATCAGTCCCAAAAAGAACAGTTACAGGTTCAGGCTGATTTGCCCAGTCTTAGCTGGTTAGAGGGTGAAGATAAAACACAAATACAGCTGTTGGGAACGACGCTGGAAAGCAATTTAAGTGGCTTTTCTTCTGCTCAGCAGGCTTCTGCTCGTATTCAAAGCACACAGCTACGTATGGATTGGGGACAGAGTACACAGGTGGTGGTGGATAATCTGCAAATGATTTCAGATTATGCATTGCATAATGAGCTCTTGGATAGTGCTGTGCAGTACGACTTGGGGCAGATTTATATTGATGACCATGACTTAGGGCAAGTCGTGTTGGCTGTGGATGTGAAGCGTTTGGATTATCAGGTATTAAATGCCCTAAGCCAGCACCCTGATTTAGAGCAAATGGACGAAGAGGCGATACGGCCCTATGCACAAAAGCTCTTAGCCCATCGGCCCGAGGTAAACCTAAATCAATTAACACTCAGTAATCCAGCTGGTACCAGTGAGCTGGTTTTACGCATGCATTTAGCTCCAACCGCACTGGACGAGGATGTGAGCTCAGGGATCGATCTTGCGCATTATGTTGATTCGTTGCAGATGCAGTTGCAAACATCTCGCTCCATGATTCAGGGGTATTTTGCCGAGGAGTCGATTTTGAGTAGCTTAGCAGATATGCTCATAGCACGTTCTGCCGAACAACTGCAAGAGGTGGACCTAGTTGAATACGATGGGGATGCATTGCGTTTTGCTTTACAGTTTGATGCACAGAGCAATCAGCTACTGTTAAATCAAAAGCCGATTACAGCCGAAGAGCTAGCGTATTTGATTATTGCGATGCAAATGGGGGGCTTATTTTAGGCCTGCGTTTAATAGCAATTGATAGGTTTGGTGCAAGTCTAAACCCATGACGCCGCTGTAACTACCTGTTAAATGGGTGACAAAGGCGGCGGCCATACCTTGGATGCCGTAAGCACCCGCTTTGCCCAGAGGCTCTTGGCTCTGACAATATATGTCTATTTCCGCTGGGCTTAGAGGTTTAAAACGAATGGTGCTGGTCGAGAGCGCTTTATAGTGATTTTCCCCTACGCTTAAGCACATGGCCGTGTGGACATGGTGTTCTTGCCCAGATAATAATTGGAGAAACGCTTTCGCCTCTTGCAGGTTTTTGGGCTTAGCCAGAATCTGCCCCTGTAGTTCGACCGTTGTATCAGCGCAAAGAATGGGCCAGGGATAGAGTTGTGGTTGCTGAGCATGCCATTGTTTGGCATGCTCAAGCTTTTCATACGCCGTGCGCTGTACATAGTCAATGGCAGATTCATTTGCATGAATGGGCTCATCCTCGCCAGCGGGAGCGGGCACGATTAAGACTTCGTGAGTGATATCGATTTGCTTAAGTAGCTCATGCCGACGCGGGCTTGCCGAAGCTAAATAAATAGGCTGTTGTATCAACATGATGGTACTTGAAGTATATGTAGGCTATTTGTGCCACCGGCTGTATCCAGTTGGCCTTTGGTTAGGATGACCCAGTCTCCGGGTTGTACTGCCCCTTGTTTGCAGAGTTCTTGCATGGCTGCCGGGGCAATATCGGCATCGTTATATTGGCTGGCATCAAACGCTACACTATATACCCCCCGAAATAAGGCCGCACGGCGCTGGGTGCTAGCATGGCGTGTAAAACAAAAAATGGGTACAGAGGATTTGATGCGTGACATGATCAGGGGGGTGCGGCCGCTTTCGCTTAAGCTGATAATGGCTTTGATACCAGGGTAGTGGTTAGCTGCATACATAGCAGAAAGCGCAATGGTGTCGTCACAACGAGCAAAATGTTCCCCTAGTCGGTGTTTAGAGATACCGCTGGTAGGCTCGGCCTCAGCGCCAACACAAATGCGCGCCATGGCGGTAATAGCCTCTACTGGATATTGGCCGGTGGCGCTTTCGCCCGATAGCATCACGGCATCCGTATAGTCTAATACCGCATTTGCCACGTCAGAGACCTCTGCGCGCGTTGGTACGGGACTATGGGTCATGGACTCCATCATTTGTGTTGCGGTTATCACAATTTTATTTAAACGACGCGCATGTTGGATAATCCGTTTTTGAATGCCTACTAATCTTGCATCGCCGATTTCTACACCTAAATCACCGCGCGCTACCATGACGCCGTCGCTAGCTGAAATAATATCATCAAGCGCTTCATCATCAGCAACAGCTTCGGCACGCTCGATTTTTGCAATTAACCAAGCATCGGAGCCAGCCGCTTGTAGAAGTGATCGAGCTTGCTGCATGTCGGTGCCATAGCGAGGGAAAGACACCGCGACATAATCGAGTGCTAATTCGGCAGCAAGCTGGATATCTTCTCGGTCTTTGGGCGTAAGACTCGGTGCGGCGATGCCACCGCCACGACGATTGATGCCTTTGTTGTTAGAGAGCTCGCCCCCGTTGATCACTCGTGTTTGCACCTGATGCTCATCGACCTGCTCGACTTGCAGCACGATCTTGCCATCATCTAAGAGTAGCTCGTCTCCAGGATGGCAAGCTTGGATAAGGGGTGGGTATTCGACCGCTACTATAGTGTTGGTCCCGGCATCGATCGGATGCGTGGTCGATAAAGTGAAGGATTGCCCAGCTTTTAGCTGTACGCTTTGGTCGGCAAAACGTGCAATACGGATTTTAGGGCCTTGTAAATCCCCCATAATGGCCACGAAGCGACCGTGCTTAGCGGCAATTTTTCGTACGAGCTCAGCTTTTTCACGGTGGCTATCTGCACTTCCGTGGGAAAAATTGAGACGGGCAACATCTAAGCCTGCAAGAATGAGTTTTTCAATGGCTTGTTCATGATCACTAGCAGGACCAAGGGTAGCAACAATTTTAGTGCGTCTTTTTGCCATGGAGTTAGTTCCGGTGATAGGGGTGATGATGGTTAATCGACCAAGCACGATAGAGCTGCTCAGCCAGCAAAACACGCACCATGGGGTGCGGCAAGGTTAAATCCGATAAGCGAATTTTTTGAGCACAGCGTTGTTTAAGGTTGGCATCGAGGCCATCTGGCCCCCCAATAATAATTGCAATATCTTGACTTTGATCGCGCCAGCGTTGGAGCTGCTCTGCTAACTGCATAGTGGTAAGGGCTCGACCGCGTTCATCTAAGGCGACGACGTGGGCATGAGTTGGAATGGCTTGCTCAATACGCTTGGCTTCGGCAGCCATCATTTGCTCGACGGTTTTACCCGTCGTACGTGGTTCCGGTTTGATTTCTTTGAGCTCTAGGGCGTAATCCGCGGGAAGACGTTGACTATAGTCTTGCCATGCGGTGGTAACCCAGTCAGGCATGCGTTGACCAACGGCAATAATAGTGATTTTCATTACAGTAAACGCCCCTAAGGGCGTTGAGTTAGTCATCCGATAGGTTAGGCATTTGATCGACCTTAAGGTCCAACTCAATGGGATCCTCACCCCAAATTTCTTCTAGGTTGTAGTAATCGCGTATTGCCGGTTGCATAGCATGGATAACCACGTCACCTAGATCGACTAAAACCCATTCTCCTGTGTCTGCTCCTTCGTAGGCCAGCACAGATAAACCAGCTTGTTTGGCGGCAGCAATCACGCTTTCAGCTAAGGCTTTTGTTTGGCGATTGGAGTTTCCGCTAGCAATCACAACACGATCAAATAAACCGGTGAGTTTAGAGGTGTTAAAAGCTTTAATGTCTTTGGCTTTGACGTCTTCGAGGGCATCGACCACAAGACGGAGTTGATCTTCTATGTTCATAAGTGTTTTCATGGCTGATAAAGTTGGTGTTGAGTCAGGTAGTGCAAAACGCTGTCTGGCACTAGTTGCGCCACGGACTGATCTTGATGTAGCCGTTCTCGTATCAGCGTAGCGGAAATTGGGCTGGGTTTAAAGTCTATATAGTGAATGTTTTTATTGTGTTCGGTTAAGTAGTGAGACAATTGCTCTGGCGGGGTGAGCGCACTACCCGGGCGCTGCGCTACAGCAAGATCCACATGTTGCAAAATATCTTGCCAACGATGCCAGCTGGTAAAGTTTTGGAGTTGGTCTGCACCCAGCAACCAGAAATAGTGAGCCGAAGCAGGAAGGGTTGCCACCGTATCGTATGTGTACGTTGGCCCACCCCGTTGGATTTCGGTTGTATTGACTCTAAATGTCGGGTAAGGCTGGGTGGCAAGCTCGAGCATCGCTACACGATGTGTGCTATTTGCGCCGAGCTGTGATTTTTGCCAAGGCTGGGCGGCGGGGATGAATTGGACCTCGTCCAAGCGTAGCTGCTGTTGCGCAGCTTGAGCTAAAGCCAGATGCGCAACATGTACCGGATCAAAACTCCCGCCTAAGAGTCCGATGCGTTTTTTAGCCATTCGCGTGGTTTTAAATAGTCGTACAGTTTAGCCTCAGGGCTATTGGGCTCAGGGTTCCAACAATAACGCCAAGCGGCCATCGGAGGCATAGAAAGAAGAATGGACTCAGTGCGCCCGCCAGATTGCAGACCAAATAAGGTGCCGCGATCAAAGACCAGATTGAATTCCACATAGCGGCCTCGGCGATATGCTTGGAAATCGCGCTCGCGCTCGCCGTATTCCAGATGACGACGTGCTTCAACGATAGGCATATAAGCTTTGGTGAAATGGTCACCGACTGAACGGATTAAAGCGAAGCTTTGTTCAAAGTCAGGGGTATTTAAATCATCAAAGAAAATACCACCGATCCCTCGGGTTTCTTGGCGATGTTTTAAATAAAAGTAATCATCACACCATTTTTTATAAGCGGGGTATTTATCTGGGCCAAAAGGGGCCAGTGAGTCTGCGCAAGTTTGATGAAAATGTACTACGTCTTCTAAAAAGGGATAGTACGGGGTGAGATCCATGCCGCCACCAAACCAAAACACAGGCTCCTGCGTCTCGTTGGTAGAGTGTGCTACAAACATGCGCACATTCATATGGGTAGTGGGGATATAGGGGTTGCGTGGGTGAATCACCAAAGATACCCCCATGGCTTCCCAAGGGCGACCGGCTAGTTCAGGTCGCTGTGCGCTAGCAGAAGGAGGAAGCTGAGAGCCTTTTACATGGCTAAATAGGACGGCGGCGCGCTCAAAAAGCTGCCCATTTTCTAGATAGCGAGAAATGCCACCACCGCCTTCTTCGCGTTCCCAGCGATCGGTAACAAAAGAAGCCCCATCCGCCGCTTCGAGTTGACGGATGATGGCCTCTTGTAACCCTGTTAGATAGTCATAAACCGGTTGTACAGAGAAACTTGTCATAATTATTCGTTGGTTGGTAAAGCGCGCCAGCCAATATCACTGCGGAACTGTTTACCATCAAAATGAATGTCAGATATTGTGGCGTAAGCGGTTTGTTGTGCACGCCGAATGGAGTCGCCCAGTGCCGTGACACACAATACGCGCCCACCTGAGGTTTTTAGTACCCCATTATCTAAGGTAGTACCCGCATGAAAGACCATGCAGCTATCTGAATCGGCCGGTAAAGCTTGGATCGTATCACCAAGACGGGGGGATTCTGGGTAGTTAGCCGCGGCCATGACGACGCCGATAGCGGTACGTCGATCCCAGTCGATATGGGCTTGATCCAGTTTGCCTGCTAAAGCAAGCTCAAAGACCTCTGTTAGGTCGTTTTTGATACGCATCATAATGGGTTGCGTTTCGGGATCACCAAGGCGACAGTTGTACTCCAGTACTTTAAGAGGGCGTGTGGCATCTGGACCATCGCCAATCATTAGCCCTGCATATAAAAAGCCAGTATAAGGAATGCCTTCTTTAGCCATACCCTGTAGCGTGGGATGAATGACTTCGCGCATAATGCGATTGTGCAAGGTGGGGCTGACGATGGGGGCAGGTGAATAGGCGCCCATACCACCTGTGTTTGGGCCTTGGTCGTTATCTTTAAGGCGTTTGTGGTCTTGGCTGGTGGCCATGGGTAAGACATGCTTGCCATCGGCCATCACAATAAAGCTAGCCTCTTCACCAGTAAGAAACTCTTCGATAACGACGCGTGCCCCCGCCGAGCCAAAAACGCCTCCGCCAAGCATATCTTCAACCGCAGCTAAGGCCTCGGCTTCGGTCATGGCGACAATTACCCCTTTACCAGCGGCAAGACCGTCTGCTTTGACCACGATAGGAGCACCCTGTTCACGGATATAAGCTTTAGCCTGCTCTAAATCGGTAAATGTGGCATAGGCTGCTGTGGGAATCTGGTGACGCTGCATGAAGTCTTTAGCGTACTCCTTAGAGCTTTCTAGTTGTGCAGCGGCTTGGGTAGGACCAAAGATTTTGAGTCCAGCAGCACGAAACGCATCAACTACTCCAGCGGCTAAGGGGGCTTCGGGGCCGACGACAGCAAAGGCGATCTGATTGTCTTGGGCAAACTGAACCAGCTCGGCAACCTCGGTGATTGCTATGTTTTGCATGCGCTCACCAAGGGCGGTGCCGCCGTTGCCAGGAGCAACAAAAACGCATTGTACGCGTTGTGATTGAGTGAGGCGCCATGCCAAGGCATGTTCACGGCCGCCACCGCCGATAACTAATAGCTTCATAATGGAATAAAGAGGGTAGTAGATTGATCAGTCAATATTATTCGGTTTCGTCCATCACAGCTGTGGTGTAGACCTCTTGGACATCGTCAAGAGACTCTAAAGCATCAAGCAGCTTGCGCATCATGATGGCATCTTCGCCTTCGAGCTCGGTTTCGTTTTCTGCTTTCATGGTGACCTCGGCGACCTCTGGTGTTAGCCCCGCTGCGGCAAATGCATCTTTTACGGCACTGAAATCAGAGGGGGCACAGATGACCTCGATCAAGCCCTCTTCGTCGGTAATTACGTCCTCGGCACCGGCCTCTAGGGCTGCCTCCATCACGGCCTCCTCGCTGGTGCCAGGGGCAAAGATAAACTGTCCACAATGTTTAAACTGGAAAACAACGGAGCCATCTACCCCTAGGTTGCCACCATGTTTGTTAAAAGCGTGACGGACCTCGGGAGCTGTACGGTTACGGTTATCGGTTAAACAATCCACAATGACGGCAGCGCCGCCTACACCATAACCCTCGTAACGTACTTCTTCGTAGTTGCCTTCATCGGCACCACCTGCGCCGCGCTGGATGGCGCGGTTAACGTTGTCTTTAGGCATGTTGGCGGCAGTGGCCTTATCCATGGCTAAACGTAAGCGTGGATTCGACTCGGGGTCAGGGCCTGCCTCGCGTGCCGCGACCGTAATTTCGCGGATGATTTTAGTCCAGATTTTCGCGCGCTTTGCGTCTTGACGTCCTTTGCGATGTTGGATATTAGCCCATTTACTGTGACCAGCCATAACAAGTACCAAAAGTAAAAGTGGATAGAAAAGTGTTAAGCGCGGTAAGGGAATCCGTGCTTAAGCCCGAGTGTGGACTACACTGATAAAAGCGGTGTAGTAAATATGATCTTATTGTATAACGAGATGGATAAAATCCATTATGGTAACACTTTAAGGAGGTTATATGCCTAGCGTAGTCGTGGCAGTGGGTCGATCTGAGTCCAACCAACGATGGGTAGAGGTTTTTCAACAGCTGCAGCCAGACTGGTCGTTTTTCGCTTGGGAGCCACAAGCAGATCAAGCACCAGCTGATTTTGCCGTGGTCTGGCGGCCTTCGGTACAACTGTTTCAGGACCAACCCAGTTTACAAGCCATATTTAACATTGGCGCTGGCGTGGATGGTATTGATTTTAGCCAAATTCCAGACTCTGTGCCCGTTTATCGCGTTGAGGATGCGGGTATGGCAGTGCAAATGGCTGAATATGCGGTCTATGGCATGTTGCTTGCGACACAACGCTTTGCGCCTTATGTAGAGCAGCAGGCTCAGCAACAATGGTTACAACAAGAGCCTATTTATAGAAAACAATGGCCTGTGGGCGTAATGGGTTATGGACAAATTGGGCGTCAGGTCGCACAAGTACTACATCAGCTGGGCTATCCCGTATCTGTGTGGACACGTACGGCTCGCGCTGCAAAGTCAGAAATCCAGTTTTTTGCAGGGCAGGAGCAGTTTTCAGCCTTTTTACAACAAAGCCGTGTGTTGATAAATGTGCTGCCATTGACACCACAGACGCGCGGTATTATTAATCAGGCGGCGTTGGCGCAGTTACAGCCCCAAGGCTTTGTGATCAATATGGCGCGAGGCCCTCATATTGTAGAACAAGACCTGATTCATATGCTTGAATCAGGGCATGTAACGGGTGCTTTGCTCGATGTGTTTGATATAGAACCATTGCCGCAGACACATCCTTTTTGGCGACACCCCCGTATTCATGTCACACCTCATATTTCTGGTGTGTCACTGCGTGAGCCCACAGCACAACAGATCCATCAAAAAATGCAAGCCCTTTTGCAAAATCAGCCAGTCAGTGGTTTAGTGGATAGAAGTCGTATGTATTAATCGCCAATAGACAGCATCAGGAGAAAACGATGACGAGCACGATGAAAGCAATTCGTATTGAAAAAAACGGTGGCCCTGAAGTCATGCAATGGGTGGATGTACCCGTACCAACCCCCAAAGCAGATGAAGTCGTGGTGCGGAATAAAGCGGTGGGCTTGAACTTTATTGATATTTATTATAGAGACGGGCTTTACCCTGGGGAACTACCGCATGGATTGGGTTTTGAGGGGGCCGGCGTGGTAGAGGCCGTAGGAGCGGATGTGACCCATGTGCAGGTGGGGGAGCGTGTGGCATATGGACAGGGGCCATTAGGCGCTTATGCACAAATGCATTGCTTGCCTGCTGATCGAGTGGTGAAGTTACCAGATGAGATCAGCTTCGAAGAGGGGGCGGCCATGATGCTCAAAGGCTTAACCGTGCAGTATTTGTTTAGACAAACTTATCGCTTAGAACCGGGGCAGACCATTTTATTTCATGCAGCGGCTGGGGGCGTGGGTTTAATTGCTTGCCAATGGGCCAAAGCGCTAGGTGTAAAACTGATTGGCACCACATCCAGTGCGGAAAAAGCCGCCTTAGCTAAAGCGCATGGGGCGTGGGAAGTGATTAACTATAAAACCGAGGATGTGGTTGAGCGGGTGCGTGAGCTCACCCAAGGGGAAATGCTACCAGTGGTCTATGATGGGGTAGGGGCGGCCACGTGGGAGCGCTCATTAGATTGTCTACAGCCACGCGGTTTAATGGTGAGTTATGGCAATGCTTCGGGGCCTGTTACTGGGGTGAATTTAGGGATTCTGGCACAAAAAGGATCATTGTATGTGACGCGTCCAATGGTTGGAACCTATGTGGCAACCCAAGAAAGCATGCAGTCCGCGGCAACGGAGCTGTTTGATCTAGTGGTAGCGGGGCAGATTAAAATTAATATTGGACAGCGTTTTGCACTACAAGAGGTTGCTAAAGCGCATGAGGCATTGGCCGCAGGCAAAACCACAGGAGCAACCATATTAACTTTGGACTAAAAGCAAAAAACCCATTCCAAGGAATGGGTTTTTTCTTGATGCCAAGCTTTTTGCTTAAAGAGGCTTAGGAGTGTTTTAGATGATACTGCTGTACACGTTGAACCTCGTTTTTTGAGCCTAAGATAACGCCTACGCGCTGATGCAAAGCATTGGGCTCAATTTCTAAAATGCGCTGCTCGCCATCGATAGCGGCACCACCCGCTTGCTCTACTAAAAAGCTCATGGGGTTTGCTTCATACATAAGACGTAGTTTACCGTGACGCACGGATTCGCGTTGGTCACGTGGATACATAAAAATCCCGCCACGGCACATAATACGATGCACATCTGCCACCATCGAAGCTATCCAACGCATATTGTAATTTTTACCCAGAGGCCCTTCTTTGCCTTTTAAGCAGTCCTCGATGTAATGACGAATAGCAGGTTCCCAGTAACGCTGATTTGACATATTAATAGCAAACTCGGCGGTCTCTTCGGGGATGCGAATGGCAGGGTGGGTTAGCACCCAAGAGCCGGTTTCTTTATCCAGAGTAAAGCCGACTACACCTGCTCCAACCGTTAAAATCAGCATGGTTTGTGGACCATAAACCGCATAACCGGCAGCGACTTGTTTGACTCCAGGTTGAAGAAAGTCAGCCTCTTGTACATCGCGAGTGTTCGCTTCTTCGGGGAGCTGTAGCACGGAAAAAATCGTACCAATAGAAACGTTGACATCGATGTTTGAAGACCCATCTAAAGGATCGAATAACAATAGGTTTTTTCCTTTAGGAAAATGGGCGGGGATACGGTGCAGAGTATCCATTTCCTCGGAGGCCATGGCGGCAAGGTTTCCCCCCCACTCATTGGCTTCGAGCAAAATTTCGTTCGAAATCACATCCAGTTTTTTTTGGACTTCGCCCTGAACGTTTTCGCTCTCTAGGCTCCCTAACACACCACCAAGCGCTCCTTTGCTGACAGCATGACTGATGGCTTTACAAGCACGGGCAACGGTTTCCAATAACAAGCGGACGTCAGCGGTGACGACACCATGTTGACGTTGTTGCTCCACAAGATAATGAGTGAGGTTTTTTTTCAAATACATAGTCTTATTCAATAGTAAGTGCTTTACGCACGATTTCGCTCACATTAGTTGAGAGCGGCTGGTGGGCGGCGATGGATTGTAGGCGTTGTTTTAGTTGGCTGCGTAGGGGCTCCACATATTGAGCCCAATTATCAAAGACACGACATAAGCGAGCGGCGATCTCGGGGTTGAGCGCATCTAAAGCCAGAACCTGCTGTTGCCAAAAATCATAACCGGCTTCGGTGTGTATAGCTGTTATGTTATGAGTGCAAAACTGGAAAATCAAGGCACGTGCGCGATTCGGATTACGCAAATGAAACGCTGGGTGTTGGCTCAAGGCCTGCGCTTGTGCCACATCAAAATAGGGGGCTGTGGCTTGGACGCCAAACCAGCGGTCGATCACTAAGGCATTGTGCTGCCACTGCTCATAAAATTGGAGCAGTTGCTGCTGGCGTAACGCTGGTGGGGCATAGTGAACTAGCACATTAAAGGCTCCCCATTGATCGGTCATATTATTTGCTTTTTGATATTGCTCTTGAGCGAGGGCGAAGGCATCAGGATGCTGAGCTAAAACAAGCTGCTTGAGAACAAGGTTGCGTAAGGCGCGTAAGCCGGCATCGCTTGCACAAGGACGATACTGAGTGGGTAGGCGTTGTGTGAGCTGCTGGTATAACGTTAACCATGTCTGCTGAAAATGTTGTGCCAGTTGCTGTTCAATGTGACGATGCTTTTGAGTCAGAGCATGCGGATCCATGGGGCGTTGCTGTGCCAGTAGCTGGCGCACCGATGGGAGGGCTAAAGCACGGCTTAGGTAGGCTGGGGAGAGCTGTTTATCTTGCAGTAGTTGTTCCCAAACCGTAATTAAGACCTGTAAATCGGCTTGTGTCGCGGAGGGCGCACATAAGGTTTGCTGCGCAAGCTCTTGGATTGCTTGCCAGCGGGCAAAAGCATTATCGTCCGCTTTGGCAAGGGTCATGAGATCCGAGGTGGAGTAGGTGTAGTCCACTTGTATCGGTGCGGAAAAATCACGCAAGAGCGATAAAATGGGGCGAGCACTGACCTGTTCAAAATGAAACTGTTGTTGTTCCTGATCCAGACGCAAAAGAAACTCATGCTGGCGTTGCCCTTCGTGCTCTACGACTAAGGGGGTGCCATTGGGTTGCAAAAAGCCTAGCTTAAAAGGGATAAGTAATGGGGCTTTAGGGCGAATAGGTTGTTCGAGTAGTTCGATACCTACGGGTGGGTTTTGTTGTGTGAGCGTTAAGCAGGCGCGTTGTTGGGCCGCATCATAATGTAAATGAACGCTGACTTTAGGCGTGCCGGCTTGCTCGTACCAGCCACGAAAGGCAGCCAATGTTAAACCCGGAAATTGTGCTTGGTACTGCTCATCCATGACCTGCATAAAATCATCGCAAGTAATAGCTTGACCATCAAATCGATCAAAATAGGTGCGCAGAGCCGCTTGGAATCCTGTTTCACCCAGCAGTGTATGAAACATGCGAATAATTTCTGCCCCTTTTTCATAAATCGTAGCGGTATAGAAATTACTGATTTCTTCGTAACTGTTCGGGCGAATGGGGTGCGCCATAGGGCCGGCGTCTTCGGGGAACTGAGCAAGCCGCAATAGGCTGACATCGTCAATACGCTTTACCGCCTGTGCGCTTAGGGCTGCGGCACCGGTTAAACCATGGGCCATGCGGTCTGCACTAAATGCTTGCTCCCGAAAAACGGTGAGGCCTTCTTTTAAGGATAACTGGAACCAGTCTCGGCACGTTACACGGTTACCTGTCCAATTATGGAAATATTCATGGCCGATGACGGCTTCGATATCTTGGTAGCTTTGATCAGTTGTGGTTTCTGGTTGAGCGAGTACGTAGGCCGCATTAAAAACATTGAGCCCTTTATTTTCCATGGCACCCATATTAAAGTCTGCCGCAGAAACCACCATATAGCGATCCAAGTCTAGCTCTAGGCCAAAGCGTTGCTCATCCCAACGTAAGGCTTGAATTAAACTTTGCATTGCCCATTCGGTTTTGTCATAGTCGCCTTTATCACTATATAGTTGCAGGGTGACAGAGCGCCCCGATTGGGTTTGAATCACTTGTTCTCGACAATCAAAATCGCCCGCTACAATTGCAAATAAATAAGAGGGTTTAGCGAAAGGGTCCTCCCAGAGTGCACGATGCTGGTTATTGGCAAGGTCTTCTTGTTCGATGAGATTACCGTTAGATAATAAATAAGGAAACTGGCTTTTGTCCCCTACAAGCTCGACCGTATAGCGACTCAGCACATCGGGGCGGTCGGCAAACCAAGTAATACGTCTAAAACCCTCGGCCTCACATTGCGTAAAAAGCTGTTGTCCTGATTGATATAACCCCATGAGCGTCGTATTTTTTGCCGGCTCACAGATGCTTTCAATTTCGATTTGGTGTGAGGCTTGTGTTAAGGGAATACGCAGCGCATGATGATCAAGATCATATTGCTCGGGCTTGAGGGGTTGCCCATCTACCCAAATACCTAGTAACTGGATGTCTTCGCCATCTAAACATAATGGCGTGCCCGGTTGCTCTGTTTGTACTGTGAACCGACTACGCACCGTGGTTTTTGCTAAGCCCAGATCAAAGCGTAACCAAAGATGTGGAATATGGTAGGGATAAGGGCGGTATGCATCACGAAAAATGGTTTGATTCATAGTCAAGTATTAGGTAGAAAAAATAAAAAACGGTAGTATGAGTATTGTAGTCCCTTCGCTCAATTAAAGGAGTAACGATGCTGAGTCGTTTTATTGTATTTCGTAGATGGCGTTGGCGTTTGATGATGCTCTTAGCAACACTGGTATTGCTGGGTGGGTGTGCGAATACTTGGTCGGCTAAAGTCACGACGTTTCAGCAGTGGCCAGCAGACGCTTTTACTGCGCGCTATTTTATTGAACCCCCCAGGGATGATAGAAGTGTCTTAATATTTCAAAGTGTTGCGGATAACGTACGTGTAGCTTTAGGTGCCGTAGGCTTAGTAGAAGGGGATAATACCAGTCGCTTAGTAGTACAGCTGGATTATGACAACCCGATGCAACAGGAGTGGGTGGAGCGTTATGCTGATCCTTTTTATGATGGCGTCTATCCTTATGGCTCTGTGTGGGGTGGTTTTGGCCATTTTGGTGGTTTTGGTGGGGGAGTGGTGTTTGGGCCGCGTCTGGTTACGGTGCCCACGAATATATATGCTAATACTTTAGAGGTTACGATTCGAGATAAGGCAAATCATTTGGCTGAGATATATCGTGTTCGCGTTATAAACAAAAGCAATAGTGATGATTTAATCCAGGTGATGCCTTATTTAGCCAAAGCGGCATTTACGGATTTTCCGGGGCTCAATGGGAAAACTCAATATATAAAGATAAAGCGCAATCATAATTAGATTGCGCTTATAAGAGGTTATTAAAGAATCTTATTAATCTTTAATTAAAAACTGCTCACGGCTCTGACCGTTTTGCTCAGCATCGGTGATCCAGCGTGGGGGGCGACCGCGACCAGTCCACGTGTCACCTGTTTGTGGGTTGCGATAGCGCGCCGGAGCCTTACTAGCCGTTATTGCACGTTTTTGACGACGCTCAAAGGCTTGAGCTATTTCTTCGGGAGTGATCTCGTATTCTTGCATGGAGCGTACGATGGAGTTGATCACGGGTCGACGCTGACGAGAGTGCAGGGTACGCATTTTGCGTTGGAGCTTTTGAATTTGCTTTTCGATTTCCTGCTTTTCAGTAAGAAAGGATTCTTGAGGCATTAGTTTTCCTGTGTCAGTTATATCATTATTAAAAAATAAATTGGCTTTATCGCCATAATGCGTATTTTAACGCTATTTCTATAAACATGAAAATATATATAATTTTTTAATTTTTTGCAAAGTGTTTATATCGAGTCAATCATGAGCCAGCATACCCCCTCTTCATTTGCCGTTGCCGCGATACAGATGGTTTCCTCTGCAGATTTGATGGATAATTTGCAGCAGGCGCACTATTGGATTAAACAAGCTGTACAAGCCGGTGCAAAAATCGTGGCATTACCCGAATATTTTTGTTTTTTGGGATTACGTGACCAAGATAAAAATGCCTATGCTGAAGACTTTGGTTCAGGGCCGATTCAGCAGTTTTTGGCCCAGGCAGCAAAACAACATGGTATTTATTTAATTGGTGGAACGTTGCCTTTGCGCTCAGAAGAGGCGGGGCGATTTTATAATAGTTGCTTGGTTTATGACCCAGCAGGGCAGTGCATTGGTCGCTACGATAAGATTCATCTTTTTAGTTTTAGGCGCGGCGAGGAAAGCTATGATGAAGCGAAAGCCATTGTGCCTGGAGAAATTGCCCCCACTGTAATACCTACCCCTTATGGAAACATTGGGCTGGGAATCTGCTACGATCTACGTTTTCCTGAACTATTTCGGGCAATGGGGGCGATTGATATGTTGGTATTGCCCTCGGCTTTTACCTATACCACTGGCCAAGCCCACTGGGATATTTTATTGCGGGCACGAGCAATAGAAAATCAATGCTACGTGCTGGCTCCCGCACAAGGGGGGCGCCATCAAAACGGGCGTCGTACTTGGGGGCATACTATGCTGATTGATCCGTGGGGTGAAAAACTGGGCGTATGGGAAACCGAAGCAGGTTTTATTTGTCACTCCATTAACCGAGAACGCATCCAAGAAATACGTCAAAACTTGCCCGCTTTACAGCATCGGCAAGTCGCTTTATTGAAAGAAAAGGACATTACATGACATCACAGTTGGCGATCGATACGCTAGCTACGGCAAAATCGGTGTTGTTAACACCTTGGGGGTTAACAGAGCAAGACTTACAACAGAGCTTGTCTGAAATTTTTGCGCATCGCGTGGACTATGCCGATTTATATTTTCAGTATTCCCGAAGCGAGGGCTGGAGCCTTGAAGAAGGGATTGTTAAAACGGGCAGCTTTAACATAGAACAAGGGGTTGGTGTTCGCGCTATCAGTGGAGAAAAAACAGCATTCTCTTACTCGGATACGCTGAGTAAAGATGCTTTGCTTGGCGCTGCTCATGCTGTACGTACGATTGCGCGCCAAGGGCAGCAGGGCAGCGTGCCAGCATTGCTGGCGCGTACTGTGGATCGCCCCCTTTTGTATGTACCGAATGATCCAGTCGATAGTTTGACCGCTCCAGAAAAAGTTGCGCTTTTAGAAAAAGTAGAAAAAATGGCTCGCGCCAAAGATCCACAGGTGGTGCAAGTGATGGCGAGCTTAGGGGCGACATGTGACACAGTGCTCATTGTGGGCAGCGATGGACGTTTAGCAGCGGATATCCGTCCTCTGGTTCGTTTATCAGTGACGGTAATTGCTGAGCGTCATGGTCGTCGTGAAAGCGGGAGCTTTGGTGGGGGTGGTCGCTTTGATCTAGGGTATTTTGATGAAGCGATTTTGCAGCATTATGTCGATGAGGCGGTAAATCAGGCTTTGGTTAACCTAGATGCGGAACCTGCCCCAGCAGGAGAAATGCCAGTGGTGCTAGGAGCGGGCTGGCCGGGGATTTTATTGCACGAGGCGGTAGGACATGGCCTAGAAGGAGACTTTAACCGCAAAGGGTCGAGCGTGTTTTCTGGGCGCATAGGGGAGCAGGTAGCATCTAAGGGCGTTACGGTAATTGATGATGGAACCTTGGCAGATCGTCGTGGCTCATTAAACATCGATGACGAGGGCAACCCCACTCAGCATAATGTGTTGATTGAGGACGGTATTTTAACAGGCTATATGCAAGATCAGCTCAATGCGGGTTTGATGGGTATGCCTGTAACTGGGAATGGGCGCCGAGAATCATACGCCTATCTGCCTATGCCACGCATGACTAATACCTATATGTTAAACGGTACTTATCATCCCGATGAGCTCATTGCCTCGGTGGACAAAGGGATTTATGCGGCCAATTTTGGTGGTGGTCAAGTAGATATTACCAGTGGTAAGTTTGTGTTCTCCGCCTCTGAGGCATGGCTAATTGAAAATGGAAAACTCGTGCATCCCGTCAAAGGCGCGACGTTAATTGGTTCTGGTATCGAAGCCATGAATCAAGTTTCCATGATTGCAAATAATATGTGTTTAGACTCTGGGGTGGGCACATGTGGTAAAGATGGGCAGAGCGTTCCAGTGGGCGTGGGCATGCCTTCTATCCGCATTGATGGCTTAACCGTAGGGGGGACGGCTTAACAAGTACGAGTTCTTTTTTATTGAGACCGCTTACAGAGCGGTCTTTTTTTGTTTGACTTAAATGATTTCAATAGATATGATTTGAGTTGAAATCATTTTCTTTGTTGTGGATATGAACGATAAATGAAAACCCAAGACCAATACGACCTACGCATTTTGCGGGCGCTACGCCGCATCACTCGTTCTATTGCTTTGCATTCGCGTCAGCTTTCTGCGGGCAGCAATATTACGGCACCGCAATTGGTGTGCTTACGCACGGTGATAGAAAAAGGTCCATTAACCGCAACGGCAATCAGTCGAGAAATGCATGTGAGCCCAAGCACTGTCGTAGGGATTTTGGATCGTCTTGAGGATAAACAGTTAGTTAACCGAGAGCGCAGTCGCGAGGATCGTCGTATTGTGTTTGTGAGTGCGACCGATGCGGGTCGCACACTAGCACAGCAAACGCCGTCGCCATTGCAGCAAAAGCTTAGCGAGGCTTTGCAACAGTTGCCTGAGTCGGAGCAGTTGCAAATCACTACCGCGTTAGAGCGGGTCGTGGCCTTGCTGGACTCCGAGACGGAAATCGTCACCGAGCCAAGCGACTCCGCGCTATTAGATTTGCCTGTGGGAGCCGTGCCTCCTGAATCAGGCCTAGTGGTTTAATGATTATTTCTGACCCCCTTATATCTAGTGACCCTGATGACAGCCCTATTCAGTTTAGGGCGCCTACTTCGGAGGACGGCATTGCTATTCAGCAACTAATTGAGCACTGTCCTCCCTTGGATAGAAATTCCACTTACTTATATCTATTATTGTGTACGCATTTTGCTGAAAGCTGTGTGGTAGCGTATGACAAGCAAAAGCTAATCGGCTTTATTTCTGCATATGGATTACCACAAGACTCTGATACGCTTTTTATTTGGCAGGTAGCTGTAGCAAAATCTGCGCGAGGCAAGCAGTTAGCTTCGCGTATGTTAGAACATTTATTACAGCGGCCGCATTTAGCACATATTCGTTATTTGCAAACGACGGTGGACCCAGAGAATCTGGCGTCACGCCGCGTTTTTGAGAAAATTGCTCAGCACTATCATACGTCTATAGACGAAACCCCATTTTTTGAATCCCACCATTTTATCGAACCGCAAGAAGAGCCTTTGTTACATATTGGCCCCTTGCGGTAATTTTTTGTACGTCAAGAGGAGATAATCATGTCGGACTTACATATATTTGACCGTATGGAGTCGGAGGTGCGTGGCTACATACGGTCCTTTCCCGTTTTGTTTACGCACGCCAAAGGGTCGCTGCTATACGATGAACAAGGTAAGCGCTATATCGATTTTTTTAGTGGCGCCGGCAGCTTAAATTATGGCCATAATAATGCAATCTTAAAAGAGGCTTTGTTGGAGTATATGCAAGAGGACGGAGTCGTGCATGGCTTGGACATGGCCACCACTGCAAAAAAGTCCTTTTTAGAAGCCTTTGATCAATATGTACTGGCTCCTCGTAATTGGAATTACACCTTGCAGTTCACCGGTCCTACTGGCACAAATGCTGTAGAGGCCGCTTTAAAAATCGCACGACAAGTAACTGGGCGGCAAAATGTAATTTCATTTACACATGGTTTTCATGGAGTGAGCTGCGGAGCATTAGCGGCCACAGCGAATCAAAAATTTCGGCAAGCGGCAGGGATTAGCTTACAGAACACAACGTTTATGCCTTATGACGGTTATTTAGGGCCAGATATTGACACCATTGGTTATTTAGAGCGTTTGCTCGAAGACCCGAGTAGTGGCTTAGAAAAGCCTGCAGCGGTGATTGTAGAAACCATTCAAGGCGAAGGTGGGGTGAATGTAGCAAGCCCGCGTTGGCTTCGTGCTTTGCAGCAGGTATGTCGTCAACATGGCATTTTAGTCATTGTGGATGATATTCAAGTGGGTTGCGGGCGTACTGGTGATTTTTTTAGTTTTGAAAAAGCGGGCATTCAGCCCGATATCATTACGTTATCTAAATCCATTTCTGGGTACGGTTTGCCTATGTCTCTGGTTTTAATGAAACCGGAATTAGATGTATGGCAGCCTAGTGCGCATAATGGCACGTTTAGAGGTAATAATTTGGCGTTTGTGACAGCAACGCACGCCCTAAAGCAATATTGGGCGGATCAAGCTTTTAGTGAGCAAATTAAACAAAAAGAGCAGTTCGTGCGCGATTGGTTAGAGAACATAGTGCATAGTTATCCAGGCTCAGGGCTCAGTGTACGCGGTCGAGGGCTAATTCAAGGTCTTGTGACTCCTGCAGGCTCTGACTTAGCAGCAGAGATTGCTCAAACGTGTTTTGAGGCGGGGCTGATTATAGAAACCTCAGGAGCACAAGATGAGGTGGTGAAATTTCTTCCCGCACTAACGATTAGCCAAACACTTTTAGAAGAGGGCTTAAACCGCTTGGAAAAGAGTGTTGCTACGGTTATGGCTCAAGCCCCTCGCACTGCACAGATTGTTAAACTAGGAGCGCACTCATGATAGTTCGTCATGTAAACGATGTTATTGGCACAGAAAACGAGGTTCGTACTGATACTTGGATAAGTCGTCGAGTTTTGCTTAAAAAAGATGGAATGGGCTTTTCATTTCATGAAACCATTATTTTGCCTGGTACCGAGACGCATATTCATTATAAAAATCATCTCGAGGCGGTTTGGTGTGTTGAGGGTGATGGTGAAATAGAAACCATCGCTGATGGCAAAAAATACGCATTAGGTCCAGGGGTTGTGTATGCACTTAATGAGCATGATGAGCATTATTTACGTGGTGGAAAAATGCCATTGCGGGTGATTTGTGTGTTTAACCCACCTGTCAGTGGGCAAGAAGTTCATGATGCTGATGGCGTTTATCCGGCAGACTTGGATTAAGAGGGGGAAAGAACATGGGCGTTTTTGACCCTTATCCGTCACGCTTATCAACGCCACAAGGGCTTGTAGCGCGACAGGAGCCTGTGGTTTATGGACAGGAGCCAATGGAAGCAGGGCTGACGCCAGAACAGTGGCAAAGCTATGCCGATAATGGCTTTTTAGTTATTCCTCACTATTTTTCAGGTGAAGAAACTGCTCATTATAAGCAGGCCTTACAGGCTTTATTAGCTGATAAAGAGCTTGCACAAGCACCCAATGCGATTACGGAGCCGGACAGTGGAGCTATTCGCTCATTGTTTGCCTTTCATCAGCAGCCAGGGGTATTAGCGCAACTAGTGCAAGATCCGCGTTTATTGAGTGTGGCTCAGGCGATCTTAGGCTCACCGGTTTATTTGCATCAAACGCGTGCAAACGTTAAACCCGGATTTGTGGGGAAACCTTTTTATTGGCATTCGGATTTTGAAACTTGGCATGTGGAAGATGGTATGCCACGGATGAGGGCGGTTAGCTGCTCAATCTTATTAACAGACAATGCGGCATATAATGGTCCTTTGATGCTCATACCTGGATCACACCGGTATTTTGTGCCCTGCTTAGGCCAAACGCCGGAACAGCATCATCAACAATCATTAAAACGCCAGCAGTATGGTGTGCCGAGTCAGGAGCATCTCAGCCAGCTCGTGGAACAGGGCGGGATTCACACGGTTGAGGCGCCTGCCGGATCGGTGGTATTTTTTGATTGTAATACTCTACATGCCTCCACCGAAAATATCAGTCCTATGGCACGATCGAATCTGTTTATGGTTTACAACAGTGTGAAAAATCCTTTACAGGCCCCTAAATACGGGTTGGCTCCTCGACCTGATTTTTTGGCGCATCGACAGTCTTTTAAGGCGGTCGGTTAATGGAGGGATCATAGGTTAAGCAAAGCCCCCAAGGTCCAATATGGGCTTTGGGGGCAATTAATTTATGAGCAATGGTTTGGGTTTAGCTTAATGATTGATTTTGCATGAAATTAGCTAAAAAATCACGGGTACGAGCTTGTTTAGGGGCTGCAAATAATTCCTGCGGGGGCGCTTCTTCTACCATTTTTCCCCGATCAAAAAAGCAGACGCGGTCTGAAATGTCTTTGGCAAATTGCATTTCATGAGTGACTAGCAATAAGGTCAAATCTTGCTGGTTGCTCAGTTGTTCAATGACTTGTAGCACTTCTCCCACCAGCTCTGGGTCTAGGGCGGAGGTTGGCTCATCGAATAAAAGAATTTTAGGGCGCATCGCTAAAGCACGTGCAATGGCCACTCGCTGCTGTTGCCCTCCAGAGAGCTGACTTGGAAACTTGTCTTTATGATCCATCAGACCAACAAGCTCAAGGTATGCAAGCGCCCGTTCTTTTGCCTCTTGCTTTGAAAGGCCTAATACATGCATGGGTGCTTCAGTAATATTACGAAGTACACTCATGTGGGGAAATAGATTGAATTGCTGAAAGACCATGCCCATCTTTTTACGCATTTGGCGCAGATGGGCTTCTGAGGCGGGGACTAGCTGCTCCGCTTGGTACTCATGCCAAAGCGGCTCATTATCTACATAGACGGTTCCCGCATTGATGTTCTCTAAGGTCATTAAAATCCGCAATACTGTGGATTTTCCAGAGCCGGAAGGGCCGATAATAGTGACTTTTTCACCTTTACGTACACAGAAATCCAGTTGATCTAGTACGACTTGATCGCCAAATTTCTTTGTGACTTGATGAAATGCTATGCTGTTGTTTGAGTTAGTCATGACTAAGATGAACCCCCTCTTTAGGTAGGCGCTGATCTAACCAGCGGATGCCCGCGGCGGCAATGAGGGTCATGATCAAATAAATCAGCCCCACCAGCGATAGAGGGATAAGATAATTAAAGCTGCGATCACCAATGATTTTGGCCACATTGAGCAGCTCTAGGACGGCGACTACGGAAAGCACGGGGACGTCTTTCATAATAGAGACCAAATAATTGCCTAAAGCGGGGATGATTCTTGGGATCGCCTGAGGAATAATAATGAAAAAAAACAAACGAAAAGGGCTAAGGTCTAGCGCTCGAGCCGCTTCGATTTGTCCTTTAGGAATGGAGTCGATACCTGCCCGATAAACTTCCGAGGTATAGGCGCTATATTGTAGGCCTAATGCTAACGCCCCTGTTAAAAATGCGGGTAAGACAAGACCATAGTCGGGAAGCACATAATATAAGAAAAAAAGTTGAACCAATAAGGGTGTATCTCGGATAAACTCGCTTATAAAGCGTGCGGGCCACGCAATGATCCGATAACGGTTGCTTTTTAAGGCGGCTAAGACCAAGCCAAATATGGCAGCAATCATAAAGCCAACAAATGTGGCTTGTAATGTCACCCATAGTCCGCGAGCTAATATAGGCAAAATAGACCAGATAAACGCCCATGTGCTGCTTGTATCCCAGCTGATTCCAAATAACATAATTATTGGGCTCCTGTGCGCCAACGGCAGGTATAACGCTCAATGAGCTTCATGAGAGCGCTAATAACCAAGGCCATACCGAAATACATAAAAAGCAATAAGGTATAGATGGTTGTGCTGTCTTGGGTTAGGTTACGGATTTGCTCAGCTCTAAAGGTCATGTCGGCTAAACCGATGAGCGAAACTAAGGCGGTATCTTTTAGGTTTTGAATCGCTAGATTACCAAAACTAGGCATCATTTCTGGCAAGGCTTGGGGTAAAGCTATACGCCATAGAGTATGGCGAGGGCTTAAATCCAGTGCTTTGGCTGCCTCATATTGAGTAGGAGGTACCGCTTGTAAAGCGCCGCGTACGACTTCTGCACCATAGGCACCGATATTTAAGGCAAGGGCTAAGGTTCCTGCGAGCACAGGTGGCAAGCGCAAATCGATGCCCAGCCATTGGCCTAATAAAGGTAAAGCAAAAAACAGCCAAAACAGTTGTACCAGTAGCGAGGTTCCTCTAAATACCTCAATAAATGTCACGCTTACCGCGTTGATGAGTCGGTTTGCCGATAAGCGGCCTATCCCAAAGGCGAAAGCAAAAATAGCACCTAATACTGTTGAGTAAAAGGTCAGTTGTAGGGTGACCCAGGCGCCAGCAAGCAGAGGGTCACTGTATTGAAACCAGAGCATCATGACAGAGATTAATTGGTCTTAGCGGCACAGAGATCGGCCGTCTGCTGAGCATTAGATTCTTTTTGATCGGTGTCGCTAAAACCATAGCGTGACAAAATGTCTTGCCAGGCTTGGGTTTGTTTGAATTTAGCCAGCTCAGTGTTAATGGCGTCACGTAGCTCCGTATTGTTTTGAGCGAAGGTGAAGCCTCCCCAGCTGCGTACAGGTTGACCGTTAACAACCGGATCGACAAACTTTGCAGCAACTTCTACTTTAGGGCTTTGTTGCGCCAGCTGAGCGGCGGTTAACCCCGTTGCGGCATACGCATCGGCACGGCCTGTAGCGACGGTAGAAATCGCATCGGCATTATTGGCAATAGTGACCAGACGACTTTCATCCATGCCTAATTGCTGCATGATTTCAAGCTGATCGGCTCCAGCCATGATAGCCAATGTATGCTCACTTTCGATGAAATCCTCATAGCGATGAAGATCTTTAGGGTTGTCTTTTGCTACCAATAAGCCTTCGCCATAAGAGCTATTGGGCTCAGAAAAAAGTACTTGCTGGCAGCGCTGGGGCAAGATAGCCATTTCTGCCGCTACCATGTCAAAACGATCGGCTTGTAAACCCGGGATAAGCGAGCCAAAGTTGGTGGTATGCCATTCAATGTTCTCTATGCCTAAAGCTCGTATAAGATGTTGCGCTACTTCAGGGCCTACGCCTTTAGCACTACCGTCTAGGTCGGTATAGCCATACGGGATTTCATTCGCAACGGCAATGCGAATGGTGTTTTTTGCTTGAATGTCTGCCAGCGACGCGGCATGCGCCGTTATACCTATTACGCTAGCGGTCATCATACTGATAGTACGAAGAAAAAAAGTCGGTTTTAGCATCACATTCCTTTTTACATGATAAAGAAGAAGTAGTACGAGGGATGTGCAAGCACCACTTGATTTGAGTCTGAATCATACCGTATTAAATCATTTCAACTCAAATCATTTTAATAAAAACTATTGAAATGGGTGATGGGTTAGCTTTGTTGTATGTGGTGAGAGTTGTACATATTTAAATTTCTAATAAGGGGATGATTGTTTTTTTTATAAAATATGTGCTAGGATAAGTTTTATGTACAAAGCGATTTCTTTTTTCTTCTTTTACTTTTATGCTTTTCCTATGCCGCTGGCGCAGGAAGGGATGCCTTGTACATAAAATACATAGCAAAAAATTCCCAACTAAAGCCGCCAGCGCACAAGGCGGCTTTTTTTGTGCCGCCACTCAAGCCTGGCACAACCAAAATGGAGTCTAGTCGTGTCACACAATACTGATGATTTACGTATCCGGGAAATTAAAGAGCTAAGCCCTCCAGCGCACTTAATGCGAGAGTTTCCTTGTTCGGCCGAGGTGTCTGCTGTGGTCCATAACACCCGTGATGCGATTCATGAGGTTTTACATGGCAAAGACGATCGCTTAGTTGTCGTGATTGGTCCTTGTTCTATTCATGACACTAAAGCGGCTTTGGAGTATGCCCGTCGTCTGCTGCCATTACGTGAGTCTTTAAAAGATGAGCTGGAAATTGTGATGCGGGTGTATTTTGAAAAGCCGCGCACCACAGTGGGTTGGAAAGGCTTGATCAATGACCCTGATCTAGACGGTAGCTTTAATATTAATCAGGGTTTGCGTACGGCGCGCCAGCTGTTACTCGAGGTCAACGAGCTCGGTATGCCTGCGGGGTGTGAGTATTTAGATATGATTACGCCCCAGTACATTGCTGATTTGGTTTCTTGGGGCGCTATTGGGGCACGTACGACAGAAAGCCAAGTTCACCGCGAGCTAGCTTCTGGGCTCTCTTGTCCGGTAGGCTTTAAAAATGGTACAGGCGGGAGCACACGCATAGCGATTGATGCCATTAAAGCGGCTTCACAACCGCACCATTTTTTATCCGTAACCAAGGGTGGGCACTCGGCAATTGTTTCCACTAAGGGTAATGAGGATTGCCATATTATTTTGCGTGGTGGAAAAGCGCCTAACCATGATCCCCAAAGTGTGGATCAAACTGGCAAAGACTTAGAGGCCTCTGGTTTATTGCCACGTATTATGATTGATGCAAGCCATGCTAACAGTAATAAAGATTACCGTCGTCAGCCGATTGTGATTGATGAAATTTGCGCACAGATCGAAGCGGGTGATGAGCGTATTTTTGGTGTGATGGTAGAAAGCCATCTCGTCGCAGGGCGTCAGGATTTGGTCGAAGGCCAACCACTTACTTATGGGCAGAGTATTACCGATGGGTGTATTGGTTGGGAGGACTCCGAGAAAGTCTTGCAGCGCTTAGCAGAAGCCGTACGGGTTCGTCGCCAAAAACGTAGCTAGATCTTTGTTTTTGATGCGAAATAGGGCTGCATGAATACAGCCCTATTTTCATTAGGGCAAGGCTGCAGTCTAGATTAGGATGCGAGTACAATAGGTGGCATTTAATAATATTAGGGCAGCGTTGCCTTTTATGTGAGTAGGAACAATGAAAGCTTCAACAGGCGCTAAAGGGCGTGTAGTCATCGGTCTTTCCGGAGGGGTGGACTCTTCGGTATCTGCTTGGCTGCTTAAGCAGCAAGGCTACGAGGTGATAGGCCTTTTTATGAAAAACTGGGAAGATGATGACGACAGTGAATATTGCTCCAGTCGTCAAGACTGGCTGGATGCGGCCAGTGTCGCGGATCTGCTTGGTATAGAAATCGAGGCCGTGAATTTTGCTGCGGAATATAAAGATCGTGTTTTTGCAGAGTTTTTGCGCGAATACACGGCTGGTCGTACTCCTAACCCCGATGTGTTGTGTAATGCCGAAATTAAATTCAAGGCCTTTTTGGACCATGCTATGAGCCTAGGCGCCGAGCGCATCGCGACGGGGCACTATGCACGTGTGCGCGCAGTGGACACACCTAATGGCAAGCAATATCAATTGCTGAAAGGTCTAGACGCGACCAAAGATCAAAGTTATTTTTTGCATCGCTTAAATCAAGACCAGCTTTCACGCACTTTGTTTCCATTGGGGGAAATTAAAAAAACACAGGTACGTGATATCGCTGCACAGCTACAGTTGCCTAATGCTAAGAAAAAAGACTCCACTGGGATTTGTTTTATTGGTGAGCGTCCTTTTAGAGAGTTTTTGAATCGTTACTTACCCACTCAGCCAGGTCCCATCAAAACAGACGAGGGGCAAATTGTTGGCGAGCATATTGGCTTGGCTTTTTATACCTATGGGCAACGCAAAGGCTTAGGCATAGGCGGCATTAAAGGCAAACAGCGAGAAGACGGAACGGCAGAAGCCTGGTATGCCGCGCGTAAGGATCTAAAAAATAATACTTTATATGTGGTGCAGGGGCATGACCACCCTTGGTTATTACAGCACGAGCTACGAGCAGAAAATGTGAGCTGGATTGCTGGGTCGGCGCCGCAAGGAACCGATTATGCTGCTAAAACGCGGTATCGCCAAAACGATGCGGCATGTCGCCTTATCTCCGCCGATCAACACACCCTAGCTTTGTATTTTGAGCAAGCTCAGTGGGCGGTGACGCCGGGTCAATCTGTGGTGCTTTACGATGGTGATGTGTGTTTAGGCGGCGGTATTATTCAATAGTGGGTAGTCAATAAAAATGGATCCGGTTTTTTTAGTTGGTTTTGCTGTCCTAGGAGCTTTTGTCGGATTTTCCGCTGGATTGCTTGGGATTGGCGGTGGCATGATTCTTGTGCCTTTTCTGAATTTTCTTTTACCTAAACTTGGTGTGCCGCCTTTGATTGCGGTACATGCCGCCATTGCCACGGCGATGGCCACCATTGTTTTTACGTCGTTATCGAGCATGCGTGCCCACCACGCGCATGGTGCAATTCGCTGGGATATTGTGCGCTTAATGGTGCCTGGGCTGCTGATTGGTGGTTTGCTTTCTGGTGGCGCCGTGTTTGCTTATATTAATGGCTTAGTATTGGCGATTATTTTTGCTGCTTTTGTGGTGTATTCGGCTTTGAAAATGTTTCGTAATACCCCCCCGCCTGCAGCCAATACGCTGCCCAAGCCTTGGGTAGTTACCGCTTTTGGTGGGGTGGTAGGTTTTGTGTCCGGCTTGTTAGGGGCAGGCGGAGGCTTTTTATCCGTGCCGTTTATGGTAAGAGCCAACATTCCCATGCCTAAGGCCATTGCTACATCCGCAGCGCTTGGTTTTTTTATTGCGGTAGCAAACGGTATTGGATATATCTGGTCGGGGGCGCAGTATACCAGTGCTGATTTAAAAATGATTGGCTATATTTACTGGCCTGCGTTATTGATTTTAACGGCGTTAAGCATGTTAACGGCTCCGTTTGGGGCTAAGCTTGCTCATCGCTTACCCGTAAAAACGTTAAAGCGGATCTTTGCCTCTATGTTGTTAGTCTTAGCTATACAGATGCTTATAGAGACCATACGTGTGCATGTGGGGTAAATAAAGGAAAAAAGGACTATGTTCACATAGTCCTTTTTTTTTAATTTGAGACGGGGGCTGCTGTGCTTTGGAAAGAGGGACGTGTTTCTAGTTTTTCCATTAACAGGGCGAGCTTTTCGTAGTGTTGGCGCCACTCAAGCTTAGGGAAGCGTAGATCTAAATAGCCCAGAGCGCAGCCAACGGCGATATCGGCTAGGCTTATATTAATACCCGTGCAGTATGGCATGTCTTCGGGTAGCTCATTTTCCATATAATCCAGCGCCGCTTGGATTTTGCTTTCTTGACGACGAATCCAGTCGGTGCTTTGTTGGGCAGTTGTGCGTCGAGTGTATTCGGTATGAATAGTGACGGCAGCATCCATGATGCCATCAGCTACCGCTTCCCATGCTTTGGTTGTGGCACGCTCACGTCCCGACTGAGGCAGCAGCCGGCCTACGGGCGATAGCGTGTCTAAGTATTCCACAATCACGCGGGAATCAAATAAGCTGCCGTAATCGTCCATAATTAGACAAGGGATTTTGCCCAGAGGATTGTGTTGTTGAATGATCGAATCATCGGCCCACACGTCCTCGAGGACGAGCTCATAGTCGAGTTTTTTCTCTGCCATCACTACGCGAACCTTACGCACGTATGGGCTGGTAAGTGAACCTAGAAGTTTCATAGAAAGAAAGAGTGAGTTGCAAGCACAAAAAGTATAGCAAGAACCACCTAAAAAACTGGGTGTAATAGCAGTATTTTGCCTTGGGTTTAAGCTTTAGGCGATTTTTGTGGTTTATATGTCATGAATTGTCTTTAAAAGGATTAAGAGCTGGATTTTTATGCCATTTTGTGCTTTTGGTTTCTAGGGCTAGCAAAGAGAAGAGCGGTTTTTTAGAGGGAGGCAATGGTAGAATAAGGTTTTCGTTATTTTTATCCCTAACTATCATGCAAATCGCAGATCAACTAACTCCTTTAAATGCGTTGTCCCCACTTGATGGGCGTTATGCAAGCCGCGGTAACTCTTTACGTGGTTTATTGTCTGAAGCGGGTTTCATGGCCCATCGTGTAGAAGTCGAAATTGCTTGGCTGATTGCTTTGTCGCAGGCGGGGCTACCTGAGTTGCCCGCGTTTAGTGCTGAGGCTACGGCGCGCCTTAATGCGATTGTGACGCAGTTTTCCGAAGCCGATGCCCAGCGCATCAAAGACATCGAGCGTGTGACCAACCATGATGTAAAAGCGGTTGAGTACTGGCTAAAGGAACAAGTTCAGGATGACGCTGAACTAAAGGCGGCGGCGGAATTTATTCACTTTGCTTGCACGTCTGAAGACATTAATAATACCTCACATGCATTAATGCTGATTCGTGCCCGGGAGCAAGTGATTCTACCGACCTTGCAGCGTGTTTGTGATGATATCAAAGCCAAGGCCCATGATTATGCAGATCAGCCGTTGCTGTCTCGTACACATGGCCAGCCAGCCAGCCCCACTACCATGGGTAAAGAGTTCGCGAACGTCGCTGCTCGTTTACAGCGTGCTATCGATGCCATAGCGGCTGTTGAGCCTTTGGCAAAAATGAACGGTGCTACGGGTAACTATAATGCTCATCTGAGTGCGTATCCTGATATCGATTGGCCTGCTTTTAGCCAAAACGTGTTAAGCGGTTTGGGCTTGGTACAAAACACGCATACGATCCAGATTGAACCCCACGATTGGATGGCACAGCTTTTTGATGCGATCGCTCGTGCGAATACGATCTTGCTTGATTTTAACCGTGATATTTGGGGATACATTGCGCTGGGTTATTTCAAGCAGCGTCTTAAAGAGGGTGAGATTGGCTCTTCCACTATGCCACACAAGGTCAATCCCATCGATTTTGAAAACTCTGAAGGGAATCTGGGCTTAGCGAATGCGGTATTACGCCATTTGTCTGAAAAATTACCAGTTTCGCGTTGGCAACGTGATTTAACCGACTCCACCGTATTACGTAATTTAGGCGTTGGTTTGGGTTATAGCCTTGTGGCTTACGACGCTTGTTTGCGTGGTTTAGGTAAACTGGAGTTAAATGCCGCAGCTATTGATGCTGATTTAGACAGTTGTTGGGAAGTCTTAGCTGAGCCTGTGCAAACGGTAATGCGTCGTTATGGTTTAGAGAACCCCTATGAGCAACTTAAAGCGCTCACCCGTGGTAAGGGGATCAACGAAGCGGGTTTGCGCGAATTTATCTCTGGCTTAGATCTACCAGAACAAGCCAAAGCAGAATTACTGGCAATGACACCGCGTAGTTACATCGGATTGGCAGCGCAGTTAGCACGGCAGATTTAAATCCTATGAAAAAGCCCAACTCCATGGAGTTGGGCTTTTTTTATGGGGCAGGGCGGCCACAGCCCTGATACTGCTTACCTAAAATTTCGAGTCGCGTTTCATAAGGATAGGAGGTGTCACTCATGGTGTCGCTACAGGTATTAAAGATAATATCTAAAGCAAAGGGTTGATCTTGGTATTCGGCACGATAATGTGTACCTGCGTAGGTGACTTGAGCAGGGGGTAAGAGCAGATCAAGCTGTTGTTCACCATAGTCGAGTGTAATGGTTGCTTGGTGGTCTGGGCTAATGACAACAGACCAACCTGGCTCATTGCCTAGTGCTTGAAACGGTAAAGGGATGGTTTCGGTGGTAGTAGGTAGGGCACAGGCTTGTAGCAGTAGCGCCGCACTACTAAGACTTATCCAACGTAGCCACATACTTGTCTCCTTATGGACTTGGATCGGTGGTGAGAATGAAGACAGAGCGCTTAGGCCTCGGGCTCGTCTAAAAAATGGCCAAGCTTAAGCGCTTTGGTGTGTAAGTAATAGCGATTATAGGGGTTTGGCTCAATACGATGCTCGATACGCTCTGTGACGGTATAACCTAAATCCTCAAGCGCTTTGACTTTGCGAGGATTATTAGTCATTAGCCGAATGGTTTTGATATTGAAATAATCCAACATGGGGCGTATGAGTTCGTAATTTCTTTCATCGGCATGAAAGCCTAGCTGCTCATTGGCTTCGACTGTGTCGGCCCCTTGATCCTGCAGATGGTAAGCACGTATTTTATTGATAAGACCAATGCCTCGACCTTCTTGGCGTAAATATAAAATTGCCCCTCTGCCTTCGTCGGCGATACGTTGTAAGGCTTTTTCCAGTTGTGGGCCACAATCACAACGTAAACTGAATAACGCATCCCCGGTGAGACACTCTGAGTGCAGACGTAATAAAACCGGCTCTGGAGTGCTTAAGTCTCCGAGCGAAATCACCAAATGTTCTTTTTGTGTCGCTTTTTCTAAAAAAACAGAAAGGGTGAAATTAGCCCAAGGCGTGGGTAAACGACTAGATGTGACGTAATTTAACAAAACAGTGGTCCAATGAAAGCAAAAAGAGAAGACGCCGGATTCTTGATTTGAGCTTAATATAGCATTATGAGAGATAAAAAAGCACCCCGACAGGGGCTCGGGGTGCTTCTCCATGATAAGACTGGGGAAATATTAGATTTTTTCGATGCGGGCGGGCAGGCCTTGACGCACTACGGCTCCAGATACCCAATCAATCCACACGTTATTATGATCACCACGAGTGGTATCGCGGAACCCCAGGTCGTTGATATTTACCCCCGCTGCTAAGGCAGGATTATGGGGCATGGCTTTGCCATCGATTGTATGGGCTCGTGCGCCAAGTTCTTTGTGTCCGTATCCATGTTCAATGGCTATGGCACCACGCATCACGCCGTCTCTGATCATGGCCACTCCTTCGACAGAGTTTCCTGGGGTCACCAGGCGGATGCGCTCCCCATTTTTAATTCCTAACTCGTTTGCATCCTCGCGGTTAATGGAGATAGGGTTATGTGGGTGGACTTGGCGTAGACGGTCGACGGCAATGGAAATAGAACTCATCAGATTAGACTTGTAAGAGCTCATTAAAAAAGGCCATTCGGACTCAGAGAACGCCTCACGCATCGGTGTACCATCGGCCAAACGTGTCGGGTACCAGGTTGGGCAGCCACTGTTGTTTTCGCCAGTAAGCGCATGCTTGGATTGGAATAGTTTTTCATCCCAAACCGGTAGCATATGTGGATGCGCATGTTTTAGATGCCCTTTGCCTTCATCCCAGGCGTCTTCGACTTTGTCAAAGCGTCCCCCGCGACACATAACGGTAGCTACTTTGCGCCACTCTTCGTCTTTGACGCGATCTTTAATGGTGTCCGCATATCGATCTACCCCTGTTAGCGCCATATCGTCGTCAGTGGCGTCTTGCACGGGGCGTTTCATGCCATAGGCGATGTTTGCAAAGCCGCGAATATAGAAGTCAGCAGCACTATTTAAGGGATAGCGTTTGTCGCTATTGGGCTCGCCAATGGCATCCTCTCCAAAACCGGGCATGCCAATGCGCTTAGCTACGGCGATGAGAAAGCTTTCTAATGAAATAGGTTGTCCATCGGCGGTGCGGCTCACTTTGGGTTCGACCACAGGCCAGCGTACGGTGGAGGTTTTAGCGATCACGTCAGCCCATGGTGCGGAAACCCCCCAGCTTTCGTAGGTAACGGTATCGGGCACAATATAGTCAGCGATGGCACTGGTCTCGTTGATAAAGGGCTCAATACAAACAATCAGAGGAAGCTTTTTGGGGTCACAAAGGTCCTCATACATGGCGTTGCGCATGCCCGCTATTCCATAGAGAAAGTTCCCCATGTGGTTGATCCAAGCTTTAGCTTTGTATGGGTAGCCAGCCATACCGGAAGCGATCAGTTCGGAACTGAGCGCCCCCCCGACGATTGGATACCAGGGTGCTGGTGCAGGGTAGGGGTTTTCTCCGGCTGCGACTCGGCGTTTATATTCAGAGGACTGTTCGTAAGCCATGCGGTTACGTGAAAGCGCTAAGCCTTTGGGTTGAGCTTGACCTTTGAAGCGGAAGTCATAGCGTGGGCCTGGGCCAAATGGACCAAATGGGCCTGCATCTAAAACCAATCCCCCTTTTACGTTTAGGTTACCTACCAGAGTATTGAGCATGGCGATTGCATAAGCAGTATAAAAGCCAGAGCCGCTCATGGTGCCCCCGTGAGCATCGACCACAGCTCGTTTGCCATAGCTAGTGAACTCCTCGGCAAGCTCTTGGATATCTTGCACGGAGACACCGCAAATGGCGCTGTACTCTTCGAAGCTCATGCGTTGTGATTCTTCACGTAGTTTGGCTAAAGAGGTGCACACTTTAACAGGTTGAGCACCCAAGCCAATAGCAGTAATTTCTTTTTCTACAAAGAGTTCTGCGGCTTCAATGATAGTGTGTGGCGCTAAAGAGCCATCTGCGCGTTGAACCACATAGACGTCTTCAGGTTGTTCCTCACCCTCGGCGACCTCATTGATGGGCCAGCCTAAGTCAGAACCACGTAAAAAAGTACCATAGCGAGGGTGCTCGGGGTCGTTAATGAGTAAGTGTGTGGCATTACACCACGAGGCCTCGCCCGCGGCCTTCATGGCTTCTGGCCCGGGTTGTGACAGCATGACGGCATCAAAACGCTCGTTTTCTAACATCCAGCGTAGCATTGCCATCACTAGGGCTAAGTCGGTAGCGGGTTTGATCGCTAACCAACGGTTGCCAGAGCCAGAAGCAAGGCTAGATGAGGTGGGTAAAACGGGCGAGACAACCACGTATTTAAACGTGTTTTCTTTGCGAGAGCGAGCCTCGGCTAGTTCGCGACCTTGGCGTTGGAAGGGGTTACCGGACTGTGCTGGCGCCGCACCAATAAATAAGCCAAAAAGGGCATTGGACCAATCGGGTTTGCCGTGGGGCATACCACGAACATCACCTAGAGCTTGGCCTGCACCGATACGGAAGCTTTGCCCACAGTAAGAGCCATGGTTAGCGCGGTTCATTGTCCCAAATGACTGCTCGGCAAAGCGACGGATGAGAGGTGTCCGGCCTTCGTTACCGGCATCGGTCACAATGAGTTGGTTAGAAAGTGGACCAAACTCGGGGTTATTGGGATCAATAAGGGTTTCGCGATCAAAAATAGCGCGTAAGCCATCAACATGACCCTCGCCAAATAAGTCACCCCCCTCGCACACCTCTTCAATCAGCTGTTCAAAGCTAATGCTTTGCCACTTGCCTTCGCCGCGTTTACCAACACGTTTTAAAGGAGTGAGCACACGATAGGGGTTGTCCACTTGTTCTTGCATGGCACTACCACGTGCACAAGATGTAGCGCGGCCTTCTAGACCATATTCTGTGCCTAGTTTAGCGTAGACCTCACGTACGGGTAGCTCCATGGGAGCGGGCTTGGTGGTGGCCAGAGGGTGGTATGGGTTACCTGCAATACGTAAGATTTGGTTATTTTCTTGATCCACGCGAACCCGTACCCCACATTGGGTCCAACAGCCTAAGCATAAGGAAGGGCTGACAACCTGACCGGGTTGGGTGCGTAATTCACCGGTTTTTTCATCAATGGTGAATTCGGGGGTTAGAGAGTTGCCTCGAACAGCGTGTTTAGGCGGGTGTCCGGCAGAGCCTTGGGTGAAGCCTTTCACTGCATTGACGACTGTATCAGCATAACCTGCGGCAAAGGCAGCGACCCCGCCTGCAGCTAAAGAACCGTGTTTCAGCAATTTGCGGCGGTCGTTATTGGGTTTGTTTTGCTTACTCATGTTATGAATTCCGTGTGTAGTGATTTATTAAGCAGCGGTAGGGCGTAAAGCACTGAGCGTTGGGTAGCGGTCTAAGAACCAGGTGATCATGGCAAGGAGGGCTGTACAAAGCCCAAAGACGCCAATGATGCCTAATAGACCATTACTGCCCCAGGGCATACTATGCAGATAGAGACCTGCGCCATATTTAGGCACGCCTTGGACACTCATGAGTACAATCCAGCGGAAGACCCAAGCGGCGGTCATCATGGTGATACTGCACACTAAAGAGTGCATTGGACTGCATAAGCGATGAGGGTGTACGCGTAGCATAATGAGTAAAAAAACAGCGAGAATCACAGAGGCTAGCAGGCTAAGACGCCAAGTAGGATAGGTGCTAAATAACTCCATAGCCGCTGGAAAAGAAGCATCTAGGCCAGCGACACCACTGACAACCCAGCCCGCACCACATAAACCGAGTAGTAGTAAAGCGGTCAAGCCTAAACGACGAATAAGCAAGGAAGGAAGAGCTGCCATGCCTCCGGGTAACCAGCGGCCAACAAAGAGCATGGCACCTAGTGCTGAAAGCCAACCGGTTAAGGCAAAGTTAATCGGCAAGAAAATGGTATTCCAAAGGGGGCGCGAGCGCACAATCATGATTTCAGCGCCGGTGTACACCAAGATGGAAATGGCAGATAGGATTAGGGCAAGACCTGTGATTTGCATCAATCGATCTTTACGTAGCCACCAAAACAAACAAAAAGCCAAAGAGAGGGTGACGAAAACTGGTAGCAATACGGCACCGATAGACATCCATGACCAAGGCGTAAAATAGGCATAAAAATGCCAGAAACGAGCGGGTTGATGTAGGTCAGCAAGTAAAGCTACAGGGGCGGCAATAGCGCTCATAGCTAAAACGGTTACCGCCGCAGGTAGTAAGCGTCGTGCTTCAGCGTGGGTAGGGGTAAAAGCGACACAAGCGGCGGTGATAGCAGCAGTGGTTGCCATGGCGACGAGGAAAAAATATTGTACCGCCCAGGGTAGCCACGCGGCATCGTAAGAGGGAGTTAAGATTTCAATGATATTCATAGTGCCACCCTTTTAGTATTCTGCGACCAAGCGCACACTGGTTTGGCCTTCAACGCCATGGACGAACTCATCTGGCATGCCAATGTAATACACACGTGGTGCGGTTTTCATATCGGGTTTAAGGACTTTTACATCGCCCGCATTGTCTTGAAGGATCTGGTTGATGGTGCTGTTTGGGTCATTGAGATCACCAATAATACGAGCGCCGCCTACACAGGTTTCTACACAAGCGGGCAGTAAACCGACTTCTAAGCGATGCTCACAAAAAGTGCATTTATCTGCAGTTTGAGTTTCATGGTTAATAAAACGAGCATCATAAGGGCAGGCTTGCACACAGTAAGCGCAGCCCACACAGCGTTCATTGTCAACCAATACAATGCCGTCATCGCGTTGGAAAGTGGCTTGTACGGGGCAAACTGGCACACAAGGTGGGTTTTCACAGTGGTTGCATAGACGAGGTAAGTTAAACATGGCAGGTAAGCCATCATCGTATTCTTCTACCTCGTATTGCAAAACGGTGGTGCGAAATTGCCCAATAGGAGGTTGGTTTTCCATTGAGCAGCCGACAGTACAGGCTTGACAGCCAATGCATTTTCGTAGATCTACCACCATGCCAAATCGTTTTCCGGTCATTCCGGGGCGGCGCGGGGGCTGATCATTAATACCAGCCTCTACGGGTTTAATCGGGATAACAGTGGCTGCAGCTCCTACGCCAAGTAGATTCTTTAAAAAGCCACGTTTCCCCGGTTGAAGTTGTTCTGTTTTTACCGTTTTTCTCATAGTTCTACCTTTGGAAAGCAGAATGAAACGATGTGTGTGTAGCGTCTTCGTTTCGGGTTTTCATTTAAGTTTCAGCTATAAGCTTATACATAAAAACCCTAATGGCCCTTGATACTTGTCAAGAGCTGATTAGACATTGGGCAAATAATCCGTTATAGTCCCTTTCGTCATTGGGGAGTAGCCGCTCTACAACAGATTTGTATAGAGGCTAACGTCAACATACTTGATCCCAACTGGATCATGGCGTTAGCAGCACCCTGCCTGGCAAGACCTTTGACCGTATCGTTTCCATGTTGGCCGGGGAAACGATACGGTCAATCGTCTACAAACCGGCCAGGAGATGATTCAAATGGAAGCCCTACTCGTTTCCACCGGTATTGTGGCATTGGCTGAAATCGGTGATAAAACCCAACTTCTCGCTTTTATTTTGGCAGCGCGTTTCCGACGCCCTTTGCCCATCATTCTTGGAATTTTAGTTGCTACACTCGCTAACCATGCGTTAGCTGGCGCTCTTGGGGCGTGGCTACCTGGTTTATTTGAGCCAACGACTTTGGCTTGGATTTTAGGGATAGGTTTTATCCTGATGGCGGGTTGGATGCTTATACCCGATCAATTTGACGAAGAAGACGCTCAGTTAGCTCGTTTTGGTGTGTTTACTACGACCTTGCTAGCGTTTTTTGTAGCAGAGATGGGAGATAAAACCCAAATTGCTACCGTAGCCTTAGCGGCACAGTTTCAATCTTTTGCTCAAGTTGTTATTGGTACGACGTTGGGCATGATGATTGCGAATGTTCCAGCCGTTGTGCTGGGCGATCGTATATCAGGCGCCATTCCTGTACGACTTGTACATGCAATTGCCGCTCTGATTTTTGCTGTGTTAGGGGTATTGGCTTTAGGGCGTGCCATCGGTTGGTGGTAATCCAAAATAGCTCAAACTCCTATAAAACGCAGCGATTCGTGGCGTATTTGCCGCTATCTTATTGTTTTGATGTCATAAGCATATATGCCAAGCATATATTGCTGTATGATGCTACGTTTTTCGTGAAGTCATCGTCTAACTTCGGTTAACAACTGGCTTCGGGCTTTTTTCAGCCCCATCCTGGGGCTGGGATCCTTTAACCAAGGAGCGCTGTTCCTATGCAAGGCCTGCACCTTACCGCAGATTTATACCAATGCACCGGTGACACTTCCATCTTTGTGGATGAAAATGCATTGGCCGCTCTCTGTCGTTCTGAGACAGAGCGTTCGGGGCTCACGATTGTGGGCGAAAAATGGGTAACGTTTCCTGAATACCAAGGTGAACCCGGTGGTGTTACAGGGGCGATTTTATTAGCCGAATCTCACTTAGCCATTCATACTTGGCCTGAACGTGGGGGCGTCACTCTAGACGTTTACGTTTGTAATTTTACCGATGACAATTCTGGCAAAGCTCAGCAATTGCTTGATGGCATTATTGCAGCGTTTAAACCCACGCAGTTGCAACGTAACCAGTTGATTCGTGGTGATCATGACGCGCCAAGCGAAGCGGAATTGCTTTGGGAAAATCTTAATCCTAATAGCGTATATGGGTTCCGCTTTAAACGCCGTCTATTATCTAAGCAGACTAAATTTCAGCATTTGGAATTGCTCGAGTCAGAGGATATGGGCGTTACATTGCGCTTGGATGGCTGCTTAATGACCGCAGAAAAAGAGGAGTTCTTCTACCATGAGAGCCTCGTACATCCTGCTACAGTCGCTCATCCTAATCCGCGTCATGCCTTAATTTTAGGCGGTGGGGATGGCGGAGCGCTTGAGGAGCTGCTTAAGCACAACACCATTGAGTCCGCTACGTTAGTAGATTTGGACGAAGAGGTGATTGCAGTAGCTAAAGCACATTTACAAGCCATTAACCATGGTTCGTTGGATAATCCACGAGCGCGTGTACTCGTGGGTGATGGGGCTCAGTTTGTCAAACAAACCCAAGACAAATTTGATATTGTTTTATTGGATTTGACAGACCCTGAAACGCCTGCTGGTCCGCTGTATACCAAAGCTTTTTTTGAGGATTGTCGCCAAGTGCTTGCTGAAGGCGGAGCTATGGTGATTCATTTGGGCGCACCATTCTATGAGCCAGAGCAGATTACGCGTTTGAGCACAGAGTTGCAGTCTGTGTTTAAACATGTCAGTGCCTATGGTTTACATATTCCTTTATATGGCGCTTATTGGGCGATGGCGGTGGTGTCAGATCAATTACAGCCAGCGCAGCTAAGTAGTGCAGAGGTTGAAAAGCGTTTAACCGAGCGTGGTGTGGATGCATTGCAATATTACAACCCTGCTGTGCATGGGGCGTTATTTGCACTGCCTACGTATTACCAAAAACTGTTGCCTTAATACGCTCTCTTTGTTTAAAGCCCACGGTACATACCGTGGGCTTTTTTATGCACTGTGCGGCTTAAGCAAAAGGGTTAGGCTTTTTGTGGTGCTGGCGATGTGCCAAGATCTCGATATAGAGTTGCTGATAGTGTTGTGCAATTTGTGGCCAGCTAAATGTGAGCGCCAGTTGTTGCCCGTTTTTGGCCAAGTTTTGTCGTAACTCTGCGCATTGGGCCACTTGTTGTAGAGCGTGTGCCAGCGCTTGAGCATCCGTGGGGTCTTCTAATACCCACGCCTGGTACAGGTGTCGTACATGATGGGCGAAGCCACAGTACTTGGCTTGGCTGAGAATCACTGGTAGCCCATAACTCATTGCCTCTAGGGGAGCCATACCAAAACTATCGTTTAAGGTTGGGTGTACACAAAGATCGGCCGCCTCGTAGTAAGGGTGGATGGACTCAGTCTGCTCAACAAACTGTACACGGGCTTGGAGCTCAGGTGAGAGCTGTGTTATATAACTTTCAATAAAGGCTAGAGGGGGGCCAACTACTAAAAGTTTCAGAGTCGGAGCACAAGTCTTTAAAGCGGTAACCAGTGTGTTTAAGCCCTTGCTCAGTGGGTTGCGAGCCACCAGAATACTCACAACATCTTCTTTGCTAAAACCGAGTTTTTTGCGAGTCAGCGCGCGCTGCTCGGCATGAGTTTTTGGTATATGCACACCAGGCGTAATCACATCAAAGGGATAGGAAGTGTGATAGGCGGCTTGGATTTGCTTTTTTAGCCACTCTGAAACAACCACAGTGCGTTTAGGAGGTTGTTGATGTACTCGCTGTTTTTCTAGCCATAAATACATATTAAGGCGTGGACTGAGATAGGTGTTTACGCGTTTTAACCACGAGGTATGGCGATAAAGATGATGATAGCGTACCGATTTGACATGGAGTACGTCGATGTCTGCATTCCAACCGTTGGTATGTGAGTGCACTAAATCGTAAGATTGCGTATTGGTGATTTGTGCTGTTTTTTGAGCAAACCAAAAAGCTTGTAACCAACTGGGTAAATAGTTGGGGATAGAGACCAGAATGCGTGGGAGCTGTAGATCACACTGGGCGGCGTATTCTTTTGTGATAACGGTAATATCGTGGTATTGGCTTAATTCTCGCATCAGTTCGACCCCATAGGCTTCAGCCCCCCCGTATTCGTGGCCAAATTTATAACTAATAAAAGCGATACGTAATCGGGGCAAGCTCATGAGGCAAAACGCTTTTTATGTTCAAGTTGAGTCAGGCATTTTTGCAAAAAGCGCAGTAGATGGGTAGAGCGAGAGACTGTAACGCGGGGCAGCTCAAAGGGGTTATCGGTATTTAACGCTAAACCGCGGGCTGTAGTTGTGGCATTGGTATAACCACTGTTTTGTGTCCATTGCTGAATAGTTGCGTTGTAATGGCCGTAAGGATAGCAAAACGCAGTGACTTCGACTTGAAAGCGATTTTCTAAATCGATTTTTGATTGTTGGATTTGTTGTTGTGCTTGTGCGGCGCTGATTTCTGGCAAGTGTACATGATCCATGGTATGAGAGCCAATTTCTTGGCCAGCAGCTAGCCATTGATGTAGCTCGGCCTCGCTCATTAAAGCAGAGCGAGGAATACCTTTGTGGTGATCCCAAAAATTATCACCGCTAAGGTGATTACTAACAATGTAGTTAGTAGAGGTAAAACCGAGCGCTTGTAGTACGGGCAGGGCATTGTGCAAGACATTTTGATAGCCATCATCAAAAGTAATACCAATAACTTTACCGTGTTTTTCACCCCGCAGATAAGGCATGAGGTCTTGCATGGATAGGCCGGTATAACCAAAACGTTTCAGCCAGCGCATTTGCTGTGTAAAACGTTTTGGGTGAACAGTGAGACCACGATAAGGTGTGCCTTTAGGTGCAGGCTCACCAATTTGGTGATACATTAAAATGGGAATCATAGCAGCAGAATATAAAAAGCAATATGGTTATATTAACACTGCTTAATCGTACCAGTGGCCTTGAAGATGAATAATAGCCGCTAATAAATCTCCGAATACAATTTGGCAAGAAATGCCTAGCATAAGGTTTAAAGGCAGGTTGAAGTCTTCAACTAAACATTCATTTTGATCTAACCATTGCTGGCGAGACTCATCAAAATAAATAGGGCCATAAAATGTTTTTACTTGGTCTTTTAGGCTGGTAGGCCCTGCTAAATAGCCAATGACAGGTTTTCCAAGTGCTGTGGCGTAGCCTACCTCAAAGGCTGTACCAGAGTCGGGCTCGGCACCACGAAAAGGATTAAGGTTGGCAAGAACCGCATCGGCCTTTTGGATCAGTTGAATGTTTGCGTCATAAATACCCCGTGCGGTATTGGCAACGCCATCGGCAGGGTGTAAAGGCTCAAAGCCATGAGCGATACACCATTGTTTGTGTTGCTCGGCGCGGGCTTGGGCATCGGGAGCGAAGACATCCGGTCCGGCTAAATAGACTTTTTTCATAGCATCTCTCCAGTTTGATGGGGTGTAGGGAGAGTAGCAGATATTAAAAAAGCCTGCTAGGCAGGCTTTGGATTAGTGCATGGGCTCGTTTCGTGAAGCCACATGATGCACGTCTTTAAGACGGAAGCGAAAGCGCACGGGTTGTCCTTTTTGGCATGCGCCGTCTGCGGTATAGGTAGTGCAGCCAAATAACGGACCGCTGTAAATAACGGTACTTGCAATTTTAGGCCCGTTTTTAGGCTGTAAATAAACAATATCACCCAGGCGAATATCGGTTTTGTTGAGTGCGGCGTGTTCGGGTCGTGCGACCAAATCAGTAGGATAAATGGTTTTCATTATAAAGCTCCTTAATTGTTGTTATAGCTATTTTTTTAATAAAGATAAGCACGTCAATTTAAATATAGAGTAATTATAGGGACGTGTTATGAATGAATGATGACAATCATTCAGATATATAGAGGGATAGTAGCGTGTATAGGGTTTTTAGAAAATACGATAAAACCCCTAGATAATAAACCAGTATCACAGACCTGCTTACTGTCGTCAAGCAAAATAATGCTCCCGATCCGTAATGGAATAAAAGAGGAACTAGTCTTGCCGTAAGTCTCGGTCAGGATAAAGCAGCTCAAAATCTGCACGTTGTACAAGATGGACCTTGCCATCAAAGCAAATGCGGTGGTGTTCCATGCCGGGTAGTTCTGCTGGGCCCATATAACGGCCAGCTTGTTGGTACATGGAGTGCGCTGGGTTAGTGATATGAATTTCAGCGCCTAGGCGTATTGATAATGTCATAGTCGTTTAGTTCGTTTCATTTTACTTGCTTTATTCTAGCGAAATTTAGCCGTATGTGGCGTAGTGTTTATGAAACGTCACGAGGTTTTCATATTGTTTTGTCACAATTTCACTGTTTTCCTTTTCCGATCAACTACTTTAAAGAGTCAGTGATGAGTGATTTTGATTGGGATAATATCCCAGCGAACCGAACAAAAACCACCCCTTTTCATGAGCTTGTTGAGGCCGCGCAGTCGCGTCGTGGCTTTTTGAAAACAGGATTAGGGCTTGGCGCCATTGGTTTTTTTGGACTAGGCTTAGCCGCCTGTGGTGGTAGCAGCAGCTCTGATGGTTGGGTAGCAGACCAAGCCGGCTTACCTGAGTTTAATCCAGAGGAGATTAAAGCGTTTGCTGGGTTAGAGGCAAATACGCTAGATACAGTGACTGTACCAGAGGGTTACCGTCATGCCGTGATTAATCGTTGGGGGGATAAGTTGCATGTAAGCTCTCCAGAGTTTCGTGGTGATGCGAGTGAAGACGCGCGAGCACAGTTGCAGCAAATTGGTTATAACCACGATGGATTGCACTTTTTCCCCATCGATGGCAAAGACAGTATTAGTGGCAGTAGCACAGAAGGACTATTAGTTACTAACCATGAATATATTACCCCGCATTTCTTTTTCCCCAAAGGTATCGTACCGGGCGGAGAGGGCTGGAATGCAGATTGGGTACGTAAATCGCAACACGCTCAAGGAGCCTCTGTGGTTCATGTGCGTCTTAATGATCAAGGGCTTTGGGAGCCTGTTTTAGATTCTAAGTATAACCGTAGTGTAAATGGTAATACCTTAATGGAATTAGTAGGTCCCGCAGCTGGAAATGCTTCCGTGCGCACCAATAAAGATCCAGAAGGGCGTTATGTGTATGGTACCTTTGGTAACTGCGGTAATGGATATACGTATTGGAATACCTATCTGACTTGTGAGGAAAACTTTACGGATTATTTTGGGATTGGCACAAAAAAATCCGATGAGGTGGATTACAAGCCTTATTTGACGGATAAGCAAATCGAAGCCTTTAAGCGTTATAAAGGATCAAGTAAAACTTCCAGTAGTTCTTATCGCTGGGATACCCATGATGAGCGTTTTGATTGGACAATAGAGCCAAATGAAGTAAATCGATTTGGTTGGGTGGTGGAAATAGATCCTTTTGATCCGACCTCTAAGCCGAAAAAACTGACTGCTTTAGGACGTTTTAAGCATGAAAACGCTGCCATTACTTTAGCACCCGATAATCGTGTGGTGGTGTATATGGGAGATGACCAGCGTAGTGAATATATTTATAAGTTTGTCTCCTCAGGTAAATATCAGCCAAATAATGATGCAGCCAATCGCTCTTTACTGCACGAAGGAACTCTATATGTAGCGGTATTTAGCGACAATGAGGCAACAGATGGCAGCTTTATGGGATCCGGTAAGTGGGTGCCATTAGTACTAAGTACACCAACGGTAGATGGCGGTCGTTTAGGTGATTTATTTAGTGATATGGGAGAGTTATTAGTCCATACACGTCAAGCGGCTGATGCGGTAGGTGCGACACCTATGGATCGCCCAGAGTGGGTTGCTGTACATCCTCATACTAAAGAAGTTTTTGTCACCTTGACGAATAACTCAGAGCGAGGCGGTGGTAAAGAGCGTTACCCAGGTGGTCCTAAACATCCGGACGCTTATGGTCCCAATCCGCGTAATAAAAATGCGTACGGTCAAATTGTACGCTGGCGTGAGGCCGGAAGTGATGCTGCTGCCGAAACCTTTGAGTGGGATGTGTTTGTGCTAGCGGGTAACCCCAATGTGCATGATGATATTTATGCGGGTACAGACAATATCGATAAGCGTAATACATTTAATAGCCCAGATGGTTTAGCTGTGGATCCGCGTGGATTGTTGTGGATTCAAACCGACGGCAGCTATTCAAATAGTGGTGCTTACGAAGGACAAGGTAATAACAGCATGCTGGTGGCAGACCCAGAAAGTAAAGTTATTCGTCGCTTTATGGTAGGGCCTAAAGGCTGTGAAGTAACCGGGATTACTTGGACACCAGATATGAAATATATTTTTATTAATATTCAACACCCCGGTGAAGGACAGAGCGTATCAGAGGCGCAAGCGAATCCGACGGCGGTATCGACGTGGCCAGAAGGTCCTGCAGCTCAACGTCCTCGTCCAGCAACAGTTGTTATTTGGCGTGAGGATGGCGGAGTAGTAGGTACTTTCCCCGCTTAATACATCGAAGTAAAGTAAAAGCCAACTGAATACTCAGTTGGCTTTTTTTGTTAGGCAGCAGGTAAATGCTGTAAAAAGGCTTGAATTAGCGGGGCGTTACGACGCTCTTGGAGAATATAAACATATTCATTTAAGTGTAGAGATAAGTCGCTGATGGGGATGATGACTAAAGAGGGGTGGTCGGGGGTTTCTTTAGAGGGAAGAAGGCTACACCCTATATTTTTTAATAATCCCCAATGGATGGCTTCTCGACTACCAAACTCCATACTGTGTCGTAACTCTACACCGAGTGCTTTACAGGTATCTAGTATTGCTTTTCGAGTCATGGAGCCTGGTTCGCGTAAAAGTAAGGTGTGACGTTTTAAGTCACTGAGACGGATATGAGGTTGTGAAGCAAGAGGGTGGGATCGATGGGCCACTAGCTGGAGCGTGTCCACAGCAAGTAGACGTCTATATAAGCGTTTGTTTTCAATAAGTAAAGAGGAGGAGCCAATTTCCACCTCATAGTTGAGTACAGCTTCTAGCACTTTTTCAGAATTTTGTTGGGAAAAAGCGAGTGAAATATGGGGATGGTGTTGATTAAAGGCGCGCAGGCTAGGTAATAAATAATAAGGACCTGTGGCACTGATACGTAGTGTGCCACGTTGTAGAGACCTAAAATCGCGTAGCATAAATTCAATATGGCTCGCTTGGCGTTGTAAGTCATGAATTTTTGGTAATAGCTGTCGTGCCTCTTCGCTCGGGACAAGGGCTTTACCTTGGCGGTAAAACAACTCTACACCATATTTATCCTCCATTTGACGGATGTAGTTGGTCACGGAGGGTTGGCTCAGGCCGAGTCGTTGAGCTGCTTGGGTGATGCTCCCTGTTTGAGCAACGAGGGCAAGCGCTTGAATAGGTAGCGATAACATAAGTACATGAAGGTTGAGTAAATAAATAATTAAATACCACTATTACTAAAATTTAGTGACCTGTCATTGAAGAACAATATTCGGCACGCATACTAAGGGCTGTTAAAAGATGATGGAGTCAATGATGGATGACGAAGAGGCTTTTTTATCCATAGAGCATGTAACAAAAAAATTTGGTGCTTTTACGGCTTTAGATGCGGTTTCTCTCGAGTTAAGAGCAGGGGAGCTGGTTTGCTTACTGGGGCCTTCAGGCTGTGGGAAAAGTACATTGCTACGCTGTATTGCTGGATTACACCGTCAGGATGAAGGACGTATTTTTCTAGCAAATCGTGAGATAGGTCAATTGCCTGCGCAGCAAAGAGACTATGGCATGTTGTTTCAATCTTATGCTTTATTTCCGAATTTAACGGTGGAGCAAAATGTAGCTTATGGATTAAGTCAACGTCGTCGCTTAGCACCTGTGGTGCACAAGCGGGTACGAGAAATGCTGGACTTGGTAGGGTTAGGGCATTTAGCGCAACGATATCCGAGTCAGTTATCAGGAGGGCAGCAGCAGCGCGTGGCCTTGGCGCGTGCTTTGGCACCTTCGCCATCCTTGCTTTTATTAGATGAGCCTATGTCTGCTTTAGATGCTCGTATTCGGGAGCAGCTTCGTATTGATTTGCGAAACTTACAGCGCAAGCTAGGTATTACGACGCTAATGGTTACGCATGATCAAGAAGAGGCCATGATGATGGCGGATAGGATTGCGGTGATGGATCAAGGCAAAATCCAGCAGTTTGCTAGACCTCAGGATTTATACCGGCAGCCTGCAAATACGTTTGTGGCTGATTTTATCGGTGATAGTAACTGTCTCTTTTATGAACGTCTTGATACTTATGTGGCCCAAGTCGGAGAGCTGCAAGTACATACCGCTATGCCCTTGTTGCAGCCGAATGGTCGACTCTATGTGCGGCCAGAACAAGTACAACTTGCCCCAGTAGGAGAGAGTCGTAGGCCAGCACTGCAAAAAAATTGGTTTGTTGCTCATTTTATAGATGGGATTTTTTTGGGTCGTTATTACAAGCTATTTTTTCAACTAGAGCGCGCGGATCAAACGCAGATAGAAGTTTTGCTTCCAGCTGCACAAGCTGAGCCTTATATGCAGGGGTTAGGGAAAAAGTACTGGTTACATTTGCCTAGTGAAGCACTGGCTGTTTATAAGGAAGTTGCCTAATGCCAGTTACTGTACCTCGTTTAGCTTACCCCAGCTGGTTTTTTACTTTACAAGAGTTGGTGATCCAGGGATTACGTTGGGTCATCTTGGGCATTTTTCTGATGTTTTTAGCGGTGCCTCTTCTCTTTATTTTTATTCGAGCCTTTCAGAATGAGGCCATGCAATGGGTAGGGGTAAGCCTATTTCTGGATATTGTACAGGCGCCCGGGTTTTTTCAAGCTGTTCAGCAAAGTGTGTATGTAGGACTGGCGACGGTGGTGATCGTGATTCCTTTGGCCTATGCCTTTGCTTTTATGTTGCATAGAACACAAGTGCCATATAAGCCTTTTTGGGAAATGATCGCACTACTTCCTTTACTTGCTCCCTCTTTATTACCAGGTATTTCCTTGGTGTATTTGTTTGGCAATCAGGGTTTATTTAAAGAGTTATTGGGGGCGAGCAGTATTTATGGCTTTAAAGGCATTGTATTAGGCGAGGCGTTTTACACCTTTCCTCATGCATTGATGGTGTTACGTACCGGATTAGCCATGGGGGATGTACGTCTTTATGAAGCCGCAAAGTCAATGGGAGCTGGGGCGTGGCGTCGCTTTAGCACCATTACTTTTCCATCGAGTCATTATGCTGTTTTTTCCGCTGGGTGTTTAGTTTTTACTCTGAGTGTCACGGATTTTGGAGTGCCTAAAGTGATAGGGGGGCACTATAACGTGGTGGCTCTAGAAGCTTATAAGGCGGTAGTAGGTCAATTACAGTTTGGTAAGGGGGCAGCAATCGGTTTGCTGTTATTGGTACCTGCTTTACTTACATTTTTCGTAGATTACTTTTTAAGAAAAAAGCAAAGTAAAACAAGGCAGACTGCGCAAGGTTTTTTTGTAGAGCGCCATCGTTGGCGAGATAGGAGTTTTTTGCTAATTACTTTGCTGGTTTGCTTGTGGTTATTGCTTGTTATTGGTGTGGCCGTTTGGGCATCATTTATTCAGTTTTGGCCATATAACCTAAGCTTTAGCTTACGGTCTTATGATTTTGACAATATGGCAGGTGGTGGATGGTTAGCGTGGATAAATAGCTTAAAACTCGCGTTGTTAACGGCGGTATTTGGGGCAGTGCTGGTGTTTTTAAATGCGTGGCTTATTAATAAAGTACTAGTCACGAGATCATTTGGTTTATGGGTGAATCAATGTATTCGGTTTTGTGTACTTATGCCAATGGCAGTACCAGGGTTAGTACTAGGGCTTGGTTATATTTTGTTTTTTAATCATCCAGCGAATCCTTTGCGGCATTTATATGGGGGGATGACCTTACTCGTCATTTGTACCGTCGTGCATTTTTATACAAGTGCGTATTTAACAATGCAATCTACATTGGATCGTTTAGCCCCAGAAATTGAAGCAGCGGCTGCATCGCTTAAAGCGTCAGCTTGGCAGACTCTGTGGCGAGTCACCTTGCCATTGAGCTTTCCTACTATTTTGCAAATTATTCGTTATTTATTTGTATCGGCAATGACTACCGTCTCGGCGGTGGTGTTTTTATATAGTCCGCAAACCGTATTGGCGGCCGTAGCTGTACTGAATATGGATGATGCCGGTCATATTGGTGCGGCAGCAGCAATGAGTGTGTTGATTATGAGTAGTTCGGCGATGGTGTCAGTGCTTTTACATCTGGCAACACGCACAGTACGTAAACGAAGTCAGGCGTGGCAGGCTTTGCCTGATACCTATTGATCTAAATAGAATTAGGATTTTTCATGAAACGAGTTTTATTCTCCTCTTTATTAGGTGCCACTTTAGTAGGGCAAGCATTTGCAGCGACGACTACATTAACGGTGTACTCGGCTTTAGAAGCAGATCAGCTGCAGGTCTATGAAAAAGCGTTTAACGCGGTTTATCCCGATATTAAATTACAGTGGGTACGGGATTCGACAGGGATTGTGACAGCTAAGTTACTCGCTGAGAAAAACAATCCTAAGGCTGATGCGGTATGGGGGCTGGCTGGTTCTGCGCTGGGGTTACTGGCAAGCCAGGATATGTTGCAACCTTATGCTCCACAGGGGTTGGATTCGATTAACAGCAAAATGCGCGATGCTGAAAATCCCCCGGCTTGGGTAGGAATGAGTGGCTATGCTTCAGTGCTATGTGTGAATACGGTAGAGTTGGAAAAGCAAAAACTGCCTATGCCTAGTTCTTGGGAAGATTTATTAAAGCCTGACTACGCTGGGAAAATTGTCATGCCAAATCCCGCTTCTTCTGGTACAGGCTTTTTAGATGTCAGCGCTTGGTTACAGTTGTTTGGGGAAGAAAAAGGCTGGACCTATATGGATGGTTTGCATAAAAACATTGGCTCTTATACGCATTCTGGGTCTAAGCCGTGTAACTTGGCAGCTGCGGGTGAGTACCCAATAGGTATATCTTTTGATTACCGAGGTGTGCGCTTGAAAGAGCAAGGCGCTCCTTTAGCCCTGGTATTCCCTAGTGAGGGTTTAGGTTGGGAAATCGAGGCTGCAGCGATTATTAAAGGCAGTAAAAATATGGATGCTGCCCAAAAATTAGCAGATTTTTCAGCGAGTGAAGCAGCAGCGCAGATGTATAAAGAGCAATTTGCTGTATTAGCTCGGCCTGTGGCAGCGGGTGGAAATCCAGAGCTCCCTTCTGATTTGAACCAGCGTTTGATTGATAATGACTTTGCTTGGTCTGCAACGAATCGTGAGCGCATTATTAAAGAATGGACAAAACGCTACGATGGCAAAACAGAAGCTAAATAATCAAAGTTTTAACTGAGAAGTAAAAGAAGCCCCGCTCTAGTAGCGGGGTTTTTTGTCTTGTCTTTAGATTTAAAAAAAATAATAACGGTATATGAAAATTTGTGTCATTTGTCATCACTACACAATACCTAGCTCCGATACTTGCAGTAGTGCCACGGCGTGTGGTCTAGAGTTTTATTTTAAGTGAAGGCAGCAATGATGAGAGTAATACAAATGAGGCGATGGTTGAAAGTTATGGTGAAAGCAGGTGGCCTCGCCTTAACGTTAACATTAGCAGCTTGTGGTGGCTCAGGGGGTGGCACAGAGCTTGTGACAGAAGATGAGCCTTCTTCTAGCTTGGATTTTTTAGCTCAAGGTGGAAAAAAGCTGTTAGTGGTGCAAGTAGACGGATTGGGCTATGAGTATTTGCAAGAGGAGCTAAAACAATTACCAGAGTTAGCTCGTTTAAATACGAGGTTACCCTTGCGCTCAGGAGGTTATGAGGGTACGCCTACTGAGCAGCCAACCACAGCTTTACCTAGTTGGGCATCGTTATTAACCGGTGTATGGGCTAATGAACATGGCATTTCTCAAGTACACCCCAAAACGCTTGAGTTTAAAGTTGATAGTTTATTTAGTCATTTAGAGCAGAAAGAGCAGGAGAAACTGTCTCGTGCTTTGGTGGTAAGTGAGCCGGCGTATGCTGAGCTTTTACAGCAAGAGAGTGAGAGAGGGGTATTGACGCTAGTGAACTGCGATAGTGATGAGCAATGTGTGACTGAGCAGACGCAAGCACACATTGAAGCAGGGACTACGGTCATTATGGCGCAATATCAGGAGCCATTGCTAAAAGCGACGGAAGGGTTAGGAACTAAAGCGTATCAAGAAGCAGTACGCCATACTTTGCAAGACATCAGCCGTTTACTTCAACGTATTGCTGAGCGAGAGCAGGCTGATGAGAGTGAATCATGGCAAGTATTACTGCTCAATAGCTATGGCTTAGATGCGTATGGAGTGGCGACAGGCTCACAATTCATTGGCAATAAAACAGGTTGGCTAGCAACCGACTTGTCGGTAGGGGTGCTGGGGCTTACTGCGTTGTCTGGTAAGCCTGTTTCTGACTTAGATGCGGCCGCTATTGTGGATATTGTGCCTACGGTATTGGAATATTTTGATGTACCGGTTGATGTGGAAACGTATTCTTTAGCAGGCAATTCTTTAACCGTCGATAGTAAGATTACGGCCTTGGGTTATGAGTCTAACCCACAAAATAATACGCTCAGTTTGCATTGGCAGCTGTTACAAAGCACAGCTAATGCAGAGCCCATTGAGCTATATAGAGATGGGATATTGGTAGCTACTTTGGCAGCCGATGCGCAAACTTATGTTGATAAGTCAGTGGGTGGGGAAAAAGAAGAGCAAATACTGAGCTACCGTTATCTTTTGAAAAAAGGGGCGGCGCTAGCAACAGTAAACGCAGAGTATTTAAATATTCCTCCGGTCACTTTAGATGCCTCTTTTAAAGAGAAACTAGTTGTGTATTACCCTTTTGCGACTCAGCCTGCTGTGGATGCAATGCAGGGATCGACGTTGTCGCCCTGGAATAACCAGCAATCTGGATTGAGTTTAACGCCTATCGCCTTGGAGGGAAATGCACCGACTTTTGGTTTAGCTGTTGACACCGCTGTGCATACACAGGGGAAAGTCGCTGGTTTTAAATTACACCTAAACAAAGACGTAACAACGGATGACTCAGTGCGCGCTTTTACCATTGGTTTTTGGTTTAAGGTCAGTGGAACCTGTCATGGGTATGGCACGAGTATTTTGGCTAATAAAAACTATGAATCAGGTAATACCGCTGGGTTAGCTTTAGGGCTGTTTAACCGAAACGGTTGTGATATCCGATTTAATACAGGAGATGGTAGTAGCCGTAACGAAGCTCAGGGGTATAACGTCACCCGAAATGAGTGGGCTTATGTGGCGCTAGCTATTGATAAAGATAAGCGACAACTATTTGCTTATGTTATTGACCCTGTCTTGGGACAGCAAAATGGGGTGATTACTCTTGATCCATCCAAGCTCAATGCCCTAGGGGGAGCAAAACAAAGCATGCTGAGTTTTGCAGAGGACATTACTGGGCAGTATACCCACCGCAATAGCACCGTGACTCAAAGTGCCTATGCTGATTTGGCAATATGGGAACGGGCGTTGAACTTAGATGAGGTGCTGGCGATTTACTTATCTCGTCAACCTCTATCCACTTTACTTCCTTAATTAAGGGGTTTTATATGTTGAAAATAAGCAGAATGCTCAATGGGGCAGGTCATGCTGTGCGTGCTGCAGGAATAGCCACAGCCTTTTTGCTGACTGTGCTTTTAAGCGCATGTGGTAGTGGGGGATCAGATACGGGCTTGAATACTGGCGGAGGCGGGACGGAAACGCCGGAGCAACCCTCTGACAAAAAACCTGTTCAATTGCACTGTGCACCTTAAAAGTAGAGAAGAGAAATGAGTTTATCTAGACGTAATTTTATTCGTAGTATGACTTCCTCTGGGGTTGCCGCTGCTTCATTGGCGACTTTCCCTGCTAGTATACGTAAAGCCTTAGCTATTCCTGCTAATAATCGTACCGGTACGATTAAAGATGTAGAGCATATTGTAATTTTGATGCAGGAAAACCGATCTTTTAATCATTATTTTGGCACATTGAAAGGCGTAAGAGGTTTTGGTGATCGATTCACCATACCTTTGCCAGGAGGGCGTCAGGTCTGGGAGCAGAAAGATGATAAGGGTAATGTTATTTTGCCCTATCATTTAGATGGCTCTAAAGGTAATGCGCAGCGTGTTAATGGGACACCGCATACCTGGGTAGATGGGCAGGCTGCGTGGGATCATGGACGTATGAGCGAGTGGCCTCGTTATAAAAATGCTCATTCTATGGGGTACTATCGCGAAACAGAAATTCCTTTTCAGTTTGCATTGGCAAACGCATTTACAATTTGCGATGCCTACCATTGCTCTATGCATACGGGTACAAACTCAAACCGTTTGTTTTTATGGACGGGGACCAATGGCCCAAGTGCAAGTGGTGAGGCCGTAGTTAATAATGTTTGGGACAGTATTGGTTCATCTAAATTAGGATTTGAGTGGACCACTTACCCAGAGCGCTTGGAGAAAGCCGGGGTTAGCTGGAAGGTTTATCAAAATATGCCAGATAATTTTACAGATAACCCCTTATCTGGCTTTAAACAGTACCGTAAGGCAAATGAAGATTCAGGTAAGCCCGTAAAATCAAGTGGCTCTTCACCTGCTTATGCACCAGAGGATGATATCAATACCCCTCTTTATAAGGGGATTGCAAATACCATGCCGGATGGTGGCTTTTTAGAGCAGTTACGCCAAGATGTTTTAAATAATGAATTACCACAAGTTTCATGGGTGGTAGCACCTGCGACTTATTCTGAACATCCTGGTCCCTCCAGTCCAGTTCAAGGGGCCTGGTATACCCAAGAGTTGCTTAATGCATTAACCGCTAACCCTGAAGTATGGAGTAAAACGGTTTTTATCGTAAACTTTGATGAAAACGATGGTTACTTTGACCACTGCCCATCACCGTCAGCACCCTCTTATTTGCCTGATGGAAGCAAAGCGGGTAAAACCACGCTTTCAGAAGAAGCCTTAAGTTACGAGTACTACACTCATCCCAATCCTAAAGGTATAGTGGGTCAGCCTAAACCAGATAAAAAAGTGTATGGTCCAGGGATTCGTGTGCCTATGTATGTGATATCCCCTTGGAGTCGTGGCGGCTGGGTTAACTCTGAAACCTTTGATCATACATCTGTTATTCGCTTTATTGAGGAGCGTTTTGGTGTTAAAGAGCCTAACATCAGTCCGTTTCGACGCGCAGTCTGTGGAGATTTAACTTCCGCTTTTAACTTTACATCGCCTAATAATGAGCCTATACCTTATTTAGAAGGGACACGAACTAAAGAAGAGGCTGATACTATTCGTAAGGAGCAGGAGCGTTTAGCTCAAGTACCACGTCCTTTAGATCCACAGTTGCCCGTACAGCATACTGGAGTACGTCCTTCACGAGCTTTAGATTATGAGCTACATGTGAGTGCACGTTGTGATCATAAAGATGGAGTACAGTTGATTTTTTCTAATACAGGTAAAAATGCGGCTGTGTTTCATGTTTATGATAAGTTAAATTTAGACCGTATTCCACGCCGCTACATGGTGGAGGCAGGTAAAAGTTTGGAAGACACGTGGGATGTGATCAAAGATAATGTAGGGCGTTATGATCTATGGGTCTTAGGTCCTAATGGTTTCCACCGTCATTTTAAAGGGGATGTAACGCGTCTTGAGGCGACGGCAGCCCTACCAGAGATCCGTGTATGTTATGACGTCGCCAATGGCGATGTGTATGTGGAGCTGCTAAATGGCGGTAAAGCGGCGTGTACGTTTACTGTTCAGGCAGATTATTACCGTGAGGATGGTCCTTGGACAGTAACAGTGGAGCCAGCGCGTAAAGAGTCACTTTCTTGGGATTTGCGCCAAAGTGGGCGTTGGTATGACTTCTCCTTACGCTGCGATAGTGACCCTAGTTTTTACCGCCGTTTTGCCGGACGAGTAGAAACGGGTGAGCATGGCGTGAGTGATCCGGCCTTAGGTTTAGTGGATTTTTAGTTAGGTAATATATAGGTAAAAAAGGGCTGATATTTCAGCCCTTTTTTATTGGATCAGCTGGTTGAGTTGAATAATAGGCAGCATCACAGCTAAGACAATCAATAGCACCATGCCACCCATTCCTAAAATCATTAAAGGTTCCAGCAGGGCAGTTGTAGTAATCGCTCGTTGTTCTAGCTCAGAGGAAAAGGAATGCGCGGCATGATCAAGCATTTTGGGAAGCTGTCCCGTACGTTCACCACTTTGGATTAAATGCACTAGCAAGGGGGGAAAACAGTGTTGCTGCTGCAGGGCAAGTCCTAGAGAGCTGCCTTCGCGCACTTGTAAACTTGCTTCAGTAATAGCTTGACGTAAATAAGTGTTTTGGATGGTTTTGTTGGCGGCCTCTAAAGCCTGTAGTAAAGGCACACTACTGTTTGTCAGGATGGCTAAGGTAGAAGCAAAACGAGCAACATCTAAGCCTTGAATGTATTGGCCAATAAGAGGAGCATGCAGGCATTTTTTGTCCCAGGCTAAGCGGGAGGCGGGTTGTCGTAATGCGATACGCCAGATAATGATGGTGCTAGCGCTGATGAGTGCAATAAGCCAACCCCATTGTTGGATTAGGTCACTTGTCCAAAGCATGACAAGGGTTAAGGGCGGTAAACTTTGTTTAGTTTGCGTAAACGCCCCTACAACTTGGGGCACCACATAGCTTAAGAGAAAGATAATGATGGCGACTGAGACCACGCTTACAATAATGGGGTAAATGAAAGCTGAAAGAAGTTTATTGCGCAGAGCGTTACGCTGCTCAATGTAATCCGCCAAGCGCGTTAAAATTTGATCGAGCTCGCCTGATTGCTCTCCAGCGTCGACAAGTGCGCAGTAAATAACAGGAAAAACCTGTGGGAACTTTGCCAGGGCCTCACCTAAGCGATGGCCAGCTCTGACCTCAGCGCGTATATGGGTCAAAATATCGCGCACGGACTTTTGCTCACCTTGATCGATAATAGCTGTTAACGCTGCTTCTAAAGGAAGCTGAGCACTAAGTAAGCTAGCCAATTGTCGAGTGAGCCAGCCTAGCTCTTTATCACTGATTTTTTTACGTGAAGAAAAAAAAGTCAGTCGTCGAGGCTGTAAACGTAAAGGTAGAAGACCCTGTTGCTGTAAGAGCTGATGGGCTTTGTCAAGAGAGTCCGCTTCGATATCTCCTTTTTGCTTTTTGCCTTGGGCATCAAGAGCTTGATAAGAAAAGCGTTGTTTCATCTTAGTCTTCATCCATACGCGTTACGCGCTTTAACTCTTCGAGTGAGCTGACGCCTTGTTCTACCCAGCGTAAGCCATCTTGATACAGGCTTTGCATACCCTGTTGCTGTGCATATTGGCGCAACCGGGTTTCGTCTGCTCCTGTGCTGATGAGTCGGCGTAGTTCCTGATCCAGAATAAAAAGTTCATGGATACCGGTACGTTGTTTATAGCCGGTATGGGCGCATTGCTCGCAGCCTTGGCTGAGCCAACGCTTGGGTTGATCCGGAGCCGGGATTTTGCAGTGGTCACAAAGTTTACGTAATAAGCGCTGAGCTAAAACGCCTTGTAGTGTCGAAGCAAGTAAAAAAGGTTCTACGCCCATTTCGATCAGCCGCGTGGCGGCAGAGACGGCGTCGTTGGTGTGAAGAGTGGCTAACACTAAATGCCCCGTTAAGGAGGCTTGGACTGCAATTTGTGCTGTTTCTAAATCGCGAATCTCTCCAATCATGATGACGTCTGGGTCTTGGCGTAAGATAGCGCGTAAAGCAGTGGCAAAGTGTAGCTCAATCCTTGGGTTGACTTGGGTTTGCGAAACGCCAGCTAGATCGTATTCAATGGGATCTTCTACCGTAATAATATTAGTAGTGCTACTGTCTAAAACGCGCAGCGCGGCATACAGAGTGGTGGTTTTGCCACTGCCGGTGGGTCCGGTAATTAACACAATGCCATGTGGGCGATGGATCAGCGCCTGTAGCTGTTGTAGTTTTTGTTTTTCTAGCCCTAAGGCACTCAGATCTAAGCGTCCCGCTGATTTATCTAATAATCGCATGACAGCGCGCTCACCATGGCCAGTGGGTAGGGTAGAAACACGCACATCAATAGCCCGTCCACCGACTCGCAAAGCGATGCGCCCATCTTGTGGTAGGCGTTTTTCCGCAATGTCTAAATTAGCCATAATTTTGATACGTGAAATGAGCGCATTATGTAGTGCCCGACGAGGGCGTACGATATCACGTAGTGTGCCATCGACACGATAACGCACGACTGAATGCGTTTCAAAGGCTTCGATATGAATATCGCTGGCGCCATCGCGTGCAGCTTGTGTAAAAAGCGCATTAATCATTCGAATAATAGGCGCATCATCGCTCATTTCTAATAAATCCTCGACAGCGGGGATGTCTTGCATCAAGCCGTCTAGGTCGATCTCATTGGCCGCGGCATCCACAATGGCCGCGGCATCATCACTATGGCTATAGCTGGCATTGAGTGTGGTTTCTAATTGTGCCTCATCGGCGAGTACCGTAGGGAGGTGAGGATAAATTTGCTGCGCTTCGCACAGAGCCCACGAGGGGGTGGTAGCACTATAAAGTAAGGTTGGTACATTATCGATCGGCGCTATGACGAGGCGGTGGTTTTTGGCCCAGGTATAGGGTAGCTGCATTACTCTTCCTCTCGTAGGTCAACAACAGGTGTGGCGGAGCCTCGCTCCAAAGGGGGGAGTACAGCGGGCACGTGAGACGGTGCAAACCAATTGGGATGATTAGGCATATTCTGTTGAGTAGCACGCATGTAGTTATAGCGATCTAAAGTAAAGTAGGCGCTTTCTTCAGAGTTTCGAATAATATGTGGGCGTAAAAAAATCATCAGGTTGGTTTTGGTACGCTGACGGCTATCATGACGAAATAGATTGCCAATAATAGGAATATCACCTAAAAATGGGACAGAGGAGGTGGTGTCATTGATGTTGTCTTCCAATAAACCACCTAAAACAATAATTTGACCATCATCGACTAAAACATTTGTTTCTAAGGCGCGTTTGCGTGTGACCAAAGAGGTACTAGAAATCGATAAACTTGGGTCAATGCTGCTGACCTCTTGGTAAAGAGCGAGCTTAACGGTGCCACCTTCAGAGATTTGTGGGCGAATGCGTAGTGTTAAACCGACATCTTCACGCTCAATGGTTTGAAAGGGGTTACTGGCACCATCGCCAGAGGTGGTGTATTGGCCCGTCACAAAAGGAACTGTACGACCAACAGTAATACTGGCCTCTTCATTATCTAGGGTGAGTAGATTGGGTGTGGAAAGAACATTGGATCCGCTATTGCGCTCAAGAGCACGGGCTAAAACGCCCAAGTTCACAATCTCATTGCCTAAAATATTAACGGTGCCTTTTACTAGACCAAGGCTCAGTCCTTGAGCTAAAGCGTCGATGGTGGTGGCGCCACTCATACTCGTACCTACACCGCTACCACCAAAATTTGATCCTCCTACTACGCCACTGCCGCCACTTTGTAAATGGCTACCACCAAGCATCCACTGGATGCCAAACTCATTGGCATCTTCGGCGTTGACTTCTACGATGAGGCTTTCAACCAAAACCTGAGCTCGCCGTTGATCAAGTTGATCAATGACTTCACGTATACCGCGATAAAGGGGGGCTGGAGCAGAAATAATTAATGTGTTGGTAGTTGGGTCGGCTTGGATGGTGGCACCGGCAGCAGAAAAGCTAATGGGTTGTAGCGGTTGCGTTTGAGATAATGCTTGGCTCAGGGGGTTGGTTTCGCTGTTGTCAGACATCCCTACAGGGTTGGTTGAGAGAGGTGTTGGAGTGGTAGGCGCAGTAGTAGAGTTATTGGTTGCGTTTGTGGCGGTGGATTGCGGGTTCAGTCCCTCTAAGGCGCCGCGTAAGACCTGCGCCAAATGCGTGGCTTGGGCATTTTTTAAGTAGACCACATGTAGATTGCTTTTTTCAGCATTGGGGTTGTCGATTTTATAAATGAGGTCTTTAGCCATTTCTAAGCGGGCAGGGCTACCAGCTCGTAAGATAACAGAGTTGCTGCGTGGGTCAGCGACAATTTGTACTTGCTCAAAAGGATCGTTGCTGGTGCCGTTGAGCAGTTGAGTTGCTAAAGCGGCTACATCAATCGCTACGCCATATTCAATACTAATGACCTCGGTGTTAACACTGTGATGGGTGTCGATACGCTGAATTACGTCAGCAATGCGCAATAAATTATCGGCATAGTCAGTAATAACTAAGCTGTTGTTGGCCGCGTAAGCATTAATTGGATTAGCTGGGGAGACCATGGGACGCAATACGGGTAATAGGTCGTTGGCTTTTTCATGTTGTAAGCGAAATACTTGGGTGACGATTTCTCCTTTAAGGGAGAGCAGCTCTTCGGGGCTATAGCTGACAGGAGTACTATGTAGTTTGGCATCGGCTTCGGGAATCACGCGACTAATATTGTCGACGGTGGTGATAGCAAAGCCTTGCATGCGTAAAGCGCTTAAGAGCATGGAGTAAGCTTGACTCGCTGTAACAGGGGTTTCAGAAACCAGTGTAATTTTCCCAGTAACGCGTGGATCTACAATAAAATTACGACCAGTAAAAGAGGCCAAGCTACGTACGACTTGATCGATTTCCACTTCTACAAAATTTAATGTCGTACGATCGTTCTCTTGCTCTAAAGAGGGTTGAGGGCGTGCCATCCGTTTAGGATTGGAGGATTGTCCCCAGTGGCTAGGTGGACGACGTTTTGTAGAGCGATCATTAAGGTCAATAGGAGTAGGAACGGTTTCCTGCTTTACGCCAGCACTAGATTGGGTTGTGACAAAAAAAGAGGGCGCTTCATCTGTTGGGGGTAGGGTATGGCTGCAGCCCTGTAAAACCAAGAGGCTAAATAGGGTGCTACGGATAAAAACAGAGCGAGTCATCATACGAATAGGGACAACAAAAATTAATAAGGAAAACGAAGTTGGGCCCGCCCGTTTTGCATAGGACCTAACAGCGTTAATAGTTCGTGTAAAGAGTCGGCCATCTCTTCAGTGCTATAAGCCTCACCTTGGAAATGCCATCCAGATGAGGGGCGCCAGTCACCTTGGCCAACTAAGGAAAGCGGGCCGGAGATGCTGCTTAGTTTTATTTCTATATGTTGAGGGGTCTGTGGGTGCACTTGTAACTGATAAGTACCTAAAGGACGAATAGGGCTTAAAGAGGTGGCAGCCTCTTGCCAAGTCAGTGTTAAAGTGTCACGAAGTTGCAAGGGATAGCTCAGCTTGAGCGTAGGCCAATGTAGTGTGATATCACCCTGTGGGCTGAGCGTATCGAACAAAGCATGAAAGGCACGTAGGCTGGTTGCCGGCAAAATCAAGGATTGTTGAGCTAGCGTCCAGTGACTGCCGCGCCAGCTTAGAGCACCTTGCTGAGGGTTTAAGGTGGGATGATTCCAGACAAGCTGGGGTAACCCTTGCCACTGCCAGTGCCAGCGCAGAGGTTGTGGTAGTGTTGTGGGCGCATAGGAGCCAAGCGTAAGGTAGGCGCTGCCTTGCCACCAGCGGCCAGAGGGTTGGCTAAGTTGAATAGGGCTGTTTTTTGGTATTGCGTATTGCATCCAACTTGCTGGCAGAAAAAACACGAAGCTCATAATTGCGACAAGGAGTAAAAAACCACGGTAGAGCCACGTTTTCATGGTTGCTCCTGCGGTTGTAAATGAATCTGACCCGATAAAAGCGCGGCTTGCTCTCGCCCCTCTTTTTGACTGCGTTGCAGGTGTAAATGGGAGACGTGAAGTTGCAGTTGCGTGGGGGTATGAAAAAGCCATTGAGTAAGTAATGTCGCAGGCATGGCGTCGACCTGTATATGCCAGGGGGGCGCTGCTTTTTTATCTTTGTCGGCAAACCTCATATAAGCACTCAAGGATTCCGTCGCGAGACTTTGTGCTAAGGCTTGGTGCTGCTCTTCAACCGAGTATGTGTAGCGGCGAGGCACGATCTGAGTAGCTTGGTGCTGGATGTGTAGCAGCTGCTCCCGTTCTTTTACGGCTGTTTGTAGGCGTTGATGGAGCTGTTGTGTTTGTTGTTGTTGCGCCTGTAGCTGCCAAACCCCAAGTAGGATCAGCAAAGCGACGGCACCCCAGCGCAAAGCACGCTTTTCTTGTGGGGTGCGTGTTTGCCAGAGTAAAGCATGATAGTGCTGTAAATGCTGACGTATTTGCTGTAACCATTGATGTTTACTCATGGTTTTGCTCCATACGCATTTCTATCCATAGAGCCACAGGGTTTGTCTCATCATCAAGCACAACGATTTGTTGAGCGGCCGCTTGGTCTTGTAGTTGTTGCCATGATGGTGTTGTGAAGAGGCTTGTCAAAGGTTCAGTCAGTGTGAGCTGTAAGCGTTGATTTTCATATTGCAACGCACGCACGTTATCGTTGAGCTCGGGGGCGAGCTCGCTGATGCGCTCTAATAGCCAAATTAAGCTTGCTGAATTAGGTTGATGAGAATGAGCCTCCTCTTGTTGTTGCAGTGCTTGTTTAGCTTGAGCTAAAGGGTTAATAACAAGAGGGAGGTGGGGAAATGTCCTTTGAACAAGTTCGATATTGCTTTGTTGTAAAGCGTGGGTATAGTGCTTGACTTTATATTGACCCAATGCCACGCTGCTCCACCAGACTACTGTTGCAAGCAGGGGCCACTTTAGCCAAGGCCACATTGCGCTTGAAGTCGCCTGGCTATCCAAGAAAAAAAACAAATTTGTCTTAGGTAAGGGTTCCGTACGCCAGTTAGCGTGATTTTCCTCGGTGCTAGGAATCAGCTGAATCCGAGATATAGCGGCTTGTTGTAACGGCTGGAGTAAAGACTGCAAGGTTTTTTTTAAGGCCCAGCTCACTTGGTAATTGCCAGGAGAGGATTCTTCCCAACTCACTACATAACAATCGTAGGGCTGCAAAAGCATACTTTGTAAGCGACTGCGTATTGCGGTCTCGCGTTGCGATTTTTTAAGTGGAGGTAGGGTTAGCTGGGTGGTGATGGCATCCCCTTCTGCGAGCCAACAGACAAAGGGTAGGTGTGAAAACTGCCGTAAAAGCTGCGACAAGGGCATGTGGCCTTCTTGTTGTAGCTGACGGCGACGATCAACAATGGCAAAAGCAAGAGGCTGTTGCACGGTTAGTGTTTGTAATCGAGGAAGTTGTAACCGAAGATGTGTGCGCATTATTGAACCCAAACAATAGAGGTTTGATTGGACTGACGGTGCAGTAATGCTTGCTGGCGTACATGGGTAGCACCACGCTGAATTTCGCCATGCACTACAAACCACTGGCTTTTAAGCTCTACTTTTTTTAATGTGTCGTGTTCTGCGCTGGGTAAGCGTTGCAAAAACTGTGAGGTCGACATAAACCAATTTCCCTGATCTCGGTCACGGACTAGCTGGGTGGCTTCAGCCAAACTCAGTGTAGGAATAGAGGCGGCGAGCACTTCTGCCGAGGCCGTATTGATATTGAGCTTGGTCTGAGGGGGTAATAAGGTGCAGTACTGGTTAAGACGAGTACGTTGCTCAGAACTCAGTGAGGCAGCGGCTGCCAGCTCTGTCGGACGACGTCCCGCAAGTTGACTGGGAGAGTGAGAAGACGTTTGATAACTACCTAGAAGCTGTTGCGCAAATGCTTTAGCGAGTGTCTGAGGTAAATCTATCCACATAAAGAGCTGTTCAAGTTGAGCCACTTGCTGTGAATCAATTGCTTGGGCTGATACCAGGCGTAATAGATTAAACTTGCTTTGCTCGTCTTCAATATAACCAGAAAATAAGGCGGACTCTGTGCCCTCTATGGCCTCAATGGTTAGGTTTTGAAGGCGTTGTGCAAGCACTCCACTGGTAGTAGTGATCGGACTGCGGCGACCCTCGATTTGCAAAAGTTGTTGTACCCAGTCGAGTCCGCCGCGCAGCAGCCAAACAGCCTGACTACGCTCTTGTTCGGCAATGAGTCGTTCAGTTTGTTGGCTTTGTTTTTCTAATAAGCTGACCGCAATGAGGCTGGTAGCCATGACAATGACTAAGGCATTGATGACCGCTAAGCCTTGTTGTTGGATAGAGTAAAGGCTCATGGCAGCACCACCACTTTACGATAAGTGAAGCGTTGTTCGTTTTGCTGTTGAGTTAACTGGATTTCCACGCCTGTAGCACGCCGTTGGCTGAGTAAAGGCGGGGTTTGCCACCCCCGGGCTGGAATCCATGCTTGAATTTGAAAGTCGTGGACAGCGGGTAAAGCAACAAAGTGTGGCTGGCTCTGCGCAAGGGGTAGCTCGATGCCAGCAGTTGCCTCATCACGGTAAAGTTTTTGATCTTTAAAGGTCCATTGCACCCATTGCCATTGTTGATCAATGGCTTGCAAAATATATAGAGTAGAGGCGGTTTCAGTTTGCTCCCAATGGATACCATGCAGTTCCCAAGGTTGGTTGGCACTAAAAGGTAAAGCGGGGCGATTTTCCAGATAAAGCGATAAATTGGCATGATTTTGCAGATCGTACTCTAGCTGTTGCAGTACGGCCTGAATTGCATTGATTTGTGTCTGGGAGCGATCCAGACGTTGTTTAGCGCGATCGACATGATCTAGTGCTTGCCAAGATAAAACGCTTAAAATAGACATAATAAATAAGACAATGAGAACCTCAATAAGAGTAAAACCACGTTCATTCATCGTGTACGCGCTAAGGTTCCATATAAAGTACTCAAGGCATTGGGCTCATTTTCCAAGTGCACTCGAATGGTTATTTGGCGAAATTGAGCATGCATAGTTTTTTTACTTTCAATTTCACAAGAAAAGGCATATGGACCTAATGGGCACGCTTTTGTGCTAAGTCCAGGTTGTGGAAATGCTCGCTGTAAATAGAGTTCAGCCAGCGTGTTTTGAGCCGCATGTAGGGCCAAGCTACGTAGTCCCACTTGGCGGCTGCTATGCGTACTGACTTGTAGTGCATGAAAAACTGCTGTGATCGCAACGCTAACAATAGCCAGAGCAATTAATACCTCGACAAGTGTATAACCGCGTTCTCTTTTCATTGATACAGCACCTCATAGCTACCATAGGGATCTTTTTGAATGCGTAAACGATCGATCCCGTTATCCAGGATTACGGTATAAGGGGCGCGTAGCCAATGCGCGTTAAACCGCACTACCTCATGTGCGGGCTCTATACTGACTTGCACCGGACGAGGACTCAGCCAGGATTGGGGCAGTAAAGGGGTGGGAAGTGTTTTGGTGTTGGCATCGGTTAGAGTAAAAGTAAAACCTTGGGACTCGGGTTGCCAAATCATGTTTACCCCTTGCTGGTGGGCATAGTTTTGAGCAAGAGTAAACAGTTGAGTGAGCCGAATGCCATCAGCATGTAAGCTATTGGTACTGGATTGGGGCATATAACTCATACCAACCATGGCAGTAATACTGATAATGACGAGTACTACTAAGACCTCCAGAATCGAAAACCCTTGCTGATGCATCGCAATATTATTGCCACGACCCAATATCGCTATTAACGCCCTCTCCACCAGCGACACCGTCTGCCCCAAAAGAGAACACATCTACCTCACCATGTACACCGGGGTTTAGGTAATGATATGGGTTTCCCCATGGGTCCATGGGTAAACGATCTAAATAAGGCTGCCAGTTGTGGGGAACAGGTGGAATGGTTGGTTTGGTTTGCAGGGCGTCTAACCCTTGTTCGGTGGTAGGGTATCGACCGTTATCTAGGCGATATAACTTTAGAGCTTGGCTGATAGCAAGAATATCTTGTTTTGCCGCAATAGCACGGGCTTGGTCAGGGCGATTTAGTAAATTTGGCACGACGAGAGCGGCCATAATACCCATGATCACGATGACCACCATAATTTCAATTAAAGAAAAACCCCGTTGTGATTGAGAGGCTACCGCTTGAGAAGAGTGTGATGACATTGCAAACAATTAATAAAAAAGAAAATGTCACATAAAGGACACCAAGGCGTGACAAAATAAAGCTCCTTACCCCTAACGGGCAGCATGGCTGCTAAATACTTAGAAGAAGGAATGAGTAGAGTGTATCTGCGCTACATTTCAAATTTATGGCAGGTTTTATCTAAACGAGGTAGTCAGGTCGCGATTGCGATGGCTTTAGGTTACGGAGTCGCCCATTTTTGGGCACCTACGCCTTTGTTGGTAACCCGTTTTTTACATCCAGCGCCCCATGCGTCCCGAGCAGAAGACACCGTCAGTGCTTGGTTTGGAACACAGGGAGCACCGGTACGAGTGCAGCTGCTGGGTGTGATTCACTCAGCGCCGACGCGGGGCACGGCTATTTTGCGGGTGGATGCAAGTGAGCCGCGTGTTTATAAAGAAGGGGAGCTAATTGCGCAGGGGGTTTATTTGACTAAAGTTGAGGCTGATCGCATACAGATCGAACAGCAAGGTCAGACACAGTCGATTTTAATGCCCGCTCATCCTGTGCCTTTACCTAAACACGCTTTGCAGCGTCTACCATGATGGAGGCGTCGTTTTTGGTTTGGGGGGCGGTCGGGATACAGGCGATTGTGTTAGTTATGTGTTTAGCCAAAGAGTGGCGCCGTGTAGGGCAAGCCTTTTTTGAACAAGGCTGGCTAGCCCAACCGCTTTCAGCATACCCTTATTGGGGGTTGTTTTTTTTATTGTTGATCTCGCTCGTACGAGATCCGTTTCCTTTGACGGTTGCTATTACGATTGTTTTTATTTTTGGTTTATATCAGTTAGCTTATTTTGATGCACTAACGGGCTTTTTGCCTGATCGCTGGACCCTGACTTTATTATGGCTTGGCTTATTGGTGAATAGCCAATCGTGGTTTGTTCCACCGGATCAAGCGATTTTAGGAGCGGTTGTCGGCTATGTTTTTTTATATGGGTTGAATGCCGCGTATAGCCAATTAAAAAATCAGCCGGGTTTAGGTGGGGGTGATATGAAGTTATTAGCAGCTTTAGGTGCATTATGCGGATTATATGCTTTACCTTATTTGTTATTTACCGCTTCGGTATTAGGGTTGCTGTTTGTGGTGGGAGCGCGCTTGCTACAAAAACGTGTCCCCGCTGCCATTCCTTTTGGGCCTTTTTTGGCAGGGGCTGGGGGGATTTGGCTGCTTTTATAAAGGCTAAAACAAAAAAACCAACTGAAGCAGTTGGTTTTATTGGGAATACTTGGTGGAGCCGGGGGGAATTGAACCCCCGTCCGCAAGCCCTCCGCAGGCAGTTCTACATGTGTAGTCGAATAATTTTAAGTTTTAGCCGCAAGCCATGCCATTCGACAGGCCATCTTTTGGCGATCCACATAATTTTAGGTCTAAGTTCGTGTGGCCCGAACCAGACCGATTCTTTGTAATATGACGCTGCTGTTAGAAACCTAACCTAGCCCAAAGACAAACTAGTGCAGCGGCTCTAAAGACCGGTTATTAAGCGGCTAGAGCGAAACGCTCATCGTTGGCGTTTATAGTTTTCCAGTGGATTTACGAGCGAACTGGTGCTCGACATGCCCTGCTCTGTTTCGTGACCCACGTCGAAGCCAGATCGGCCCCAAGTGTTCATTTAGCAGTTTAAGATTCCATTATACGGGAAAAAACTCCAGATGTCTAAGAAGATTGGTGTACTATGCCTCCTAACTGATAAAAATAGTATTATTTTTCATTATTTATCTATCCATAAAAAGGGAGCTGTACATGAGTACGTCAGCTGATCATGGACCGCTGATGCGTTATATCAAGCACGGTAGTCTAGTAAGTCAAATTGCCTTGGGCTTAGTGGCTGGGGTTGTGTTTGCGTTTTTTCTACCCGAGGCGGCAAAGTCGGTCGCTTTATTGGGGGACTTATTTGTTAAAGCCTTAAAATCGGTCGCCCCTGTATTGGTGTTTATTTTGGTTCTATCCTCCATTGCGAATCACCGCCAGGGTAGTAAAAGTAATATGGGGCGGGTGGTGGCGTTGTATTTGGTGGGCACATTTTTAGCGGCGCTGCTAGCCGTTGTGGTGAGCTTTATCTTTCCGGTCTCCATTCAGTTGCAAACCACCACAGAAAGCTTAAACCCCCCTGACAATATTGGTGATGTTTTACTAACTGTTTTATTAAACATTGTTGATAATCCCGTAGGGGCCATTTTAAATGCGAACTATATGGGGATTTTAGCGTGGGCCATTGCGTTGGGTATTGCACTGCGCAATGCCAGTGACTCCACCAAAGAGGTGGCGCGACACCTAAGCGATGCGGTGTCTTTTGTGGTGCGATTAGTGATTCGTTTTGCTCCCTTGGGGATTTTTGGCTTAGTCGCCGGTACGATTGCCACGACAGGGTTTAGCGTGTTGTGGGATTACGCTCGGTTATTAGCGATTTTACTAGGGTGTATGCTGGTTGTGGCTTTGGTGGTCAACCCATTGATTGTATGGACGCAAATTCGTCGTAATCCGTATCCGTTAGTATTTACTTGCTTAAAAGAAAGTGGCGTCACTGCATTCTTTACTCGTAGCTCGGCGGCGAATATTCCCGTTAATATGAACCTGTCTAAAAAACTGGGTTTAAACGAGGATATTTATTCGGTATCTATTCCTTTAGGTGCGACCATCAATATGGGAGGAGCCGCGATCACAATTACTGTGCTTACCTTAGCGGCTGTAAATACTTTGGGTATTTCTGTGGATATTGGCACCGCATTGTTGTTAAGTGTTGTAGCGGCTATAGCGGCGTGTGGGGCCTCAGGGGTAGCAGGTGGATCATTGCTGCTAATTCCTTTAGCCGCAAGCTTGTTTGGTATGTCCAACGATGTGGCCATGCAGATTGTCGGTGTGGGTTTTATTATTGGCGTATTGCAGGACTCCGCAGAAACAGCACTGAACTCGTCGACCGACGTATTGTTTACCGCGGCGGCATCTATGCACCAAGACCAGCATGCGTAGGTTGAGTTTGATCTAAAAAAAAGCGATGGGACCAAATCCCCATCGCTTTTTTTTTGCTTTAGAGCCAATGTTGCTCAAGCAAAGGGAAAATATCATCGGCGTGATTGGCTACCCAGTTGGCTTGCCACGAAGGGATAGCCGGGTCAAAATGACAGTATCCATAAGCCGCTACCATGGTTGTCATGCCAGCCGCTTTACCAGCGACGATATCCCTTTCGTCATCGCCGATATACACACACTGTTCTGGTGCTACGCCTGTACGCTCACAAGCTAAAAATAATGAGGCAGGATTCGGTTTTAGGTGGGGGGTACAATCGCCCCCTATGGTTACTGTACTACGCTCTAACAGGGCAAAATGACGCATGATAGGTAGGGTTAAACCCAGTGCTTTGTTGGTGACCACCCCCCAAGGGATACGGTGGGCATCAAGCTGCTGGATGAGCGACTCAACCCCTTCAAAAAGTTGACTATGAACAGTGGAGTTAGCTGCGTAGTGATCCAAGAAAATTTGTTTTTGAGGCTCGAAATCGGGGTGATCCATATCCAGATCAAGCGCTGCTTTTAACAGCCCGCGCGCACCCATAGAGGCGTAGGGGCGTAAATACGCTAGAGGCAGAGGGGCTAAACCTTTTTCAAGACGCAGGTAGTTGGCACTATTGGCCAGGTCGGGTGCGGAGTCAACTAAGGTCCCATCAAAATCAAACAAAACCATTTTTGTATCCATGTGCTTAGGTAGAGATTTTTTGTGTGGCCATGAGGTAGTTAACGCTACCATCGTCACTGAGTCGATAATGTTTGCTTAGAGGGTTGTATTCCAGCCCTTTGAGTTGATGCATGGCTAACCCCGCTTGGCGTGCAGAGCGAGCGAGCTCGCTGGGCTTGATGAACGACTCGTAGTGATGTGTGCCTTTTGGGACAAGGTTTAATAAATATTCAGCGCCAATAATGGCAAATAAAAAGGACTTTGGGTTACGGTTTAGGGTGGAAAAGATCACCCAGCCATTGGGTTTTACCAAGCGCGCGCAGGCGTGCACAATAGAAGCTGGATTGGGAACATGCTCAAGCATTTCCATGCAAGTGACTACATCGAATTGCTCTGTATGCTGGGCGGCCATTTCTTCGGCACTAATGTATTGGTAATTGACTTTGATGCCGGATTCCAAACTATGTAGGCGAGCTATTTTTAGCGATTTTTCAGCCAAATCTATTCCGGTGACGTCTGCACCAAGTTGAGCCATGGACTCAGCCAAAATGCCTCCGCCACAGCCCACATCAATCACTTTTTTTTGTTGTAGCCCGCCTACGGTGTCATTGATCCAGTTAAGACGTAAAGGATTGATGTCATGTAGGGGTTTAAATTCGCTGGTAGGGTCCCACCATTTCGAGGCCAAAGCACTGAATTTTTCAATTTCTGTTGGATCAACATTTACCGTAGACATAATACCGACCTATAAAATAATAAAGGCTCCTAGAGAGGAGCCTTTATTGTATCGTGTTACGCGAAACAGAGAATTACTGTTTACGGGAACCTACGATTTCGATCTCTACGCGACGGTTTTGGGCGCGGCCTTCGCGAGTAGCGTTAGTAGCTACAGGCTCTAGCTCACCTTTACCTTCGGTGTAGATACGGTCAGCAGGAACACCTTTAGATACCAAGTACTCTTTTACAGAGTTAGCGCGACGCTCAGACAATTTTTGGTTGTAAGCTTCGGGACCTGTGGAGTCGGTGTGACCGGTAGCGATCAAGGTTTCAAGTTCAATGCTGTTGGCTTGCTCAGCAACCTGATCTAGAACTTGACGACCTTCAGGCTTCAATGTGGCTTTGTCGAAATCAAAGAAGGTGTCAGCGTTTAGAACCACTTTGGTTGTAGTAGGAGCAACAACAGGGGCTTCTGGAGCTTGTGCTACAGGCACACCGTCACAACCTGCGATGCCGGTAGCGGGTGTCCAGAAGTTGTTGCGCCAGCACAATTCATTTGTGCCGTTTTTCCATACGTCGCCAAAAGAGTTTTGCCAGTTATTGACTTCACCGGTCTGTGCGGACACAGCACCAGTGGCTGTGGCTGCCGCAAAGGCGAGTGCAAGTGCGATTTTGGAGGGTTTATTCATGTTTCTCCTCGTTTGAGCTGATGCTGTTAAGTGACCGCAGCGAACCCCTGCCGCTTTGTTTTATAAAAACGGAACCGAATTTGCAACACTAAGAGTGGTCCAAGCGCTGCGTCGGGTTTCATGCGTGTTAGCCAGAATGTTAAGACATTTCTGTCCGGTTCGTTAAGCGCAGAGGTGGTATATCGTGCAGATCGACCTAATAATGGCCGATATCTGGCATTATTGTTGGTTTTAGGCAACAAGGCAAGTGTTGATCAGAATCTGAACACTTATTCACTTTTTTTTGGTGCTTTTTGCCTACATTCTCATTTTTTTTCTTCAAAATGAGGGGGTAGTACAATAGGGCTATAGGGTGATGGTAGAATTTATTATTCGCCCTCATCGGCCTGCATATTGCTTAACTCATATCTATAAAGACAAATTAATATGGATTCCTTTGCTAAGGAGACTCTTCCTATTTCTCTGGAAGAGGAAATGCGTCGCAGTTATCTTGATTACGCCATGAGCGTAATTGTCGGGCGTGCGTTACCGGATGTACGTGATGGCTTAAAGCCCGTACACCGTCGCGTTCTATTTGCGATGCATGAGCTCAACAATGACTGGAACCGCGCTTATAAGAAATCAGCGCGTATTGTGGGTGATGTTATTGGTAAATACCACCCGCACGGGGACTCGGCGGTTTATGACACCATCGTACGCTTAGCCCAAGACTTCTCCATGCGTTATATGCTGGTTGATGGGCAGGGTAACTTTGGTTCTATCGATGGTGATGGCGCAGCTGCTATGCGTTATACCGAGGTCCGTCTAGCCAAGATTTCTCATGAAATGTTGGCAGATATCGACCAGGAAACCGTGGATTTTGTTCCTAACTATGACGGTAGCGAGTTAGAGCCTGCTTTATTACCCTCCCGTCTTCCTAATCTATTGGTAAACGGTAGTTCAGGAATTGCGGTAGGGATGGCAACAAATATCCCTCCACATAACTTGGCCGAGGTAGTCGATGGCTGTTTATATTGTTTGAGTCACCCAGATTGTACCGTTGATGATCTGTTCGAATTTATTCCTGCCCCTGACTTTCCCACAGGGGGCATCATTTACGGTATGTCAGGTGTACGCGAGGGCTATCGTACGGGTCGAGGGCGTGTGGTCATGCGTGCAAAAGCGCATTTCGAGGACATGGAAAAAGGCTCGCGTCAGGCGATTGTGATTGATGCCTTGCCCTACCAAGTCAACAAAAAATCCCTACAAGAGCGCATAGCCGATTTAGTTAATGAGAAAAAAATCGAAGGGATTTCGGATATCCGCGATGAGTCTGACAAAGACGGTATGCGCTTAGTCATTGAGCTCAAGCGTGGCGAAGTCCCCGAGGTGGTTTTAAACAACCTATATAAAAATACCCAGCTCCAAGAAACTTTTGGCATGAATATGGTGGCGCTGGTAGATGGCCAGCCGCGCTTACTCAACCTGAAGCAGCTGGTAGAGTATTTCCTTTTCCATCGTCGTGAAGTCGTCACGCGGCGGACAGTGTATCAGCTGCGCAGAGCGCGCGAGCGTGGTCATGTGCTCGAAGGCCTAGCCGTGGCTTTAGCCAATATTGACGAGTTTATTCGTATCATTCGCGCTGCGCCCACCCCCCCTGATGCACGTCGTGAGCTCTTAGCACGGAGCTGGGATGCCCAGATTGTGCGCGATATGCTAGCGCGTGCTGATCAAAGTCAGATCCCTGGCGGTCGCCTGGCCTATCGCCCGGATAATCTAGAGGACCACTTTGGTTTACAGGCAGACGGCATGTACAGGCTGAGCGAAACACAGGCTCAAGAAATTCTGAATATGCGTCTGCAGCGCCTTACCGGTTTAGAGCAAGATAAAATCGTTGGCGAGTACAAAGAGGTCATGGATCGTATTGCGGACCTGCTTGATATCCTCGCGCGCCCAGAGCGTGTGACGCAGATTATTGCAGATGAGCTTGTTGCTCTCAAAGAAGAATTCTCTGGTGAAAAAGACCAGCGTCGCTCCGAAATTGAATTTAATGCGACCGAGCTAGACACCGAGGACTTGATTACCCCCATGGATATGGTGGTGACGCTTTCACACGAAGGCTACATCAAGAGTCAGCCCTTATCGGAATACCGCGCCCAACGTCGTGGCGGGCGGGGCAAACAGGCAACAACCATGAAAGAGGATGATTGGATTGATTACCTGTTTGTGGCGAACACACATGATTACTTGCTGTGCTTTTCAGACCGAGGCCGTGTGTATTGGCTCAAAGTCTGGGAGGTCCCTCAAGGTTCTCGCAACTCACGTGGTCGTCCTATTGTGAATATGTTCCCCTTGGAGCCCGAGGAGAAAATCACCGTGGTCTTGGCAGTCAAAGAGTTTAGCGAAGACCAGTATGTCTTTATGGCTACTTCACAGGGCACAGTGAAAAAAACCCCCTTGTCACATTTTTCGAATCCACGCAAAGCCGGCATTATTGCTGTTGGCTTAGACGAGGGCGATTATTTGATCGGGGCACAACTCACTGCTGGTCAGCATGATGTGATGCTGTTCTCTGATGCGGGTAAAGCGGTGCGCTTCTGCGAGACTGATGTGCGTCCAATGGGGCGTACAGCTCGGGGTGTGCGTGGTATGAACCTTGATGAAGGGCAGCGAGTGATTGCGCTTTTAGTGGCTGATGATGAAAGCCAGTCCGTGCTGACAGCGACAGAAAACGGTTTTGGTAAGCGTACTTCGATTAGTGAGTACACCCGTCATGGGCGCGGCACAAAGGGCATGATAGCCATCCAGACCTCAGACCGTAATGGCAGTTTGGTTGGCGCGGTGTTGGTCAATGAAAATGATGAGATCATGCTGATTACTAATGCGGGCGTATTGGTACGGACTCGTGTTGAGGAAATTCGTGAAATGGGTCGCGCAACCCAAGGTGTGACACTCATTAATGTGGACGAAAACAGTAAATTGTCCGGTGTGTATCGCGTGGTGGAGTCTGATGTCGATGATGATGAGAGCGACGATGAGACGACAGATACAGAAGAGGGGCCGATGCCCGCTACAGATGAATAAATGAAAAAAAGGATTTGAATATGCGTCCATGGAATTTTTCTGCAGGCCCATCGGTGCTTCCGGTTGATGTCTTAGAGCAAGCTGCTCGAGAAATGCTGGACTGGCATGGCTCAGGTATGTCGGTGATGGAAATGAGCCACCGCGGCAAAGAGTTTATGCAGATTCGTGATGAGGCGGAGCAAGATCTACGTGATTTGCTCCAGGTGCCCGACGATTTTGCGGTGTTGTTTATGCAGGGTGGCGCCCAAGCACAAAATGCTATTGTGCCCATGAACCTTTTGGGCTTGGCAGGGCATAATCAGGCGGATTATGTGGTTTCGGGAAGCTGGTCTAAAAAATCATTCAAAGAGGCTCAGCGGTACGGGGATGTGCGCTTAGCGGCTAGCTCCGAGGCGTCTACAGAAATCAATCAGCAAACTCAAGCTGGGTTTAGCTGGTTTCCTACGCCTGATACATGGGAAGTCCGGGCGACTTCTTCGTATGTGCACGTTTGTGCCAATGAAACAATAGGTGGGGTAGAGTTTAACGACTGGCCGCTACTATCAGTACCATTAGTGGTGGATGTGTCTTCAAATATTCTGTCACGTCCTATTGATTTTTCTAAGGTCGATATGGCGTATGCGGGGGCGCAGAAAAATGCTGGACCTGCTGGGTTGACCATTGTGATTGTGCGTAAAGACTTGCTTGGGGGCGCTTCCGAGTACTGTCCAAGCGCATTCAATTACGATTTGGTGGCGAAAAGTCAGTCTATGTTTAATACGCCTCCCACCTATCCGATTTACATGGCTGGGCTGGTGTTTAAGTGGCTCAAAACCCAAGGCGGGGTCGCCGCCATGGAACAACGAAATCAGCAAAAATCGGAACTCTTATATCGCTATTTGGATAGCTCTGATTTTTATCATAATCAGGTTGAGCCTTCCGTGCGCTCTCGTATGAATATTCCGTTTTTGTTAGCTAAGCCTGAGCTAGATGCCTTGTTTTTAGCCGAAGCCGAAAAAGCAGGGCTTTTGCAACTTAAAGGCCATAAAAGTGTAGGGGGGATGCGCGCCTCCATTTATAATGCGCTTCCTCTTGCTGCGGTAGAGGCACTGGTTGCCTTCATGAAGGACTTTGAGGCAAAGCATGGCTAAACATTTATTAGAGCGCTTGCGCCCTTGGCGTGAGCGTATCGATGCGTTGGATCAGCAGATTCTGGACTTGCTTAACCAGCGAGCGCAAGCCGCTTTAGAAATTGGCAAAATTAAAGAAGCATATAACGCTGAGGATAGTATTCTAAAGCCCGAGCGCGAAGCCCAAATTATCACGCATCTACAAAATCTGAATACCGGTCCTATTACGCCTGCTTCTGTGCAGGCAGTATGGAGCGAGGTGATTTCTGCCTGTAGGGGTTTAGAGCAAAAATTGCGTGTTGCTTTTCTTGGTCCTACGGGTTCGTTTTCCGAGCAGGCAGCACTTGCACATTTTGGGCATTTTGTGGAACCGGTGCCGTGCCAGAGCTTTGATGAGGTCTTTCGGTTGGTCGAGGTGGGCGAGGCCGATGTAGGGATGGTGCCGGTTGAAAACTCAACAGAAGGGGCGGTAAACCGCACCTTGGACCTATTGCTCAATACTTCCTTAAAAGTGTTGGGTGAGCATTCCCTAGCGATTCATCATAATCTACTGACCCAATCCGGCTCAATGGAGCAAGTTCAGCGTATTATGGCGCATCCACAAGCTTTAGCACAGTGCCATAACTGGTTGGCTACCCATTATCCACAGATTCAGCAAGATGCTGCTTCTAGCAATGCCGAGGCGGCACGAATTGCTTCCCAGGACGCTTCTGTGGCAGCCATTGCGGGCAAAAAGGCGGCAGAGTCGTGGGGGTTACAGGTGGCTCATGCAGGGATTCAAGACGATGCTCAAAACCGTACACGCTTTTTGGCGGTGGGGAACATCGAGTCTTTGCCTTCAGGCAATGATAAAACGAGCCTAATTGTAGCGGTACCGAACCGAGCGGGCGCTGTGCATGAAATGCTGGCACCTTTTGCGCAGCATCAGGTTTCCATGACACGTTTGGAGTCGCGCCCGGCGCGTACAGGGCAGTGGGAGTATTATTTTTATATGGATCTTCTCGGTCATCAAGAAGAGCCAGCCGTACAAAGCGCTTTGCAGGCCTTAAAGCAACAAGTTGCCTTCTGTAAGATCCTTGGTTCCTACCCTTGTCAGGACTAGTTATGCAGACCCCCTCTTTTTTCGTGCCAGTATTGGTAGTGGTAGGGCCGGGCCTAATAGGTGGGTCCTTGGCTGCAGCATTAAAAAAAGCGGGTTGTGTCGGTAAGGTCATTGGCGTGAGTCGGCAGACCGCTACTACCAGCGCCGCCTTGCGTCTAGGGCTGATTGACGAGGTCGCGGATTTAGCGACGGCCACACAGCAGGCAGATTTGATCGTTTTGGCGACACCCGTGCGGGCTACGCGATCTCTACTAGAACAAATTCAGCCCCATTTATTGCCCCACACCCTCATCACCGATGTAGGGAGTACTAAAGCCGATGTGGTGACAGAAGCGATTGAAGTGCTTGGCGAGCAATCTACACAGTTTTTAGCGGGGCATCCTATTGCGGGCGCAGAGAAAGCAGGGCCTGAGGCGGCTCAGTCTGATTTATATCAAAATCGTATTGTGATTTTGACCCCACATAAAAACAACACGCAACGAGCGCGTGCATTTTTGACTCAGATGTGGGAGGCCTGCGGAGCGCGCGTGATGCTGATGTCAGCTGAAAGCCATGACCGGGTGCTGGCTTCGGTGAGTCATGTACCGCATTTTCTATCTTCTGTCTTTATGTGGCAGGTTGCGAGTGCGAGCGATGCTGATGTGCGGTTGCATGTGGCTGGCAGCGGCTTTAGAGATTTTACGCGGATTGCGGCAGGTTCGGCTGAGGTCTGGCGTGATATTTTTTTAAGCAATCGCGAGGCGGTATTGTCTGAGCTGCAGCAAGTGCGCGCTGCTTTTGAGCAGGCAGAGCGCGCACTGCGCGATACGGATGAACAAGCCTTATATGATTTTTTAGAAAAAGCGGCCTTAGCCCGCCGTCTTTGGGGTAGCAGGAGTGGATTACAATGAGCTTAGAAGCATTAACCTTATCACCGGCCACACATGCCCAGGGTACCGTGCAGCTACCTGGGTCAAAAAGTATTTCTAACCGGGCTTTACTGCTTGCGGCAATTACTTCTGGCACAACAACTTTAACTGGGGTGTTGGACTCTGATGACACACGGGTTATGTTGGAGTCTTTGCACAAAATGGGCGTGTCTGCTCAGAAAGTGGCGGAGACTACATATCGGATTCAGGGCGGCGTTCCTTTTTCGCCGTCTCGGGCCGACTTGTTTTTGGGGAATGCGGGCACGGCTGTTCGTTCTCTGACCGCAGCCCTTGCGTTGATGGGGGGCGAGTTCACGCTCTCCGGTATTCCTCGTATGCATGAGCGTCCGATCGGTGATTTGGTTGATGCATTGCGAGCCGCGGGAGCACAGATAGACTATCTGGGTAATGATGGCTACCCCCCGCTGCGTATACGTTCGCCACAGCTAAATATTTCTCAGCCTATTCGTGTTAAAGGCTCGGTCTCCAGTCAGTTTTTAACGGCTTTGCTTATGGCGGCGCCTATAGCGACACAACAGTGTCAGCAAGATTTAGTGATCGAGGTCGAGGGCACACTGATCTCACAGCCATATATTGCGATTACCTTAGACATGATGGCGCGTTTTGGCGTGCAGGTAGAGCATGACGCAAACTGGCAGCGTTTTGTAGTGAGCAAATCCGCGCGTTACCAGTCACCAGAAACATTACACGTAGAAGGTGATGCCTCTTCTGCCTCGTATTTTTTGGCATTAGGTACGATTGCGGGTGGGCCGATTCGTATCGAGGGCGTAGGTGCTTTATCCGTTCAGGGTGACGTGCAGTTTGCCAACGTGATGCAGCAGATGGGGGCAGAGGTGCAGTTTGAACCCAATGCAATGGTGGTACGTGGAAAAAAGGTAGCGGCCGGAGAAAAACTGCGCGCTTTTGATATGGATTTTAACTTGATCCCCGATGCTGCTATGACGGCGGCAGCGATAGCCATTTATGCAGATGGACCATGCACACTACGTAATATTGCGAGCTGGCGCGTGAAAGAAACGGATCGTATTGATGCCATGCAAAATGAGCTACGCCAAATCGGGGCCCAGGTGGAATCAGGGCCGGATTGGTTACGGGTTTATCCTATCGCACCAGAGCAGTGGCGTTCAGCACGTATACATACATACGATGATCATCGTATGGCGATGTGTTTATCTTTGGCTGTGTTCGGGGGGGTACCTCAAACCATATTAGACCCCAACTGCGTTAGTAAAACCTTTCCCCACTATTTCTCTGTCTTTAATGAGTTGGTGCAATAAATGGTCTCCTCTAATACGCCTGTTATTACGATTGATGGACCAACCGCTTCGGGCAAAGGTACGGTAGCTAGCCGCGTTGCGCAACAATTGGGTTGGCACGTCTTAGATAGCGGTGCTTTATATCGGCTTACCGCATTAGCGTGTGAGCAAAATATGATTGATAGCGATGAGGAATCTGCTGTTGCACAACAAGCGCAAGCATTGGATGTGCATTTTTCAGCAGGGCGTAGCTATTTGAATCAGGTTGATGTCACGGATGCACTTCGACAAGAACACATTGGCTTGTTAGCGTCTAAAATAGCCGCTTATCCGGCGGTACGAGAGGCGTTGTTAGCTCGACAGCGTGCTTTTCAAACCGGTAAAGGCTTAGTTGCAGATGGGCGCGATATGGGTACGGTGGTTTTTCCTAATGCACCGCTGAAAATCTTCCTTGTTGCAGATGTGCAATCACGAGCCCAAAGACGCTATAAACAGTTGATAGATAAAGGCATATCTGCTAATCTTTCAGATCTATTAGTTGATTTACAAGCCCGTGATTTACGGGATACGAATCGAGCCGTTGCTCCATTAAAGCCGGCGCAGGATGCGTATATCCTTGATTCCTCATCATTATCCATTGATGAGACCGTAAATCAGGTGTTGCAATATTGGGCAAATGCTCAATCCACATTCAGGTGTCGATAATGACGGCGGTATTGTCATTATTGATGTGTTTTTCACTCCGCTGGGCAAATACGCTCCAGTGTGCTTTTACAAAGCCAGTAATGGCTGATGGAATTATTTAATGTCCTCCATCTCTACTACCGATGTATTAGGCGGCGAAAGCTTTGCCGATTTATTTGAAGAAAGCCTTCAGTCCCAAGACCTAAAAGCCGGAGAGGTCATTTCCGCCGAAGTCTTGCGTATTGACCATAACTACGTTTTGGTTAACGCCGGTCTAAAATCCGAGTCCTTGATCCCTATCGAAGAGTTCTTAAACGATCAGGGCGAGCTCGAAGTAGAACCCGGTGATTACGTTTCCGTTGCTATCGATGCTTTTGAAAACGGTTACGGTGACACGATCCTATCGCGTGATCGCGCCAAACGTCTATCGGCATGGTTGTCTCTAGAACAAGCTTTGGAATCTGGCGAGCTCGTCACCGGTACCATCACTGGCAAGGTCAAAGGCGGTATGACTGTAATGACCAATGGTATCCGTGCGTTCTTGCCCGGTTCCTTGGTTGATTTACGTCCTGTAAAAGACACCACCCCATACGAAGGCAAAACCGTCGAGTTTAAAGTGATTAAACTCGATCGTAAGCGTAATAACGTTGTGCTTTCTCGTCGTGCAGTGCTCGAAGCCAGCATGGGCGAAGAGCGTCAGAAACTACTCGAAACCCTCACCGAAGGTATTGTTGTTAAGGGTATTGTAAAAAACATTACCGACTACGGCGCTTTCGTGGACTTGGGTGGTATTGACGGTCTATTGCACATCACTGACATGGCATGGCGTCGTGTTCGTCATCCTTCCGAAGTATTGCAGGTCGGAGAGGAAATCGAAGCCAAGGTCCTAAAATTTGATCAAGAGCGTAGCCGTGTTTCCTTAGGTGTGAAACAGCTTGGCGAAGACCCATGGATCGGTTTATCCCGTCGTTACCCACAGGGTACACGTCTATTCGGTAAAGTGACCAACTTGACTGATTACGGCGCATTTGTCGAGGTCGAAGACGGTATCGAGGGTCTAGTACACGTGTCTGAAATGGACTGGACCAACAAAAACGTTGACCCACGTAAAGTCGTAACACTAGGCGAAGAAGTCGAAGTCATGGTGTTGGATATTGACGAGGATCGTCGTCGTATTTCCTTGGGTATGAAGCAGTGCCGTCCTAACCCATGGGAGGAGTTCGCTCTGAACTTCAAACGTGGTGATAAAGTACGCGGCGCAATTAAATCCATCACTGACTTTGGTGTGTTCGTTGGCCTAGACGGTGGTATCGACGGTTTGGTTCACTTGTCCGACCTCTCCTGGACTGACAGTGGCGAAGAAGCGGTACGCAACTACAAAAAAGGCGACGAAGTGGATGCGATTGTGCTCGGTATTGATACCGAAAAAGAGCGCATTTCCTTGGGTATTAAACAGCTCGAAGGCGATCCTTTCAACAACTATGTATCGGCAAATGATAAAGGTGCAGTAGTTACCGGTACTGTGAAATCCGTAGAGCCCAAAGGCGCTGTGGTGACACTATCGGTTGACGTTGAAGGCTACCTACGCGCTTCGGAAATCTCTGCTGGTCGTGTAGAAGACGCTACCACCGCTCTCAAAGAGGGCGATGAGGTAGAAGCCATGATCATCAACGTGGATCGCAAAGCCCGTAGCATTCAGTTGTCTATCAAAGCCATTGATAGCGCAGAAACTGCACAAAACATGCAGCGTCTATCTGATGCCAGTGCCTCTGCAGGTACCACCAACCTTGGTGCGCTATTACGTGCTCAATTAGAACAGCAGCGTGAAGACGCTGAGTAAAGCGTGACTAAGTCCGAACTGATTGCACGTTTGGCCAGCAGCTATCCGCAGCTGGCCCACAAGGACACAGAGCTAACGGTAAAAACCATATTAGATGCGATGACGGCTGCTTTAGTTAGTGGCCAGCGTATCGAAATTCGTGGGTTTGGTAGTTTTTCATTATCAACACGTGCCCCACGTATTGGTCGCAACCCGCGCTCTGGTGAAAAGGTTCTTGTGCCTGCCAAACAAGTTCCTCACTTTAAAGCAGGAAAAGAGTTACGAGAACGTGTTGATCAAGCATTTTTAGCACAGCAGCGCGACTCGTAAATCGTACCCAATCGAACAGGCTCATTATGAGCCTGTTTTTGCGTCTGTGCTATTTAGGCGTTTGCCTTTACAATCAGAACATCACATTATTTGTTGGAGCTATTTATGCGCTATCTCGTATGGGTATTGCGGCTGCTGGTTTTTGTGGTGGTGCTTTTATTCGCATTAAAAAATACAGAGCCAGTTAAAGTTAGCTTTTTTGCTGATTATGCCTTGGCGAATGTGCCATTGATTGTAGTGATGTTGGTGGCATTTTTATTAGGCTTAATGCTTGGTCTATTGTTAATGGTGTTACATGTAATGCGTAAAAAGCGTGAAATTACCAAATTAAAACGCGATGTGGCTCAATTAAAGGATAAGCTTAAGAACCCGGAAGTGCCTGCAGATCCTGTAGCCGCTGAAACGATTGCGCCATTAGCCCCCTTATAAGCCGAGGTATGTAGCGTGGATTTTGAACCGTGGTGGCTCATATTTGTGCCTGTGTTTTTTGGGTTAGGCTGGATTGCTGCCCGTGTTGATTTTAAGCAAATGCTCTCAGAGAGTCGACAGCTACCTGATTCCTATTTTAAAGGCTTAAATTTTTTACTTAACGAAGAGCCAGATCGAGCGATCGATGCTTTTATCGAGGTTGCCAAGCTAGATACGGAAACAACAGAGTTGCACTTTGCTTTGGGTAGTCTTTTTAGGCGTCGAGGCGAAATGGAGCGTGCGATTCGTGTCCATCAAAGTTTATTGGCGCGTACCGATCTACCGCAAGTTGACCGTGAAAATGCTCAGTTTGAAATTGCTCAGGATTTTCTGAAAGCGGGGATGTTGGATCGTGCCGAAGCCGCTTTTGAGGCTGTTTCCACTGGACGGCATGCTATTGCAGCCGTGCGCGCGCTGATTTATATCTATGAGTCCGGCCATGATTGGCCTAAAGCCATTGAGGCTGTCCGACGTTTACGCACACTTGTCGATGAGCCGGTACCACAATTGGTGCATTATCAGTGTGAGCAAGCCGAGGCAGCGCTTAAACGTCGCGAGCCGAACTTAATACAAGCAGAGCAAGCGCTTAACGAAGCAGAAAAAGCGGCAAAAGAGCTTGGGCAAAAAGAAGGGAGTCGCGCCTCGACCGCACGTATTTTTATGTTGCGAGCTCAGCTTGCCTACTTGCAAAACGATTACGCTCTACAGTTATTTTATTTACAAGAGGTGTTGCGAGTAGCGCCACAGTATGCGGGCTTAATTGCTGCTGAGTTAATGCAGTGCTATAGCCAACAAGAGCAAGCGCCACAAGGGCTGGCGTTGCTACAAAAGCATTATGAACAATACCCATCGATTGATGTGTTTGCCCAGATATTTAAAGCGCTAAGACAGCAGCAAGGGGCAACGGCAGCATGGACGTTTGCCCGTCAAGCCTTACAGCAGCATCCCTCTTTGTTGGGTTTGGATCGAAGTCTGCAGTTTGAACTACAGCATCCCGATAATCCAGATGCGCAGCATGTACTGGGTGGGGATTTGCATTTGTTGCGTACCCTAGTGCATAAGCATACTCAACGCTTAGATAAATATGCGTGTCAACATTGTGGATTTGAAGCCAAGCATTTTTATTGGCAGTGCCCAGGCTGCACCCAATGGGAAAGCTATGCACCCAAGCGTCTCGAGGAGCTCCAGGCATGATGTTTCCTCAAGCAGAGCGTATTGCTTCTCTACGTATATTGGTAGTAGGGGATGTGATGTTAGACCGCTATTGGTTTGGTGAGGTCAATCGTATTTCCCCCGAGGCTCCTGTGCCTGTAGTCAAAGTGGCACGTAAAGAGGATCGCTTAGGGGGGGCCGCGAACGTGGCTCGTAACTGTGTCGCTTTAGGGGCGCAGGCCACACTCATAGGGTTAGTGGGGCAGGACGAGGCTGGGCAAACGATAGCAGCATTGTGTAAAGAAGCTGGCGTTGTCGCGCAGTTATGTCATGATCAGGAACAGCCCACTATACAAAAATTACGTGTACTAGGGCGGCAGCAACAACTATTGCGCGTGGATTTTGAAAATCCGCCTTCTGCTACCTCATTAGCACAGTTAGCACAGACCTTTACACAGCAGCTCGCGTTGCACGATGTGGTGGTGTTTTCGGACTACGCTAAGGGAGCATTAACGTCCATTGAGCCATTGATTGCTTTAGCTAAACAGCAACACAAGCCCGTTTTGGTTGATCCCAAAGGCGATAACTATAGCCGTTATTATGGGGCAAGCAGTATTACTCCAAATCGTCTTGAGATGCAGCAGGCAGTTGGTTCTTGGCAAAGTGAAGACGAACTAACGCAAAAAGCGCAGCAGTTACGTCAGCAACTTGGCTTAGAGGCTTTGCTCATTACTCGCTCAGAACAGGGGATGACGATTTACACCGAAACAGGGCGGGCCCATACCGTGGCACAAGCACAAGAGGTGTTCGATGTTTCTGGGGCAGGGGATACCGTATTGGCTACATTAGCAGTAGCGAGAGCGGCTGGGTTGAGCTGGAATGAAGCGATGTACTGGGCCAATAAAGCCGGCAGTATTGTGGTAGGGAAATTAGGCACATCAACGGTGACAGCAGAGGAATTGCGATGATAGTAGTAACAGGGGGAGCTGGCTTTATTGGCAGCAACTTAGTATTAGGTCTGAATCAAATTGGGATTAATGACATTTTGGTGGTGGATGACCTGCAGCAAGGGGATAAATTTCAAAACCTAGTCCAAGCGGATATTGCCGACTATATGGATAAAGCGGTATTTAGAGATTTACTTTTGCGCCAAAGGCTACCAAAAATCCAAGCTGTTTTGCATCAAGGGGCGTGCTCAGATACCACGGAACGCGATGGACGTTACATGATGGATAATAACTATCGTGTGACCTTAGAGCTATTCGAATATTGCCAAAGTCGAAATGTCCCTTTGGTGTATGCCTCTTCTGCCGCGGTTTATGGGGCGGGGCCGCATTATGCCGAGGACCCCAACAATGAGGCACCCTTAAACGTATACGGTTATTCGAAATATCTTTTTGATCAGGTATTGCGCCGCCATTTAGCACATCTGACAGCACCCGTCGTAGGGCTACGCTATTTTAATGTGTATGGCCCCCAAGAAAATCATAAAGGGCGTATGGCTTCGGTAGCCTTACACAATATGCACCAATACAAAAAAGAAGGCTGTGTGCGTTTGTTTGGTGCGTGGGACGGCTACCCTAACGGGGGGCAGCAGCGTGATTTTGTCTACATTGACGATGTGGTCAAAGTGAATCTGCACTTTTTGCAACATCAAGTATCGGGGATATTTAATTGTGGCAGCGGTCGTGCACAGCCTTTTAATGACGTGGCGCATACAGTTGTTAATACAATGCGTGAACTAGACGGTTTGCCGGCACTTACGCTAGAGCAAATGGTAGAGCAACAAGTGTTGCAATACATTGATTTCCCCGAAGATCTTAAAGGTCGTTATCAAAGCCATACGCAAGCAGACCTAACACAGCTACGAGCCGCTGGATACACAGAAAGTTTTGTGGATGTGCAAACAGGGGTGCGTGACTATGTATTGAAACAACATAAGTGGCTATAGGATTTTTTTAGCTGCGTAATTTTGCGAACTAGGCGCCATTTCCTTCTTAGTGAATACTAGGAAAAAACGAAGGAGGTCATAATGCGTCTAGTTCAATTTTTTTCTAATCCGTTATTTTGGGTACGCTTAGCGGTATTGCTAGTCAGTTGTTTGGTCGCATTTCAAGCAGGTGCTGTGGACTTGAACAGTGCCTCAGCCACACAGCTACAGCAAATAAAAGGGATTGGGCCAAAAATGGCACAACGAATCCTCGAAGAGCGTGAGCGTGGTGGTCCTTATGTTTCTTTTCAGGATTTGTCGGATCGAGTCAAAGGTATTGGGGCTAAACGTTTACAGGGGTTAATTGATGCTGGTTTGCAGTTAACGCCAGCTACCAATGCTTTACCTGTAGACAAAAATACAAAAAAAGCCCCTAAAACGTAGTCGAATCAGTATCATATATAGAGAGATATGAGTTGTCATATCAAAGATGCTTATAGGGATTGCAATGAAAAATTACCCAACCATAGAGGACACCATTGGGATGACGCCATTGGTGCGTCTACAACGTTTACCAGAGCAGTACCAAGTCGGTCGTGGAAATGTGATTTTAGCCAAGCTAGAAGGCAATAACCCAGCTGGGTCCGTTAAAGATCGAGCTGCGAGCTCAATGATTCGTATGGCCGAAGCACGGGGGCTAATTAAACCAGGTGACACGCTAATCGAAGCCACCAGTGGCAATACGGGTATTGCTTTAGCCATGATTGCCGCGGTGCGTGGCTATAAAATGATTCTTATCATGCCGGATAATTTATCCGTAGAGCGTCGTGCCTCGATGACTGCCTATGGAGCGCAGTTGATTTTGACCCCCGCTGATGCAGGTGGTATGGAATACGCGCGTGATCTAGCCCTATCTATGCAGGCCGAGGGTAAGGGGTTGGTATTGGACCAATTTGCCAACGAGGATAATCCTTTAGCCCACATCCAAGGTACAGGGCCTGAGCTCTGGGAGCAAACAGAGGGGCAAATTACGCATTTTGTCAGCGCTATGGGGACGACAGGAACCATTATGGGGGTTGGTAACTATTTGCGTGCTAAAAATCCCGATATCCAAATTATTGGTGCGCAACCTGCCGAGGGGGCACAAATTCCGGGCATTCGTAAGTGGCCCGAGGAATATTTGCCTAAGATCTATGACCCCTCCAAAGTCGATGCGCTCGAAGCGATTACCCAAGATGAGGCCGAGAATATGGCACGCGAGCTTGCGGCTAAAGAGGGGATTTTTGCGGGTATATCCTCCGCGGGCGCTTTAGTAGCGGCGTTACGCGTGGCACAGCGTGTAGAAAATGCCACCATCGCTTTTATTGTGTGCGACCGTGGGGACCGTTATTTATCTACCGGTGTGTTTAATTAGATTTTTGAGATTATGTTGATGAGTGCCCTGCTTCGCGTATTGCGAGCAGGGCTTTTTTTTTATTTATAGAAGCGTTGGGCGAGCAGTTGAGCAAAATCTGCAACCGTGGCAGCATAAAAATAGCTGCGGTTATAGGCGGTGATCGCAAAGAAGTTTTGGGTGGCAAGCCGATACTCAGCTGTACCTTTAGACTCCTCTACTAGGTTAATGATGCCAAGTGGTGTATGTTGCCATGTCTTAGGCAAAGGTTTGGAGACAGAGACAGCTTGAGCGTTTTGGATCTGTTGCCAGGTTAGTGTGGGAGCCAAACCGCCATCAACCAGAGATTTAGCTTGTTTTTCATGAATCGTAGCAGGAATAAATACAGGGAGCTCGGGCTTCCAGCCATGCTCAATTAAAAAATTGGCAACAGAAGCACTTACGTCGGCAATGGAGTGATAAAGATCGATTTTGCCATCGCCGTCAGCATCGACTGCATAGCGCATTAAACTACCAGGCATAAATTGAGGTAGCCCCATTGCACCGGCAAAGGAGCCAGTTGCATCATAAGCATTGATCTTCCCCTGATGATGCAGCACAATCAGATCAGCCAGTTGATCGCGAAATAGTTGACCACGCTCAGGGCGTGAGTTATCAGGATAGCTGAAACCGAGTGTTAATAGGGCATCGACGACACGAAAGTCACCTGTATAGCGCCCATAGATAGTTTCCACTCCAATAATCGACACAATGATTTCAGGGGGAATACCATAGCGGTCGGCAATTGGGTTGATGACAGAGGCATGCTTTTGCCAAAAATCAAGCCCTGCTTGAATGCGAATGGGCTCAATAAAACGGTTTTTGTAGGTAGACCAGCTGCGTTTAATTTGCCCTTTATTAGGCGCCATAAGACGCGCTGCTTGTGCATTATAAGAAGCTGACTGCAGAATGGACTGAATAAGCTCGAATGGGATTTGATTTTTTAGAGCGAGCTCTTGCGCCCAGCTGTGAAGATAGGGGCTCAGTGAACCGTCGGCTTGAAAATAATCTTGGCGTCCCTGAATAGAGTTTCCGCTCTTAGGGTGGACAACTTCTGCTTTTGGGGCTGGTGCGCTTTGAGTTGTGGTGGTATGAATAGAAGAAGTCGGGGTGGTTGGTGGATGAGAGTTAGAAGTTGCGCATCCTGCCAACAACAAACTATAAAAACCAGCGTGAATAAAGCGCATATTTTTTAACATACTCGAACCTTATGGAGACAATTTTTATTACTCATCCCCTATTTCGTTTACATGAAATGGGTGCGGAACATCCAGAAAGCCCACTACGTTTACAGGCGATAGAACGACAGCTGCAAAATAGTGGTCTTGCCGATTTGATTTGCCAAGTGACACCCAAAAAAGCAACCGATGAGGATTTGCTACGCGTACACAGTCTCCATCATATCCTTAATTTACGTCAGCGCACACCACAGCATGGTTACGCCGAGGTGGATGCAGATACACGCCTTAATCCGATTACGCTGGAAGCCGCTTATTATGCCGCGGGAGCGGGGATTACTGCTGTTGACCATGTGCTAGGAGGGCATACGAAATCGGCTTTTTGTGCAGTGCGTCCTCCTGGACATCATGCATGTTTTGATCGCGCGATGGGGTTTTGTTTTTTTAATAATGTGGCGGTAGCAGCGGCTTATGCATTGGAACATTATGAGCTAGATCAAGTGGTTATTATTGATTTTGATGCTCATCATGGCAATGGCACAGAGGATATTTTTGCTCATCACGAGCAAGTCTATATGTTTGGTTTTTATCAACATCCTTATTATCCGTCGACTCGACATTCTCCGGCAGCGGCGAACATGTACAATGAACCAGTAGCAGCTGGTGCTGATTCAGAGCAAATTCGTCATATAGTAAACACCTATTGGCTGCCAAAGCTGCGTCAATTAAAACCAAAGTTGGTGTTCTTTTCTGCCGGCTTTGATGCTCATGAAGCTGATGATATGGCGCAACTACAGCTTGGTGATGAAGACTTTGCTTGGATAACCCAACAGGTCATGCAAGCAACCGCTTCCAGCGCTCAGGGTCGTGCTATCAGTGTACTTGAGGGGGGGTACGATTTATCCTCTCTGGCTCGTAGTGTGCAGCAGCACATTCAGGCGTTAGCTGGCCTGAAAAACGAATAGGTTTTTTATTTATGCTTAGGGCATAATATTTATTGCTTTGCACAATCTATTAATTAGCTAAATTGGAGATAACCTGATGAAGGTTTTAGTGCCCGTGAAACGTGTAGTTGACCATAACGTCAAGGTGCGCGTGAAATCAGATCAAACAGGGGTAGATATTGCGAACGTCAAAATGTCTATGAACCCCTTTGATGAAATTGCAGTGGAAGAAGCCATTCGTCTTAAAGAAAAAGGGGTCGCGACAGAGGTCGTGGCGGTATCTTGCGGTGAAAAACCATGCCAAGAAACCTTACGTACTGCGATGGCGATTGGAGCAGATCGTTCGGTTCAGGTAGAAACCGATGCGGAGCTGCAGCCCTTGGCGGTAGCTAAGCTTTTAAAGGCGGTGGTAGACAAAGAGCAGCCTCAATTGGTGATTTTAGGTAAGCAAGCGATTGATGATGATGCGAACCAAACCGGACAAATGCTGGCCGCCCTATTAGACTGGCCCCAAGCTACCTTTGCTAGCCAGATTGAAATCGACGGCACTACTCTTAAAGTCACACGCGAGGTCGACGGCGGATTAGAAACCTTATCAATGTCTTTGCCTGCTGTGGTGACGACGGACTTGCGCTTGAATGAGCCTCGTTACGTAACTTTGCCAAACATCATGAAGGCAAAGAAAAAAACCATTGATGTGTTGTCTCCCGATGAGCTGGGGGTTGACGTAACGCCACGCATCCAAACGTTGAAAGTAACTGAGCCTGCCCCACGAGCTGCTGGCGAAATAGTTGCGGATGTGGCCACACTCATTGATAAACTAAAAAACGAAGCAAAGGTGATTTAAATGTCGATTTTAGTGATTGCAGAACACGATAATACCGAGCTCAAAAGCGCAACCTTAAATACTATTGCCGCGGCTAAGCAGTTAGGGCAGGACATTCACCTTTTAGTAGCTGGGAACCAAGCCTCTGCGGTGGCTCAGGCAGCTGCGCAAATTGATGGTGTGGCAAAAGTACTATTGGCGGATGCAGAGCCATTAGCCAATGGCTTAGCCGAGAACGTGGCTGCACAAGTTTTAGCTTTGGCTGATAGTTATCGTTATATTTTATTTGCGGCAACAGCAGCCGGTAAAAACGTCGCACCCCGGGTAGCGGCTAAACTGGACGTGGCACAGATCTCCGATATTTTATCGGTAGAATCAGCCGATACGTTTACACGCCCTATTTATGCTGGTAATGCGATTGCGACCGTGCAATGTGCCGACGCTAAGCTTGTGTTAACCGTGCGTCCTACCGCTTTTGATGCGGTGCAAGCAACGGGTGGCAGTGCCCCAATAGAAAATATTGATGCGGTGGCAGACAGTGGTAAAACCACTTTTGTAGAACGTCAGATTGCACAAAGTGATCGCCCTGATTTGGCCGATGCTACTGTGGTGGTTTCAGGTGGGCGTGGTTTAGGCAGCAAAGAAAATTTTGCCTTAATTGATGCCTTAGCAGATAAGCTAGGGGCTGCGGTAGGGGCCTCACGCGCAGCAGTTGACGCGGGTTATGCACCTAACGATTGGCAGGTTGGCCAAACCGGTAAGATTGTGGCGCCACAGCTTTATATTGCAGTGGGTATTTCAGGAGCGATTCAGCACTTAGCTGGGATGAAAGACTCGAAAGTGATTGTAGCGATTAACAAAGATCCTGAAGCACCTATCTTCAGCGTAGCTGATTACGGTTTAGTGGCAGACTTATTCGAAGTACTCCCTGAGCTAACTCAAGCGCTATAAAAAATTAAGCCTGTAGAGATATTCTGCAGGCTTTTTTAATAACTGGCTATTTCGGTGGAGAGATTATATGAGCTATCGTATTCCACGTTCTGATATTCATTTTTTGCTTGAACATATTATTGATACCCCAGCATTATTGGCATTGCCCGGTCATGAAGAGTTATCGTTAGACTTGCTCCAAGCCGTCTTAGACGAGGGGGCACGATTCATTGAGCAAGAGGTTGTGCCACTCAATCCGGTTTCAGATCGTGAGCCGGCTGTCCTGAATCAGGGGCAGGTAACGACGACACCAGGGTTCAAGGAAACCTTTGCGGCATTTGCGCAAGCTGGCTGGCAGGGCTTACAGCATGAAGAGGCTATTGGCGGTCAGGGCTTACCTAAGCTGATTGGGGCAATATTTGGTGAAAACATGAATGCGGGGTGTGCCTCGTTTGCCTTATGTTCTTTACTGACAGACTCAGTGATTGAAACTTTATCGCAAGCGGGAACACCTGAGCAAAAAGCATGTTATTTGCCACCTATGCTAGAAGGTCGCTGGACTGGCACAATGAACCTGACCGAAGCTCAAGCAGGTTCAGATTTATCGCTAGTGAAATGCATGGCCACACCACAGGCAGACGGGTCTTATCGTCTTCAAGGGGAAAAAATATTTATTTCCTATGGTGAGCATGATTTAGCAGAAAATATTTTACATTTAGTGTTAGCGCGTACGCCGAATGCTCCAGAAGGGATTCGGGGGTTGTCACTGTTTTTAGTGCCCAAGTACCTAGCTCACGCCCAAGGTGATTACGCGCAGGGTAGCCGTAATGATGTGTACTGCGCTTCGTTAGAGCATAAGCTAGGGCTACATGGTAGCCCCACGGCAGTAATGCTGTATGGTGATAACAAGGGCGAGGTAGGGGCTGGAGCCATTGGGTATTTAATAGGTGAGCTTAATCGCGGCTTAGAGTACATGTTTATCACCATGAACGCCGCCCGTTATGCCGTGGCCCTACAAGGGCTGGCTATCGCAGATCGCGCTTGGTATAGCGCGCAAGCGTATGCGGCAGAACGCAAGCAGGGTGCAGATTTAAATAAAAAATATCCCGCGCCTGCCCCTATTTACCATCATCCTGATGTGGAGCGGATGCTACAAACGATGCGAGCCCTAACCGAAGCTACACGAGCTTTTACGTATTATGCGGCTTGGTTAAAAGATATGGCTCTGAAAACGCCTGATGCATCATTACGCCAGCACTACCAAACGCGCTATGAGTTTTTTGTACCAATAACCAAAGGCTTCGCCACGGAAATGGTCAAAGAGGTCACCTCACTAGGTATACAGGTTCATGGTGGGATGGGCTTTATTGAAGAAACCGGTGTGGCTCAGTATATGCGTGATGCACGCGTGTTTTCTATTTACGAGGGCACCACGGCAATTCAAGCTAATGATCTAATTGGACGTAAGTTGGTGCGCGATACGGGGGAAACAGCGTTAGCTCTATTGGCCGAAGTGCAAAGCACGGTAGAGCAGCTGCGGACTCATGCAGAAGATGAGGCCCTACAGTACATAGCAGAACGCCTAGACCAAGCATGCTCAGCCTATGCAAAAGCAGTGCAGTACATCAATCAGTGGCATCAAGACAAACAAGCACGAGCTGTTTATTTTGGTAGTGTGCCTTTTTTGATGCTGGCCGGTACAGTATTAGGTGGGTGGAAAATGGCTAAATCGGCGTTGGCTTGTACAGGTCAAGAGGATGAGTTTTCGACGCAAAAGCGTAGTACTGCGGTTTGCTACGCTACTTATGTTTTACCGCGAGCGCAGGCGCATGTTCAAGCCATTGCGGGTAGTAAAGTGATGGATACCTATTCTTTATATTCTTAATAACTAACGTTTTTTGTTTTGAGGCCTTTGCTTTTATTTAAAGCAAAGGCTTTTTTGTTGTGGATTGGCTGCATAAGCTCTTGCTAAAATAACTGTATGGATATACAGTATATTCAGTTAATTTGCTTAGCAGGAGACACTATGCGCTCAACCTCTTTTGCCCATTACGTGATTCGCTGTCAAGCCAATCCTTGGCTTGCTCAAAAAAGCACCTTAGACATGTACAAACGTTATCAGCGTCTAAAATTGCGCCCACGTTGGCTCAACCGTTTGTTGTTGTGGCATTAAATCACTTTGCTTCTCTTTTTCTTTCTTTTACTGGGTTTTTAGTGCTAAAATAGCTGGTTCATCCTCTGTCGGGCGTTATTTAACAACAAAGGCCCGTATAAGATGCTTTTTGGAGCTTATTGTGAATATTATTGATATCCTCGAACAGGAAGAAATCCAGCGCCTAACCGAAGGCAAAACCCTTCCTGAGTTCAACCCCGGTGATACCGTTGTGGTTAACGTAAACGTTGTTGAAGGTACACGTAAACGTGTACAGGCTTACGAGGGCGTGGTAATTGCTAAACGCAATCGTGGTCTGAACTCTTCTTTTATCGTTCGTAAAATTTCTTCTGGCGAAGCGGTTGAGCGTACTTTCCAATTGTACTCTCCTCAAATCGCTAGTATCGAAGTCAAACGCCGTGGTGCGGTTCGTCGTGCTAAACTGTACTACTTACGTAACCGTTCGGGTAAAGCAGCTCGCATTAAAGAAAAATTGGTACGTAAAAACGTGGCAAACTAATTGCTGCGACTGCTCTAAAAAGACACCCGAATGGGTGTCTTTTTTTATTGTACAGAGTATGCCTAGATCTAAATCATTGACTGATCTAGCCGCCATAGAAGCGGCCCGTCTCGGGTTTAACCCCCAGACGCAACCTTTAATTACTATTCCCACTTTGCCGGGTATAGACCAATCATATTTACAGCCAGACTTTATCGAGGCTGCTTTTACACAACCGGTACAGTGGGGGGTAGAGCCTTTATTTGCTGATCTGTTTATTCCAGATTTTTCCCAGTTTCCACAAGCCATTCGCTCAGCCGTTTGCGTGCCGTTGGTGTCGCGTCCTACAGGGCTACATATGTTGTTAACGCGCCGCGCAGGTCATTTGTTAAGTCATGCAGGGCAGGTATGTTTTCCTGGGGGGCGGGTCGAGCCCGAGGATCCGGATGCGATTTACGCTGCTTTGCGCGAAACCCACGAAGAGGTCGGTATAGAGCCTTCTTATATAAAAACCTTGGGGCAACAGCCGATTTTTATTACGACGACAAAATATGCTATGTTGCCAGTGGTGGGGTTGGTGCAAGATGGTTTTGCTGTGCAACCAGACCCCGCCGAGGTCGCCGAGGTGTTCGAGGTGCCATTATCGGTATTAATGAACCCAGCAAATCATCGCTTACATCATTTACCGGGGAAAAATGGCAAAGAGCGTTACTATTTTTCCATTTCTTGGAATGGGTATTTTATTTGGGGTGCTACAGCCGCACTTATCCGCAATTTTTATCATCATTTGGCTGCAGCAAGCCAGCAGCTAGGGCGCGTTTAGTATTTGCTCTGGTTTTCTAGTTCTGCTAGAAGCCGTAAATACAGCTGATAGCGATCAGGGTGAATGAGGCCTTGGTCTAAGGCAGCGACCACACCACAACCAGGCTCATGACGGTGACTACAATTATAAAATTTACAGTTTTGCAGTGGCTCATGAAACTCCCCAAAGCCTCGGATAATATCTGCAGCCTCTAGATGTGCTAAGCCAAAAGCTTGAAAGCCAGGTGAGTCAATGATTTTGCCACTATGATTAGGAATGTGATAGAGCTTGGTACTGGTTGTAGTATGCCGCCCTGTACCCAATGCTGCGGAGTGGGCCTGAGTATGGGCATTGGCTTCGGGGACAAGGGCGTTAAGAATTGTGGATTTACCCATGCCGCTTTGTCCTAGCAAAAGGGTAGTTTTATCGCGCAACAGGGGTAAAAGCTGCTCATGCAAGGCATCCGGATCTAAGGCGCTGATTTCTTTGATAGGTACACCTAACGCAGCTAAGGGTTGCAGACGCTGGCGCGCTAGCGCCACCGAGGGCAAGTCTGCTTTATTTAAAATAATAATGGGCTCAATATCTGCACAACGGGCTGCAACGAGGGCTCGGCCGGCTAGATCCTTTGAGAACATGGGTTCTGCAGCTAATACAATGAAAAGCTGATCGATATTAGCGGCAAACTGCTTGGTACGCATTTCGTCTGAGCGATAGAGAAGATTCTTGCGTTCATGCCGTTGTTCGATGGCGGCTCGCTCTCCTTGGGTGCTGATCTCTACCCAATCGCCTACACAGAGGCCCCCACGCTTACCGCGGGGAAAGCATTTGATCACTTCACCGTTTTCCAGCTCTACAAAATAATGGCGCCCATGAGCAGAGATGATTTGCCCAGTTTGCGTGCTTAGAGCGCGACTTTGTGTGGATACGGTTTTTTGGTGAGGTTTAGTTCGTTTCATGAATATGCTTTAAAAATTGAACGCGTTCGGTTGCTGCTGGGTGGCTGTCATAATAAGCAGAATGTAACGGGTCCGGTGTAAGCGTAGCGGCATTGTCATCGTAGAGTTTAATCAATGCTTGGATTAACGCTTGCGCCGAGGTATGTTGTGCCGCAAAGGCATCAGCTTGATATTCATCTTTACGTGACAAGTAGCTAAATAGGGGACCTGCCCAAAACGTAAAAATAGGCATAGTTAATAAAAATAACACTAAGGCTAGGCCATCATTGGGACGACCAAGCTGGGGGACGACTCCTAGATCTGTGTAAAACCAAACCTGTTGTGAGAGCCAGCCCAGAAGAAGAAAAAACACTAAGGCTAAACCAAAGGATAGGACCATCCGTTTCGCAATATGGCGATGCGTGAAGTGCCCTAGTTCATGCGCCAATACCGCTTCTATTTCTTCATCATTAAGCTTATTGAGTAAGGTATCAAAAAACACAATGCGTTTATTATTACCGATCCCAGTAAAATAAGCATTGCCGTGAGCAGAGCGCTTGGAGCCATCCATGACAAAAAGCCCTGTGATGTGAAAACCACAGCGTTCAGAGAGCTGTTTGATACGGGTTTTTAAGCTTTCTCGGGTTAAGGGCTTAAATTCATTAAACATGGGGGCGATAACACTGGGAAATAACCACATAATCAATAAGCTAAATCCTACCCATAAGCCCCAGGCCCACCAGGGCCAGAAGTGACCAGCGCTTTGCATAAGCCAAAGCACGGCTAGCAATAAAGGGGCTCCTAGCAATAGGGTTAGGCACAACCCTTTAATTTGGTCGCTAATAAAAAGACGCCAAGTAGTACGATTAAATCCAAAACGCTGTTCTAAGCGAAAAATCCGCCAAATGGTAAAGGGCAGGTGTAGCAGGGCCGATAAGCCTAATACACTACCAACTAATGCTAGCTGGCGTACCCATTCGTTTTGGATGAGCTGAGCCCAAAAGCTATCGAGCTGTTGAAGACCACCGAACAACAGTAAAATCACCACAAAAGCTGCCTCGACCAGCCCTTCAAAAATACGCATTTGGGTACGAGCGATGGTGTAATCCGCCGCGCGTTGATGGCTGTGTAAGCTAATATGGTGGCTAAATTCTACAGGAACATGAGAACGATGCTGGCGTACATGACGGATTTGACGTTGTGCCAAATAAAAACGTACGCTTAGATCCAGCAATAAAAACACAACGAGCAAAATGAGCAGTGTCATAAGGCAGTGCCTGATTTATTTTTTAAGGAAAGACGTGTAATGACAGTCAAGGATCAACGCCTTGTTTGGCTAGATATGGAAATGACCGGCCTAGACCCAGAAAAAGAGCGCATTATCGAAGTGGCGGTAGTGGTCACTGAGGCCGATCTTACCGTGGTCGCAGAAGGTCCCGTGCTGGTTATCCACCAGAGCGATGCGCTCTTAGATGCCATGGATAACTGGAATAAAGGCACACATGGCCGTAGCGGGCTGATCGATAAGGTAAAAGCGTCCACTCTAACCGAAGCAGAGGCTGAAGACATTTTACTGGATTTTTTAAAACAACATGTTCCTGCTGGTAAATCCCCCTTATGTGGCAATACGATCAGCCAGGATCGACGTTTTATGTATAAATATATGCCTCGCTTTGAGCAGTTTTTTCACTATCGGAATTTAGATGTGAGCACCTTAAAAGAGCTAGCCTTACGTTGGAAGCCCGAGGTGGTAAAAAGTTTCGTGAAACAAAGTAAACACGAGGCTTTGGCAGATATTTATGAGTCGATTGATGAGCTCAAGCATTACAGAGAGCATTTTATTGATTTAAGCCCTATGTCCTCTGTTGCTGAGTAAGTGACCACTTAGTGTACGCCACGTGGCTAGTGGAAAATCCCTAGGCCGTGGCGTATTTTAACGTGGTAATATGATACTGATTATTGATCTCTATCAGTAAAACTGTGTAGTATCAAATTTTACAGCTATAACGGGAGGCGTATATGTATGCCCAACTAGTCGACACGGGATTAACTCGTGTGCAAACCGAAGCGGAATTGTCCGAATTAGAAAAGCAGTTTCAGCAGCGCATTGATGCAGGGATTCGTATCGAACCCAAGGACTGGATGCCTGAGGCGTATCGTCGCACCTTGGTGCGTCAGATTTCTCAGCACGCACACTCCGAGGTGGTCGGTATGCTACCCGAGGGAAATTGGGTAACACGTGCGCCAACTCTCAAACGTAAAGCGATTTTGCTCGCCAAAATCCAAGACGAGGCTGGGCATGGTCTGTATTTGTACAGTGCAGCTGAAACCTTAGGGGTAGAGCGCGAGGACTTAATTGCTGATTTACACGCTGGTCGCGCGAAATACTCCAGTATTTTTAACTACCCAACTCTCACTTGGGCGGATATTGGCATGATTGGCTGGTTGGTGGATGGTTCGGCCATTATTAACCAAGTGCCATTGTGTCGTTGTTCTTATGGGCCCTATGCACGCGCCATGGTTCGCGTCTGTAAAGAAGAGTCCTTTCACCAGCGTCAGGGATACGACCTGTTAATGGAAATGTGCCTGAACGGGACTCCAGAGCAAAAGCAAATGTGTCAAGACGCGCTCAATCGTTGGTGGTGGCCAGCATTGATGATGTTTGGTCCTTCTGATAACGAGTCTGTCCATAGCGCTCAGTCCATGAAATGGCGGATTAAGCTGTTTTCTAACGATGAGCTCCGTCAAAAAATGGTGGATCAAACCGTACCTCAGGCAGAGTATTTAGGTCTAACCATTCCCGATCCCGATTTACGCTGGAATGAAGAGCGTGGTCACTATGATTTTGGTGAAATCGATTGGGACGAGTTTTGGGCCGTATTAGCGGGTAATGGTCCATGTAACAAAGAACGTTTGAATACGCGTGTTCAAGCCCACGAGCAGGGCGCATGGGTTCGGGATGCTTTCATGGCTTACGCCGAAAAACAAGAACAACGCAAAGCCAAAAAAGTCGCGTAAATAAGGAGCAGACAATGAGTCAAAAAAATTGGCCTTTATGGGAAGTGTTTATCCGTAGTCAACATGGCTTAGCACATAAACACGTGGGTAGCCTACATGCTTCGGATGAGCAAATGGCGATTAATAATGCGCGTGATGTTTACACCCGTCGTAACGAAGGGGTGAGCATTTGGGTGGTAAAAGCTGCAGATATTGTTGCTAGCAGCCCTGATGATAAAGATCCACTATTTGAGCCTTCAAATAGCAAGGTATATCGTCATCCTACATTTTTCCCTATGCCTGATGGCATCAAAATGTAGGAGTGGTCATGGATCAGGCGTTATTTAATTATTTATTACGCATGGGGGATAGCGCGATGGTGTTATCCCAGCGTCTAGCTGAATGGACTGGTCATGGTCCCGCTCTCGAAGAAGAGCTCGCTACGGCTAACACGGCTTTAGACTTAATTGGTCAAGCTCGCATGTGGTTAAGCTTAGCAGGAGAAATCGAAGGGCAAGGGCGTGACGAGGATGCTTTAGCCTTTTTGCGGGACGCTCATGACTATTACAACTATCTACTGGTTGAGCGTGAGAATGGGCACTATGGTGACACCATGGCACGTCAGTTTTTGTTTGATAGTTGGCATTATTTTCTCTTGCGTCGTTTGTGTGAATCGACGCATGAAGGCATCAAAGAGATTGCAGAAAAATCCTTGAAAGAAGTCACGTATCACGCTCGTCGCTCCAGTGACTTGGTTATTCGCTTAGGTGATGGTACCGAGGAAAGTCATGCGCGGATGCAGCAAGCATTAAACGACGCATGGCCATACGTGGGCGAGTTGTTTTTAGATGATGACACGACCCAAGCCCTACACGCTCAAGGGGTAGTACCTTTACATGAATCGCTTTGGGACGAGTGGCTTGAGCATGTACAAGCAATTCTCACCGAGGCAACACTTAGCGTTCCCGCTAAAGAAGAGGCTTTCCATAAAGCTTACCGTGGTGGGGTAGCGGGTAAACATACTGAAGCATTGGGTTTTTTATTAGCAGAAATGCAATTTTTGCAGCGTGCTTACCCCGGTGCTAGCTGGTAGTAGAGAGGTAATTATGGTTGACGCAAATACCATTATGCAATGGCTCGATAAGGTTCCTGATCCAGAGATCCCAGTGATTTCATTAGTAGATTTAGGGATCGTGCGCGACATTCAGTGGCAGGACGATACCTGTGTGGTTACGATCACACCGACCTATTCGGGCTGTCCTGCCATGTATGAAATGGAGCAAAGCATTATTCAGACTCTAGAGCAGCAGGGCGTCAAAGCACAAGTAAAAACCAGTCTTAGCCCAGCTTGGACGACAGACTGGTTGAGCGAAAAAGGCCGCCAAGCATTACAAAACTATGGTATTGCGCCCCCTAAAGAGCAGTCTATAGATATTTCTGGTATATCGCGTCGATCCGGGCCTACGGTGACCTGTCCACTATGTCACTCTACTCAAACACGAGTGATTAGTCACTTTGGTTCTACACCTTGTAAAGCTCTCTATCGCTGCACCCAGTGTGGGGAGCCCTTTGATTATTTCAAGGCGCATTAGTCATGAGTCAATTTCATCCTCTAAAAGTGGCTTCTATAGAACGCACTACACGCGATGCGGTAGTGGTTGCATTTGATGTACCACAAGAACTCAAAGAAAAATTTCATTTTCGACCTGGCCAATATTTAAACGTGCGTGCGCAGGTAGATGGCGAGGAGTTACGTCGTTCCTACTCTATCTGTGCCGCGCCGCACGACAATATCTTACGTGTGGCGGTCAAGCGTGTTTATGATGGCGCGTTTTCTAACTGGGCAAACACAGAGCTACAACCTGGCGATACGGTTGAAGTGATGCCGCCCGATGGCAATTTCACGATTGATTTTGACCCTCAGGCTCAACGCGGTTATGCCGCCTTTGCCGTAGGTAGTGGGATTACACCAATTCTTTCTCTGGTGAAAACGGCGTTGGATACCGAGCCAAATAGTACATTTACTTTGTTTTATGCCAACCGCGCTTCTTCCTCTATTATGTTTCGAGAGGAAATTGAAGACCTAAAAAACCGCTATATGGAGCGTTTTTCTGTGGTCTATATTATGAGCCGCGAACACCAAGACATTGATTTGTTCAACGGGCGTTTGGATGCTGAAAAAGTAAATCAATTACTTTCCGTGTGGTTACCTGTAGAAAAAATCGACTATGCCTTTGTTTGTGGCCCCCATGATATGACCGAGCAGGTGGTAGCCACCCTAAAAGAGCGGGGTTTGGCCAAAGAGCAAATCAAATACGAGTTATTTGGGGCACCCAAGGGGCCTCGAACTACCGCCGATGGGGCCGCGCCACGTCGTGCACCTGGTGCTGAGGATTGTCATTTAACCATTGTCCAAGATGGGATTACCCGCGAAATCACCATTGCGAAAAACAATAAAAGCTTATTGGATTCGGCAATGGAGCAGGGGATCGAGTTGCCTTACTCATGTAAAGGTGGGGTGTGCTCTACCTGTCGTTGTAAGGTGGTAGAGGGCGAGGTCGATATGGATGCGAACTTCGCGCTCGAGGACTATGAAGTCAATATGGGCTTTGTCCTAAGCTGTCAGAGCTTCCCCGTTACGGATAAGGTAGTGATTGACTTTGACCAAGAAACGTAAGCTTAGCTGTGTGCTAGCTGAAGCAGTGGGGCGTAGGCCCCATTGCCTTAACGTATTTGTTTGAAACATAAATAGTTTAACCTCCGAAGGAGAAAAGGCATGACCGTGGATTTTTTTCATGCACACCAAGACACACTCGAGCAAGCGCTAAAAGCGATTCAAACACGAGAGTATTGGACCCCGTTTCCTGAAATGCCCAGCCCGCGCGTGTATGGCGAGGACGCGGCCGCCCAAGGTCAAGCCACCTTTGAGGCGTATCAAAATAGCACTTTTCCACTTGAGCTAGATGGTGCCACCCAATATGTTGGTCAGGAGCGTTCGCCTTATGGTTTTGATTTAAAGGTGCGTTATCCAGCTTTAGATGCGCAAACTCTTATCGATCAATCCTCTTTGGCTTTAGACAGCTGGCGTGAAGCCGGACCTAAAGCATGGGTTGGCGTGTGCTTAGAGGCCTTACATCGCTTAAATAAACAGAGCTTTACTATTGCGAATGCGGTACAGCACACCAGTGGTCAGGCCTTTATGATGGCGTTTCAAGCGGGTGGACCGCACGCACAAGACCGAGGCTTAGAGGCGGTTACTTATGCGTGGCAAGAGATGTCACGTATTCCGGCTTTAGCAAACTGGGTAAAACCCCAGGGCAAGCATGATCCTATCGACATGCAAAAACAATTCACAGTGGTGCCGCGTGGTATTGGTTTGGTGATTGGTTGTTCGACGTTTCCCACATGGAATAGCTATCCAGGTTTGTTTGCCTCGTTAGCAACGGGTAATACCGTTATTGTGAAGCCTCACCCTGGTGCTATTTTACCTTTAGCCATCACGGTGAAGATCTTGCGTGAAGTGCTTGTCGAGGCAGGTTTTAACCCGAATGTGGTGTTGTTGGCAGCACACGACGCCGATAGCGAGTTAGCACAACAGCTTTCTATGCATCCAGAAGTTAAAATTATTGACTACACCGGTAGCAGTGCGACGGGTAACTATCTGGAGCAACATGCGCGTCAGGCCTTGGTCTATACCGAAAAAGCTGGTGTGAACCAAATTATTATTGACTCCGCTCCCGATATCAAAGCGGTAGCGCGTAACCTGGCCTTTTCTTTTGCTTTGTACTCCGGCCAAATGTGTACCGCCCCACAAAATATTTATGTACCTAAAGATGGTATCCAAACGGATGAGGGGCATTTGAGTTTTGATGAGGTGTGTGCGGCATTAGGACAGGCTGTAGAGCGCTTATGTTCGACGCCTGAGCGTGCGGTTGAAATCACAGGTGCTTTGCAAAATGATGCAACAGCAGCGCGTATTCAGCAGGCAAAGGCGTTAGGGTTAGAAGTCATTGTGGATAGCCAGCCTTTAGCTCACCCGGTTTACCCAGAGGCGCGTACCGCAACCCCTCTACTTCTGAAAACAGAGGCTACAAATCCGCAAATTATGCAAGAGTGGTTTGGTCCTATTATTTTTGTGGTGGCCACCGACTCGACAGAGCATAGCATTCAGCTAGCAGGCGAAACTGTCCGTGAGCATGGTGCTTTAACTCTGTCTGCTTATACCATTGACGCGGCTACAGCAACCAAAGTTCGCAAAATGGCTGAGCGCAGTGGGGTTTCGTTATCACTGAACTTAACCGGTGCGGTATTTATTAACCAAACCGCTGCATATAGCGATTTTCATGGCACGGGGGCAAACCCAGCAGCAAATGCAGCGTTGTCGGATAGCGCTTATGTGTCTAACCGGTTCCGTGTGGTACAAACCCGCTGGCACACAGAGCAAAGTCTATAAATCAGGAGTAGATCGCAATGAATTACGAATGCATTAAATTTGAACTCACTCCAACCATTGCTCGGATACGTTTAAATCGCCCTGATAAGCTCAATAGCTTTAGTGTACAGATGCATACCGAGCTAGCTCATGCGTTAGACCGTGTAGAGGAACAAGGCGTGCGCGTCTTGTTACTTACAGGCGAAGGGCGTGGCTTTTGTGCCGGACAAGACTTGTCAGAGCGTCAGATGAGCGAGGGCGCGGTGGATTTAGGTAGTACGGTAGAAACGTACTATGCACCACTGGTTCGTCGTATTCGCGCTATGCCCTGGCCTGTGGTGGTAGGGGTAAATGGAGTGGCAGCAGGGGCGGGAGCAAATCTGGCCTTAGCCGGTGACATTGTGGTAGCTAAAGAGTCTGCCAGTTTTATTCAGCCTTTTTGTCGTTTGGGGCTGCTGCCAGATACGGGCGGCACCTACTTTTTACCCCGATTAGTGGGCGAGGCCCGAGCCAAAGGTTTGGCTTTGCTAGGTGATAAGTTAACTGCCACCCAAGCTGCACAGTGGGGCTTAATCTGGGAAGCCGTGCCCGATGAGGAGTTTGCGGCGCGCTTAGATGGCTTATGCAATCATTTTGCCGCAGCGCCTACACGTGGTCTGGCTGCTTCTAAGTATGCGATTCAGGTCAGCTTAAATCATACGCTAGATCAACAGTTAGATTTAGAGCGTGACTATATGCGGGAGCTTGGGGCGAGTGCCGACTATGCCGAAGGGGTAAATGCGTTTATGAATAAACGCCAGCCTCAATTTAAAGGGGAATAACATGTCGCTTCCTACTGAGCCGCAAGCTTTGGCGGAATACGTCGCTGAGCAGATGTACGCCAAAGACCCCGCTTCGCAAGCCCTAGGTGCCAAAATCTTAAGTGTGGCTCCAGGACAAGCGCGCATGGGTATGACCGTGCGAGCCGATATGCTCAATGGTCACAAAACCTGTCATGGCGGATTTATTTTTGCTTTGGCCGATAGCACCTTTGCTTTTGCCTGTAACTCTCGCAATGTACCCACCGTAGCTGCTGGTTGCACCATCGATTATTTAGCACCGGCTTTCGAGGGGGATCAGCTAGAGGCTATCGCCAAAGAATATCATTTAGCCGGTCGTACCGGCGTCTATGATGTGGAAGTCCTCAACCAACAAGGACAACGTATTGCTATTTTTAGAGGTCGTTCGTACCGCCTGCGTGGCGCAGTGGTCGAGGACTCGCAACCCAATCAGTAAGTAGGGCAGGAGACAAATAATGCCAGCGTCAACTCAGCAAGTCGGAAAAGATCGTATTGAACATGCCAGCCGCGACGAAATTTCAGCGCTCCAGCTTGAGCGTTTGAAATGGACGTTAAAGCACGCCTATGACAACGTGCCTCATTATCGCAAAGCTTTTGATGATGCCGGTGTCCATCCTAGTGATTTCAAGCAGCTTTCTGACTTATCTAAGTTTCCTTTTACAACCAAGCAAGACTTACGAGATAACTATCCTTTTGGCATGTTTGCCGTACCACGCGATCAGATTTCTCGTATCCATGCTTCCAGTGGAACCACAGGCAAGCCAACCGTAGTGGGCTATACCGCTCAAGACATTTCGAATTGGGCGGATTTGGTCGCACGCTCTTTGTGGGCAGCCGGCACGCGCCCTGGTGACATTGTGCATGTGGCATATGGTTACGGTTTGTTTACCGGCGGTTTAGGAGCGCATTATGGGGCAGAGCGACTTGGGTGTTCTGTTGTTCCTATGTCTGGCGGGCAAACAGAAAAGCAAGTGCAGCTGATTACCGACTTTAAGCCCGATGCCATTATGGTGACGCCCTCCTATTTTTGCAATATTCTTGAGGAAATGGAACGTCAGGGCATGGATCCGCGTGATAGTTCTTTGCGGATAGGCGTGTTTGGTGCCGAGCCATGGACTGGACAAATGCGTGCTGATATCGAAGCACGAGCCGCTTTAGATGCAGTGGATATTTATGGCTTATCTGAAGTGATGGGGCCTGGGGTGGCCATGGAATGCGCCGAGACCAAAGATGGTCCCGTGATTTGGGAGGATCATTTTTATCCAGAGATTATCAACCCTGAAACAGGTGAACCGGTAGAAGATGGCGAAGAAGGCGAGCTTGTCTTCACCTCTCTTACTAAAGAAGCCATGCCTATTATCCGTTATCGTACACGTGACTTAAGTCGGTTATTGCCGCCTACAGCACGTAGCATGCGTCGCATGGGTAAAATTACGGGTCGTAGCGATGATATGTTAATTATCCGTGGCGTAAACCTGTTCCCTACGCAGGTCGAAGAGCTGGTCTTACGTATTCCTGAGCTTGCGGCACAATATCAGCTGATTGTGACGCGAGAGGGCAATATGGATGAGTTGGAAATCCTGACGGAAATTCGTGCTGAATACGAGCATTTTGATCAGGACCGACGTGATGCGTTGGTGTCTCGTTTGCGTCAATCCATCAAAAATAACATTGGTGTGAGCGCTCGCATTCGCTTACAAGACCCTGGTCAAGTAGAGCGTACCGTTACAGGTAAAGCACGCCGAGTCGTGGATTTGCGCCCACGCGCCTAAATTTAATTATTTATATGGGGCCGATATGTTATTACATATCGGCTTTTTTTTGTGCTCACGGTATGATGATGGTTTTATAACTAAGTTTGGAGTGGTTGTGTCTGCTATTGCTGGAATAGGAACCGATATGATTTATATTGCGCGTATACAGCGCTCGTATGAGCGCTTTGGTCAGCGCTTTTTAGATCGTATATTGGGCGAGCAAGAAAAACAGGTGTTTGCACGTCGTTATGCTCGAGATCCCAAACGCGGTATTCGATTTTTAGCGACACGTTTTGCTGCGAAAGAGGCTTTTTCCAAAGCCATTGGCTTAGGGATGCGTATGCCAATGGCTTGGTCGCGTATGCAAACTTTGAATGCTCCTAGTGGTAAGCCGACGGTAGTGTTGGAAGAGGAGTTAGCTCTTTGGTATCAGCAGCGTTTTGGTGCAGCGCATATCACCGTAACAGATGAATCGGATTTGGTGATGGCTTTTGTTGTTATTGAGGCCAAGACATCAACACAGACTTAATAGGGATAATTACGTGACCTCTTTTCATGCTTTACCTGGTCCTGTCATGGTGGACATCGAAGGTTTTACCCTGACCGAACAAGAAAAAAAACGCTTGCAACACCCGTTAGTGGGTGGGGTGATTTTGTTTGCGCGTAACTTTCAAAGTCGTACACAGTTACAGGCTTTGTGTGCGCAAATTCAGGCGCAGCGTACTCCGCCCTTATTGATTGCTGTTGATCACGAAGGGGGACGAGTACAGCGTTTTAAGTCCGATGGGTTTACACATTTACCGGCCATGCGTGAGCTAGGTAAAATTTGGGACGGAGATCCTGCATTGGCAGTGAAACTGGCGAATGCGATTGGCTATATTTTAGCTGCGGAGCTACGTGCTTGTGGTGTCAATTTCAGTTTCACGCCGGTCTTGGATTTGGATTATGAGTGCAGTGCCGTGATTGGCGATCGCGCTTTCCATCATAAGCCTCAGGTGGTAGCGCGTTTAGCCGAAGCCCTTGCCCATGGTTTACAGCAAGCAGGCATGGCTGCGTGTGGTAAGCATTTTCCTGGCCATGGGGCGGTAGAGGCAGATTCCCACCACGAAATCCCTATTGATCATCGAGATTTGGCTACTATCTTAGATCAGGATGCGGCGCCTTATGGTTGGTTGGGGGGGACTGTATTACAAGCGGTAATGCCAGCCCATGTGATTTACCCTCAGGTCGATGAGCTGCCCGCTGGGTTTTCTGCTTATTGGATTCAACGAGTATTACGCCAAGCCTTAGGTTATAACGGCATGGTGTTTTCTGATGATCTCACCATGGAAGGGGCGACGGTGGCGGGGGATATTCTGGGGCGCGCGCAGGCAGCACTGCAGGCGGGGTGTGATATGGTATTAGTCTGTAATCGCCCTGACTTAGCAGATGATTTACTTGCTCGTTTGCAGTGGACGATGCCGGAAGCCTCACAAGCACGACTGCAACACCTTTATCCTTTAGAACCTGCTCTGGATTGGGATTCTTTACAAAACGATGAGCATTACCAACAAGCCCAGCAACTTCGATCTCAATACTTTTCTGCGTCAGTTACCGCGTCTACCGGGGGTGTATCGGCATCTTAATGCCGAGGGCGAGGTACTTTACGTCGGGAAGGCACGCGACTTAAAACGACGGGTGTCCTCCTACTTTCAAAAAAGTGTAAATAGCCCGCGCATTGCGCAAATGGTTAAGCAAATAGCGTGGGTTGAAACCACGGTGACGCGCTCTGAAGCCGAGGCCTTGATCTTAGAAAATAACTTAATCAAGCGCTTACAGCCACGCTATAACATTTTGTTCCGCGATGATAAGTCATACCCTTATTTACGCTTTAGTGCGCATGAGGCACCGCGTATTTCTTATTTTCGTGGGAATACGAATCAGCCAGGAAGCTTTTACGGTCCTTATCCAAATGCATGGGCGGTACGAGAGAGCATCCAAATCTTACAGCGTGTTTTTCGTTTGCGTAGTTGCGAGGACGGGGTGTACGCCAATCGCTCGCGTCCCTGTTTGTTGCATCAGATCCGTCGCTGTTCGGCACCTTGTGTGGATTTAATTAGCATAGAGGACTATCAGGCGGATGTTAAGCGTGCCAAGCAGTTTTTAGATGGCGATGCACAGGGCGTATTGGCTCAAATTGAAAAGAAGATGATGTTAGCATCCGAAAACCTCGCTTTTGAGCAAGCGGCAATTTTTCGAGACCAGATGAAAGCCCTTGCCTCGATTCTGCAGCAGCAAAATATGGAAAGCCATGGTAATGAAGACGTGGATATTATTGCAGTCATTGCTGCTGGTGGGCGTGTTTGTGTGAATTTAGCCATGGTGCGAGGGGGGCGACATTTGGGGGACCGTGCTTTTTTTCCTAGCCAAACACAAGACATGAGCTTAGAGCAGGTCTTAGAAGCTTTTATCAGTCAACACTATATCGAGCGCCCTTTGCCACCCGTGCTGGTTAGTTCCCATGCGTTAACAGATACAGGCGTGTTGGCACTGTTGGCGGAACAAAGTGGTATGAAAACCCGGTTCTTAACGCGCCCACAAGGCCGGCATAAAAGCTGGCTGGAGCAAGCGCAAACGAATGCGGAGCTGGCGCTGGCACGAGTCTTAAATGATTCGATGAGCCGGGCAGCGCGCACTGAAGCTCTAGCACAGGAGCTAGGGTTGGAAACTGATGCCGAGTATCTGGAGCAGTTACATATCGAAGGCTTTGATATTAGCCATACAGCGGGTGAGGCAACGCAAGCCTCCTGCGTGGTGTATAAAAATCATACGATGCAGCCTTCGTTGTATAGACGCTACAATATTGCTGGAATCACAGAAGGCGATGACTATGCCGCGATGCGTCAGGTCTTACGCCGCCGCTTTGAACGTGTTGCCGAGGGCTTAGCGGCGCTTCCAGATATCGTGTTAATAGACGGTGGTAAAGGGCAGCTCAATATAGCTAAAGCGGTGTTTGCTGATTTGGGCTTGGACCAGAGTGTTTTGGTGGGTGTAGCTAAGGGCGAGGGGCGTAAAGTGGGCTTGGAAACCTTGTTTTTCGCCGATGAGCGGCCTCCTGTGGCACTAGGTATAGGTTCGGCAGCGCTGATGTTAGTGGCCGAGATTCGTGACGAAGCCCACCGTTTTGCGATCACAGGGATGCGTGCAAAGCGCGCTAAAACACGTAATATCTCGCGTTTAGAGGACATTGATGGGGTGGGGCCAAAACGAAGGCAGCGCTTATTAATGCGTTTTGGGGGCTTAGCGGGGGTTAGTGATGCGAGCATTGATGACTTGGCTTCGGTAGAGGGGATTTCCCGAGCCCTAGCAGAACGCATCTATTTTGCGTTACGCTAAGAGCTACACCGTTTACTTTTTGGTTGCGTTATGCCTTTTAATTTACCTATTGCCTTAACTTGGCTTCGTATTGTTTTTATACCGTTAATTATTGCTCTATATTGTTTGCCCTATGGTTGGTTGGCAGATGGGATGCGTGATGCTATTGCGGCATGGGTGTTTATTATTGCGGCATTAACGGACTGGTTTGATGGCTGGTTAGCACGTAAGTGGAACCAAACGTCGGCTTTTGGTGCATTTTTAGATCCGGTTGCAGATAAATTGATGGTGTCTGCGGCGCTATTAATTCTGCTAAGTATCCATCGCATTGATGTGCTGATTGCATTTATTATTATTGGACGCGAGATCACTATTTCAGCTTTACGAGAATGGATGGCACAGATTGGTGCGAGTGCTAGTGTTGCGGTCAGCTGGTTAGGAAAATTTAAAACGGCCGCGCAAATGGTTGCCATACCGTGTTTATTGTATTCACGAGATGCATTTGGGATCCCTACACGTATAGCAGGACAGATTTTAATCATTGTTGCTGCAATTTTAACGATTTGGTCCATGTGCTACTACTTGAAAAAAGCCTGGCCTGAAATAGTGCGTCGTAGTCGATAAAAAAGAGGGGTTAGCCCCTCTTTTTTATTGGCGTACAGTGCGAATATCGGCAACATCTAGTGGGTGACTGCTGCGCCAAGGGTTAATGTCTAGGCCGCCACGGCGTGTATAGCGAGCCATGACAAATAGTTGCTCAGGGTGGCAACGCTCCATGAGGTCATGGTAAATACGCTCAACGCAATGTTCATGAAATTCAGTGTGCTGTCTAAACGAAACGATATAGCGTAGCAAGGAGCCCTGATCTAGACGAGGTCCGGTATAAGCAACCTGTAAGCTCGCCCAGTCGGGTTGACCAGTGACAGGGCAGTTTGACTTTAGCAAATGTGAGACCAACGTTTCGTTTACGACTTCAGTATCGTGGCATTGTAATAAGTCAGGGTTAGGCTGATAGCAATCGATCTCGACGTCATGGTGATCGATGAGTTCTCCTTGTAGGGTTCCCATAATCGGCCCGGTATAAGGATCAAGCTCATATATAGAGACTTGTACCGGGGCGCCTGCCACCGCACTTAAGTCTTGTTCTAAGCATTTTTTTACGGCTTTGGTGCTTTCAAAACGGCTTTCGTTAAAAGAATTTAAATAGAGCTTAAAAGATTTGGACTCAATGAGCTGAGGACTGTTCCAAGGGATACTAAAACGTCCCACCGCAGCAATGGGTTTACCTTTGGCGTTAAGCCAGGACATTTCATAGGCATACCAAATATCAGCACCATGCCAATGCTCCGGAAGGGTAAGGCCTTGTCGGTTAGGTGCGCGATCAATAGCAAAAAGTACACTTGGGTCATAATGTGTCGGATAGGAGACATCTTGGCCCAATAAACTGTTTTTTAAAGAAGAGGTCGTCATGGTAGTAAAAATAAAAAGCGATTAGTCTGTAAATTTAACCTGTTTTTTCACATGATGGGAGCTGGTTTTCATATTATGAAAAAAGCCTGCTGCGTTGCATCAGATTGCTTTTCATAAAAAGGTAATTGCTTCCGTATAGTGAAATGATTTGCGTAAGTCATTGATTTTAAATGATAAGAAATTAGGTCTTATATAAGATATAAGTGTGGATTGCTATGCAGTAATTACGTAGAATTTAAATCATCAACGACATCGTTTATTGCTAATTTTTCTACAGGGAGACACATCATGACTCAACGTGAAACCGAAATCCGCAACCTCCAAAAAGAATGGGCCGAGAACCCTCGCTGGCAGGGCATTAAGCGCAACTACAGCGCCGAAGATGTAGTGCGTCTGCGTGGCTCCATGGTCGAAGAACATACTTTAGCACGTCGTGGTGCGGAAAAACTATGGCGTCTTTTGCATGAAGAGCCTTTTATCAATAGCTTAGGTGCATTAACTGGTAACCAAGCTATGCAACAAGTCAAAGCGGGTTTGAAGGCCATTTACTTATCTGGTTGGCAGGTGGCTGGCGATGCTAACTTAGCTGGAGAAATGTATCCAGACCAGTCTTTGTACCCAATTAACTCGGTGCCTATGGTAGTTAACCGCATTAATAACACGTTGCGCCGTTGTGACCAGATTCAATGGTCCGAGGGGTTGAATCCGGGTGACGAGGGCTATGTGGATTATTTTGCTCCGATTGTAGCGGATGCGGAAGCCGGCTTTGGTGGGGTATTAAACGCTTTTGAGCTCATGAAAGCCATGATTAATGCGGGCGCTTCAGGGGTGCACTTTGAAGACCAGTTGGCTTCAGTGAAAAAATGTGGTCACCTAGGGGGTAAGGTTTTGGTACCAACCCGCGAGGCCATCTCCAAACTGGTAGCAGCGCGCTTAGCTGCAGACGTGATGAACGTACCGACCTTGATCTTGGCGCGTACTGACGCGGACGCTGCTGATCTCGTCACCAGTGACGTGGATGATAACGATAAGCCTTTTATCACCGGTGAGCGTACTGTAGAAGGATTTTTCCGTACTCGTGCTGGGATTGAACAGGCTATTTCTCGTGGTCTTGCTTATGCTCCCTATGCGGATTTGATCTGGTGCGAAACCGCTACGCCTGATCTTGAGTATGCACGTCAGTTTGCTGAAGCTATTCACCGTCAGTTCCCTGGAAAGATGCTGGCATACAACTGCTCGCCTTCATTTAACTGGAAGAAAAACCTAGATGATGCGACAATTGCTAAGTTCCAGCGCGAATTGGGTGCAATGGGCTATAAATACCAGTTCATCACCTTGGCCGGCTTCCATGCTCTAAACTATGGCATGTTTGACTTGGCTTACGGTTATGCTCGCGAGAACATGACAGCTTTTGTGGACTTACAAGAGCGTGAATTCGCAGCCGCTGAGCGTGGCTTTACGGCGGTACGTCACCAGCGCGAAGTTGGTACGGGTTACTTTGATGCTGTCACTCAAACCATCGAGGGCGGACAGTCTTCTACTACCGCATTAGATGGTTCCACAGAAGAGGCTCAGTTCCAATAATGCGGTTGCTGTACGACATAATAGAACAGGAGTTGTCGTCTTAGTCTATAAGCCCTTAAACTTGTTTAAGGGCTTTTTTATTGAGCTATATTTTATTTGTTTGATCTAAATCGAAAAGCTATATTCTTATTTGTTATAATATAGTCCGATACTTATGCGCGCATATTCCATTTTTACCATTCCTGCTGATCTGTCCGCTGCCGATCGTCTGCATAGGCGGCGTATGCTCGCCCGTTTGGGGCTGGCTTGGTTAATGATGATGCAGGTAATGACGTTGGCTTTTCCGGGGTATTTGCGTTCGGACTCCATGCAGCCTGACACCTTAGTTACCCTTGACTCTGCAATCTACCTCATGAACTGGGCGGCCTTGTTGTTAACGGTGCCTGTTATGATGTACTGTGCTATCCCTATTTGGAAAGGCGCCTGGCAAAGTTTAAAACGCGGCAAAGTCGGCATGGATGTACCTGTTGCTTTAGGGATTGTGGTCGCTTTTATCCCCAGTGTTATTACAACGTGGACAGGGCAGGGCGAAGTCTACTTTGACTCTGTTACCATGTTTGTGGCGTTTTTACTAACGGCACGCTATCTGGAACTATGTGCTCGTCAATCTATTCATCGTGGTCAGGCGCATACTTATATAGAACAACTACGTGCCACATTGACTCAACACTCAAATCGCATTGCGTTTTGGTTTGTCCTGATTCAGGTGATATTGGCAGTTGTATTTGGTGTGGTCTGGTTTTATTATCGACCTGAGCATGCGATTGCCGTTGTTGTCGCTTTATTTGTGATGAGCTGTCCCTGTGCTTTATCCATGGCCGTACCGACGGCAGTAGCATCAGCTCATGCAGGTATTAGTGTTAGTCCTGCAGAAACGGATACAGAGCTACAGAACGTAGCCAATAAAACCACATCGATATCAAAACAGAATTTGTATGGATCTATAGCATGGCATCTGTTGATGACGCCTTTAGCTGCTATAGGTTTAGTAGCCCCATGGGTGGCGGCGATCTCTATGCTGTTATCTTCGCTATTAGTTGCTTATAATTCGTGGCGCTTGTATCGCCAGCGCCTTCAGCAAGCAGCACAACTCGCTTCACATCAAACGGTGTAATTATGTTGGACTCCATGTTTTTATTAATTCCACTGTCTTTGCTATTTGTGCTGTTCATCGCTGTGGCATTATGGTGGGCTGTTTTTTCAGGACAGTTCGAAGACGCAAACAAAGCGGGTGAATCCATACTTCAGGATGACGATAGTACCGGTGTTGATGAAAAATAACGCTTGGTTACAATCGTTTTACATAAACTAATTCGTTAATGGGGTTTATGCTAAATCCCAACGGTTAGTTTATGTGTTTATTATGAATGTATTATGTAGCCATAGGCACGTAGTACACCGGGCAGTGGGCAAATACAGCTCGGTCATTAGTTTGTATTAACATTTGTTAAAAGAGGGGAAGCAAATGGGCACTTCCGATGTTGTCGGAAAACAGGCCGAAGTCTTCAACTACGGGGTCGTCCGACAGTTCGCTGTGATGTCCGTAGTGTGGGCTGTAGTTGGCATGGGGGTCGGGGTACTGATCGCCTTGCAACTCATCTGGCCTGAATTAAACTTCGAGACACCGTGGTTCACGTATGGTCGTATCCGTCCATTACATACGAACTTGGTGATTTTTGCCTTTGGTGGTAGCGCACTTTTTGCTACATCGTATTATGTGGCGCAGCGCACCTGTCAAACACGTTTGTTTGCAGGCAAATTGGCATCTTTTACCTTCTGGGGTTGGCAAACCGCGATGGTAGGGGCTTTGCTAACACTACCCCAAGGTTTTACCAGCAGCAAAGAATACGCTGAGCTCGAGTGGCCAATCGATTTACTCATTTTGGCGGTTTGGGTATGTTATATCATTGTGTTTTTTGGCACATTGGTAAAACGTCGTGTCAGCCATATTTATGTGGCGAACTGGTTCTTTGGTGCATTTATTATCGTTATTGCGGTATTGCACATCTTTAATAACATGGAGCTCCCAGTCTCCTTGTGGAAGTCCTATTCTGCTTACTCTGGTGTGCAGGATGCGATGGTGCAATGGTGGTATGGGCATAACGCCGTGGGCTTTTTCTTGACCACGAGCTTTTTAGGGATGATGTACTACTTCGTGCCTAAGCAAGCTGAGCGTCCCATTTACTCCTATCGCTTATCTATTGTTCACTTCTGGGCACTCGCTTTTACGTACATGTGGGCAGGCTCGCACCACTTGCACTATACCTCTCTACCAGACTGGACTCAGTCTTTAGGGATGGCTTTCTCTTTAATCCTATTGGCTCCTTCTTGGGGCGGTATGATTAACGGGATTATGACCTTGTCTGGTGCTTGGAACCGCTTACGTACTGATCCCATCTTGAAGTTCTTGGTTGTGGCTGTGTCTTTCTACGGTATGTCCACTTTCGAGGGTTCGATGATGGCTATTCGTACCGTAAACGCCTTGTCACACTATACAGACTGGACCGTTGGTCACGTTCACTCCGGCGCTTTAGGCTGGGTGGCAATGGTGACATTTGGTTCCTTGTATTACATGATTCCTCGTTTGTATGGTCGTATCTCCATGGCTAAGCCACAGTGGGTTGAGCTCCACTTCTGGTTAGCTACTTTAGGTGTGGTGCTTTACATCTCCGCAATGTGGATTTCAGGTGTAATGCAGGGCCTAATGTGGCGTGCTACTGGAGAAGATGGGATGCTAATCTACAGCTTTGTTGAAGGCGTAAAAGCAACCTATCCTTTCTACGCAATTCGTGCTTTGGGTGGTGTGATGTTCTTATCGGGTGCTGTTTTGATGCTCATTAACACACTCATGACCATCAAGGGCCAGCAGCGTGTTAACCCTGTTGTACCTTTGAAAAACCCAGGCGCTCGTGAACCCGGCTTAGTTGGCCCTGCTGAAGTCGCTGCAGGCTAAGGATAGATCATGTCTAACGAGAAGAAAAAGTTTTTTTCCCACGCTACCGTGGAAACAAACGTTGGTTTGTTGATGATTTGTACCTTCATCGTGATTGCGATGGCTGGACTGGTACAGATTGTCCCTTTGTTTTTCCAACACTCAACAACCACTCCTACTGAAGGGGTTAAACCCTACGAGCCACTACGCCTGATTGGGCGTGACATCTATATCCGTGAGGGATGCGTAGGTTGTCACTCCCAGCAAATCCGTATGTTGGAGTCCGAGGTTCGTCGTTATGGCCCATACTCATTGGCCGGAGAATCCGTGTACGATCACCCCTTTTTGTGGGGCTCCAAGCGTACCGGTCCTGACTTGGCACGTGTAGGTCAACGTTATACCGACGAATGGCACCGTATTCACCTTCGCAATCCGCGCGATGTGGTACGTGAATCCAATATGCCGGCGTATCCTTGGTTACAGCATAATTCTGTAGAAGGTTGGGACGTACAAAAACGTATGGAAGTTTTACGTAAATTGGGCGTACCGTACACCGACGAAGAAATTGCTAAAGCACCCAATGCCCTGAAAGGTAAAACCGAAGAAGATGCATTGGTGGCCTATTTACAAGGTTTAGGAGTTCAAGGTCGTGCTGCTGCTGAAGCGGCTGTGGCCGAAGGGAGACGCTAATGGTTGGCATCTTAAATGGAATTGCCACAGCACTAGCTTTACTAACCTTTTTAGGAATTGTTGCTTGGGCATGGTCGAAAGGCCGTGCCAAAGCTAACCATGATGCATCTATGCTGCCTTTTGATCTTCCCGATGAAGTGGAAGATCAAAAGCAGAAAGTAGGGGGTTCAAATGAGTGATTTTTTCAGCGTCGGCTGGAGCATTTGGATTACGACCATTGCCCTAGGTGGGGTAGCGTTCTGTCTATACGTGCTCTTTAGCCAACTAAAAGGCCAAGCCAAGAAAGGCGAGGCGATCAGTGATACCGGTCATATTTGGGATGGTATTACTGAATACGACACACCATTACCACGTTGGTGGGTTTCGATGTATTTGATTCTCAGTGCGATTGCATTGGGCTATTGGGTGCTGTATCCCGGTCTGGGTAGCTTCGAGGGCTTGTTGAAAACCAACGCGGCCAAAGAGGTCAAAGCAGATCAGGAAAAAATTGAAGCCATGGTCCAGCCCATTTTCCAAAAATATGCGGACATGCCAATCACCGATATCGCTAAGGACGAAGAGGCTCGTGCTATTGGTCAGCGTCTATTCCTGAATAACTGTGCACAGTGTCACGGATCGGATGCTCAAGGTAGCCCCTCTTTCCCGAACTTGACGGATAAAACGTGGTTGTGGGGTGGGGAGCCAGAGCAAATTCTGCAAACCATTACCAATGGTCGTCGTGGCATCATGACGGCGCATCAAAACTTGATGACACCAGCCCAAGCTTCTGAGATTGCTCAATATGTTCGCTCTTTGAATAATCTGGCGCATGATCAGACGCGCGTGGCTCCTGGTAAAAAGCTCTTTGATCAATTCTGTGTGGCGTGTCACGGTGCTGATGCTAAAGGTAATCAATTGCTAGGTGCACCAGATCTCACCGACGGTGTGTGGTTATATGGCAGCTCTGAAGAAACCATCGTGTATGGGATTATGAACGGTCGCGATAACCAAATGCCAGCCCAGAAAAACCTATTATCACCCGAGCAAATCCGTTTGTTGGCGGGTTGGGTATGGGGTTTATCTAACGTAGAACAATAATCCATGTCTTTTTGTCTTAAAGGTTAATAATCATGAGCAGTGAAGCTCCTAAAGCACCCGAAAACGGTCAAGACCAATCCCAGGCTCCTGCTTGGCAACCACCTCGACTGGAAAAACAGGTTGCCACAAGGGCTTCACCGCAACTGGAGAAAATCCTCGAAGACGGACATGGGCGGATTTATGCCCGTTCTGTAAAAGGTAAATTCGACAATATTCGCATATTGATGATTTACTTTACCCAGATTATCTTTTATGGGTTGCCTTGGTTGCAGTGGAACGGGCGTCAAGCCGTATTGTTTGATCTTGGAGCCAGAAAATTCTACCTATTTGGTATGGTTTTATGGCCCCAAGATGTGATTTATCTGACGGTTTTACTCATTATTTCTGCTTATGCGTTATTTTTATTTACCGCAATAGCAGGACGACTATTTTGTGGCTATGCCTGTCCGCAGTCGGTCTACACCAAAATCATGATGTGGATCGAGCGTAAAGTCGAGGGGGATCGCGTTCAACGGATTCGCTTAGACGAGCAGCCTTGGAATTTCAAAAAATTCCGTATCAAATTTACTAAACACAGTTTATGGATTCTGTTCTCGTTATGGACAGGATTCACCTTTATTGGTTATTTTGCTCCTATCCGTGAGCTGCCCGGCCATTTTATGGCGCTAACTCTAGGTCCATGGCAGTGGTTCTGGTTCTGGCTTTATAGTGGTGCGACCCTAAGTTTTGCTGGGTTTTTACGTGAGTCTATCTGTCGTTATGCCTGTCCATATGCCCGCTTCCAAAGCGCTATGGTGGATGATGACACCTTTGTGGTGAGCTATGATTATGTACGTGGTGAGCCTCGGGGGCCCCGTTCTAAAAAAGTCGATCACAAAGAAAAAGGCCTAGGTGACTGTATTAACTGTAGCCTTTGTGTGCAGGTTTGTCCGACCGGGATTGATATCCGAGAGGGTCTTCAATACATGTGTATTGGCTGTGGCGCTTGTGCAGACGTCTGTAATCAGGTCATGGAGAAAATGGGCTACGAGCAAGATCTAATTCGTTATACTTCAGGACGAGCCATTAGCGAGCGACTGACACAAGCCGAAGCGCGCAAGCGCATGTTCCGCCCACGAGTATTAATCTATATCTCTTTGCTAGTGATTGTGACGGGGGTGCTGATTTTCTCGATGTTGACGCGCGACACGCTAAAAATGAATATCATCCGTGATCGCGGTTTGTTAGGGCGTGAAGTGGCAGGGGGCTTAATTGAAAACGTGTATCGTTTGCAATTAGTCAACACGGCGGAAGAGCCCGTAACGATTCAAATCTCTGCAGAAGGGATTGCTAATATCCTTATTAAACGTGCAGATAATGGTAAAGACATGTTTGTATTACCTCCGGCATCCACAGAGCAGATTCCAGTGGTAGTGCAGATTCCTTATGACAGTGGCTTAGCTAACGGAATGCACCCGATTACAATTCGAGCCCAGTCCGTATCTGAAGACAACCGGAAATCTATGGCTTCAGATACGTCTAATTTTTATGTTCCAAATTAAGGGGGACTTATGAGCTCCAGACCCGTGCGTGAAGACAAGGGCCCATGGTACAAAGAGCCTTGGCCTTGGTTATTGATGGCAGGCCCTGCTATTGTTGTGGTGGCTTGCATTTATACAATTTACTTAGCAGTAGCTAATTTTGATGAGCCATTATCAGGTGGTGCTGTAAAACGGGGCTTACAGGTTGTGCCGGTGACTGAGGTCGCGCCAACCGCAGATAGATCCGCTTCTTAGCGAAAAAAACCCAATCATTTGATTGGGTTTTTTATAGGTGCTGCAATGGGGGTTAATAAGCGTGGCTTGAACATTCTGTGCCGGCTAAGGCATGCAGAGTAGGTAAATTTAGCAGCTTAACATCACGTTGTTGGATTTCAAGCAGGCCTTCGCGCGCAAAGCGCGAAAATAAGCGGCTAACCGTCTCTAATGTTAACCCAAGAAAATTGCCGATTTCTTCTCGGCTCATACGCAAAATAAATTCGTAGGGTGAATAGCCCAAAGCCGTGAGGCGGTCTGACATGTTGATTAAAAAAGCGGCTAAGCGCTGCTCGGAGCGTAATGAACCTAAAGTCATCATGATGCTGTGAGAGCGATTGATTTCTTTACTCATCAAGCGACGTAGCTGTGTTTGCAGCATGGGTAGTTGCATGGCAAGGCGATCAAAATCATCAAGGCGCATCACGCAGACCTCGCTGTCTTCCAGTGCAATAGCATGGGATACCTGGGTGTTGTTCAATAGTCCATCCATGCCTACGATTTCGCCTGGCAGTAAAAATCCAGTAATTTGGACTTGTCCCGTTGCGTCTTCAAGTTGAGTTTTAATGCTGCCCGAACGTAATGCATAGACCGCTTCGGCAGGATCTCCTAAATGAAAAAGAGGACTACCTTTGCTCAAGCGGATGCGTTCTTGTATGAGTTCGTCGAGTTTATTTAGCTCTGGAGCTGGCATACCTAAGGGTAAGCAAAGCTCACTTAACATACATGTTGAGCAACGCATTGAGTCGGGAGTGACAGGGATACGTTTTTGCATAGTTTGATGTTGCTCCAGCTGAAAATGTGTTTGCCTTGAGGCAAATCAATATTAATTGTAGCTTTTTCTGTATGCTTAAACGCTTTTGCTTTGTATTTGGGCGAGAATCAAGTGGGGTTTAGGGGGTTAACGTCTTGAATTTGTGTTATTTTTGATTTTTTTGTTGTTTTTTTGCAAATTGTTTGGCAAGGAGTTTTTCTATTTAGATCTCATCTTGAAAAAAAAAGAATTGCCGGCATCTAGTAATTAACATCAAAATATCAGCACGGTTTGCATTTGTATTTCTATCATGCAGAGCTGTGCTACTTTTAAAAGGTATTTACCTTATGCGAATAGATAAATTAACAACACAGTTTCAAATGGCATTAGGGACAGCACAGACCCTGGCTGTTCAAGGCAAGCATGCTTACTTAGAGTCCGCCCATGTGGTGATGGCACTGTTGGATGATCCAGATTCAGGCGCTAGTAGTTTATTAGCGCGTGCTGGTGCAGCGGTACCCCGTTTAAAAAGTGAGCTCAGTAATTATTTAGCTGCCCTACCTCAAGTCGAAGGGGGGGAAAGCCAGTTACGCATTAGTCGAGATTTACAAAATGCTTTGGCTCAAGCAGATAAAGACGCAACTCAGCGTGGCGATACGTATGTGGCCAGTGAGCTGTTTTTATTAGCAGTGGCAAAAGACAAAGGGCGCATTGGACAGATTATGCGTGATACAGGTGTCCAAGAAAAAGCGCTTGAGTCAGCTATTGATGCCGTGCGGGGTGGTGCGAATGTCACCGATGCCGAAGGTGAAGCAAATCGCGAAGCTCTGTCTAAATACACCACAGATCTGACGGAGCGTGCACGCCTAGGCAAACTCGACCCAGTAATTGGGCGTGATGATGAAATTCGTCGTTCTATTCAAATATTACAACGACGCACTAAAAATAACCCGGTGTTAATCGGTGAGCCCGGCGTAGGTAAAACGGCTATTGTTGAAGGGCTTGCTCAGCGTATTGTCAATAACGAAGTCCCTGAAAATTTAAAAGGCAAGCGTTTGCTTGTGTTGGATTTGGCGGCTTTGTTGGCGGGAGCAAAGTTCCGCGGTGAATTCGAAGAGCGCTTAAAAGCCGTGCTTAAAGAGCTAGCACAAGACGAAGGGCAAACTATTCTCTTTATTGATGAAATCCACATGGTGGTTGGGGCTGGAAAAGCCGATGGAGCAATGGATGCGGGCAATATGCTGAAACCCGCTTTAGCGCGCGGTGAGATCCACTGTATTGGTGCAACCACCTTGGATGAGTATCGGCAGTATATAGAAAAGGATGCTGCACTAGAGCGTCGTTTCCAGCGCGTGCAAGTCGATGAGCCAGATGTGGCATCGACGATTGCTATTTTGCGTGGTTTACAAGAGCGTTATGAACTGCATCACGGGGTAGCGATCACTGACCCTGCTATTGTTGCCGCAGCAGAGCTATCGCAGCGTTATATCACGGATCGCTTTCTACCTGATAAAGCTATTGACTTAATCGATGAGGCTGCTGCTCGTATCCGTATGGAGATAGACTCCAAACCAGAGGTCATGGATAAGCTCGATCGTCGAATGATACAGCTTAAAATTGAGCGCGAAGCAGTACGTAAAGAAGAAGACGAGGCTTCTAAAAAGCGTTTGCAAGCCATCGAAGATGAGCTAGAGGCGTTACAGCGCCAGTATGATGACTATGAGCAGATTTGGAAAGCGGAAAAAGCAGCCGTACAAGGTACGCAATCCATTAAAGAGGAAATTGAAGCATTGCGTGCTGAAATGGCGGAATACCAGCGCAAAGGTCAGTTTGAAAAACTGGCAGAGCTTCAATATGGCAAGCTACCTCAGCTAGAAGAGCGTTTAAAATCTGCTGAAAATGTGAAAGAGCAAGCGGATTCCCAAGACCGACCTAAATTGCTGCGTACACAAGTAGGCGTCGAGGAAATCGCAGAGGTGGTTTCCAGAGCCACAGGGATTCCTGTGGCGCGCATGATGCAGGGTGAGCGAGAGAAGTTGCTGCAGATGGAGTCCTATTTGCACCAGCGTGTGGTTGGTCAAGATGAGGCCGTGACACTCGTGGCTGATGCAATTCGTCGATCGCGAGCAGGTTTAGCGGATCCCGATCGCCCATATGGTTCCTTTTTATTTTTAGGTCCTACCGGTGTAGGTAAAACCGAACTCACCAAAGCTTTGGCAGAGTTTTTATTTGATTCCGAGGAGCATTTAATCCGTATTGATATGTCGGAATTCATGGAAAAGCACTCCGTAGCACGGTTAATTGGTGCGCCTCCAGGGTATGTGGGCTATGAGCAAGGTGGATATTTAACCGAAGCGGTGCGGCGCAAACCTTACAGCGTGATACTCTTGGACGAGGTTGAAAAAGCGCATCCGGATGTCTTTAACGTTCTATTGCAGGTTTTGGATGATGGACGCTTGACCGATGGTCAAGGGCGCACAGTGGATTTTCGTAACACCGTGATTATTATGACCTCTAACTTGGGTTCACAGCATATTCAAAACATGCAAGATGAACCATACGAGGTCGTAAAAGAGGTTGTTTGGGAAGAGGTAAAGTCTGCTTTCCGCCCCGAGTTTTTAAACCGTATTGATGAGGTAGTGGTATTCCATTCTTTGGATGCCAAACATATTCAGTCGATTGCCAATATTCAATTACAGCGTTTAGATCAGCGTTTAGCCGATCGTCATTTACATTTACAGGTATCGGATGCCGCCTTAGCGGAGATCGCTAAAGTTGGTTTTGATCCTGTATTTGGAGCCAGACCGCTTAAACGTGCGATCCAGCAACATATTGAAAACCCCGTCGCAAAAGCCATCTTACAAGGTGATTTTGTCGATAACGACACGGTGTATGTGGATTTTAAAGACGACGGCTTTAGCTTCACTAAACCGCATTAATTTTTACTTTTTTACTTGGCCCCACTTTTTAGTGGGGCTTTTTTGTGCGCAATTGGGGAATTACCCTGTAAGTAATATCCCCTGTAGGTAGATAACTAATTTATAACTAAACTATTTATAACAAACTTATCGATACAAAAGTACAAAAACGGAGAAGACATGATAAAACCTTTAGTTGCAGCCTTGGCATTGAGCGCAGTGGGATTTAGTCATAGCATTTGGGCCGACCCTATCAAAGTAGGGATTGCGAATGACAATTCGGGTCCTTTTTCTGCGGTTGGTGCGGAAATTCGTGATGGGATTAATTTGGCAATTCAGCTGCTGGATGGAAAACTGGGCGGGCAGCCTGCCGAGTTTATCCAGCAGGACATGGGGGGTAACCCAGATCAGGCACGCCAACTGGTGAATCGGTTTATCCAGCGCGATAAGATCGATTTTTTTACCGGTCCGGTGGGGTCAAACGTAGCGCTAGCCGTTGGGCCGGCTCTTTTTAAAGCTGAAATTCCTTTTTTAACGGCAAACCCTGGACCAAGTCAGCTAGCAGGAAAGCAATGTAACGCTTATTTTTTTGGGGTGTCATATCAAAACGATGCTTTTCATGAAGCGGCCGGAAAAGTAGCAGCCAATCGTAATTACGAAAAAGTCTTTATTTTGGCTCCAGATTATCCCGCTGGTAAAGATGCATTAACTGGCTTTAAACGTGGTTATGGTAAAACGCCTAGCGAGGAACTTTATACCAAACTAGGCCAGATTGATTATGCGGCTGAGCTTGCGCAGATCCGTGCAAATAAACCCGATGCGGTGTTTTTCTTTTTACCAGGGGGCATGGGCATTAACTTTATTAAGCAGTTTGTAGCTGCAGGCCTAAATAAAGACACCGTGCTGATTGGACCTGGTTTTTCGGGTGACACCGATATTATTCAGGCGGTAGGGGACCCAATTGAAGGCATGTTTAATACGGCACAGTGGGCGCATGATTTAGATATTCCCGCGAATAAGAAGTTTGTAGAAGCATTCCGTGAAAAGTACGAGGGGCGGTACCCATCGGTGTATGCTGCACAAGCCTATGATGTCATCATGGCGATAGATGCAGCGGTCACTCAAGTAAATGGTAACGTCAAAGACCGTAAGGCTGTATTAGAGGCATTGAAGTCGGCGAACTATGAGTCTGTGAGAGGCCCTTTTACCTACGGTAAAAATAACTTCCCTATCCAGCCATATTATTTACGTGTGATTGAGCGAGATGAGCATGGTGTGTTAACAAATCGCTTGGTAGAAACGGTTTTTGATCGCTACCAGGATGTGTATGTTGATGAATGCAAGCTATAAATTTTAATTATTAGTAGGTTATTTTCATGTCGCTCATTTTAGTTGTTGAGCAGCTGCTAAATGGTTTGCAGTTTGGGTTGATGTTGTTTTTGATTGCCGCAGGCCTAACATTGGTCTTCGGCATCATGGATATCATGAACTTGGCGCATGGCTCCCTATATATGGCGGGGGCTTATGTTGCCGCAGAAACCATGCAGCGCACGGGCTCATTTACTTTAGCCGTTTTGGTTGCCGTAGGGGTAACAGCATTGGTGGGCATACTGTTAGAGCTGGCTCTCATGAGGCGTCTGGTAGTGCGTGATCACTTAGCTCAGGTGTTAGGCAGTTACGCCGTTATTCTTATTGCTAATGACGTAGTAAAGATGATCTGGGGGCCGGCTCCTATGATGCTTAATATGCCTGCGGCCTTATCTGGTCCAGTGCAGCTTTTGCCTGATTTTCTTTACCCCGCTTTTCGTTTAATGATTATTGCGGTGGGGTTATTGGTGGCGATTGGTTTATATGCTTTTGTTACGCGAACACGCGCAGGGGTATTAGTTCGTGCAGGTGCCTCAAACCGACAAATGGCAACATTAATGGGGGTACGTGTGCCCGTGCTGTTTTTGGGTATTTTTACCTTGGGTGCCGCCTTAGCAGCTTTAGCAGGCGCATTATTGGGGCCTATTAATGCGGTGCAGATAGGTATGGGCGAAGACATTTTAATTCTGGTTTTGGTTTGCATTGTGATTGGCGGGATTGGTTCCATACGGGGGGCCTTTGTAGGAGCGCTACTGGTCGGCATGGTAGATACGGCAGGGCGTGCTTTTTTGCCCCAGTTATTACGCATGGTTTTTCCTGCTGACGTAGCGTCGAGTGTAGGGCCAACCTTAGCAGCGATGTCGATTTATTTCTTGATGGCGGTGGTGCTTGTGGTGAAGCCGGCCGGACTTTTCCCTGCGCGAGGTTAACCTATGACTCTACAACGCTTTTGGATTGTTATCGGCTTTGCTTTGTTGCTGGCTTTTCCTTTAGTCGCGCCTAGCTTTGGTCTTGAGTTTTATGTTTCTTTTGTGCGGCGGGTCTTGATATATGCCTTAGCTGCTAGTGCGCTTAATTTAGTTTTAGGCTATGGCGGTTTAGTGGCACTAGGACACGCGGCTTTTTTTGGTACAGGTGCCTATGTGGTCGGTATTTTAGCTGATGCCGGGGTTTATGCCGCGTGGGTGGCATGGCCGTTAGCTATGTTAGTAGCGGCGTTATTAGCGTTGATTACGGGGGCCATTTCATTGCGTACAAAAGGGGTCTATTTCATTATGATCACCTTGGCTTTTGCGCAAATGATTTATTACCTATTTATTTCTTTGCGGCAGTACGGCGGCGAAGATGGTATGAATCTCTATGATTACTCTACGCTTCCAGGCCTAGATTTAAGTGACGATGTGCAGTTTTACTATGTGGTGCTGGGGCTAGTGATTGTGGCTTTTTTATGCTTTAAGAGGTTGATTGAATCACGATTTGGGTATGCACTAATGGGTTGTAAAGAGAATGCAAGTCGGATGCAGGCCCTAGGTTATCCTGTTTATCGCATCCAGTTGGTGGCCTATAGTCTGAGTGGGGCATTGATGGGGTTAGCGGGGGCTTTACTCGCCAATCATAATTTATTCGTCTCTCCTTCTTTGATGCATTGGACGCAATCGGCTGACTTAATCATTATGGTGCTCGTAGGTGGTATGGGGTTGATGTTTGGTGGAGTAGCTGGCGCTACTGTTATGTTGGTGCTAGAGGAGGTCTTACGAAACTGGACTGAATACTGGCATTTGCCGTTGGGAATTTTATTACTAATAGTGGTTTTTGCTGCGCCGCAGGGGTTGGCAGGTTGGTTTGATCGTAAAAAGGTGAGTTATGACACAAATTAGTTCAACCCCTATTGTTTTTGAGTCGCGTGGTTTACATAAGCATTTTGGGGCATTACATGCTACGAATGATGTCTCTATTCAGCTTTATGCAGGAGAAATCCATGGGCTAATTGGCCCGAACGGGGCTGGAAAGTCCACCCTAATACATCAACTCGCTGGTACGCTTAGACCCGATCAAGGTGAGTTATTCTTAAATGGTAAAAATATAACTCATCTGAAAGCGCATGAGCGCGTGGCAGCGGGTTTAGCTCGTTCTTTTCAAGTAACGAATATTTTTGATCACTATACGGTATTAGAGAATTTGTTATTGGCTGTACAAGCAGCGACGGGCAGCAGCCTTCGCTTTTGGCGTGCTCGAGATAGTGAAACAGAACTCTTAGATAAAGCGAAGCAATTAGCGATGGAGTGCGCGATTGACCGCCATTTATGGTCAGCACAGGCTAGGCATTTGCCCCATGGGGAACAGCGTAAACTGGAGTTCGCACTCTCTTTAGCAGCCAGCCCTAGTGTTATGCTTTTGGATGAGCCCATGGCAGGTATGGGACCCGATGAAAGCTTACGTTTAACAGAGCTGATCGAGTCTATGCGAGGTAAGGCAGCGATGTTATTGGTTGAGCATGATATGCAGGCGGTTTTTCGTTTAGCTGACCGCATTTCGGTATTGGTCGCGGGTAAAATTATCGCCTCTGGAACGCCTGACGAGATTCGTCATAATCAAGATGTGAAAAATGCCTATTTAGGTGATGAAGCGACGGAGGCCGCATGATTCTTGAAGTTAAACATTTAGAAAGCGGTTATGGTGCGAGTCAGGTGCTATTTGGTGTGGACTTGTCCATTCAAAGTGGTCAAGTGGTGACCGTGTTGGGGCGCAATGGCATGGGTAAAAGCACCTTATTAAAAACGTTGTTTGGTGCTTTACCTATAAAAAAAGGCGAGGTGTTTTTTGCTGGGCAGCAGATCAACACATGGACGACAGATAAAATTGCACGGGCTGGAATGGCGATTGTGCCAGAGGGGCGTCATTGTTTTCCGAACTTGACGGTAAAAGAACATTTAACGGCATTTGTAGCACATCGTAACCCGCAGACAAGTAAGCCTTGGACACCAGAGCGAGTTTTTGAGTTGTTTCCCCGGCTACGCGAACGCCAAAACAATATGGGAAATCAACTCTCGGGTGGCGAGCAGCAAATGTTAGCGATTGGTCGCGCCTTGGTGACGAATCCTAAATTATTAATATTGGATGAGGCTTCGGAGGGGTTAGCCCCCAAAATTCGTGAGGAAATCTGGCAGTGTTTGGATGTTTTGCGTGCTCAAGGCCAAACCATCTTAATTATCGATAAATACGTACAGCGACTCATGAGGTTAGCTGACCATCATATTATTTTAGAAAAAGGGCAGGTGGTATGGCAGGGGGATTCGGCGCAGTTAGGTGCTGATCCAACGCTGTGGGAGCGTTATTTAGGCGTTTAGTAGAATGTTTATGTAAAAAGGCAGCTTAATTAGGCTGCCTTTTTTCGTGGGGGCTTAACTCGTCTTTTTTAGCGTGGAAGTGTCATTAATACCGTAAAATTTTACGCCAAACTCAATGCGTGGGCGGCCATTGGCCATACGCCAATTATTTGTGTCGCGTAAAGAATATACGCAGCCGCAATACTCTTGTTGATAAAAATTTTCTTTCTTGCTGATTTCAAGCATACGTTGTGACCCACCCCCTTTGCGCCAGTTGTAGGTCCAGTACAGCATATTGGGGTAGCGGGCAGCAGCACGTTCACCACAGCCGTTAATTTGCTTCATATCTTTCCAGCGTGAAATCGCTAAAGAGCTGGTAATGGTGTCAAACCCATTTTCATAAGCATATAAAGCAGTACGTTCAAAGCGCATATCAAAGCACTCTGTACAGCGGATACCGCGCTCTGGTTCATGCTCCATGCCTTTAACGCGTTCAAACCAGTTATCGGCATCGTAATCCGCATCAATAAAAGGGATATTGTGCTTTTCTGCAAAACGTTTGTTTTCCTCTTTGCGAATTTCGTATTCTTTGATGGGGTGAATGTTAGGGTTGTAGAAAAAAATCGTATATTCAATCCCAGAGGCTGTCATGGCTTCCATGACCTCACCAGAACAGGGGGCACAACAAGAGTGCAACAGTACTTTTTTACTGTTGTTAGGGATGGTGAGAACAGGGCGAGTAAATTCAGTGTTTTTCATGGTGTATACAGAATTAGTTCATAACCGCTTGCCATAAAGCCATAACAGCGTCTCGTTCCGCTTGCACTTGGTGCAATGGTAAACGTGCCACTGCTGCGCCTTGAAGGCGTAGGTTATGCTGGTAACGCCTAAATGTGCGATACGCCTGTATGGCTTGTTGGCTTAGCGTACGCGGAATGAGCTGATGCTCAGCAGCTATCCCTAATAAAGCAATATTACCCAAATTATTCAAAAGAGCCGGATACCGGTGAGCATAACACAGCACTAAATATTGCGTCATAAACTCAATATCTACCATACCGCCGCGATCGTGTTTGATATCGAATAAATCACTCTTGTTGGGGTGTGCTTGAGCGATTTTTTCACGCATGGTAATGACCTCACGCTTAAAAGCGATAGGGTCACGCTTTTGTAAAAGAATATCCTGGCGTACTTTTTCAAAGCGTGCCCCAATTTGTGGGTCGCCAGCAACAAAACGAGCACGGGTAATGGCTTGATGTTCCCAGCTCCAAGCCTGTTGGCTTTGGTATTTTTCAAAACCATCGATAGAGACTGCAATCAGGCCAGCATCGCCATCCGGACGTAAACGCATGTCTACCTCGTACATACGTCCCGATGAGGTCATCGTACTTAGCCACGACACCATGCGCCGACCTAAGCGCACGTATTTTTCAACCTGATCCTGATTGGGGTCATCATATAAAAAAACCAAGTCCAGATCTGATGCGTAACCCAGCTCCTTGCCACCTAATTTACCATAAGCGATGACGGCAAATTGCGGGGTGGGGGGATCAGGTGGCTGTTGGCGTGGTTGAGCCAGAGGCCAGGTACGATAAATGGTTTCCTCTATAAGCAGATCAGCTAACGCCGATAGTTGGTCGGCTAAGACTTCTACGGTGAGTAAGCCTGCAATATCTTGTGCTAGTAGCTGAAAGCTAACCTGATGTTGCAGGTCGCGCATAAGATTCATTTGCCTTTCAATATCGGCCTGACCGTTAGGTAGTACACAGGCATCGAGCTCCAGACGTAGTTGCTCGGCAAGAGCAGTAAAATCCGGGGCCTCAAGCAGATCTTTCCATTCAATTAAGCTGTCTAATACCAGAGGGTATTGCGCTAAATAATGCGCAGCCCAAGGGCTGGCCCCTGCAATGGTTGCCATGCGTTGAATGGTTTCCGGGTACTCGAGCAGTAGTGCAAGATAAGCACTACGGCTAGCAATTTGTTCCATAATAGTATGGAGTCGCTTATTAGTTTCTACGGGGTGATCGGTGGCACAAGCCGCTTGTCTTAACAAGGGTAATAAGCGTTGTAAGCGTTTTAGGCTATGTGGGGGCAAACGCTGGATGCGATTGGAATGTAGGAGTTGTTGGCTTTGAGCCTCAAGCTCAGCATGGTCTGAGGAGCTCATCGGGGGAGACGGCAGTGTAGGTGCGATAGCAGTGGTGGCCCGCGTTTTTTTCTCTACGCCTGCAATACGAAAAGCATCTTGGAAGCTTTGGTGGACAAATTGGCGATGCTCATTGAGTTGTTGGGTAAATGAGTCTGTGCTTAAGCCAAAGCTGTAGGCAAGGCGAGCATAGGTATCGGCGTCGGTGGGTAAAAGATGGGTTTGTTCATCTTCTTTATATTGAAGAAAGTGTTCAGTGCGACGTAAAAAGTCATACGCATTAAGTAGTCGGCGTGCGAGCTCATCATCCATCAGATCCGCTTGTACTTGAGCGTGTACAGCTGCATGCAAGTTTTGTTGTTGCAATGAGGGCCAGCGCCCACCACGGATGAGTTGATTTAGTTGAACTACGAACTCAATTTCCCGTATACCTCCATCCCCTAATTTGATGTTATGTGTGCTTTCCAGGCTATCTTTGGCAATGACCTTTCGTTCCCAGTCTTGGCGAATGCGTTCGCGTAAATCGCGTAAAGAGGCTAAAGCATCGAAATCAAAATATTTGCGATAAACAAAGGGAGTCCGTAGATTCTCTAAGCGTTGTTGTGCATATTGAGGCTGACTCTCCGCATGGCTTTTGACCTGAATAAGACGGCCTTTTATCCAGGCATAGCGTTCCCATTCTCGTCCTTGATGAAGAAAATAGTTTTCCAATGCATTTAAGCTCCAAGCCAAGGGGCCCACATCGCCATCGGGACGTAGACGCAAGTCGGTTCTAAAAACATGACCGAAAGCATTGGTTTGTGACAGTATAGGAAGCAAGCGTTGGGTTAAGCGTCCAAAGTACTCATGGTAGCTACGCGGCCGTCGTCCTTGGGTTTCGCCTTCACCATCATATAGGGTAATGAGATCAATATCGGAGGATACATTTAATTCATAGCCCCCCCATTTCCCCATAGCGACAATAAGCATTTCTAAAGGTAGGCCTGTTTTGGGGTCAATGGGTGTTCCGTGCGCTTCACTGAGGGCGTGACTCACCCATTCATAGGCTTTGCTTACACTTAGATCAGCTAAAAAGCTCATAGCGGTGCTCACTTCGGCTAAACTAGCTCTGGAGTGAACATCCCGCACCATTAGCGTAAAAAAAACGCGACGTCGTACTAAGCGTAGCTGCTTTTTAAGCGCCTCTTCGGTATATTCTTGGGGACGTAGCGCATCAAACCAATCTTGGATCACTGTGGGGGTCACTTCATATTTACTTTGCGCTTGTAACCAATCCGCAAGCTCTGGTGTAGCAACCAGCTGGCGGCGTAGCGCGCCAGACCAGTTTAATGTGCTTTGTAAATCCATCATGTTTAAAACCAAAAGAGAAAAATGATCACTGTTTCACGCTGGTTGGGGCGTTTGATACTTATCTTATATGTATTGCTGGTTCTTGTCGTGTTAGGGACGCGCTATTGGTTCTTACCCCAAGTGGATCAGTGGCGTGAACCTATCGCCGATTGGCTAGGGCAAGCGCTAGGAGTGGAAATACAAGCGGAAAAAATAGCGGTAGAGTGGAGTGATTGGCTACCGGTTCTTCAAGTCCATGATTTGACCTTAACGGATGCGGCTGGGCATACAACAGAAATTCCTCATTTGCAGGCTCAACTGAAGTGGCAAACGTTTTTAAAGGGGTGGCCACTTTTCTCTGATTTGCGTATTACTGGGCTAGCCCTGACTTTGTGGCGAGACCATGAGTATACGCTGCATGTAGCTGGCCAAACATGGCAAAGCTCAAGTGCCACTGTGGGCACCGATACCGTAAGCTATGATTTTGTGGCTTGGCTAGCCCAACAAGAGTATGTATCACTGCAGCAAGCTCGGTTGCGTTGGATAGATTATAGCCGTTTGGCCGAGCCTTTAGTTTTGGAGCAGCTTGAAGGGGTATTAAGGCATCAAAGCGATGGCTTGCATTTTCAGCTGCGGGCCAGTCCGCAGTCTGGATCTGGTCAAAGTGTGCAATTAAAAGGGCATTTACAAGAGCAAGCTTTAGCACAACAGCAGCTAAGTGGTAGCTTATATGTGCAGTTAAATGAATTAAGCCCCGCAGTATGGCGACAGTGGATTGACTTGCCCAATCATTTGCTTCAGGCCTCATTAGATACACAATTATGGCTAGAGCTTGAGCAGAGTCAAATTCATCATGTGACGCTAGATACGCGTATTTATAACGGTGTGTGGGAAAGCCATGATCATGGACAGTTATTTGCACGCTCATTGCGTGTGTTTGCTTCCGCGCCATGGACTACCTTTCAAGCAGTGGCACAAGAGCAACCCTTGGAGAAACGTCTACTTACACAGCAAGCCTTGCACCTTGAAATTGATGGCGCAGGCTTACGTTGGGAGAGGGCATCGTACTTTACTGAGGCGTTGCACGGAGAGCGTTTACGCTTAGTAGCAAAACGCTTAGCGACCGCCCCAAGCTCTACTATTTATATTGATGAGTTTCAGTTAAGTAATGAAGACGTAACCTTGAGCTTAGCTGGGCAATGGACACCGTTGAATCAAGATTGGCGAGCTGGGCAATGGGATATAACCGGGCGAATTCAAGATTTACAGCTAGCGGCTTTATATCGCTATTTTCCCACAACAGAGATAGCAGAGTCAGTGGTTGATTGGCTAAAGCAGGGCTTGATAACAGGACAGGTTTCTGAAGGAGCAATACGATTAAAAGGAAATCTACATGATTTCCCCTATCAGGATCCAGCGACCGGTGTGTTTTTTGTGGGTGGAGCCTTTCAGGGGGCTGAAATCGACTATTACCCGACAACGGCTTTAGAAAAAGGTTGGCCTAAAGTAGAAAACGCAGCGGGCTTTGTGGCAGTGCGCGGCGCGGGCTTATGGGTTAATCAAGCCACTGCTCAGTTAAGCCCTATGCCTACTGAACCGGTACAAGCTCATGACATTCAGGTGCATATTAATAATTTTTATGCGCCACAGTTACAGATATATGCTCAAACCCAGGGGCCAGCGCAGTCTTATTTGGGATTAATGACCACTACAGACTTGGGGGAGTGGTTAGGACATAGTTTTGATCAGAGTCAGGCCACAGGACAGTGGCAAGTGCCTTTGGCGTTACGAGTCAATTTAGATAATACGGAAGATGTGGCCGTTGATGGTGCTATTCATTTTCAAAATAACACTCTACATATTTTCCCTCAGCTGCCTCCGATAGAGCAGCTTAGCGGAACATTGGTATTTAGTGAGTCTGGTGCACAAGCACAAAAAATTAAAGGGAAGTGGTTTGATGGTCCTTTGCTGTTACAGCAGCAAATTGGTGCCGCTAATCAGTTTTTACTATTACATGGTCGGGCGCAGGCGAGAGCGCTTAATCAAGCTTTTCATTCGATTTTACCGGCTGACGCATTGCAGGGAGAGTTGGCATATCAAGTAGAGTTTGGGCTGGATAAGCATAAGCGCTTCCAACTCAAAGCACAGAGTCATTTACAAGGTTTAGCGGTGCACTTACCTGCTCCTTTGGCTAAGACAAAAGCGCAATCACGTGCTTTACGCGTAGAGTGGAAGCCTATACAAGCACAACAGGATCAATTGCAGATCCACTTAGGCGATGACGTGGTGGCCGTGTTTGAGTCTTCGACATCAACACCACAAGGTTTTGTACGAGGAGCCGTGGGCTGGAATCAAGGCCAACCTGCATTGCCAACGACTGGACTGGTTTTGGACTTAGCTAGCGCAGAATTGGATATAGAGCCTTGGTTAAATTGGTTAGGACCGCTATGGCAACAAGCAGGTACGTCATCATTTCAATGGCCGACCTTGGAGCGCTTACGTCTGAAAGCGGATAAGGTCACTGGTTTTGCGCAACAATGGCAACACTTGACTTTTACGTTACAGGCACAGCCTAAAAATAAGTGGCGCGCTGATGTGAGCGCTAGCCAGATAGCGGGAACAGTTTGGTGGACGCCTGCGCGTACATCAACAGGGTCTGCGCTGATTCAGGCGGATTTGCAGCGTTTTTATTGGCAGCCAGCTCCTACCACTCAGGAAGAAGTGCTAATGAAGGAGTTTGATCTACGTTTGCCGGACATACAGTTGAAAGTGTCGGATTTACGCTGGGGGCGGAGACAGCTCGGAATGCTGAAGGCACAAGGAAGTGCTAGTGCTCAAGACTCCACGCGGTGGCAAGTTACCGATCTAAGTTTAACCACTCCCCATGGTACCGTACAAGCTACAGGGAACTGGATATTAGCAGGTGCACAGCGAGGTTTGTATGTAGACGCTTATTTAGAAAGTCAAAATATGGGTCATTGGCTGCAGCAACTCGACTGGCCGGATAATTTAACTCATGGTGAGCTTCAGGCGCAGGCCACTTTGCAATGGCGGCACTTGCCATGGCGGCACACAGCCAAGGACATTCAGGCAGAATTTAAGGTATTTCTGCAAAGAGGACGAATTAGTGCTGTTCATTCACGCGCAGCGAAGCTATTGGAGTTTTTGTCTTTACAGTCGTTATCACGCATAGCACGCCTTGACTTGGATGTGCGTGGTGTCCTGCAGGAAGGTTTTCCCTTTAATGAAATTCAAGGTATTGCAGTTTTAAAAGAGGAGCGACTGAAGACGAAAGATTTACGTATTGTGAGTCCGGTTGGGGTGATCGTGCTCGAAGGGGAAACGGACCTTCAGGCGGAATTGGTGGATGCGCAGGCGATAGTAGTGCCGAATGTAGATATGAGTGGAGCAGCGATTGCTGCAGGGATTGCGCTCAACCCGGTAGTTGGGTTGAGCGCCTTTTTAACTCAGTGGGTGCTGAAAACCCCTTTAGCCAAAGCCATGACCACGCATTATCATATTTTTGGTCCATGGGAATCAATAAAAACCGAAGAGTTAAAAATTAAAGAACCTGAAACGGATTTTTAATAAATGCCTTGGGCTAGCATAGCATTTGCCACTTTAACAAAGCCGGCAATGTTTGCTCCTTCGACGTAGTTGATTTTTTGATCATGGCGCCCGTATTGAGCACAGCTAGCATGAATGCGCTTCATGATAAGTAAAAGCTGACTATCCACGTCCTCTGCAGCCCATTGTAAGCGTTGTGCGCCTTGACACATTTCAAGTCCTGATACGGCTACACCTCCTGCATTGCTTGCTTTACCAGGCGCGTAAAGAATATTAGCTTGTTGAAAAGCCGCAATGGCTTGAAGCGTGGTGGGCATATTAGCGCCCTCGGCAACACAGATCACACCATTTTGGATAAGCTGTTTGGCATCATTAATATCAAGTTCGTTTTGTGTCGCGCAAGGTAAGGCTACATCGACAGGAATATGCCACGGTCTTTCACCAGCTAGAAAGGTGCTATGCGTCATATGAGCATAGTCTTGTAAGGACAGCCGCTTTTGATTTTTGCATTCCATGAGTATGGCTAGCTTTTCAGGAGTAATCCCCGTTTCGTCGTACACAGTGCCACTGGAATCCGACATGGTTAAAACGGTTGCTCCTAAGTCTAGACATTTTTTAGCTGCGTATTGCGCGACATTGCCTGCGCCAGAAATCGCGACACGTAAACCATCTAAGGTTTTTTGCTGGGTGGCAAGCATCTCTAGGACAAAATACACTAAACCATATCCGGTGGCTTCAGGGCGAATAAAGCTGCCCCCAAAGTCAAAGCCCTTGCCTGTAAAAACACACTCGGCAGAACGAGTGAGCTTTTTCATCATGCCAGCCATAAAACCGACTTCGCGCGCACCCACGCCAATATCACCGGCGGGTACATCCATGTCAGCCCCAATATGGGGATAAAGTTCGGTGACTAGCGCTTGGCAAAAACGCATGATTTCCAGGTCGGATTTGCCTTTAGGGTCAAAATCCGATCCCCCCTTAGCTCCCCCCATGGGTAAAGTCGTGAGTGCGTTTTTAAAGGTTTGCTCAAAGGCAAGGAATTTAAGGATCGATAGATTGACAGAGGGGTGAAAACGCATGCCGCCTTTGTAGGGGCCAATGGCATTATTATGCTGGACTCGAAAAGCGCGATTGATATGGGTTTTGCCTTGGTCGTCTACCCAGGTGACCCGAAACTGATAAATACGATCCGGCTCTGTTAAACGTTCAAGTAGCCCATAATCGGCATACTCAGGGTGTTTTTCTATAAAAGGCCACAGGCTGTGATAAACCTCGTGTACCGCTTGTAGAAATTCGGGTTGATGAGGGTCGCGTTGCTGCAAGTGTTGGAGAAATTGCGTTAAAGAGGCGGATTTCATAAGCGTATCCTATAGCAAGACACTGAGTAGCGTGATCAAAAAACCATAAGCTCAGCAAAACAAAAAAAGAAAATGAATCAACCAAAGACAATGCCATTTGCACTTTGGGCCAAAAAAAAGCCTCTGGGTAGAGGCTTTTATTATGAACTATTTTTTCATCATTTCGAAAAATTCTGCGTTAGTTTTTGTTGCGCGGACCTTATCCAAGATAAAGTCCATGGCTTCAACTTCGTCCATATCATGGATGAATTTACGCAATACCCAAATTTTTTGCAGTAGTTCGGGCTTGATTAGCAGTTCTTCGCGACGTGTACTGGTTTTATTTAAGTTAATGGCGGGGTAAATCCGTTTTTCGGCAAGGCGACGCTCTAAGTGGATCTCGGAGTTACCGGTGCCTTTAAACTCCTCGTAGATGACCTCGTCCATACGGCTACCGGTTTCAATTAGGGCCGTACCAATAATGGTAAGGGAGCCGCCTTCCTCGAGGTTACGAGCAGCACCAAAGAAACGCTTCGGGCGTTGAAGGGCATTCGCATCCACCCCCCCCGTTAATACTTTTCCAGAGGCAGGAACCACGGTGTTATAAGCTCGGGCAAGACGAGTAATTGAATCGAGTAAAATTACAACGTCTTTTTTGAGCTCAACTAAGCGCTTGGCTTTTTCGATGACCATTTCTGCTACTTGCACATGGCGGGTAGCGGGCTCATCAAACGTAGAGGCAACCACTTCGCCACGCACAGTGCGTTGCATTTCCGTGACCTCTTCGGGGCGCTCATCCACTAAGAGTACTATCAGTGTAGAGTCAGGGTAGTTGGTCGTGATAGCGTGAGCAATATGCTGCATCATCACGGTTTTCCCCGATTTTGGGCTAGCGACAATTAATGCGCGCTGTCCTTTGCCGATAGGAGCGAAGATATCCAAAATGCGCCCAGTGATGTTTTCTTCGCTTTTGATATCGCGCTCTAAGCGCATGGGCTGATTAGGATGCAGCGGCGTGAGGTTTTCAAACATAATGCGATGTTTGATGGCCTCGGGTTGCATGCCGTTGACTTTATCGACTTTAACAAGAGCAAAATAACGCTCACCGTCTTTAGGAGTGCGGACTTCGCCTTCGATGGAGTCTCCAGTATGAAGATTAAAACGACGGATTTGCGAAGGAGAAATATAGATGTCGTCTGTGCTTGCTAGATAAGAAGTTTCTGGAGAGCGAAGAAATCCAAAACCATCAGGAAGGACTTCGAGAACGCCATCACCAAAAATTTGTTCGCCTTGTTTAGCGCGTTTTTTCATGATTGCAAACATGAGTTCTTGTTTGCGCATGCGATTCGCATTATCGATATCTAGGCTGGCAGCCATTTCGAGCAGCTGCGAGACGTGCAGAGCTTTGAGTTCGTTGAGATGCATGAGAAGAAAAGAAGGGAATCAGCCAACGGCGGCGAGCCAAGAGAAGGCTCGCGCAGAAATTGTTTATAAGGAGTTATCGAGAAATTCTTGTAGCTGTGTTTTAGATAGCGCCCCGACCTTGGTTTCAGTGGGTTGCCCATTTTTGAACAGCATTAATGTAGGGATACCGCGAATACCAAATTTCGCCGCTGTTTCGGGGTTTTCGTCTACATTTAGTTTGGCTATTGTAACACGACCTGCGTACTGTTCGGCAATTTCGTCCAAAATGGGGGCGATAGCCTTACATGGACCACACCAAGCAGCCCAGTAATCAACGAGAACAGGAAGGTCGGATTGTAAAACGTCTTCAGAAAAAGACGTATCAGATACATTTTTAATAAATTGGCTCATGACAGTATTCTACAAATAAAAAATAAACTGGGATCAATACACTATACGAGATGGCGAGGAAAACACACAATCAAAGGGATTTTTCACCATGCGAATGTTGTGCATTTTCTACAGCATGCCATGAAAAAAAAGAGGCATAGTGTAATCAAAAGATCGCCTCATCCACTACGATACCATTTGGGGATTAGGCGTAGAGTTCGTAAAATAGGTTCTTTTACCGATTGATAGAGAATTAGAGAGTGTCTAAATCCAATTACGATGAATCATCAATTCGGGTGTTGAAAGGTTTAGAGCCTGTGCGTCAACGCCCAGGTATGTATACCCGCACAGATAACCCTTTGCACATTATACAAGAGGTTATTGATAATGCAGCAGACGAAGCGCTTGCAGGTTACGCCAAACATATCACTGTAATCCTCCATACAGACCAAAGTATATCCGTGTTGGATGATGGTCGTGGGATTCCGGTCGGCATTCACCCTGAAGAAAACGCACCAGTGGTCGAACTGGTTTTTACTCGTTTACATGCGGGGGGTAAGTTCGATAAAAAAGATGGGGGCGCATATGCGTTTTCAGGGGGGCTGCATGGGGTAGGGGTATCCGTGACCAATGCGCTATCGACCCGTTTGGACGTTCAGGTCTGGCGTCAAGGGGAGATTCATCAGATCACGTTTGCGGGTGGAGAGGTCATAGAACCCTTACATATAGCGGGTTCTGCGCCAAAACGCAAAACGGGAACCCAAGTACGGATCTGGCCTGATGCTCAGTATTTTGATGCCGCGACTATTCCGTTGGCTGAGCTAAAACACGTATTACGCAGCAAAGCGGTGTTATTAAGTGGCACTACCGTCACCTTGGTGAATGAGAAAACCAAAGAAAAAATAGAGTGGTGTTATGAGGATGGCCTATCAGGTTATCTACAAGAAGCCCTACAGGGTCAAGAGCTGTTGATTCCTTTATTCAAAGGGGCACAGTTTGCCACGGAAGAAGATGAAAATTATGCCCTAGGAGAGGGCGCAGAATGGATCGTAGCGTGGACACTTGAAGGCCCTGTAGTCCGAGAGTCTTTTGTGAACTTGATTTCAACCCCCGCTGGGGGAACGCATGAAGCAGGCTTACGTGATGGTTTATTCCAGGCAGTAAAAAACTTTGCTGAGCTCCACGCGCTTTTACCTAAAGGTCTAAAGCTTCAAGCCGAGGATGTGTTTGCACGTGCTAGTTTTGTGTTATCGGCCAAGATTCTTGACCCGCAATTCCAAGGCCAGATCAAAGAGCGCTTAAATAGCCGGGATGCAGTGCGCATGATTAGTACTTTCGTGCGCAATGCTTTAGAACTGCGTTTGAATGCTGAAGTAGAAGAGGGTAAAAAGTTAGCAGAGCTGGTGATTCGGCATGCCCAGGCTCGGGTACGCTCTACGCAACGTATTGAAAAGCGTAAAAGCTCGGGGGTAGCGGTGCTGCCAGGCAAGCTAACCGATTGCGAGTCTCACGATGTAGACCGTACCGAGCTGTTTTTGGTCGAAGGGGATTCAGCAGGTGGTTCTGCAAAAATGGGGCGAGATAAATCCTTTCAAGCGATTTTGCCTTTACGAGGTAAAGTGTTGAACTCTTGGGAGGTTGATCGTGATCGTTTATTTGCGAACCAAGAGATCCATGATATATCTGTCGCTATCGGGGTGGATCCACATACCCTGACAGATACGCCAGATTTATCCGGTTTACGCTACGGCAAAATTTGTATTTTGTCCGATGCGGACGTGGACGGCTCCCATATTCAAGTGTTATTGCTGACGTTGTTCTTCAAACATTTTCCAGCCTTGATTCAAGGGGGGCATGTTTTTGTTGCTCGTCCTCCATTATTTCGTTTGGATGTACCTGCGGTAGGTAAGCGTCCTGCACGCAAGATTTACTGCTTAGACCAAGCTGAGCTCGATAGTGCGTTAGATAAGTTACGCAAAGAAAAAGTACGAGAAGACAGTTGGAGTATTAGTCGTTTTAAAGGCTTAGGCGAAATGAGCGCTGAGCAGCTTTGGGATACGACTATGAATCCCGATACACGTCGGTTACTACCTGTCACTTATGGATCTATCGGGCTAGAAGGCACGGCAAAAATGTTTGATATGTTGATGGGGCGTGGTGAGGCAGCTCAACGCCGTAGCTGGCTAGAGAGTAAAGGCAATCTAGCAGAACTCGATATTTAAAATAAAGTGGCTAGCAAGAGGCTAGTTAACTAGGCAACAGGATAGTTATGATGCAATCCGATTTGTTTGCGGCTGACGCAAACGACCGCTCCGTGGCTGGCACGGAGGGTCAAATTGATGAAATCACTTTAGCGCAATATGCGGAGCAAGCGTATTTAGATTATGCCGTATCGGTAGTAAAAGGGCGGGCACTTCCGGATGTTTCGGATGGACAAAAGCCGGTGCAACGTCGCATTTTATATGCGATGCATGCCATGGGTTTGGCTGCAGGGGCTAAGCCTGTTAAGTCGGCTCGTGTAGTAGGGGATGTTTTAGGTAAATATCACCCCCATGGTGACCAAGCCGCCTATGATGCCATGGTGCGGATGGCACAGGATTTTGTTCTGCGTTATCCCTTAATTGATGGCCAGGGTAACTTTGGTTCCCGCGATGGGGATAATGCCGCTGCTATGCGTTATACCGAAGCGCGCCTTACGCCTTTTGCTAATTTACTGCTCGATGAGCTCGGTGAGGGGACGGTTGATTTTATCCCTAACTATGACGGCTCACAAAAAGAGCCTACGTTATTGCCGGCGCGTTTACCATTGGTGTTGTTAAACGGTGCTTCAGGGATTGCTGTTGGCATGGCAACCGAGATCCCGCCCCATCATTTAGGAGAGGTCGCCCAAGCCTGTATTGGCTTATTAGAGCAACCTAAAATGGCGGATGAGGCCTTCTATGCTTATATTCCAGGACCAGATTTTCCTGGTGGGGGGCAAATTATTACCGCTCCCGAAGACATCACACAGATTTATCAGCAAGGCCGAGGTTCAATTAAAGTAAGGGCGCGTTGGCATTTCGAGGAGCTAGCGCGTGGGCAATGGCAGCTCGTGGTCGATGAGTTACCTCCGGGTACCTCTGCGCAAAAAATCCTTGAGGAAATAGAAGAAAAAACCAACCCTCGTGTCCGTGCGGGGCGTAAAGCGCTGACCGCTGAGCAACAACAAACCCGTACTTTGTTGTTAGGGTTACTGGATACGGTGCGTGATGAGTCTGGCAAAGAAGACCCGGTGCGGTTGGTGTTTGAGCCTAAATCCAGTCGTTTGGATCGGGATGAGTTTGTGAATACCTTGTTAGCTCAAACCAGCATGGAGGGCAATGTCAGCATTAACTTGGTTAGCATTGGTATTGACGGGCGCCCAGCGCAGCGTAATTTGCGGCAGATGCTCACCGAGTGGTTGGAGTTTCGTGCGGAAACCGTACGTCGACGCACTCAGTATCGCTTAGATAAAGTCACCGATCGCATTCATATTCTTGAAGGAAGAATGCGTGTTTATCTTGATGTGGACGCCGTGATTCAAACCATCCGCGATTCTGATGAGCCCAAGCCTGCGTTAATGCAAACCTTTGCCTTGAGTGAGCGTCAGGCCGAGGATATTTTAGAAATGCGTTTGCGACAGTTAGCTCGTCTAGAGGGTTTTAAAATCGAACAAGAGCTAGCAAAGCAGCGCAAAGAGCAGACGGCACTGGAAAAGCTGCTGCAAAGTAAGACCGCTTTTAAACGATTGTTGATCAAAGAAATCAAAGCCGATGCCGAGCAATTTCATGATGAGCGCCGTACTCTCATTAAAGAGGCGGAGCGAGCTGTGCTAGAGACGCGCGTGGTTGATGAGCCGATTACAGTCATTATGTCACAACAAGGCTGGTTACGACGCCGGCAGGGCCATGGCCATGATGCACAGCAGTTTAATTTTAAAAGCGGGGATGCGTATTATGCTACTCGGGAATGTCGTAGCACGGATGACCTGATTGCTATAGGCAGTGATGGGCGCACTTATACCGTAGCGACGGCCGATTTACCATCGGCGCGAGGAGACGGCCAGCCCATTACCGCTTTAGCCGAGGTTAACAGTGCCGCACCTGTGGTGCATATGGTCGTGGGTGATACGAAGCAAAAATTGGTCTTAGGGTCAAAAACGGGTTATGGGTTTTTAACGCATTTAGGCGATATGGCGACGCGACAGCGGGCTGGTAAACAGTTTATTACTGTGCATGATGAAGATAGTTTGTTGCCTCCTTTGTATGTGGATCCAACGCATAGCTTGTTAGCTATACTTACCCAACAACAGCGCCTTTTGGTGATTGCGCTCTCTGAGTTAAAGCAACTTAAAGGTGGGGGGCGGGGTACCAAGCTGATTGACCTAGATGCGGACGATACGGTTGTGCAATGGGCGACGGGCTCTACCGAGGGTTTTGTGCTTTCAGGAATATATCGTCGAAAAGCCACAAACTGGGAGATCACGGCTAAAACCCTAGAGACTTATTTAGGGAAACGGGCCCGCAAGGGTAAATTGTTGGAACGCAAAATGACAGATGCTGTTTTATCTGCAAAGATCCTCACTCATACGGAAGAAAAATGACGTTTAAGGTAATTGTTGAACCATCTGGTTTAGCTTTTGATGTAAAACCAGGGCAGAATGTATTAGACGCTGCACTTGAAGCGGATATTGTTTTACCTTATAGCTGCCGAGGTGGCGGTTGTTCGACCTGCAAAGGTAAAGTCTTAGAGGGCGATTACGAGGCCGGTGAAGCGCCTTTGCATATTTTAGAGCAGGATGAACTGGAACAGGGGTATACCTTGATGTGTCAAGCCGTACCCAAAACGGATTTGCGTATTGAATCACCGCAAGCTCGTCTTGCTACAGATATTCAAATTCGAAAAATGCCTGTCCGTGTCATGGAGCGAGAGCAAATTAATGATGATGTCATGCGTTTGCTTTTGCAGCTGCCTCCAGGGCAACCGTTTATGTATTATGCTGGACAGTACCTCGACGTTCTCCTTAAAGATGGACGTCGTCGTAGCTATTCGATGGCTAACCCGCCTCGCGAAGATAATACAATTGAATTACATTTACGGCACATGCCTGGCGGTTTATTTACGGACCATGTGTTTGGTGTTACGGAACCCGCTATGAAAGAGCGTGCTATCTTACGTGTCGAGGCGCCATTTGGGTCTTTTTTCTTACGCGAGGAAAGCCAAAGACCAATGGTGCTATTAGCCAGTGGAACAGGTTTTGCACCGATCAAAGCCCTGGTTGAAGATATGCAACAAAAAAACATTCAGCGTCCGGTGCGCTTATATTGGGGTGGGCGACGTCCCAAAGACATTTATATGATGGAGCTCGCTCAACAATGGGCACAAGAGCTTAAGGATTTTGCTTTTACCCCTGTGGTTTCCGATGCTTTAGCTGAAGATAACTGGACTGGACGCACAGGTTTTGTACACCATGCTGTGATGGAGGATTTGCCTGACTTGTCTGGTTGGGAGGTCTATGCGTGCGGAGCGCCCATTATGGTAGAAAGTGCTCAAAAAGATTTTGTGGAAAAATGTGGTTTAGACGAGGCATTGTTTTATGCCGATGCTTTTACCTCTGAGGCCGATTTAGTCTCTTAGTCATAAATAAAACACGCGGTTTAGCCGCGTGTTCTTTTAGCGGGGCGCAAATGAAAATAGCAGTACTAGGTAGTGGTGTCATTGGTACTACAACCGCATGGTGGTTAGCGCAAGATGGTCACGAGGTGGTTGTCATTGACAGGCAAGCAGGTGCCGCGCAAGAGGCCACTCGCGCTTGCGGTGGTTTGCTGTCGGCCTCTTATGCCGAGCCTTGGGCTAACCCTCATGCACCATGGGACTTGTTGCGAAATCTATTTAAAGATGATGCACCCATGGTGTTTAGGCCTGCTTTAGATACTAAGCAATGGCTTTGGAGCCTTGCATTTTTAAGAGAATGTCAGCCAAAGCGCTTCGAGGCGAATATTCGGGCTATGGTCAGGCTAGCCGAGTACAGTCGTTCGACTTTGGCGCAGATGCGTCAGCAGCTGGCTCTTAAATATGACTATTACGATAGTGGGATCCTTAGCTTTTATCGTGACGAGCAAAGCTTCGATCATTCTCAGGATATGGTAGATCGACTACGAGATCTAGGGGTGGAACGTCGTGTATTGAGTGCCGAAGAAGTGATAGCTTTGGAACCAACCTTAGCTTCGGTGCAGCATCAAATTGTGGGTGGCGATTATTCCAGCGATGATGAGTCGGGGGATGCCTACGGTTTTACGACACAGTTAGCGCAACAAGCAGCACAAGAGGGAGTGCAATTCTTGTATAACCATACTGTGGTACGGTTGCTCTATCGCCAAGGGGCTGTTACCGCCGTCGAGGTCATTGATCATTTAGGTAATTATCAACAGATACAGGCGGATGCTTTTGTAGTGGCTTTAGGTGCTTATAGCCCATTGCTGTTAGAGCCATTGGGCATACGTTGTTTGGTTTATCCGGCAAAAGGTTACTCAGCAACGTTTACCATTCTAGATGCTGAGCAAGCGCCTCAAGCCAATCTTACTGATAGGGCACAGCGCTTGGTGTATTCGCGGGTGGGGAACCAGTTGCGGGTAGCTGGCTTAGCCGAGCTAAGTGGCTATAGTCGTAAGCTTAGTACAAAGCGTTGCAATATGATGGTTAAACAAACAAAAGAACTGTTCCCAAATGGTCTCGATTTTGATAATGTGCAGTTTTGGTCTGGATTACGTCCGGCCACGCCTTCTAATACGCCTTTAATCGGACGTACCCATATCAAAAACCTGTATGTGAACACCGGCCATGGCACCTTGGGGTGGACCATGGGCGCGGGTTCAGCACGAGCTTTGGCTGATTTGATCGCAAATCGTCAACCCGAGCCAGAATTTCCATTTTTGCATTGAAGAGCATATGAATACGCATACATTATTTACACCTGCGCGCTTAGGTAGCGTTTTGTTCACCGCCGTGGCGGGTATGATGTCGTCGGCGGCATGGTCGGCGACGGATATTCAGGTTTGGCATAGCCTTAATGATCATAATAAGCAGGTTTTTGAGCAGCTCGTTAAAGACTTTAATAAACAGCAAAAAGACGTTCAAGTTAAAGTTCGGGCTTTTTCCACAGAAGAGGACCTAGACGCCGCTTTACGTTTAAGCTCGGACAAAGAGCGGCCTAATCTTGTTCAGCTCCCTGAAATTACCGGGTTAGATGATGTGGCTACCCGTTCTTATATTTGGCCCTTACATCAAGCGTTGGCTAAACACCCCATCAAAGGGGTAAAGTGGTTTTTGCCAGCGGACAATAACTTTTTACATGACAGCAAAGGGCGCTTACTCGCCTTGCCTTTTATGGCAGAGATTCCTGTGATGTATTACAACATTGACGCGTTTAAAAAAGCGGGCTTAAGCCCTGAGCAGCCCTCACGTTCGTGGCAGGAGCTACAAGAGCAACTGGTTTCATTAGCGAATAATGGTTCACGTCGTTGTCCTCTTACTTCTGATCAGCCCGTGTCGATTAACCTAGAAAACTTAGCGGCGGTCAATAAGCAGTTTTATACAGGGGCGGATAGTCGTAAAGTTGGTTTTAACTTTGATACCATGTATATTCGCCACTTATCGACCATGATTAGTTGGGTACGTAGTGAGATCATGGTACACCCATCGATGGGGCCGCAGTCACCCAAACGTTTTGCGAGCGGTGAGTGTGCTGTGTTTTTATCCAATTCGGGCAATTTGGGTGATTTTGCTGCGCAGCGTAAGCTTGATTTTGCGGTAAGCGGTTTGCCTTACTATCCCCAAGTAACACCAACCCCAGGTAGTCCTTTTGTGACAGGCTCCGGCTTATGGCTAACCAAGGGGCATAGTGCAGAACAAGACAAAGGCACCACAAGCTTTTTGTCATGGCTAGCGCAGACGGATAATGCTGCCAAGTGGTATCAAAATACGGGGTTCCTACCCTTAACGCACGAGGCATTTAATGCTACTGCGGACAGCTATTATAAAAAACTAGGGGACTGGCGTAATTTGGTGGCGGTTTATGGCCAAAAACCAGCAAATACCACGCGTGGTTTTAAAGTTCATAATTATCACCAGATTCGCGCCGTGTTTAATGACACTTTACAGAGTGCCTTAGAGGGGAAACAGCCTGCTGTGACCGCGTTAAAAGCAGCTGCTACCCAAGCTAACCAGCTTTTAAAGCAAAAGTAGGCTTAAAAAATCTTAGCATAATTACAATCTAGGCAAGTGGTTTAGTTGCCTTCAAGATAGCACTCAAGATATTCCTGAGTGCTATTTTTTTGGAGGTTATCCCATGAGTCTAAAAAAATGGGTGGTGTGCTTTGGGGCAGCATTAGTATTGAGTGGTTGTGAACATACTCATCATGGTTGGGAGAACCGGTTGAGTTTGATGAAACCGCATTGGGATATGGGGGCGGAGCACTTCGATTTTATGTGGCGTCTGTCAGGCGATCGCGAGGTTGCGCCGTTACAGGTATTCAGTTCAGATAAACAGATATGGTTGCAGTTTGCTGTGGGGCAGTATGTCCCGGCTATTTTTGCAATAGAAGATAAGCAATATATTCCATTGAGTTACTCTAGGAAAGACCCTTATGTTATTGTGCAAGGACAGTGGCAACAGCTTGTTTTTAGAGGGGGAGCGCTGGAAGCAAAAGCTCAGCATGAACCGTTTATACTTAGTGATGCTCTGCAGTCTGAGCAGGTCACCGTTGTAGACAACATGACGCCAGAGCATGTTTTAGAGGATCCGTTATGATGCATGGCGTCACTTGAGTAATGGTTTGCACTTCAGGCCGTTGTAAACGCACGGCAGCTTTAGGCTCTGTTAGGTATTTATAAAAACTATTACTATAATGGATTGTTACCTAATTTTCTCGTGCTGCTTTCAATGAAAACATCCGAAATTCGTCAAAAGTTCTTATCTTTTTTCCAAGAGCGAGGCCATGAAATCGTGCCTTCCTCCTCTTTGATTCCTGCGAATGACCCGACTTTGTTATTTACAAATGCGGGCATGGTGCAGTTCAAAGATGTGTTTACAGGAAAAGAAACACGCCCTTATGTGCGTGCTACGTCCTCGCAGCGCTGTGTACGTGCGGGTGGTAAACATAACGATTTAGAAAACGTGGGTTATACCGCGCGCCATCATACCTTTTTTGAAATGCTAGGCAATTTTAGCTTTGGCGATTACTTCAAAGAGGAAGCCATTAAATACGCGTGGGAGCTATTGACACAGGTTTACCAGCTTCCAGCAGAAAAACTGTGGGTTACTGTCTATCACGAAGACGATGAGGCTTACAACATATGGCATGAACAGGTCGGGGTGCCAGCAGAGCGCATTATTCGTATCGGGGATAAGGGCGGTCGTTACGTTTCTGATAATTTCTGGCAGATGGCAGATACGGGACCATGTGGGCCCAGCTCTGAAATCTTCTATGATCATGGGCCAGAGGTCTGGGGTGGGCCTCCTGGGTCTCCCGAAGAAGACGGCGACCGTTACATTGAGATCTGGAACTTAGTATTTATGCAGTTCGATCGTGATGCTCAGGGTAACCTGCATCCTTTGCCTAAGCCTTGTGTAGACACTGGCATGGGGCTAGAGCGTATTGCTGCGGTCCTGCAACATGTACACTCCAACTACGAGATTGATCTATTTCAAAACCTGATTCAAGCAGCAGCACGAGAAACCGGAGCTACTGACTTACAAGATAACTCCCTTAAGGTTATTGCGGATCACATTCGTGCCTGTGCTTTTCTGATTGTAGATGGTGTGATTCCTAGCAATGAAGGGCGCGGCTATGTATTACGTCGTATCGTACGCCGAGCCTTACGTCATGGTCATAAACTAGGACAAAACCAACCCTTTTTCTATCGATTGGTAGCAGATCTCGTTCAGTTTATGGGGCAGGCTTATCCAGACTTGGTGCAACAGCAAAGCCGTATTGAGCAAGTGCTTAAGCAAGAGGAAGAGCGCTTTAGCGAAACGCTTGAGCATGGCATGAAAATTCTCGAGGCGGCGCTTGCCGAGCTACCTGCTGGGCAGGATTTAGACGGGCAAACTCTGTTTACTCTATACGATACCTATGGTTTTCCGGTTGATTTAACCGCTGATATTTGTCGTGAGCGTGCGGTCGGTGTGGACTTAGCCGGTTTTGAGTCCGCTATGCAGCGGCAACGCGAAATGGCCCGTGCTTCTGGTAAATTTAAAGCTGCTGCAGATCTGCGTTATGATGGGGTGGAAACCCGTTTCGAAGGGTATGAGCACCTTAACCTAACTGCGACGGTGACGGCGTTATACGTAGATGGTACCGCAGTCGACAGTATTCAGGCAGGGCAAGAGGCTATTGTTGTCTTAGACGCAACCCCTTTCTATGCAGAGGCTGGTGGCCAGGTGGGTGATAAAGGTACGCTTGCGACAGAGAGTGCGGTGTTTTTGGTCGAAGACACACAGAAAATTCAGCCTCAGGTTTTTGGGCACCATGGCGTGTTGCAGTCGGGCTCATTAGCTTTAGGGCAAACGCTACAGGCCAGTGTTGATGCCACACATCGTCAGAATACCATCCGTAACCACTCTGCGACACACTTAATGCACAAGGCTTTGCGCGAAGTGCTGGGCGGGCATGTGCAGCAACGGGGTTCACTTGTAGATGCGGATAAGACACGGTTTGACTTTGCCCATGACGCGGCGGTAACCCCAGAGCAAATTGCTCAGGTAGAAGCCATTGTCAATGCTGAGGTTTTGGCTAACCAAGCCGTGGTGGCGCAATTAATGTCTTATGATGAGGCCGTCAGCGGTGGGGCGGTAGCGCTATTTGGTGAAAAATACGGCGATGAGGTTCGTGTCTTGGATATTGGCTTTTCACGTGAACTGTGCGGGGGGACCCATGTACAGCGCACGGGGGATATAGGCTTATTTAAAATCATCTCCGAGGGCGGCGTGGCGGCCGGTGTACGTCGTATCGAGGCCATCACGGGTGAAAATGCACTGACTTGGGTCCAACAAACGGAACATACTTTGCACCAAGCAGCCGCCGCTTTACGTACCCAGCCCGAAAAATTAGCCGATCGCATTGCACTACTCCAAAGCCAGTTGCGCGAGCTAGAGCGTGAGCGCGATCAGCTCAAAGATAAGCTTGCAGCTTCGGCAGGACAGGATTTGGCGGGGCAAGCTATGGCATTGCCGAATGGTGTAAAATTATTAGCTACCGTTTTGGCTGGTGCGGACCCCAAATCTTTACGTACCACTGTGGATCAGCTTAAAGACAAGCTGAAATCGGCGGTAGTGGTGCTGGCGACAACAAAAGACGGTAAAATCAGTTTGGTCGCCGGGGTAACCCCTGATCTCCACACTCAGATCAAAGCGGGTGACTTGGTAGGTATGGTCGCCAGTCAAGTTGGTGGCAAGGGGGGCGGCCGTCCTGATATGGCCATGGGGGGCGGCACCGATGAGGCCGCTTTGGACTCAGCCTTGCAATCTGTTCAAGCGTGGGTAGAGTCCAAACTCAACTAGGGGTAACAATGACTGAGCCTATCGCTTTTGATTCCGAAGTCGACGCAAGTGGGCTAACTTGCCCTTTGCCGATATTACGTACAAAAAAAGCCCTCGCTCAATTGCAAAGTGGTCAAGTGGTAAAAGTTATTACCACTGACCCACATGCAAAAGGAGATTTTCAGGCTTTTACCGATCAGACGGGGAATACGTTACTTGCTCAGCATGAGCAGGGCGATACCCTTATCCACTACGTACGTCGTCGCTGACTCGGTTTTATTCGCTGATTCTAAAATTTGTTGCGTATTTGTTGCGTAAAACGTGTAAAATACGCATGCAGTTTCCGCTAAGCCCAGCTTAGTGGTAGAATCTTTGGTTTTACACTTTTTTAACAGGAAGGGATTATCAATGGTGGTAATTCGCCTAGCCCGTGGTGGCTCTAAGAAACGTCCGTTTTACACTGTAGTCGCCGCCAACTCTAGCGATCGTCGCGATGGTCGCTTCATTGAGCGTTTAGGTTTCTACAATCCCGTAGGTGGCGAAGGCCAAGAAAACCTACGTCTTCAACTAGACCGTGTCCAATACTGGGTAGATAACGGCGCACAGGTTTCACCTGCTGTGGCTCGTCTAGTTAAAGAGTACACTAAAGCTCAAGCTGCTGCTTAATTACAGGAATTAAAACTTCGCTATGCCTTTTAATCAGGTTGACTCAACAGTACCTACGGATTTGGTTGAAGTAGGGCGTGTGATATCTGCTTATGGGGTAAAAGGCTGGATAAAGGTGCATCCTTATTCTGCCGATGCGGAGGTTTTGCTTTCTGCTAAAAGATGGTGGCTCCAAAAGCCCGTACCTCCCAACAAGGCGGGCCATTTGGATACTGCTTCGGCGCAGCTATATACGGTGGTTAGATCCCGTCCTCATAGTGCTACTGTTATTGCACAGTTTCAGGGGTTTGATGACCGTGATCAAGCCGAAAAACTCAAAGCGCATACGGTTTGGGTTTCGCGAGCTGACTTTCCGTCAGTAGATGAAGACGAACATTACTGGGTCGATTTGATTGGCTGCCTGTTGTATGGCGACCGCAATGGCCAGTCCGTGTTGGTAGGTAAAGTCGAGCATGTTTTCGATAACGGAGCTCACGCCGTTCTCGAAGTGCATACCGGCACCCTAAACGATCAGGCCCAGTTTATCGCGCAGCTTGATGCAAAGAAACGACCTATTGTCGAGCTCATTCCTTTTGTGGACGCGTATGTCCATCACGTTGATATCAAAACGAAGCAAATTCATACCACATGGCCGTTGGATTAGCCAGCATGCGTTTTGATGTCGTCACACTTTTTCCAGAGATGTTTACGCCATTAACTGATAATGGTGTCAATGCCCGTGCCCGTCACCAGGGTATTTGGGATTTGCATTTTTGGAATCCTCGCACTTATACCCATGATGTGCACCGTACAGTAGACGATCGCCCGTATGGGGGTGGCCCTGGTATGGTAATGTTGGCAGAGCCGTTAGAGGCAGCTGTGGACGAGGCGTTGGCAGCGCGGCAGCAGCAGGGGATGACAGACAGCCCCGTTATTCTAATGAGCCCAACCGGCGAGCGCTTTGATCAAGCGCTAGCTCAGCAGTGGGCTAGTACAGATGGTGCGGTGATTGTTTGTGGTCGATACGAAGGCATTGACCAGCGATTTATTGATGCACGGGTCACGCATGAGATTTCCATCGGTGATTTTGTCTTGTCTGGTGGGGAGATTGCGGCCTTGGCGGTCATGGATGCTGTGATTCGCTTATTGCCTGGTGTTTTGAATGATCAGCAATCAGCAGTTTGTGACTCTTTTCATGTAGGCTTAGATGGATTGTTAGATAGCCCCCATTATACGCGCCCAGAGATCTATAAAGGGCAGTCTATTCCTGCGGTACTAAAGTCAGGCAATCACCAGCTTATTGCTCAATGGCGTCGCGAGCAGTCGTTACGTATCACCGCACAACGTCGCCCTGACTTAATTGAACAAGCGCGTGCCAAAGGTCTGTTGGATAAAAAAGATGAGCAATATTTGCTCAGTTTATAGTAAATGGATAGAGCGCTTTGCATGGATGCGTAGTTGGCAAGCAAAAAAGCCCCATTGGGGCTTTTTTGCTTGGTACAAAGGACGCTATTTAAGTCTAGCTAATTGCTCTTGAACTTTGGATAGCGTTTGCGTGAAGCTGGCTAAACGCTCTCGTTCTTGCTCTACGACGGCGGCGGGAGCACGCTCAACAAAGTTTGGGTTGCTTAGTTTGCCGTTGGCTTTGGCTATCTCATTATTTAAGCGCTCGATTTCTTTATTTAAGCGAGCAGTTTCGGCTTCTACATCGATTTCCACATGGAGCATAAGTTGTGTGGTTCCGACGACTTGGACAGGGGCGCCCAGATCGGGAAGCTGCTCATGAAGCTCGACCTCGGACATCTTGGCTAGCGCCATGAGGTATGGACGATTTTGTTCGAGCATAGTGGCATCCCCTTGAGCAAATAGCGGTACACGCTCTGATGGAGATAAGCCCATTTCACTACGTAAAGCACGGATAGCATCGACTTGAGCTTTAAGTTCGGCAACCTGCTTTTCCGCTTTTTCATCGATCAAGCTTGGGTTAGGCTCAGGGTAGGGCTGTACGCTAATACTGAGGTTTTCCTCGGCAGTGCGTTTAGCCGCGACCAGTGAAACTTTTTGCCAGAGCTCTTCGGTAATATACGGAATAATAGGGTGCGCGAGACGTAGTACGGTTTCTAGTACTTCGATTAGCGTACGTTGTGTGGCCAGTTTTTGTGCAGGGTTGCCTTGTTGGATTTGTACCTTGGCCATTTCTAAGTACCAGTCGCAATATTCATCCCATACAAAGTGGTAAATGGCATTGGCGATGTTATCAAAACGGTACTCGGCAAAATTGCGCTCTACGGTTTGGATGAGGCGTTGTAATTGGCTGCGAATCCATTTATCTACAGTCGAGTACTCGGTTAACGCACAAAACTGCATAAAAGGCTCTTGTGCTTCGGTGTTCATCAGCACAAAGCGAGTGGCATTCCAAAGCTTATTATTAAAGTTGCGATACCCCTCGCACCGCTTCAGATCAAAGTTAATGTTGCGCCCTAACGTTGCATAGGCGGCCATGGTGAAACGCAAGGCGTCTGTGCCATAAGCTGGAACTCCATCGGGGAAGTCTTTGCGGGTGCGCTTGGCAATGCTGTCGGCTTGTTTAGGGTTCATTAAGCCAAAGGTGCGTTTTTTGACAAGGCTTTCCACGTCAATACCATCAATGAGGTCCACGGGGTCAATGGTATTGCCACGGGATTTACTCATTTTTTTGCCTTCCATATCACAGACAAGGCCATGTACATAGACGGTGTGGAAAGGCACCTGCCCGGTCATGTGCATGCTCATCATGACCATACGAGCTACCCAGAAGAAAATAATATCAAAACCGGTGACGAGAACACTTGAGGGCAAGTATTTCGCCAGGTCGGGAGTTTGCTCCGGCCAGCCTAGGTCAGTAAATGGAACGAGTGCAGATGAAAACCAGGTGTCTAAGACGTCTTCGTCACGACGGAGTTCGCCCTGGATCCCCGCGGCAGCCGCTTTTTGCTTGGCCTCGTTTTCATCACGCGCCACAATAATTTCGCCGTTTTCAGCGTACCAAGCGGGGATCTGATGCCCCCACCAGAGTTGGCGTGAAATACACCAGTCTTGGATATTGTTGAGCCATTGGTTGTAAGTATTGGTCCAGTTTTCTGGAACGAATTTAATTTGTCCGTTTGCAACGACTTCGAGAGCGACTTCGGTAATGCTTTTACCTGGGTGTAAAGAGTCGGCGGGAGCGGGCTTACTCATAGCGACGAACCACTGATCGGTGAGCATAGGCTCAATAACGGTATTGGTGCGATCGCCACGGGGTACCATCAGTGTGTGAGGCTTAATAGCTTGGAGGGCACCGATAGCCTCTAGGTCAGCAACAATTTGTTTGCGTGCTTCAAAGCGGTCTAGGCCTTGATATTTTTCTGGGGCGTTTTCGTTGATTTTGGCATCGAGAGTTAGGATGCTGATTTTGTCTAAGCCATGACGTTCGCCCACGGCGTAGTCATTAAAGTCATGGGCAGGTGTGACTTTAACCACACCGGTCCCAAAGGATTTATCAACGTAGTCGTCCGCAATGATTGGGATTTCGCGACCGACCAAAGGCAAGGTAACCGTTTGACCAATGAGATGCTGGTAACGTTCATCGTCGGGGTGGACCATGACTGCTACGTCACCTAGCATGGTTTCAGGGCGGGTGGTGGCCACAACGAGATGCGTTAAATCATTGGTAGGCTGAGTCAGTGGATAGCGAATTTCCCATAAATGGCCTTGTTCCTCGACGCTTTCTACTTCTAGATCAGACACCGCTGTGCCTAGCACAGGATCCCAGTTGACCAAACGCTTACCACGGTAGATTAGGCCTTGCTCATATAAGCGTACAAAGGTTTCTGCTACACCACGAGTGAGGTTTTCGTCCATCGTAAAATATTCGCGCTCCCAGTCACACGAAGCTCCCAAGCGACGAATTTGTTTTGTAATGGCATTGCCGGATTGCTCTTTCCACTCCCAGACCTTCTCTACAAATTTTTCGCGGCCTAAATCATGACGGGAGATATTTTCCTCATCCAGCTGACGCTCAACGACGATTTGCGTGGCGATACCGGCGTGGTCCGTGCCTGGGATAAACGCCGTATCATAGCCTTTCATGCGATGATATCGAGCCAAGCCGTCCATGATGGTTTGGTTAAATGCATGCCCCATATGTAAGGTACCCGTCACGTTAGGTGGGGGGCACTGGATCACAAAAGTAGGTGCGTTATCGTTGGTGGTATGGACATGTTGACCACTACGGAATAAACCGGCCTGCTCCCATTGGGCATAACGAGGGCCTTCAATGTCTTTGGGTTCAAAGCTTTTAGCAAGCTGATCAAGTAGAGATGTATTGGAAGAGTTGGTCATTGTGTTGCGATATTAGGCCAGACCTGTGGGGTATTGACCCCAAAATCGGCTGTTAAAAAGAATAAGTTTAAAAGCGTTATTTTAAGATGCAGCATGACGCTGTGGGCATGTTAAAATACTTCGCTATCTTAAAAAGATCAAAAGTGATTGTTTTTGTTGGTAAAAACAACATTTTCTTTGTCAATGTCGTCGTTGTCTAGGCAATAACGACCTTATTTTTGTTTATACTGGGATTTTACATGGCTATTGAACGCACCCTATCTATTATTAAACCTGATGCTGTTGCAAAAAACGCAATTGGTCAAATCGTAGCTCGCTTTGAAGCCGCCGGCTTAAAAGTCGTTGCTGCCCGTTTGGTACAACTCTCCCGCGCCGAGGCCGAAGGCTTCTACGCTGTACACAAAGAGCGTCCTTTCTTTAATGATTTAGTTGAGTTCATGATTTCCGGTCCTGTGTTCGTACAGGTCTTAGAAGGCGAAAATGCCATTGCTAAAAACCGTGAGCTCATGGGTGCAACCAACCCCAAAGAAGCCGCTCCCGGCACCATCCGTGCTGATTTCGCCGAAAGCATTGATGCTAACGCGGTACACGGTTCGGATGCTCCTGAAACCGCTGCTGTTGAGATTGCTTATTTCTTTGCTGAAACTGAAATCCACAGCCGTTAATTAACTGCTTAACACGCTCGTCAAATCATTATGTCAGAAACTCGTACAAATATCATAGGGCATACGCTCGAACAATTGGTAGAACTGGTGGCCCAATGGGGGAACAAGCCGTTTCGTGCCAAGCAGCTTCAACGCTGGATTCATCAGCGTGGGGTTAATGATTTTGAGCAAATGACGGATTTGGCGCGCGTGTTTCGCCAGCAGTTGGCAGAGCATTGTTCGATTTGTGCTCCGACTAAACAAATTGAACAGCGCTCTGCGGATGGCACGCGTAAATGGTTATTTGATGTAGGGCAAAATAATGCCGTGGAGGCCGTTTATATTCCCGAGGATGATCGTGGCACGTTGTGTATTTCTAGCCAAGCAGGGTGCACCGTGGCTTGTCCTTTTTGCTCTACTGGCTACCAAGGCTTTAATCGTAATTTAAGTGCGGCTGAAATTATTGGGCAACTTTGGTTTGCGCGAGACCAGTTACGCCAAGATCCCACTGCTGCACGAGTAGGTGCACAGCCGCAGCCTGTGGTGGATGATCGCTATGTGACAAATGTAGTGTTTATGGGGATGGGCGAGCCGCTGCTTAATTACGATCAGGTGTTAATTGCGCTGCAACTGATGCTTGATGATAATGCCTATGGCTTGTCTCGGCGTCGTGTTACCGTATCGACATCTGGGGTAGTGCCGTTTATGGATCGCTTAGCTCATGACTGTCCTGTTGCGTTGGCGGTCTCTTTACATGCGCCTAATGATGCCTTGCGTGACAAGTTAGTACCGCTTAATCGTAAGCACCCATTACGTGAGCTCATTGCATCGTGTAATAACTATCTGCAGTATGCGCCGCGAGATTTTATTACTTTTGAATACATTATGCTGGATGGCATTAATGATCAGCCTGAGCATGCGCAGCAGCTCTTAGACATTGCTAAACAAGTCAGCTGCAAATTCAATCTAATACCTTTTAATCCATTTCCACAGTCGGGGCTAAAGCGTTCGCCGCAGGCTGTGGTCCGTGATTTTGCACAACGTCTCCAAGACGGTGGGGTGGTGACCACTATACGTAAAACCCGAGGGGATGATATTGATGCAGCTTGTGGTCAGCTCGCCGGGGATATTCGTGATCGTACTCGTATTCGTGAGCGCTTGCCTAACCAAGGAACCATCTTAATTCAACCGGAGCGAGCATGAATTCACCTGTCTCTAGCCCAGAGTTAGAGCCTACATCTCAATCGTTAGGGGCGTTTATTGCAGAACTACGTCAGGCTCAAGGTTTAAGCTATCACGACGTTTCTATACGAATTAAATATTCAGCTTTGCAGCTAGAGGCTTTAGAAAAAGAGGACTGGCAAGCCTTGCCCAGTGGGATGCCATTGCGTTGGATGGTGAAAAGCTATGCTCGACTTTTAGGGGCTGATGAGAGTTTACTGTTGGGGATGCTAGAGGAGCAAACAGGTGTAACTGCAACACACAATATTAAACAGAAAAAGAAGCAATGGGATGGTGCAGATATGTCGTTATACACTGAGCCTACGCAGCGGGCTTGGGGGTGGTGGCTTATTATCGCCTTGCTGTTACTGATCGCCTTGTTTTATGCTTTAGACCAAGGTTGGATTCCTGAAAATTGGTTGGTATTTGATTGGCTTAAAGAACTTCAGTCATGATTGATTTATTTGATTTTGCGACTTCAGATCGCCCAGCATTACCCGTCGGCGCGGCAGATCGCCGCCAAACTCGCTGTGTCAAGGTTAATTGGGGAGCCAATCATGTATTGGTAGGAGGCGGAGCCCCAGTAGTGGTGCAGTCCATGACCAATACCGATACCGAGAATGCCATTGAAACGGCATTGCAAGTTAAGGACTTAGCTCAGGCTGGCTCCGAGCTGGTGCGTATTACGGTGAATACACCTGCTGCAGCCAAAGAGGTACCAGCCATTCGAGAGCAGCTAGACCGCATGAATATAGATGTGCCACTTGTAGGTGATTTTCACTATAACGGGCACAAACTGCTAACGGAATACCCAGAGTGCGCTCAAGCACTATCTAAATATCGTATTAACCCGGGCAACATGGGGGGCGGTAAGCGTCGAGACGACAATTTTGCGCAAATGATCGAGGTGGCGTGCAAATACAATAAGCCTGTGCGTATTGGAGTGAACTGGGGCAGCTTGGATCACGAGTTGATGGCAAAAATGATGGACCAAAACGCACAGCGGCATCGTCCATGGGAAGCCCAGGCTGTCATGCGCGAAGCCTTGGTTGTTTCTGCGATTTCTAATGCACAGCGCGCAGAGCAGTTAGGCTTGCCGGGCGATGCCATCATCCTTTCATGTAAAGTGAGCCATGTGCAGGATCTCATCACGGTATATCAGGACTTATCCTCACGTTGTGATTACCCGTTGCATTTGGGCCTAACAGAAGCCGGCATGGGGAGCAAAGGCATTGTCGCTTCCACTGCTGCTTTATCGGTGTTATTACAGCAGGGTATTGGGGATACGATTCGTATATCCCTGACACCCGAGCCGGGTGGTGATCGCCGCCAAGAGGTTGTCGTAGCTCAAGAAATCCTCCAAACGATGGGCTTGCGTGCATTTACGCCTATGGTTGTTGCCTGCCCTGGGTGCGGACGCACTAGCAGCACGGTATTTCAAGAGCTGGCCAATGATATCCAAGCCTATTTGCGCGAGCAGATGCCGGTATGGCGTTATCAGTATCCTGGTGTGGAAACCATGAATGTGGCGGTGATGGGCTGTGTGGTGAATGGGCCGGGCGAAAGCCGACACGCTGATATTGGTATTAGTTTGCCTGGCACGGGCGAAACTCCGGCGGCACCGGTATATGTGGATGGGGAACGCATCGTTACCTTAAAAGGTGATACGATTGCTCAAGAATTTCAAAAAATTGTGCTGGACTACGTACAAAAGCGCTACGCCCCAGCAAATCAATAGGTTCGGACCTACGGAAGGTTTTTATGTCGAAGTCTGTACAAAAACTTCGTGGCTTAACAGGCATGAAGGACATTCTCCCAGGTGAGAGCGCTCAATGGGAAAAGCTAGAACAAATCGTACGTGATTGGTTAGCGAGCTACGGCTACCGGAACATGCGTACACCCGTGTTGGAATATACGCAGTTGTTTGCGCGCGGTATTGGCGAGGTAACCGATATCGTCGAAAAGGAAATGTATTCTTTTACGGACTCATTAAATGGTGACAAGCTCACCATGCGCCCAGAGTTTACAGCGGGTATTGTACGTGCCTGTATTGAGCATAATATGCTGTATGATCGTCCGCATCGTATTTATTCAATTGGCCCCGTCTTTAGGCATGAGCGTCCTCAACGAGGGCGTTATCGCCAGTTTCATCAGATTGACGTCGAGGCCTTAGGCTTGCCTGGGCCAGACATTGATGCAGAACTAATTATTATGTTGGCACGGCTATGGAAAAAGCTGGGCTTAGAGGATGTGCGCTTAGAAATCAACTCTTTAGGCCAAAGCCACGAGCGTCTGGCTCATCGCGAAGCTTTGATTGCTTATTTGGAGCAGCATACCGATGTCATGGATGACGAGGCTAAGCGCCGGATGTATTCTAATCCCTTACGAGTATTAGATACCAAAAATCCTGCCATGCAAGATATGGCAAATAATGCACCTAAACTTTTTGATTATCTAGGAGAAGAGTCGCTCGCTCATTATCAAGGGGTTTGTGATCGTTTGGACGATGCCGGTATTGTGTATACCCTTAACCCCCGTATGGTACGGGGCTTAGACTATTACAATCTAACGGTTTTTGAGTGGGTGACAGATCGCCTTGGTGCCCAAGGTACTGTATGTGGAGGCGGTCGTTATGATGGCCTGATGGAAATTCTTGGTGGCAAACCCGCTCCTGCCGTGGGTTTTGCGATTGGTATGGAACGCTTACTTGATCTCTGGCTACAAGATGCCGAACCAGAACCGGTGCCAGAGTGCCAAGTATACATGGTGCACCAAGGGGATGCGGCTCAGCGTCAAGCGATGCGGTTAGCCGAGCAGTTGCGAGATGTGGGGTTGCGGGTATTAGTTCATGCGGGCTCGACAGGTTTTAAATCCCAATTTAGGCGGGCGGATGCCAGTGGGGCTGTTGTTGCTGTCATTTTAGGGGAAAATGAGGTACAAGCGCGTCAAGCCAGTGTGAAATGGCTACGTATGGCGGACCAAGACCAACCCCAAGAGAGCATTGACTTTGATCAATTGGCTGCACACCTTCAGACAAAGGTATAACACATGGCATACGATATAGAAGAGCAGGAAAAGCTAGACGCCATCAAAGACTGGTGGGACCGAAATGGCACCAAAGTCATTATTTTGGCTTTTTTGTTTGCGGCAGCCGTTATTGGCTGGCGTGGATACCAGTGGTATGAGCAGCATCAAGCGACAAAGGCATTAGGTTATTATGAAGCCTTAGAACTTGCTGCGGGTCAGGACGGAGAAGAGGCTAAAACACGGGTTTTAGCTGCAAGTGAAGTCCTCCGTAAGGATTATGCAAAATCAGGTTATACGAGTCGTGCGATTTTAATCGCGGCGCAGGCTTTACAAAAGCAGGGGGATGTCCAGGCTGCTCAGGCGCAGTTGCAATGGCTCATTGATCATGGCCACGAGACCGCTATGGTCGACATGGCACGCTTGCGCTTAGCTGGTCTTTACCTTGAGCAAAAGGATTACGAGCAAGCGCTGGCGCAATTACAAAACCCCAGTGAGGCTTACAAGGGGGTGTATGCTGACCGTCGTGGTGATGTGTACTATGCTTTAGGTCAGCTTGAACAAGCACGGGCAGAATGGCAACAGGCTAAAATGGCTCTGAGCTCGATGGCTTATGTACAAATCGTCGAGCTCAAGCTCGATGCCCTTGGAAAGGAATAAAAATGGCTGTGATACTGAATAAACGCTCGGCTAAACTTGCCGTGCTTGCACTTAGTTTTGCTGCGCTCAGTGCTTGCTCCATGTTTTCTTCCAAAGATCCGCGATTTATGCCCGCTCCTTTGGTGGACTATGAGGCTCAAGTTGCTGCTAATGTGCGCTGGTCTGCTTCTATTGGTAAAGGGGCCGGTTTTGGCTTTATTCCTGCGCGCGTAGGCGACGTGGTGTATGCCGCCACGCCTTCAGGGCAGTTGGCTCAAATTCGCTTAAGCACGGGGCAAACACTTTGGTCCACGCAAGTAGCGAAAAATCTATCGGCAGGGGTAGGAGCCGATGCTCGAGTGGTGGCGGTGGCTGCCAGTGATGGCTCGGTTGTAGCCTATGATATGGCAGGCAACGAGTTATGGCGTACCAAAGCCAGTAGCGAAGTGAATGTGCCACCTGTCGTAGGCGATGGGGTCGTCGTTGTGCGTAGTTCTGACTATCGTATTCAAGCCTTTGATGCGCGTAATGGCGAGCTGCTCTGGAGTCTGCAGCGTCCGGGTCCTGCACTGGCCTTAAAAACCAACATCAAAATGGAAATTTTTGATGGAATGCTGATCGCAGGCTTGCCCAATGGACGCATGATGATCATCGAGGCCCACACCGGTATGGTGCAATGGGAGGGAGTGGTATCTCAATCGCGTGGCGCCACGGATTTAGAGCGTATTAATGATGTGGTTGGTGGCCCTGTGGCGGCCGGACCATTATTGTGTGGTGCTTCCTATCAAGGGCGTATTGTTTGTTTTGATGTCGCTCAGGGTGGCTTCCCAGTTTGGCAGCATGACTACTCCACGAAAACCGGTATGGCTACTGACGGCCGTATGCTTTTTGCGGCGAATCAGCGTGATGAGATTTCCGCCTTTGGCTTAGGGGATGGCACGGTTGTGTGGACGCAGGACGGTCTGCGTAATCGTAAGCTGTCTGGGCCCGCTGTTGCAGGCGATCAGGTCATCTTTGGGGATTTCCAAGGATATATTCATTTTGTCTCACGGGTAGATGGGCGTTTGCAAGGACGTTTACATGTAGGCTCGGGAGCCATTGTCTCGCCATTGGTTGGCACCGAACACGGTGTACTCGTACAAACGGGCAATGGTCATTTAGTATTGGTTGGTGTCAATTGAAAAGCATTGCTTTTAAACCGGTAATTACGATTGTTGGGCGTGCTAACGTTGGTAAATCCACGTTGTTTAATCGTTTAACGCGCTCTAGGCAGGCTCTAGTTGCTGACTTTCCTGGTCTTACCCGTGATCGTCATTATGGCGAGGGGCGTCTTGGCTCTCGCCCCTATTTAGTGGTAGATACAGGGGGCTTTGAGCCCGTTGTCAAAGATGGTATTGTGCGCGAGATGGCACGCCAAACTGAGCAAGCCATTGCCGAATCAGATGTCATTATATTTTTGGTGGATGCCAGAGAGGGCGTCAATCGCCTCGATTACGATATTGCTCAGCTTTTACGTCGTAGCGGTCAGCCGGTTTTGCTTGCCGTCAATAAGGCCGAGGGCATGCGTTATGGCGCGGCAGGCTTTGAGTTTCACGAGCTTGGCTTAGGCGAGCCCTACCTGATATCCGCGTCTCATGGTGATGGGGTGGGGGATTTAATCGAGCAGGCCTTGTCGCATATTCCCGAGCCGAATCTGCCAGAAGAGCCCGAATTTGATGCAGATGCAACGGATGAGGCGCCTCAGCATCGTATTAAGCTGGCTATTGTGGGGCGGCCTAACGTAGGTAAGTCTACGTTTATTAATGCGTTGATGGGTGAAGAGCGGGTGATCGCTTTTGATATGCCTGGAACCACTCGGGATGCGATCGAAATCGAATTCGAGCATCAAGGTACACCTTACACATTGATTGACACGGCAGGGCTACGCAAAAAAGGCCGTGTCTTTGAGACCATTGAGAAATTTTCAGTCATTAAAACCTTGCAGGCTATTGAAGCATCAAACGTTGTTTTGCTTATGCTAGATGCCTCGATGGAAATCTCGGATCAAGATGCGAGTATTGCCGGCTTTGTGGTGGAGTCAGGTCGTGCTGTAGTCGTTGCGATCAATAAATGGGACGATGTGGATAGCTATAAGCGTGAATGGGCAAAGCGAGAGTATGCGCGCAAATTACGCTTTTTAGACTTTGCTAAGGTCCACACCATTTCTGCTTTAAATAGGCAAGGGATCGCCCAAGTTATGCGTTCAGTGAAAAGCGCGCATGCTGCGGCCTATCGCCGTCTTTCCACACCTAAGCTAACTCGAGTGATTCATGAGGCCGTAGAACAGCAGCAGCCTCCTCGCAAAGGCATCTTTAGGCCTAAGCTACGCTATGCGCACCAAGGTGGACAGAACCCGCCCATTGTTGTAGTGCATGGTAGTGGTTTAGAGGCCGTATCAGATAGTTATAAGCGCTATTTAGAAGGGCGCATCCGTGAGACCTTTGATCTCGAGGGCACGCCATTGCGCGTGGAACTAAAGTCATCACGTAACCCATACGTTCAGGAGAAATAAGTGAGTCGTTTTTGGAGCGATCATATTCATGAATTGGTCCCGTATGTTCCGGGCGAGCAACCTAAACAGCAACTACTTAAGCTCAATACCAATGAGCATGCGTATGGTCCGTCTCCCCGCGTTTTTGCCGCGATTGCGGCCAAAAACAATGACGACTTACGCTTGTATCCTCCTTATGAGGCTTCGGCGTTATTGAGCGCCATAGCAAAAAAGCATAACGTCGCAACGGATCAAGTGTTTTTGGGTAATGGCTCTGACGAAGTCTTAGCCCATGTTTTTAATACTTTGTTCTTACGTGAAGGGCGTCCGTTGCTTTTGCCGGATATCACCTATAGCTTTTACAAGACTTATTGTGCTTTTTTTAAGGTGCCGGCCGAGGTGATTCCACTCGCCGAGGACTTCACTATCCGTGTCGAGGACTATACCCGCGAGCGCGAGGTCGCACCCGCTGCGATTATTTTTGCTAATCCCAATGCACCCACGGGCATCGCTTTAGCATTAGATGACATCGCACATATTGCACAGGCGAACCCAGACTCAGCTGTGGTGGTGGACGAGGCGTATGTGGATTTTGGGGCCGACTCCGCTGTGGCTTTGATTGCCCAGCATCCTAATATTGTGGTGATTCATACGCTATCTAAATCGTATGCTTTAGCCGGGCTGCGAGTGGGGTATGCGGTGGCCTCTGCTGAAATTGTTGCAGGATTGCAACGGGTTAAAGATAGCTTTAATTCTTATCCGCTAGACACTTTAGCTCAGGCTGGAGCCGTAGCGGCCATAGAGGATCAGGCCTACTTTGATGAAAAACGCTTTGCGATTATGCAGAGCCGCGATAAGCTGACAAAAGACTTACAGCAGTTGGGCTTTGAGGTTTTGCCATCTAAAACCAACTTTGTTTTTGCACGACATGCGGATCATGAAGCACAGCAATTGCATCAGGGCTTACGAGATCGTCATATCTTAGTACGCCATTTTCAGCAGCCTCGTATCGAACAATTTTTGCGTATTACCGTTGGTACGCCTGAACAATGCGCTAAACTAATAGCAGCATTGCGTGAAATTCTTAACGCGTAATACCAAGCCTATTATTGGTTTGTAGCGGGCATATTCAATATGCCTTACAATAAATTGATGTGAACTCACCTATATAACAACATAATTGGAGCTTAGCCAATGAGTAACAAAGGGCAAATACTACAAGACCCATTTTTAAACGCCCTACGCAAGGAACATATTCCTGTTTCGATTTACCTTGTTAACGGCATTAAACTTCAAGGCCAAATCGAGTCATTCGATCAGTACGTTGTGCTATTGCGTAACACGGTGACGCAAATGGTTTATAAACATGCCATTTCCACCGTAGTACCAGCCCGTCCTGTTAATTTAAAAGCGGACGAAGGCACTGAATAATCGTTTCATGACTTCGTGTAATTTCCCCGCTCAGGCATGTTTTTGTGTCTGGCGGGTATTTGTTTTTACAGGGGTTATCCCATGCGTGCGTTAATTATCAGCGTTAACATGGGGAGCCTAGATTACGAGGCCCATGCCGAAGAGTTCCAGATGCTGGCCCAGGGTGCTGGAGCACAGATCATGGATACTGTGGTGGTAAAGCGTGATCGACCAGATCCGGCTTTGTTTATCGGTAAGGGCAAGCTTCAAGAAGCCGTTCTACTTGCAGATCATCATGATGTGGAAATCATCTTATTTGATCAGGCGCTTAGCCCAGCCCAGCAGCGTAACCTCGAACGCGAGTTTAAACGTCGGGTTGTGGATCGGGTGCTTTTGATCTTAGATATTTTTGCATTACGGGCTAAAAGCCACGAGGGTAAGCTACAAGTAGAGCTAGCACAGTTACAGCATTTGTCCACACGGTTGACTCGGATGTGGACACATTTGGAGCGTCAGCAGGGTGGGATTGGGATTCGAGGTCCGGGTGAGTCTCAGCTTGAACTGGATCGCCGTATGATTGGCGTAAAAGTCAAAAAGCTACGAGAGCGCTTAGACAAACTCAATCGTCAGCGGCAAACGCAGCGGCGTGCGCGTTTGCGCAGCAGCACATTAAATGTTTCACTGGTTGGATATACCAACGCGGGTAAATCCACTTTGTTTAATGCGTTAACGCGTGCTGGAGCATATGCAGCAGATCAGCTTTTTGCTACGCTAGACACCACAACGCGACGTATTTGGATAGAAGGGGCTGGTCAAGTCGTTATTTCGGATACCGTAGGTTTTATTCGAGACTTACCTCCTACGCTTATTGCGGCTTTCCGTGCTACGCTCGAGGAAACCATTCATGCGGATTTGCTCTTACACGTGGTGGATGCGGCAAGCCCGCAAAAAGATGAACAGGTACACGAAGTAAATAAGGTTTTAGCTGATATTGGTGCGGATCATATTCCTACCATATTGGTGTATAACAAAATCGACTCCGCTGGATTATCACCTCGTCTAGAACGAGACGAAGAGGGTAATGTAGCGCGAGTTTTTGTCAGCGCTCTGCAAAGAGCTGGTTTAGATGACTTGCGCACAGCTATTGTTGAGTCAGGTCAAATACTGGAAAGTAATACGTTCCATGACGAGAATTTATAATTTGAATGATCCCGGTTGGGGACGTGACGGCAACCAAAATAGTGGTAATCAGCAGCAACCGCCTCGCCGTCCTGACAATCAACAGACTCCGCCCGATTTGGATGAGGTATGGCGTGATTTTAATAAACGCTTGTCCTCTATATTTGGTAATAAGGGTGGTAACCAAAATCCACCACCCTCTGGTGGACGTCAGCCCGCTAAGCTTCCTAAAGGCTCACCTAAGCTCTTTTTAGGGTTGCTGATATTAGTCATTGGCTTTTGGCTATCAACGGGTTTTGTCATTGTCCAAGAGGGGCAAGTGGCTGTTGTCACACGTTTTGGTCAATACACCAAAACGCTCAATCCTGGTTTGCAATGGCGCTGGCCTAGTCCGATTGAAGACCATCAAAATGTCAATATTGCGCAGCTACGTACCTTTGAAATCGGGTTTCGTGGTAATTCCCGCAATAAAGTGCTTTCAGAGTCTTTAATGCTTACCGCAGACGAAAGCATTGTTGATGTTCAGTTTGTGGTGCAGTATCGTTTGTTGCAGACTGGAGCACCTGATTATTTATTTAATACGAATAATCCCGACGAGTCCGTACGTCAGGCGGCAGAAACCGCGATGCGTGAGATCGTAGGTAAAAAACCGATGGATTTCGTGCTTTACTCCGGTCGTACCGAGGTCGCCTCTGAAGTCCAGCAGCTTGCTCAAACCATTTTAGACCGCTATAAAACCGGGGTGCAAATTAGCACGGTGGCGATCCAAAACGTACAGCCCCCCGAGCAAGTCCAAGCTGCTTTTGACGATGCGGTAAAAGCAGGACAGGATCGTGAGCGTCAAATTAACGAAGGAAATGCTTACGCTAATAAAGTCTTGCCAGAGGCGCGCGGTCAGGTAGCGCGTATGCTGCAACAAGCCGAGGGATATAAAGCCAAGGTGATTGGTGATGCCAAAGGTGATAGCGCACGATTTAATAGTGTGGTTGCGGAATACGTGAAGGCACCTGGCGTGATGCGTGATCGTTTATACCTCAGCACCTTTGAGGAAATTCTCGCTAACACCAGCAAAGTGATGGTGGATAGCAAAAACAATAATATGTTGTATTTACCCTTAGATCAGATGGCTAAACAGGTGGCAAAAGACGCGACCAGCAGTGCTCAGCCTGCTCATGCGGCCGCTTCTGCGGCGGCGTCAAATACGTCTTCTAGTGCCACGACAACGCCACGTGTGCCCGCAACCACTAGCATTCCTAATGCTAATGACGTGGGTAATTTAAGCAACCCTTATTCCCCATATTCCCGCTAGGAGGTCATGATGCAACGTTTGTTTCCTGCGCTGATCGTATTGGCCATTGCGCTAGCGGTGTTGTCGTCCTCGCTTTTTATTGTCAAAGAGCGTGATGCCGCATTGGTGTTTGCTTTAGGTGAGGTGAAAGAAACCATCACTAAACCGGGGTTATATTTTAAATTGCCGCCACCTTTTCAAAATGTGGTGTTCTTAGACAAGCGCCTACAGACGATTGAGTCTAAAGATCCTGAGCGTATTCAAACGGCAGAAAAGAAAAACCTGCTGATTGATTCTTACGTTAAGTGGCGCATCGATGATCCACGGCTGTTTTACGTGACGTTTGGTGTCTCCGATCGTGGTGCGATTGAACGTTTACAAGCACAGATTCGTGATGCCTTGAACGCCTCGGTTAACGTGCGTACTGTAAAAGAAGTGGTATCAGATCAACGGGATGCGATTATGCGCGAGGTACTTGAGGCAGTGCGTAACCGTGCTAAACCGCTAGGGGTAGAAGTCGTTGATGTACGCTTACGTCGTATTGACTTTGCCCCAGAGATTTCCGAGTCGGTGTATCGCCGCATGGAAGCTGAGCGTAAACAAGAGGCCAACCGTCTGCGCGCGACAGGGGCGGCAGAAAGCGAACGTATCCGTGCTGAAGCGGATCGTGAGCGTGAAGAGCTATTAGCAGATGCTTATGCTCAAGCTGAAGCCATTCGCGGTCAGGGTGAAGCCGAGGCAGCCGATATTTATGCAGCAGCTTATTCTAAAAACCCGGAGTTTTATCGTTTTTATCGTAGCCTAGAAGCTTACCGCCATGCATTTAGCTCACAAAACGATACTCTGGTAATTAGTCCTGAGTCGGAGTTTTTCCGCTACTGGAAAAATATCGGGGCACCAGGCGCTGCAAATTAAATACAGTGTTATTCTTTAGCACTTGGCTATTTGGAGCTGATTCGTTATACTAGTGTGTAAGTTTTTACACCATATCGCAGGCGACTTGGAAGGCTTACGCCCCAAGTCGCCTTTTTGTTGCACTGCCTTTACATAGAAAAAGCGAAGGCTATTCTTATGTCCAATTGGTTATTGCCAGAAAGCTTGGCAGATGTTTTGCCCGCGGAAGCACGACGCATCGAAGAGTTGCGTCGCTATTTATTAGATTTATACCGTACTTACGGCTTTGAGCTAGTGGCTCCGCCGCTTGCGGAGTACTTAGAGTCCCTACAGGCGGTCTCTGGGTCTAAGCTCAATTTACGCACAACCAAAGTCGTCGATCAGCTATCAGGACGCACGATGGGGATTCGTGCCGATATTACGCCACAGGTAGCACGTATTGATGCTCACTTATTAAATCGAAACACAGTGACGCGTTTATGTTATTGCGGTTCTGTGCTGCACGCGCGCCCCGAGGGCTTATTATCTGATCGTGAGCTTTTGCAAATTGGGGCGGAGATCTTTGGCTATGCCGGCGTCGAAGCTGATATTGAAATTATCCATTTAGCATTGGCAAGCGTAGCAAAAGTTGGCGTAAAAAATCCGCGTTTGGATTTAAATCTACCAGCTATTGGTCATGCCATTATCCAAATGGATCCACTATTAGTGCCCTATACGGATACGATTTTTGACTTGTTGAGCGCTAAAGATATCCCTGGTTTGCGTGCTCTTCAAAGTAGTATTCCTAATAGCCAAGAGCAGTCTATTCAGGCTTTACTTATCTTATGCTCATTATACGGCGAAGCCAATCAAGTTATTGCTAAAGCAAGACAGGTTTTGCCGACGAGCGCATCGATAACCCATGCCTTAGATCAGTTACAAAGTCTGGTTGATTCACTGGACATTCCAGCGTTAACCGTGGATTTAGCCGACATGGGGGGCAGCTCAAGCTATCACACTGGGGTCGTATTTTGTGTGTATGCCGATGGCTGGCACGATGCATTAGTACGTGGTGGCCGTTACGATGGGGTGGGTAAGCTCTACGGCCGTGATCGTCCTGCCACCGGATTTAGTATGGATTTACGCAAATTGTCAGCAGGGTTGGCAGAGGCCAAGCCAGTGCGTGCAATTCGAGCCCCATGGGGGACGGATGCCGCGCTTCAAGATACGCTTAAACGTTTGCGCGAGTCGGGTGAAATCGTGATACAGATGCTACCCGATCAATCCCCTGTTGCCGACGAGTTCCTGATCGATAGGGAACTGGTTTGTGAACAGGGGCAATGGCAAGTCCGCACTATTGCTTAATAAGCGGCTTCTTTCGGGTTTTTAGCTACTAACCGGCCAGATACATCCGGCCCTTATTTATTTGATACGTAACATGAACAAAAACATTGTGGTGATCGGCACCCAGTGGGGTGACGAAGGTAAAGGAAAAATTGTGGACTGGCTCGCCGAGTCAGCACAGGGTGTTGTCCGTTTCCAAGGCGGCCATAACGCAGGGCATACCCTGTGGATTAACGGTCAAAAAACGGTATTACGCCTAATTCCCTCTGGGATTATGCATGATCACGTGACATGCTACATTGGTAATGGGGTGGTTTTATCGCCCGAAGCCTTGCTTTCTGAAATTAAGGAACTGGAGGCAGCTGGCGTTAATGTCCGTGAGCGTTTGCAGATTTCGGTTGCATGCCCTTTGATTCTGCCTTATCACATTGCTTTGGATCAGGCGCGCGAGGCTCAGAAAAGTCCTGATAAAAAGATCGGTACGACAGGGCGTGGTATTGGTCCTGCTTACGAGGATAAAGTGGCGCGCCGCGCCTTGCGTGTGCAAGATCTGTATGACTTAGCTGTTTTTAAAGAGAAACTCGACGAAGTCTTGGATTATCATAACTTTGTACTGACTAACTATCTCAATGCAGAGCCTGTATCTGCAGACAGCGTGATGGAGCAGGTCGGCCGTTATGCCGAAGAGCTACGTCCTATGGTTGCCGATGTGTCTAGTCATTTGTATCAGGCCGCTAAAGCCGGTCATAAATTATTATTTGAAGGGGCCCAAGGGGCGCTTTTAGATATTGATCATGGCACTTATCCTTTTGTGACCAGCAGCAACTGCTTAGCGGGGGCTGCCTCCGCAGGCTCTGGTGTTGGGCCACAGCAGCTTAACTACGTGCTAGGTATCGCTAAATGCTATACCACACGTGTGGGCTCCGGTCCTTTCCCAACCGAATTGCACGATGAGATTGGTACTCGTCTTGCCGAGGTTGGAAAAGAGTTTGGCTCGGTCACAGGTCGTGCGCGTCGCTGTGGTTGGTTTGATGCCGCTGCTATGAAGCGTTCCGTAATGTTGAATGGTATTTCTGGTTTGTGTGTCACAAAGCTAGATGTATTGGATGGCTTAGATAGCATTAAAATTGGGGTGGGATATCGCTATAAGGGCGAGTTCTTAGATGTGTTGCCTCATGGAGCTCATGCTGTAGCCGAAGCTGAGCCTATCTTAGAAGAAATGCCTGGTTGGACAGAGTCTACCGTTGGCATTACTGAATACGATAAGCTTCCAGTCAATGCGCGTCGCTACTTAGAGCGCATCGCCGAGGTCTGTGAAGTGCCTATTGATATGGTGTCTACTGGTCCTGACCGTAACGAAACCATTGTGTTACGTGATCCGTTTACGAAATAAACTCATGGATTTTTAAAAGAGCGGGCTTGCCCGCTCTTTTTTGTTACTTTTCAGAGTGCTGCGTTTTGGTTTATGATTATGCACCACACATAGATTAATACATAGGATCCTTCATGAGTTTGCCCCTTAATACTGATAGCGACCATTGGGTTAACTGGAAGCAATACAATGAGCTAATTGAAAAGCTCGCTTTACAAATTCACGAATCAGGCTGGAAATTCGATAAAATCGTGTGCTTAGCACGCGGTGGGATGCGTGTTGGCGATGTGATTTCTCGAATTTACGATGTTCCTTTAGGAATCTTAGCCACCAGTAGCTACCGTGAGGCGGCGGGCACGCAGCAAGGCACTTTAGATATCGCCCAGTTCATTACCATCACTCGTGGCACCTTGGACGGGAATGTGTTGCTTATCGACGACATGGTTGATACCGGTTTAACCTTTAAGCGTGTACGTGATCATTTGCGTACGCAGTTCCCCGCTATTACAGAACTACGTACAGGTGTATTGTGGTGGAAAGGCCACTCTGAGGTTACTCCTGACTATTATGTGGAGCATTTGCCAACGAATCCGTGGATTCATCAGCCCTTTGAGGACTATGACAGTATCCGACCTCACCAGCTAGAGGCGTGGATTCGTAAGGGTAAAGGAACCAAATCTGTAGAATGATTTTGACGACTAGTGCTAATTTATGCTAGTATTTTAGTCTATCCTTATATATGCGAATTGTGTAATGCTTTTATTACACAAGTGTCTTTAACCATTTTTTAGCAAGGCTTCAAAAGTACATGCCAATTGTTCGCCTGAAAGAAAACGAGCCTTTCGAGGTCGCGATGCGCCGCTTTAAGCGCACCATTGAAAAAACCGGTTTATTAACAGAGTTGCGTTCCCGCGAATTCTACGAAAAACCAACTGCGGAACGCAAACGTAAACGTGCAGCTGCTGTTAAACGTCACTACAAACGCATCCGTAGCCAGCAATTGCCTCCGCGTCTCTATTGATACCTGATAGTTTCATACAGGAACTATTAGCGCGCGTCGATGTTGTAGATGTCGTAGGGCGCTACGTACAGTTACGCAAGGGTGGGGCCAATTTAATTGGCCTATGTCCTTTTCACAACGAAAAATCACCATCCTTTACCGTCAGTCCCACTAAGCAGTTTTATCATTGTTTTGGCTGTGGGGCACATGGTAGCGCTATTAGCTTTCTCATGGCGCATACAGGGGCAAGCTTCCCCGAGGCCGTACGTTCGCTAGCGAACGAGGTCGGTTTGGTTGTACCTGAAAAACAACAATCTCCCCGTCAGCGAGCTGCAGATCAGCAGCGAAAAGAACAACGTTCCCAACACCAGCAGCTTCTAGATGCAGCACAAGCGCATTATGTGCGTCAGCTTGCGCTCCATACGCCTGCTCAGGACTACTTACAGCAGCGCGGCTTATCTGCACCGACGATTACGCGTTTTGGTTTAGGTTGGGCCGCTTCGGATCGTCATGACTTAAAGCGTGTTTTTCCTCAGTATGAAAACCCTTTGTTGGTCGAGTCTGGCTTAGTTATTGAGGCTGAGGATGGACGTCGCTATGACCGTTTTCGCGGTCGTATCATGTTCCCTATACGCAATCGTAAAGGGGATGTGATTGGTTTTGGTGGGCGTTTAATTGCAGCAGGTGAACCCAAGTATTTAAATTCCCCTGAAACGCCATTGTTTTCAAAAAGTCATGAGCTCTATGGCTTATGGGAAAATCGGCAAGGGATTCGCACCGAGGGTTTTGTTACTGTTGTTGAAGGCTACATGGATGTGGTGGCTTTGGCGGATCGGGGTTTGGCTAATGCCGTTGCAACCTTAGGGACAGCGACTACTGAACATCACATACGTCAGCTGATGCGTGCGAGTGATCGCATCGTATTTTGTTTTGATGGGGATGGGGCAGGAAGACGTGCTGCTTGGCGGGCACTAACTACATGTTTACCGCAGTTACGTGACGATGTATCGATGCGTTTTTTATTTTTGCCTCCAGAGCATGATCCGGACTCATACGTGCGGGAATATGGGGCTGAGGCATTTAGAGAGCAAGCTAAACAGGCTTCGGTATTATCTCGATTTATGCTTGATGAGCTTGCGACACGTCATGATTTATCCGAAGCTGAAGGCAGGGCTGCATGTGTGCATGAGGCCTTACCCCTTTTAGCAAGCCTGTCGGACAGTACTTTAAGTACACAAATTCAGCATGAGTTTGCGCAGCTGGTACGTTTGACCGAGGATGAGCTGCAGCTACGCTTATTACAGCAGCAAAAGCCGGTTTATGACAGAGAACGAGTGGAAGCTCCCGTTTCCTCTACTAGGGTGCAGGGAGAGTCGTCCGTTGCGACGACGAATCGGAAGCCAGCGACGGCGGATCGAGGTAAACGTGCTCGTTCTGTGACACCGCTGGCTAAGCGTTTGTTGCGCTTATTAGCGGCGCATCCACAGCTAGCCCTTGATTTGGATCATGATGCGCTTGAAATTATCGTACATAGCCCCACCTTATTCTTAGTACAGGAGCTGATTGCATTAGCGAATGACACCCAAGCCAAACATATCGGTGCGCTAACACAAGCAGTGGATCCTGAATCAGATTTAGCACATGTTTTAAATGGACTAGCCACTGAGCTATTACAGCACGAAGAGTTGCCTGATCCACGAGCCGAATGGAATGATGCTTTGCGCAAAATACAAATCGATGCTATCAAACAAGAGCAATCTGATTTAATTGCAGCTGGCTTACCGGATGAGGCATCAAGACAACGCTACCAAGATTTAAGCCGACGTCTAGTACGCTTGACTGCTGCACCAGCACCTTAAGTGCAGTAAAATGGCTGGTTTTATACGAAAAATAATCGTATATATATAAAGTAAATGTTTACGTAATAGCCCACGCAGCAACGGTAAAAAGGCAAGCGCTTTCATAAGATGAAGAGTTTGCGTCAGTTGGTTAGATGTACTTGAGCCTGATCGTACCACGCAGGGATGAAATCATATTTGACTCAATCACTGACGTTGCGACTTTGTCTTACTTTTTACTGAGTACCGGTGCTATTCATTAAATACCACACCAAGTTTGGTGTTTTGCGTCAATGGGATTCAATATGACTCAATCGACTGGCAAAAACGCGACGACTCACTCTGTGACGATGGCAGCGGCATCTGATGCTGATAGCACCTCTGTTAATGTCGACGCCGCACAGGAACCTACCGTAGCGAAAAAAGCAGCGAAAAAAGCGGTGAAAAAAGCCGTTAAAAAAGTGGCTGCAAAAAAAGCCGTTAAAAAAGTGGCTGCAAAAAAAGCCGTAGCAAAAAAAGTTGTGAAAAAAGCGACAGCAGCAGATACCGAGGCAACGGCAGATGATGCCGTTGAAACGGCAGTAAAGAAAACAGCCAAAAAAGCCGCGAAAAAGGCTGCAAAAAAAGCGGCAAAAAAAACCGCCGCAAAGGCAGCGCCAGCAGCACGTCGTGGTCGTCCAGCTAAAACCACTGCCTTTGATGACGATGATCACATCGAGGACAGCGACGAGGTGATCCCCGATTTCAAGCCGGCTAAAAAAGGCGCTAAGCGCGGTGCCAAAGATGTATTTGGTGGCCGTGGTCAGCTAACACCCGAAGAACTAGAGGCTCGTCGTAACCGACTCAAGGCCTTGATTAAGCTGGGTAAAGAGCGTGGCTATCTAACTTACAGTGAAATCAATGACCATCTTCCTGATGATTTAGTAGATGCGGAAGCCATTGAGGGTATTATTGGCACCTTTGGCGATATGGGGATTTCTGTTTATGATCAAGCCCCTGATGCCGATACCTTGTTAATGAGCGATAGCACCCCATTGGCGTCGAGTGACGACGATGTGGATGACGAGGCAGAAGCCGCACTTACTACTGTAGATTCAGACTTTGGTCGTACGACAGACCCAGTACGCATGTATATGCGAGAAATGGGCTCCGTGGAGCTATTAACTCGTGAGGGCGAGATCGAGATCGCTAAACGCATTGAGGATGGCTTAAAGCACATGGTGATGGCCATTGCGGCGTGTCCCACGACGGTTAACGAGGTGTTGGCCTATATCAATGAGGTGCGTGAGGGCGAGTTAAGCATTGATGAGGTCGTGGACGGTCTGATTGATGATGACGGCGAGGAATACGCTGGATCCGGTGTGACGGACGAAGACGACGAGGGCCCAGCAGGTGGCATGAGCAGCAAACAGCTTGAATACCTTCGCACCAAAGCACTTAAAAAATTTGATGTGATTCAAGAGTGGTTTGAGAAAATGCGTATCGCTTTTGAATCCGAAGGCTACCGTAGCCCTGGTTATATCGAGGCTAAAGAAAATATCCTCAATGAATTTATGGGGATCCGTTTTACAGCGAAGATGGTAGAAAAACTGGCTGATACCATGCGTGAGCGTGTGGCGGAAGTCCGAGCCTTAGAGCGCGAAATTATGCAAATCTGTGTAAACCGCGCAGAAATGCCTCGTTCGCATTTTATTAAAAGCTTCCCTGGTAATGAGACTAACTTAGAGTGGGTGACGAATGAGTTGGCAGCGAACCCACCTTATGCGGAGTCTCTGGAACGCTATGTGCCGGCGATTCAAGAGATCCAAGAAAAGCTATTGGAGATCCAAGCAAGCGTTGTCTTACCTTTAACGGATCTTAAAGAAGCCAACAAACGCATGTTAACGGGCGAAGCCAAAGCACGCAAAGCCAAGCGTGACATGACAGAAGCGAACCTACGTTTGGTAATTTCTATTGCTAAAAAATACACCAACCGTGGTTTGCAGTTCTTGGATTTGATTCAAGAAGGAAACATTGGCTTGATGAAGGCGGTGGACAAATTTGAATACCGTCGTGGTTATAAGTTCTCCACTTATGCGACATGGTGGATTCGTCAGGCAATTACCCGTTCGATTGCAGACCAAGCACGCACGATTCGTATCCCGGTTCATATGATTGAAACCATCAATAAAATGAACCGTATCAACCGCCAGATTCTACAAGAAACAGGGGTTGAGCCAGATCCAGCAACCTTGGCACAAAAAATGGATATGCCCGAGGACCGGGTACGCAAAATCCTCAAGATTGCTAAAGAGCCGATTTCTATGGAAACGCCAATCGGTGATGATGATGATTCTCACTTAGGCGATTTCATTGAGGATACCAATACCATTTCACCTTCGGATTCGGCGTTACATGGTTCGATGCGTGATGTGGTGAAAGAGGTCTTAGACTCGTTAACGCCTCGTGAAGCCAAGGTTTTACGTATGCGCTTTGGTATCGAAATGAGTACGGATCAAACCTTAGAGGAAGTGGGTAAACAATTTGATGTGACGCGTGAGCGTATTCGTCAGATTGAGGCTAAGGCTTTGCGTAAGCTGCGTCACCCTAGCCGTGCGGATAAGCTAAAGTCTTTCCTCGAAGGCAAATAATCACGCATAAAGTGGCTGTTTAGCCCGTCACCATGTCAACCCCAAAAAGCGGATCAAGGTCTGGCTTTTTGGGGTTTTTTTATTGAAGTAGTGGGTGAAAGTAGGCCCTTTCTAAGGCTGGGTAGGGGTGTTTGCTGAGCGAAAAAGATGGTGAACTATGAGCCCACAAAGTAGCCCCCAAAACGCACTACCAATATTAAATAAACTGATACCAGAAGCGGTAGCTAAAAAAGCAAAGAGAGCGCTTTCACGGTGAGCAGGCTCAGAAAATGCCTGGCCAAAGCTTTGACTGATGGTGCCGATAAGGGCCAAGCCGGCAATGGCAGCTATAAAGGGCTTGGGCATGGCTAAAAAGAACTGAATTAAGGCAGCTCCCCCTAAACCACAACCTAAGTAAAAGAGACCCGCCCAAACCGCAGCATGATAGCGCTTTTTTGGATCAGGATGAGCATCTGGATTTAAACAAAGGGCGGCGGTGATAGCAGCGAGATTAAAGGCGAAGCCACCAAATGGAGCGAGCAGTAAACCAACCACCCCTGTTGTGGTAATGAGAGGTGAAATCGGTGGTTGGTAGCCATAGCTTTGCATCATGGCTACTCCTGGTAAATTTTGAGCGCTGAGCGTTACTAAAAATAACGGTAATGCCACCCCTAGTAGTCCCCCTAGGTTCCAAGCCGGGCTTTGCCATACCGGTATAGCTGGAAACCAATGTAAAGCGCTAGCATGTAAGGCTTGGGTAGCAAGCAAATAAAATACGCCTACACACAGGGCGCTAACCAAAGCCAATCGGGGCCAAAAAAGTCGAGTGATAAAAAAGGTGCTTAAAAGTAATAAGACCATGACCCAATTGCTTTCGGCCGCATTAAAGAGCTGCATACCAAACTGTACTAAGATACCGGCGAGCATGGCGGCGGCTAAATGTGGGGGAACCCACCGACTAAAATGATAAAAAAGGCGGCTCAGACCAACAAGGGTCATTAAAAAAGAAGCAAAGAGAAAAAAGCCAATGGCTTCAGCATAGGAATAATCGCCTAGACTGGTGGCTAATAAGGCGGCGCCAGGGGTAGACCACGCCATTACCACAGGGGTTTTACTTAGCAGGGAGGGTAGAAGTGTACTAATGCCGACGCCAATACCTAGTGCCCACATCCACGAATGTAGTTGAGCAGAATCAGCACCGGCAGCATGGGCAGCTTGTAGCACGATAGCGATGGAGCTGCTATAGCTGATAATGACGGTTAGCAGCCCTGCTCCTAGGGTAGAGAAAGAAAGAAATCGTAATGACATCGTGCTTTATTAATAACACTAAGATATAAAAGAGTCATTATGCGCTACTATGCGGATTTGTGAGTAGGCCATACCTTATTGTAAAATGTAATAAGTATAATCTTGTTTTACATAAACTTGATATATGTTAAGGCTTTTGATGTAAAAGCCGTAACAGTTGGTTATTTTGCTATAAGCATATAAAATCCAGTTGTATGTGGGGCGCGATTTAGCGTTTTTTAGCTCTCTTTAGTGAGTTTATACTATGACTCGTCAATTTTTTTCTCGATTACCGCTCGCCGGCGTACTGGCGGCGGTGGGCCTATCATCGGCCATGTCTGCAGCGGTAGCCACAGAGCTAGACGCTGAGGCGATCGAGCGTGGTAAAGCAGCATCTACCACCTGTATCGCCTGTCACCAAGCCGATGGTAGTGGTATGAATATTCCGGGCGGTGAATCCTGGCCTCGTTTGGCGGGTTTAGACCGTGACTACCTCGTCGCCCAGTTAAAAGCATTTAAAGATGGCTCACGTAATAACGCCTCAATGTTAGCGTTTGCCACTATGCTCAATGATGAGCAAATGGTGGATGTAGCCAGCTATTATGCAAGCTTACCGGTGCCCAAAATTGAAGCGCCTGAGGTAGACGAAGATTTGCTCAAGCATGGTGAAAAGCTCGCCACTCAGGGTGATTGGAGTCGATACATTGTGGCCTGTGCGTCCTGTCATGGGCCCGGTAGCCAAGGCAATGGTTCTACTTTCCCCGCTTTAGCTGGCCAGCATCCTGGGTATATCGCTCAGCAGATCACCGCTTGGAAAGAAGAAACCCGTCAAAATGATCCTCAGAACCTCATGGCTAGCATTGCTAAGCGTATGGATGATCGTGATGTTGAAGCGGTCTCTGCATGGTTGGCAGCTCAGCCTGTTAAAGGTCAAGAATAAGGGGATTCAAAATGAAAATGATGTTTAAAAAATTACTCCCTGTGGCCATCACAGGTGCCTTCATGTTAGGTGCCACGGCAGCCAATGCCCAGATCACCAAATATGGTAAAGACCTAACAGACGAAGAGCGTGCGCAAATTAGCGCTATGGTTCCTGGTGCTCCCGAACCCAAGGATGATGAGTTTGTTCATATTCCTCCTACCATGGAAGATTTAGAAGCCTCAGACCTTCATCCTAAAATGAAAGAGGCGATTCGTCGTGGGCACGATCTTTTTGTGAATACACAGCAGTTGCGCGGTAAAAACGTGTTTAACAACATGAACTGTGCAAGCTGCCACATTGGTGAGGGGCGTTTGCCTTATGCAGGGCCCGTTTGGCCTGCAGCTGTTGATTTGCCTGCATACCGTGGAAAAAACGGTCATGTTAATAGCCTCGAAGAGCGTATTGTTGGCTGCTTTACTTACTCCATGAACGGTTTACCGCCTGAGTATGGTAGCGATGATATGTTGGCCTTGTCTTTGTACCATCAGTGGCTAGCTACCGGTGTTCCTATGTTCCCCAAAGACAAGCTCTATGGTCGTGGTTTCCCCCGTTTAGCAGATCCTGAGCAAGCGCCTGACGCGGTTCGTGGTAAAGCTGCTTACCAAGCTAACTGTGCGATTTGTCACGGTGAGGACGGCGCAGGTAAAAAAGAAGGCGATAAGGTCATTTTCCCAGCGTTGTGGGGTGACGACTCTTATAACTGGGGTGCAGGGATTGCTCGAGTCTACACCTTGGCTTCTTTTACTCGCCACAATATGCCATTAGGTCAGCCAAACTCGCTTTCTATTCAGGATGCTTGGGATATTGCTCAATACGTCAACACCAAAGAGCGTCCCCAAGACCCACGTTACACGGGTGACATCAAAGAAACGCGTGAAATGTACTTAGATACTTTCCATAAGCATTCTATGTACGGCACTGAGTTCGAGGGTAAAATTTTGGGTGATCACGACAATGTTGGTCATAAGGACTTCCTCAAACCAGAGATTTTACGCTCCCGTGATTTTACTGGTGGTAAAAAAGCCGAGTAAATCTGTAATGAATTCCTAACAGGAATACATTGCAAAAAAAACACCGCATATCAAGCACTTAGTTTTGGTATGCGGTTTTTTTATGTAAAAAAGGGCGTACTAGACACAGCTACTAACAGAATGAAACTTGCATGTAGGCGACTCTATCGACGATGATTAAAGCTCACTTTTGTTGTTAAAGGAGGCTAGGAATGGCCCAGAATATGAAAGCTTTTATCGCCGCAGCTGCCGTTAGTTTAGGGTTGGTTGCGCCTATTGCTCATGCTCAAAGCAATGCTCCTGTTGCGCCCCCTGCACCACAGGTGATTCAGCCTACACCTGAGCAGTTAGATCAGTATGCGACGGCAGCAAAGCAAGTGGCTTTGGTCGCTGCTGATTATCAGCCAAAGCTCGAAGCTGCTACTACCGATCAAGATCGACAAAATCTGATGAAAGAAGCGGATGAAAAGATGGTAGAGAAAGTGCAGCAAGGTGGGCTGAGCGTAGAGCAATATAATGGAATTAGTTTAGCGATTCAGCAGGACCCAGCCTTGCGTCAGCAGGTAGAGCAGCGTATTCAAGCTCAGTAAAACCTGATCTCTCTCCTGCATAAATTGCACCATTGTTTAGGCAATGGTGCTTTTTTTATGTCTAAAAATCCTTTTTTAAAACAAAATAAGTTCGAATGAACCGCTAAGACGTCATTTGATTTTCATATTGGCTTCATGCTTGCGTCATATCTCCTTTTTACACTGTGTCTTATTCGAATGAAGTGGATGATGAGTTGAGTATGAGCCTGAGCACGCGCCAGCGTCATATTGTGGATTTATTGCGAGATAAGGAGGCTCTAAGTGTGGCTGAGCTAGCCCACTATTTTCAGGTGACTCCACAGACCATACGGCGGGACTTAAATCGTCTTTATATGGCAAATTTATTACGACGGCATCATGGTGGAGCACGGATTGTGCATAGCCCTGTGAATAGCTCCTTTCAAAGTCGTCGTATTCGTCACTTGCCTGCTAAGGCTCGTATTGGGGCAGCCGTAGCGGCGTTAATTCCGCAGGGGAGCTCCTTGTTATTTGGATTTGGAACGACGCCAGAACAAGTGGCTTTAGCTTTAGCGCAGCATCAGCGTTTAACTGTAGTGACAAATAATTTGGCCGTGGCACTCGCATTAAATCACGAGCAGAGTAATCGCATTGTTTTGCCGGGTGGCTGTTTACGACAACCTAATCCAGAGATTTTAGGAGCAGAGGCGGTAGCGCTATTTCAAAGTTATCGCGCAGATTTTGGTGTTTATGGGGCGGGTGGAGTGGATAGTGATGGGGTGCTGCTCGATTTTGATCGTGACGAAGTCGCTTGTCACACGGCACTACGACAAAGCTGTCGGGTACGTATCTTGGTACTAGATAGCAGTAAGTTTGGACGCCACGCCCCCATGCCGAGCGGGCATGTGCAAGAGGCGGATTACATTGTGACTGATAAGCGTTTACCAGAAGGCATAGCGGCTCATCTTGCGTCTCATACCCAGATTATTATTGCAGAAAAGGAAGAGTGATGAGTGCGGATATAGCGATACGTATGCAGGGCGTACATAAAGCTTTTGGTGATCACGTCGTCATAGATCATCTCGATTTAAATATTGAAAAAGGGCGTTTCACTGCTTTGTTAGGACCTTCAGGGTGTGGTAAGTCGACTTTGTTGCGTTTGATGGCGGGGCTAGAAGATGTGGATAAAGGACAAATTATCATGGGGGGTAAGGATGTGACCTATGCTTTACCCGCGCAGCGATGCTTATCGATGGTGTTCCAGTCCTATGCATTATTCCCTCATCTAAGCGTAGCAGAAAACATTGTTTTTGGTTTGAGTGTGCGAAAGGTCAATAAGCACGAGCGTGATCGTCGGCTACAAGATGCGTTGCGTCTGACCAACCTTGGTGGCTTGGAGCATCGTAAGCCGGGGGAGCTTTCCGGTGGGCAGCGTCAACGTGTGGCTTTAGCGCGAAGTATTGTGTCTGGGCATGATTTGTGCTTGATGGATGAACCTTTATCTAATCTCGACGCGAAGTTGCGCCATAGTGTACGACATGAAATTCGTGCTTTACAACAGCGGTTAGAAATGACGGTAGTCTATGTCACTCATGATCAAACGGAAGCATTAGGCATGGCTGATCATGTGGTGCTCTTAAACGCGGGCCGTATTGCACAGCAAGGCCCTGCACAACAATTGTATGAGCAACCAGAAAACACGTTTGCTGCTGGTTTTATCGGAAGCCCTCCGATGATGTTGATCGATAGTCAGTTGCTACCTGCTGCACATTGGGCGCTTATGCAAGCACCTGCTTTGCCGCATTGTGTGATTGGGGTGCGTCCAGAACATTTACGTTTGATCCCCGTGCATCCCGATTTCGTACAGGTTACGGTGTTGCAACAAGAGTTTCAGGGGGCTCAGTCTTATATTTATGTGCAGCTCCCTGACCATAATACCCTCATTATTCATAGCGCAGATAAGCCGTCTTATGAGTCGGGACAGCGGTTGAGTTTGCATTGGGAACCACGTAATTCACATTTTTTTGATATCACCTCAGGGCAACGCCTTCCGGTCGTGTCGTCTTGGGATGCTTCTTTGGCCGTTGCACAGTGTGCATAAACGGTAATTTTTTGAGAGATAAACGATCATGCTAAAAAAGCTTGTCTATGCTACTTCGTGTGCGTTTGCTATGGCTTATGGTGCCAGTGCAATGGCTAAAACAGAACTGACCATGTACTACCCGATTTCTGTGGGTGGGCCTTTAACAGAGGTAATGGATGGGTTGATTGCTGATTTTCAAAAAGAAAATCCGGAGATCACCGTCAAAGCAGTATATTCCGGTAATTATGATGAAACACGAGTGCGGGCTTTGTCAGCGCTACGTGGAGGCGAGTCCGTTCAACTTTCTGTATTAGGCGCTTTAGATGCGCATGACTTAGTTGAGCAAGGGTTGGTTGAGTCTTTTAGTGATATTGCTAAAACGACAGAGGAGAAAGCGTGGTTAACAAGCTTTTATCCAGCATTAATGGCCAATGGCACGATTGAGGGTAAGGTATGGGGGATTCCTTTTCAGCGATCTACCATTGTGATGTATTACAACAAAGAGGCATTTAAGGCAGCAGGTTTAGATCCTGAGGTAGCACCTAAAACGTGGGATGAAATGGTCGCAGTAGCACAAGCTCTGACTAAAGATAAACAGTATGGCCTAATGATTCCATCAACGGGTTATCCCTATTGGATGTTTCAGGCGCTGGCGATTCAAAATGGCCAAAAGCTAATGAACGAAGAGGGGACGGAGGTGTATTTGAATACGCCCGAGGCGGTAGAAGCGCTTACTTTCTTCCGTGATTTAGCGACTAAATATCAAGTTAGCCCTAAGGGGACTATCGAATGGGGCACCTTGCGTCAGGCTTTTGTACAAGGCCAAACCGCGATGATGTGGCACACCACTGGTAATTTGACCGCGGTTAAAAAAGAGGCTGGTTTTGATTTTGGAGTAGCCATGTTGCCAGGTAAAAAGCAGCAGGCATCACCAACAGGTGGTGGTAATTTTTATTTGTTTAAAGGGGCTGACGAAGCGCAAAAGCAGGCTGCGTTAGACTTTATGCGTTGGATGACGGCGCCGCAACGCGCTGCCCAATGGTCTATTGCAACGGGTTATGTGGCGACGAGCCCTGCGGCTTATGATACGCCAGAATTAAAAACCTATGGGCAAGATTTCCCCCAAGCCCTCGTTGCACGCGATCAGTTAGAGGTGGCGGTACCGGAGTTTGCTACTTATGAAACCGCTCGTGTGCGCGAGTTAGTCTCTAATGCGGTGCAAGCAGCGATTACAGAAAGCAAGAGCCCACAAGCTGCTTTAGATGAGGCTCAGCAGGCAGCGCAACGCTTGTTGCGAGATTATCAATAATTAAGAGTAGTACGGGTTATGGCTAGCTTATCACGGATACAGGGGCAACAAACGCTTTATGCTTGGCTCATGTTGACCCCTTTGGTGGTTTTAATTAGTTTGTTTGCGTTGATTCCCACTGTACAGACCGTGTGGGCTAGTCTGCTTAGTAAAGGGAGCTCACGACGAGCGCCACAGTTTGTAGGGCTAGAAAACTATCAGGATTTATTGGCTGATCCGGTGTTTTGGCAGGTGCTTAGTAATAATTTTTGGTATGCCGTAACAACCATTCCCATATCCATGGCTTTGGCCTTATTGATGGCATTATGGGCTAATCAGTCCATGCGTTTGCGTGCTGTGGTGCGCAGCGCTTATTTCACGCCCACTATGCTACCCATGATTGCGGCGGCTAATCTCTGGTTGTTTTTTTATACCCCTGGTCTTGGGGTGCTGGACCGGATGACCGCTTTGTTTGGTATGGAAAGCACAAACTGGTTAGGTCAACCCGAAACCGCACTCTGGGCTGTGGTCGTGGTTACGATTTGGAAAGAAGCCGGCTTTTTTATGATCTTTTATTTGGCGGCTTTACAAGCCATTGCTCCAGAGTTAAAAGACGCGGCACGGCTAGAGGGCGCCTCGCGTTGGCAATATGGGCGCCGTGTTTTATGGCCCTTATTGATGCCGACAACGTTATTTATTTTGATTAATGCGTTGATTAATTCAGTAAAGCTGATTGACCATTTATTTATTCTGACTAAGGGCGGACCAAACAATGCGTCTAAGCTAGTGCTGTATTGGATATGGGAGATGGCCTTTGCATATATGGACAAACCCAGTGCGGCGGTTATGACCGTGCTACTGGTCGTGTTGCTGGCAATAGTGGCGGTTTTGCAGTTCCGTTTCATTGAGCGCCGAGCGCATTACCAATAAGAGGGTGCGATGAAGACATCAGTCACGGTAACAGGTGTACGACCCAGAGCATGGGGGGCGTTTATCGATCAGATGGGCGCTTGGTTATTAGCCTTTTTGTGGATAGCCCCCCTTTTTTTTGCTGTGTGGGCAGCGTTTAGAACGCCAGAGGCCGCATTACAGTGGGACTGGCGCCAAGGTTGGAGCCTTAGCAATTTTAAAACGGCTTGGCAGCAAGCGCCTTGGTTGCAGTATTTGTTTAATACCACGGTATTAGTCGGGGTGATTTTAGTCGGACAGTTTGTCCTGTGCACCTTGGCGGCTTTTGCTTTTGCACGGTTTAGTTTTAGGGGACGTGATCTATTATTTAGCATTATTTTATTGCAGCTTTTTATTTTGCCTGAGGTTTTGATCGTAGAAAACTATGCAATGGTTTCTCGGTTAGGCTTGGTGGATACCATTTTGGGTATGGGACTGCCGTATATGGCCAGTGCTTTTGGGGTGTTTTTATTACGCCAGCACTTTAAACAGATACCCCGTGAGCTTGAGGACGCCGCGCGTGTGGAAGGTTGCGGTTGGTTTGGGGTACTTTGGCATGTATATGTACCTTTAGCTAAACCCATTTATGTAGCATATGCGTTGGTATCGGTGTCGACACATTGGAATAACTTCTTATGGCCTTTAGTAATGAGTAGTTCTCATCATACACGTCCGTTAACAGTGGGCTTGTCCTTATTTGGTGCTCCTGAAAGCGGGGTTAGCATTGCATTGATTAGTGCGGCCACATTGATGATGATTGCGCCATTGCTGATAGGTTTTCTATTATTTCAACGTCATTTTATTCAGGCGTTTTTACGAGCGGGCATACGTTAATCCATGAAAATCCTTCATTTTTCTGATCTACATGTGGTTCCGGCTGGGCAGCGTTTGTTTGGTTTAGACCCTGTTTTGCAGTTGCGAAATTTAATTGAGCACGCGTGCGCTCATCATGGGGATGCCGATCTTTGTGTGGTGACAGGGGATTTAACGCATCAGGGTGAGGCGTTAGCTTATGCGGCGCTTAAAGAGGAGCTGGCGGCCTTACCTATGCCCACTCAGCTGCTTGTGGGTAATCATGATCATCGCGAGCGGTTTTTACACTATTTTCCCGAACAGGGTACAGATCCCCATGGCTTCATACAGAGTTACAGGGATACAGCCGATTATCGTCTTGTTTTTATGGACACGTTATCGCCTGGCTCACCCGAGGGGGAGTATTGTGCTTGGCGTTTGCAATGGTTAGAACAGGTACTGCAATCCAGTATGCTGCCGGTATTGTTGTTTTCCCATCATCCCGTTATGGATATGCAGTTTCCTAGTATGGACTGGATCAAACTGCGCGAGCATGCGGCGGTGATGCAGTTAATAACTAGCACGCAAAAAGTGGCTTATATGTTTGCAGGCCATGTGCATCGTCCTGCCGCAGGCGTCTGGCAGGGGGTGCCCTTTGCGACGGTGGCGGGTACCAGTCACCAGCACCATTTTCACTCGACACAAACTGGTGCGGCTGAAACAAGCTTAGAGCCCGCTGGTTATGGTGTGATTCATGCTTTGACTCACACCATAAGCGTACATTTTCAATTAGCGCAATCGTACCCGCGTTTTATTTATGAGGGCCCGCCACTACGGCTTAGGGATTAGGCGTTTTTTTAGCGATGAGCTGTACAACTGCGGATAGACCATGGTGACCATCCCCCTCATAAATTTCTCGTTCGATTTCTTCAAGCAGGAGAAAATCTAAACCTTGTAAATCTTGTTTTAAGCTAGAAGCTTGATATAACAGGTCTAAGCTTTTGGGGCCGCCTGTACCGTACTGTAGTTGCTTAGGCACGTAGGCCTCTAAAAGATATACCCCATTTGCTTTGAGAGCCTGAGCTACGCCTTGATGTACACGGGTTCGTAATGCAGGGGGGAGATGGCAAAAAATGCTAATAATAGCGTCCCATTGTTGTGGTTCGAAGACATAGTCATTTAAATCCACGCACAGGGTGTTCACAGTTACACCACGCTCTGTGGCCAAACGCTGAACCTTATCTAAACCGGATTGCGCTGCATCAAGCGCGGTGACCTCAAAGCCTTGCTCGGCTAAAAATACGGCATTACGGCCTTCGCCCTCGCCAATGGAAAGCACGCGACCACCTTTAGGTAAAACATGGGCCTGCGCTTTTAAAAAGTCATTAGGCTGTGTGCCATAGAAGTAGCTATCTTGAAGAAAGCGTTGATGCCAGAAGTTATCTGTTTGTTTGGTCATAATGAATCAGTAAAAATTCAATATAAATGATAAGTATTCATCATTTATATTAGACGAAAATGGGTTTATGATGAAAAATAATGTAGAGCTTAATTAAGGAGTAGATGATGAATGGGGATAAAGCAAAAGCGCTTGCTCATGTATTACAACAGCTGCGTGCGCGTTGGGGGTGGTTTGTCGGGCTTGGTGTGGTGTTATTACTACTGGGTGGGCTCGCCATGATCTATGTGATTGCGGCTACTTTAGCCAGTGTTGTTTTCATTGCGATGTTAATGATTATTGGTGGAGCAGCGCAATTAGTGCATGCATGGGGGTTAAAACCTTGGCAAGCATTTGTTTGGTGGAGCGTAGTGGGGGTGCTCTATGTATTGGCTGGGGTGTTCGCTTTAGCTAACCCTGTGGCGGGGGCGGCGGTCTTAACTCTCTTGCTAGGCGGCGCGTTAATAGCGATGGGAGCATTGCGTTTATGGATTTGGTATCAGAATCGAGCGCAACAAGGGTGGCGGTGGTTAGCTCTGAGTGGGGTTTTGAGTCTGTTGACGGGGTTGTTAATAGCCATGGGATGGCCGGAAAACAGTCTGGTGATCTTGGGGGTTTTGCTTGCTATTGATTTGATATTTCAAGGTTGGGGCATGTTGGCTCTTGGGTTGGCGCTAAAGCGTTCCCATCAAAGTCATCAGCCCTAATTGTTGGGATGGTATGGATATAAAAAAAGCCGCGTATAACAACGCGGCTTTTTCATTATGAGAAACGTCGACTAGATAAACGTTTTAAAAGACGAGTTGCGCCAGAGTGGACCGCCGTAGCAAGTGGGGCAAAAGCAGATTGTTGTAGATGACGGTCAAAAGTAGGTTGTTGGGCACGGGAATGAACGTGTGCTTCTTGAGGCAAAATGTGTTTAAACATAAAGAACTCCTGTAATTATTAATTATTTGGGTTAAAGATACAGTATATCATACTATTGGGGTTTTTCCTAGTTGTTCTTGCTTTGCGGTTATGGTTGTGTGAATTGAAAGAAATTGAAAAGAAAAAATACGAATAAGCTTTGGAGCGAACAAAAAAATTAAAATAAGGTACTATGGAATAAAGCAAGATCATAAATATCTTGGCTTTTGTGTGATTTTATTAATGAATAAGGATGTCTTATGCAAATACAAATAAATACAGATAATCACATTCAAAATACAGAAAGCTTGCGCGAGCGTATCGAAGCGATAGCAACCCAAGAGCTGAAGCACCAGCGCCAACACTTAACGCGTGTGGAATATCACTTATCGGATGTGAATAGTGGTAAAGCCGGAGCAGAAGACAAACGTTGTCTTGTGGAGGCGCGGCCAGCAGGGATGCAGCCAGTCAGTGCGGAGCATCGTGCAGATAATATCGTTCTAGCGATCACAGAGGCCACACGCCAGTTAAATCGAGTGCTTACTTCGGCGATAGGAAAAGCACAAAACAAATAAGATCTGCTTGCTTGATTGTGCTTACCCATCCTTTACCTACATTAGGAGGCATTATGCAGCAGCTCAATATACAAAACTTGCAGTCTTTGCTTCAAAAGCAAGAGGGGCCTTGTTTATCGTTGTATCAAGCCACTCATCGGAGCCACCCCGAGAACGCGCAAGACCCGATACGCTACAAAAACTTAGTCAAGCAGTTGGAGCAGTCTTTAGACTCCACATACCCCGCTAAGGAATATCAGTCTTTGCTTAAGCCTTTTTATGACTTAGCAGAAAATCTGGATTTTTGGCAGCATACGCTAGATGGTATAGCGGTTTTGGCGAATGCCGATCGTTTTGAGGTCTTTCATTTGCAGCGGGCTACGCCAGATTTTGCCGTGGTATCGGATTCATGGCATATCAAGCCCTTATTGCGACAAACCCAAACCCAAGATCGCTTTCAAGTATTGTGTTTAACACGTTCTGCGATCAAAGTATTTGAGGGTAATCGGGATGCGTTGGACTTTGTGGTGTTTGATCACGATTTCCCGGATACCGTGGATAAAGCGCTTGGTACAGAGTTAACGGAGCCTTACCAAAAAGTTGCAAATTATGGCCTAGGGCCGGCGGCTCGACCAGGAATGGCCATGCATCATGGCCATGGGGGCAAAAATGATGCCTTAGAAGTGGATGTGGAGCGCTTTTTCCGAGTGGTGGATAAAGCTGTTCACGAGCATGTGAGTAAGCACAGTCAGCTTCCATTGGTCTTGGTGACGCTCGCAGAGTATCAAGGGGTGTTTCGTAAGCTGTCTAATAATCCCTACTTGCTAGAGCAGGGCGTGTCGATTGATCCGTCAGCCTTGACTGTAGATCAATTACGTCAAAAAGTTTGGGAGATTGTTGAGCCGATAGCAGCTAAACGCGTACAGGATACAGTAGCTACATTTAATCAGCAGCATGGAACTGGCTTGGCTAATGGGGATTTGCAGCGTACTTTAGCTGCTATTCTGGATGGGCGAGTGGAAACCTTACTCGTCGATGCGGATAAACAGGTTGCTGGGCGTATCCATCGTGATTCGCGTCAGGTTGAGCTGTTAAGCGATTTTACGGCTCCTGATGCCGAGGATATATTGGATGATTTAGCGGAAATGGTACTACGCCGCAGTGGTCAGGTTATGGTGATCCCTACCCGTTATATGCCGACAGACTCTGGCGTGGCTTCTATTTATCGTTTTTAATAGCTCAGGCATTCGCTTATAGCGTCTTGTAGAGGTTTAATTTATTACTGTATAAGCCGATAATGCGTTATCGGCTTATTTTTTGGAGCAAGCATGGACGCCTTATTATCTTTTAGTGGTTTGTTAGTGGTGTTGGCAATAGCGGTAATCGCTGGTGGAGTCAAAGTAGTGCCTCAAGGACAGCAATGGACGGTGGAGCGTTTTGGGCGCTATACGCGTACCTTAGAGCCGGGCTTAAGTTTAATTGTGCCTTTTATGGATCGAGTTGGCCATAAGTTATCCATGATGGAGTCCGTCTTAGATGTTCCTTCTCAAACCGTAATTAGTCGGGATAATGCAGCAGTAACAGCTGATGGGGTGGTGTTTTTTCGTATTATTGATGCGCCTAAGGCGGCTTATCAAGTGGATAATCTTACGCATGCGGTGATTAATTTGACCACGACTAATTTACGCTCGGTGTTGGGGTCGATGGAGCTCGATCATATGCTTTCTAATCGCGAGGAAATCAATGAGCGATTATTAGCAGCAGTGGATGCCGCTACGGCACCATGGGGGATTAAAATTACTCGTATTGAAATACGAGATTTAAATATGTCGCCCGAGCTACAGGAAGCCATGAATTTACAAATGACGGCAGAACGCCATCGTCGTGCAGTGGTCACCAAAGCCAATGGCGATAAAGAGGCGGAGATTTTACAAGCCGAAGGAATGCGACAGGCTGCTGTTTTGCGCGCCGAGGGGGAAAAGCAGGCAGCGATACTGATCGCAGAAGCTCGCGAACGCGAAGCGCAGGCGGAAGCCCGTGCTACACGTGATGTGTCGGCTGCGATTCAAGAGGGCGATGTGCAAGCTATTCAGTATTTTCTTGGTGTGAAATATGTAGAGGCACTTCAAAAAATTGGCACATCGGACAACAGTAAGTTGGTGCTTATGCCTATCGAGGCAGCGGGTGTCACCGGTGCTGTGGCTGGGGTTTCAGAGCTATTAAAACAAGTGAAGTCATCATGATTCATGCGCTTTTTGATTCGCCATGGTATTGGTGGAGTGCGGCGTTATTGTTGCTGTTACTTGAGATTGTCCTGCCCGGGGCTTTTTTAATGTGGATAGGCTTGGGTACCGTGGTAGTGGGGATTTTCTTGTGGCTATTCCCTACAGCGCCGGTCATTTTGCAGCTTTTCGTGTTGGCCGTTAGCATTGTAGGGGCGGTGTTAGTGGGTATTCGTTGGTCAAACACAGAAAAATCCTCATCCCGTTCTAAGTTAAATCAGGGGTTAGATCAGTTGGTGGGGCAAGAGGCCATTGTAAGTCAGAATTTTGCGGAAGGACGGGGGCGTGTACGTGTGGAGGATTCCTTTTATGCGGCTTATGCGCAAGCGCCCCTGGAGGTAGGACAGCGGGTTTTGATTACTGGAGTTAACGCCAATGGCCTGCAAGTACAGGCTTGTCTAAAAGGAGATCAATATGAAAACAAACGTGCGCCCATTTAACAACCTCACACCACAATTGGCGGAAAACGTGTGGGTGGATCCCACAGCAGTGATTATTGGCGATGTGCAGATAGGAGAGGATTCTTCAGTCTGGCCCTATGCTGTCATACGTGGTGATATGCATCGGATTCGCATTGGTAAACGTTGTAGTATTCAGGATGGTAGCGTCTTGCATATCACCCATGCTGGGCCGTTTAACCCCGAGGGCTACCCGTTAACGCTGGGCGATGAGGTTACAGTAGGGCATAAAGTCATTTTGCATGGGTGCACCTTAGGTAACCGTATCTTAGTGGGTATGGGCTGTATTGTGATGGATGGGGCAGTGATCGAGGACGAGGTAATTCTTGGTGCTGGCAGTTTAGTGCCCCAGGGTAAACGTTTGCAGAGTGGTTATCTTTATGTCGGTAGTCCAGCAAAAGCAGTGCGTCCCTTGACGGAGAAAGAAAAACAGTTTTTTAGTTATAGCGCCACCAATTATAGTAATTTAAAAAACACCTATTTAAGTTAAGAAGACGCGTCAGCCTGTAGGCTTTGATGCAAAATGGCGGCAAAGTAACGGGTTTGGCGTATGTCTTTGCTGTGTTGTAATTTTTTACCAAGTAAAGGCAGCAAACGTTGGAGTCTTTGCAAGTAGCGATCGACTTTAATGAGTAGATGCCGTACTTCGGGTTGTTGCGTTTGCTGTAGGTACCTTTGTAGTAACTCAACACCAAGTGTTTGATTTTGCTGGATATGTGTGGCAAGTGAATTAAAGCAAAGCAAGACATCATAGGCTTGGGCCAAGGCCAAAGGCATGGCATTGCCGGTGTTTTCCTCAAAGTCTATGCGATATAACCGTTGGTTTTTAATGGTTAGATTACGTACTTGAGCGCCGCCATGCCATTGCTGTTGTTTGTGTAGCTGTATCAAGCTTTGGACAATAGCTTGCAAAAGATCACGATCGTAGGGGGTACGCCGTAATCGATACTCGACGGATTCGCCACAGTGTTCCATGACAATATAATCAGGGGTTTCAAGATAGAGGGCGGGTACAGTGATTCCAGCCGCTCTGAGTTGGCGTAGACGTTGGGCTTCGTGCGCGATAGAGCCAGCTCGTAGCTGGTACGGTGACACGCGCTGTTGAAATAGCAGCCAGATAATAAAGCTACTTAGATGTTCACGCCATAAACGACCTGCTTCACGACGTGCAAATTTCACTACATAAGCGGTATTGTCATGATGAAGAACAACTGGCTCTTGTCGTTGGGCTTGTAACAAGGGCTGGATGCGTTGCTCTAAAGCGATACGGTGAGAGGGGGATAAGGACGACATAATAAAGTTAACCAACTTAATCAATCGGTTATCGCCCATCCACTACAAAATGTCAAATAGATGACAAGGAATAAATGAGAGATGACAGCTCAAACTGGTGCTTTTATACAACTGAATCGAGCCGGGATAAAAAAGGCTATGCTGTTGGCGTTATCGGCGTGGTTGGCTTTTATCCTTGCCGTGATCTTAAAGGTCGATAACCCATACTGGGCGGCGATGCCGGTATGGGTTATTGCACAATCCACTCGTGGCGTATTGGTAGAGCGTGCCATTTATCGAGTGATTGGCACGTTGATTGGGGCTGGCGCAGGGTTATTGATTTTGATGCTAGTCCAGCCTTTGTGGCAATTGGTCTTGATGGCGATGGTGATTTTTTTAAGCGCAGGGGCTTTGCATATTTTGCAAGGGGTGCGTAGTTATATCGCTTTGCTATCAGGGATCACGGTATCGGTAGTTGTGCTGCCCGCTTTATTAGCCCCTGACCAGGCTTTTGATTTAGCGTGGGCGCGCATCCAATGTACATTGATTGGGGTGCTGGTCGGAACCATTATTACCGGCTGGGGCACACCACAAAGTCCGCGCCAGCGTTTTTATAAGCAGGTGCGTCAGCTGGCCGCAGATTCGGCACAGGCTACAGTGATTTTATTGACTGAGCAGGATCAGCACAAAATTGATCAGATGTTGCGTCGCGTTAATATCGATATATCACAGCTAGAAGCCCAAGCGGCGAATACGGCGGCGGGATTTGCAGGTTTCGCCAGAAACGGTAGAGCAGTTGCGTTTATTTAGTCAACAGTTTGCCCGTGGGGAGCCTATCGCCGCTTTGCGCCGTCAAAATCCAGAAATCACTCCTAACAAAGTCAGCTTGGCGGCATTGATTCTTGGTGCGGCCTTAGTATGTGGAAGCTTTTATTTGCTGCCTCGTCAAACGCAAAGATGGGGGCGTCGATTGGTAGCACAAATGATACAAAGCTTGCGTACCATGATTCAGCAACGTCCCCCACAACAGGTTGCGCAATGGCGTGCGCGTATGGCAAGACATATACTACGCTTGTTGCAGTGGATGGGTACGGACACCCCAAAAGGATTATTAAGTTTAGTTAATTTTGGATATAGCATTATTGCTTGGCACCGATTGATGGCAGCACAGCAGCTTCATGATCCTGTATTGGTGGATGTTTTGCATGATATGGCCGATGCTTTGCAGGATGCCACGCCCGTATTACGATTTTTACATGCGGAGCCCACTCCGTAGTTAACTAGGCAAGGCACGAGCAACACGAGTACACTAGGCGCTATGAAACGCTTAGTATCTCTTTTGTTTTTATTATGTGTGGCTGTGCCTGGTAGCGCCACAGAGCTTGTCAGCCGAAAAAATGAGGTAGGGCATCGAAATTTTAGCCGTGCTAAAACGATGCTGCCATTAGTGCACCAGGGGATGAATCAAACCTTTTATTGTGGTTGCTCGTACCAAGATAAAGTGGTGGATTTGAACTCTTGTGGCTATCGCATTCGCAAAGATCCTAGACGCGCGGGAAGAGTGGAATGGGAGCATGTGGTACCTGCTTGGGCTATTGGCCACCAGCGGCAGTGTTGGCAACAGGGGGGGCGCTCGCATTGTGCTAAAAATGATCCGGTGTATGCCAAAGCCGAAGGCGATTTGCATAACCTGGTTCCGGCGATTGGTGAGGTAAACAATGATCGCGGTAATTTTCGGTTTAGTGTGTGGAGCCGGACACCGCGTATGTATGGGCAATGTCGTATGCTTGTGGATTTCAAAGGGCGTCGGGTTCAGCCTCCAGAAGCGGTACGTGGTCGTATTGCACGTATTACCTTTTACATGGTCAATGAGTACAACTTGAATTTAAGCGCACAGGAGCGTCGTTTGTATTGCGTGTGGGCTAAGGCGTATCCAGTTGATCGTTGGGAGCAGATTCGGAATCAGCGTATTGCTGCTATCCAAGGTAATGTGAACCCATTTATAGCGCAGCCCGCTTTAATCAATCGAGTTTGTCGCTAAATTCTCTTCATATGACAGAGAGATGAACGAGAAGCAATAAATAGTGGATATCTTTTTTGTCAAGGGCCATTTTTTTGGATGGTTACAAATCGACACGCATAAAAAAGCGTCAGAGTCAAGAAGGCTCTGACGCTTTACTTACGCTTGTTTTTTCATTTTATAAATTAGATTTTTCTTTTAAGTGCTTGTTTTTAATAGTTAAATTTTGATTTTCTTACAGTCGAAGAAAGAGGTGTATCGATTTTTTATCGTGCTGTATTCCTGAGTGTACGAGGGGCTGGTGTGGAGTTTAAGTGTAAATCGACTTTTAAAGTTATCCCCAAAACCTGTGGATAACCCTGTTGATAAGATGTGAGTATGTGGCGCAAGACCGCATCATTCACGCACTCGAGGTTCATTGTATAGTAATTAACACTTTTGTCATGTGAGTGCGGGCAGGCGCAGTTTTTTGAAGGCCAAAACCCCTAGAGTAGAACTAAAAATAAATAAACCGAAGCAAAAACAGACCAAGGCCACTGGCATTGAAAAAAGGTCTGCTAAAAAGCCCAGTGCAAGAATAGGCACGATGGCGCCTAGATAAGCGATGATCAGATAGCTAGAAGTGGTGGCAGCACGATGCTCAGGAAGCGCAATGTGATTTACGATACCCATGCCTGAAATCAAACATAAGCCATGGCCCATAGCAGTGAGGATTAAACTACTAGCAAAAAGGAGCACGGAAGCGTGTTGTAGATTGGCGATCAGCAGGAGATTGCTGGTGCTAAAAGCAAAAAGACCAATAAGTAGACTACGTTTTAGTGGCCATTGGCGTACCCAAAGCTGAAAACCCGAGGACATAAAAAGAATAATGCCAATAGAAAGACCGCTGACAGCAGGCCCATGCCACGGCACCATACTATCCATAAAACTTGGTGCGAGTGAAGCAAACAAGCTAAACATAGAAAATGCAGCAAAGGCAGCAAAGGCCCCAACGAAAAAAGGAGTGCGTGCTTGAGCGCTAGGGATATGCAAAGATGGACGCCACCAACTGGCTTTTTTGGGTGGGTTTTGGGGTTGATGTGGGGCCGCAGGCAATAAAAACATGGCATAAATTGCAATAAGCCCCATTATCATTGAGGGAAAGTAGCTAGAGCGTAGTGGGTAATGAGCCCATTGGGCGATTAGGCCACCCATAACAGGGCCCACCCCAAAGCCAAATGCGATCAATAGGCTTGTAGTGGCGGCCGCTCGTTGTAAGTCTCGAGAACGGCTTAGTTTGGTGAGACCAATAGAGGCTGAGGTCACAATTAAGCTAGAGGCCAAGCCAATAAAAATCCGGCTTATTAAAAACGAAGTATAGCTCCAAGCAATAGCTGATAGAAAAATACCAGTAGTAATAAGAATGAGTCCGACTCTGAGCACAAAAACGAAGCCTTTTTGATCACTAAGCCGACCAAGAAATAAAAGGCTACTGAGTGCAGATGCCATATAGATAACATACAGGATCGTAATATCACCTGCAGTAAGCTGCCAAGCTGTCTGATAAATTGGGTATAGCGGACTGGCTAATGCCGTACCCATGACCCCAACTATCATGGCAAAACAGACCCAAAGATAGGCGTTATTTTGTATGTGGTGACGAAACGTAGATAAAGCAAACAGAGAACGCATAATATGTGATAGCTTAGGGCAAACAAACGTTAATCTTAGCATGTAAGCGTCCGAATGCTGAGGTTATAGTAGGAGAAAAAGGGCGCTGATACGGCAGAAAAAAAGAGGGTTTAGACTATGCTGTTACCTAAAGTTGTACCTATACTTTTATTAATTTGTTCTAATGTTTTTATGACGCTGGCTTGGTATGGGCATTTGAAATACCCGCATAGTACATTATCTAAAGTAATTATAATTAGTTGGCTTATTGCTTTATTTGAATATTGTTTGGCTGTGCCGGCGAATCGTATTGGCCATCAGGTGTATAGCGCAGCAGAGCTTAAAACCATCCAAGAAGTCATCACTCTAGTGGTGTTTGTTTTTTTCTCTATTTTATACTTAAAAGAAAGTTTTACTTTAAACCATGCTCTTGGTTTTTCTTTTATTTTTATAGGAGCTTTTTTTATATTTAAAGGGCCATTCTAAATTATTTAATGTGAAAAAAATCTTGTTTTGCATTTGGTTAAGGAAAGATTTTTGATAAGATGTCATAATTAATTAATAATTAAAAATAGATAAAAATCTTAATCCAAAGGAGAGCTATGGGATGCGTACTTCTGCTCACTCATTTTCCGCTGTATGTGAAACACTTTTTATTCCACTGTATGCGCGAGCGCGAGAGCAGCATCAGGTTCCGACATTACTAAAAGACCCACTCGCACAGGAACTAGTACAAAAAATTGATTATGATTTTGCCAAATTTGAACAGGCGCCAGCCAGTATGACAGGGGTGGTTTTGCGAGCCGCTTATTTTGATGCGATTGTGCGCCAGTTTGTAAAAAAACATACGAATGCTGTGGTGGTGCATTTAGGTTATGGTTTAGATACACGTTGTCAGCGTCTAGGGGCTGAGGTAGCAGATACACCTTTCTATCAGATTGATGTGCCCGAGGTAATAACATTTAGAAAGCAGTTATTAGCTCCTTTAGCTAATGAGACTTATATAGCCTCATGCATGTTTGAAACGACATGGATGGAGAAACTCCAAAAGAAGCATCCACGGGCGACGTTTGCCTTTGTTATGGAAGGGGTGCTGATGTATTTTTCACCAGAGCAAAATCAACAGCTATTTGCCCATTTAGCGCAACGGTTTGTTGGAGCCGAACTGCATTTTGATGTGATTAGTCGCTGGTTAAGTACAGGATCTAACTGGCACGATGCTGTACGGCTCACACCGGCGCAATTTCAATTTGGTATTGATGATGATCGCGCCATCGAAAAATGGCATACGGCGTTGCGCTATCAGGGTAGCTGTGATGTCATGAGCTTTGAGGGCTGGGAGCGTGCCGGTTGGTTATATTGGTTAGGGCAACAATATTTTCCTGTACTGCGCTCAGCGGCACGAGTGGTGGCGTATTTCGTGCAGCCTTGAGCGTTTTCTTAAAATTGCCACGCAATTAAGCGACTTTTTTTCTGCCCTTGTGCCATCTCAATGACATGGACGTGTTGGGCACAGACGCGTTGCAATTGCTTGCGTAGCACGGGTAGAATCGCCTCGCGCGACACTAAGCTGCTAAACCAAGTGATGTGTGTTTTATAAGCTTGGCTTTGTTCTATCATGCGAGAGATAAAAGCGACTTCGCCGCCATCGCACCATAGCTCATTACTTTGACCACCAAAATTACGTTGCGTATTTTTTTGACCTAATCCTTTCCACTTGCGCTGATTTTGTTGTTGTGCTTGTTCTGCTGAGTGAAAAAAGGGGGGGTTACATAGACTTAGGGCAAACTGGTCGGTTGGTTGTACTACATGTTCAAAAATTGCATGGGGATGAGGTTGATGTCGCAATCTAATTTCGGCGCTAAGCTGATTACGATCAATAATGGTTTGTGCGCAAGCCAGTGCTTTTTTATCAATGTCTGTACCGACAAAAGACCACCCGTATTCGGCCTGTCCGAGCAGAGGGTAAATACAGTTAGCCCCTACGCCTATATCTAAAACACGTACTGCTGAACCGGTGGGAATGGTGCCATGTGAATGCGCAAGTAAATCCGCCAAGGCATGAATATAATCTGCGCGGCCGGGGATAGGTGGACAAAGATAGTTTTCAGGAATATCCCAATACACCACCCCATAATCACTTTTCAATATAGCTAGATTAAGGAGCTTGACTGCACGTGGGTCCGCAAAGTCAATGGTGTAACGCCCGGAAGGATTGAGACGGGTAAAGGATTTGAGCTCAGGACAAACCGCATATAAGCGTTCAAAATCATAACGACCACGATGACGATTGCGAGGGTGAAATAACGACATAATAGAAAAACAATAAAAAGCGCAGTACAGAGTAGCACGAAGGATACAATAGTCTTCTCTTTACGCATAGGATAAAGCAGTGAATATTCGGTTTTTAGAAACCTTTGTTTGGGTAGCGCGCTTAGGTAGTTTTAGAGCTACCGCGAGTAAATTGCATATCACGCAAGCGGCGGTATCGGGGCGTATGGCGGCACTGGAAGCTGATTTAGGCTGTGTGCTGTTTGAACGCCACGGTCGTTTGTTACGGTTAAGTCCAGCAGGACAGCGGCTACTTCACCATGCTGAGCATATTTTACACGTCGAGCATGAATTACGAGCTGAGTTAGCCGCGCCAACTGTATTGCGAGGGCGCGTGCGATTAGGTGTCATGGAGTCCATTATCTATACGTGGTTCCCATTATTTTTACAACAGCTTCAAAAGGAACACCCTAATGTAGAGCTTGAGTTAACAGTGGAGTCAAGTCGACGCTTACATGATTTATTAAAGCGAGGCTTAATTGATGTAGCGTTACAAACCGATCCTGTGATTGAAAAGGGGATTCGTAATGCTCCTATAGGTAAATTTAAGATGGCGTGGATGATGGCAGCGGGTGTGGATCCTGCTCCTGCAACCTTGGCTGAACTATTAGAAAACTGGACTGTGGTGACTTTTCCTCGTCATTCTCAGCCTCACTTGTTTTTACTGGAGTTACTCGAGCAGCAAGGGCTTGAGCTAAGGCCACGTATTCATTTTGTGTCGTCTATAGCTGCGGGGTTGCAGCTATTACAAGCGGGTGACTGTGTAGGAGTGATGCCTTCTGCTGTTTTCCGTACGCAAATAAAACAAAAACAGTTGTATAACGCCGTGCATTATCCACCGCTGCCGGATATGCAGCTAGTGGCAAGTTGGCGGCCCGAGCCAGTTTTTGCCATCTTGTCTACGATAATAGAGTTAAGTCAGCATGCAATGGATAGTTATGCAGCTTTACACCAGGATGCTATCGCCAGTGGAAAACCTGCAGTTTTAGTTGGGTAATCGGGGTTTTCCCCATTCGTGCTTGTAGAAAAGACGGCTTTAGCTCAAGCCTAGACTTTATTTAGTATTGATAATATTTTCTTATCAATACGCATAAAAATAAATCGCTTGAGTTAGCGCAATTATCTTAGCAAACTAGTGACAAATTATGGTTTATTAGGGTCTTTTCATGCAGCACACGAACGACAACAAACAAGTAAAACTAAATAAATGGCAGTTTTGGGTAGATCGAGGTGGTACGTTTACGGATATTGTGGCTAAGCAGCCAGATGGTCAGTTGGTCACTCATAAACTGTTATCAGATAACCCAGAGCAATACCCAGATGCCGCATTAGCTGGAATTCGTCGTTTATTAGGTGTGGCGTTAGATGCGCCGATACCTACAGAAAGTATTGAAGCGGTAAAAATGGGCACGACAGTAGCGACGAATGCATTATTAGAGCGCAAAGGGGACCGCACCGTATTGTTCATCACGCAGGGTTTTAAAGATGCCTTGCAGATTGGTTACCAAGCGCGTCCTCAGTTATTTCATCGTCATATTGTCAAACCTGAGTTGCTATATCAACGCGTAGAAGAGGTAAAGGAGCGTGTGCTTGCCGATGGCACGGTAGAGCAAGCGCTGGACGAGGCACGCACCATTGAGCAATTGCAAGCTGCTTATGATGAAGGATTTCGCTCTATTGCTATTGTGCTGATGCATGCTTACCAGTTTGCTGAGCATGAGCTACGTATTGCGGAACTGGCTCGTAAAATGGGTTTTGAGCAAATCTCGGTCTCCCATCAGGTGAGTGCTTTGATGAAAATTGTGGGCCGAGGCGATACCACTGTGGTGGATGCTTACTTATCTCCCGTGTTACGTCGCTATGTTAATCGTGTGGCGAGTGAGCTTGATGATGTGCGTTTGATGTTTATGCAATCGAATGGCGGGCTAACAGCGGCGAATCATTTCCAAGGTAAAGATGCGATCTTATCTGGACCGGCAGGTGGGATTGTTGGCATGGCGCATATTGCTGCGGCTATTGGTGCAGATAAGTTAATTGGGTTTGATATGGGGGGAACATCCACCGATGTTTCTCACTACGATGGACATTTTGAGCGACTCTTTGAAACGGTGGTAGCGGGAGTGCGTTTGCGTGCTCCCATGATGAATATTCATACCGTTGCGGCTGGGGGTGGCTCAATTGTGCATTTTGATGGACAGCGTATGCGGGTCGGACCACATTCAGCAGGCGCTTATCCAGGGCCTGTGGCTTATCGTAATGGTGGACCGTTAACGGTGACTGACTGTAATGTCATGCTAGGAAAACTACAGCCCCAGTTTTTCCCTACTATTTTTGGCCCCAATGCAGATCAGCCGTTGGATAACGAGATGGTGCAGCAAAAATTTGCTGAACTGGCAGAGGACATTTATGCGAAAACGGGGGTGCGCTCGAGCCCAGAACAAGTGGCAGAGGGCTTTATCCAAATTGCGGTCGCGAATATGGCCAACGCAGTCAAAAAAATCTCCATTGAGCGTGGTTATGATGTAAGCCAATATACACTGGTTTCTTTTGGGGGGGCTGGTGGGCAGCATGCCTGTTTGGTGGCCGATGCACTTGGTATGTCACGTGTGCTGATCCATCCCTTTGCGGGGGTATTATCGGCCTATGGAATGGGCTTGGCGGATATTACAGCGATGCGTGAAAGCAGCATGGAAGTCCCCTTAGTGCAGAGTGCTTTGGCGGATTGTGCGCAACGTATTGATACGTTGGCACAACAGGTTAAAGAAGAGGTATTACGCCAAGGGGTACGAGAAAGCCATATTCAATTGATTCCGCGTGCTCATGTGCGTTACGAGGGCACCGATTCGGCGTTGATTGTGAATTTTGACACGCTAGAGTCTATGCAGACACAGTTTAATCAGGCGTATTTGCAGCGTTATAGCTTTTTAATGCGAGATAAGCCGCTGATTGTAGAGGCCGTGTCAGTAGAGGCGATTGGTAAAAGCGGCGAGGATTTAGTTCCTACAGCCCCAAATACAGAGCCTTTAGAGCCACCGGCCGCTTTGGCGCATGTGCGAGTATTCTCGCAAGATCAGGCGCATTCCACACCTGTATATAACCGTGATGAGCTAGAAACAGGGGTGCGCATTTTAGGTCCCGCCATTGTTTTTGATCAGAATGGTACCACCATTGTCGAGCCCGAATGGCAACTCGATTTGCTTTCAGCTGGGGAGATGTTGCTTAGCCGTGTGAAAGCCAAAGCTAAAAAAGTGGCTATAGGTACGGATGTGGACCCCGTGATGTTGGAGATTTTTAATAATTTGTTCATGTCCATCGCTGAGCAAATGGGAGCCACATTATCGAATACCGCTTTTTCCGTCAATATTAAAGAGCGTTTGGATTTTTCTTGTGCTTTGTTCGATGCTCAAGGCAATTTAATTGCGAATGCTCCTCATATGCCTGTGCATTTGGGTTCGATGGGAGAGAGCATTAAAGCGGTGATTCAGAAAAATGCGGGACAGATGCAACCCGGTGATACCTATGTGTTAAATGACCCCTACAATGGCGGTACCCATTTACCTGATATTACGGTTGTGACGCCAATTTTCGATGCGGCGGATGAGAACATACTGTTTTTTGTCGCTTCGCGTGGGCACCATGCAGATGTAGGGGGGGTTACGCCGGGGTCCATGCCTCCTGGCAGTCGTACCGTGATGGAAGAGGGTGTACTGATTGATAATTTTAAATTGGTAGAAAAAGGGGAAATGCGAGCGGAGGCTTTGCGAGAGCTGTTATCCAGTGGCCCCTATCCTGCTCGCAATATAGAGCAAAATTTGGCTGATTTACGCGCACAAATTGCAGCTAATGAAAAAGGGGTGCAAGAGTTGCAGCGCATGGTGCAGTCATTTGGTTTGGACGTGGTGCAAGCCTATATGCAGCACGTACAAGATAATGCGGAAGAGTCCGTGCGTCGCGTCATTGATGTGCTGCAAGATGGTGAGTTTTATTACGAGCTGGATAATGGCGCGCACATTCAAGTAGCGGTGCGGGTGAATAAAGCCGAGCGTAGTGCTGTGGTTGATTTTACCGGGACATCAGAGCAGCTAAGCAGCAATTTTAATGCGCCTAAGGCAGTTTGTATGGCGGCAGTGTTGTATGTGTTCCGGACTTTAGTCAATGATGAGATTCCGATGAACCAAGGGTGCCTAAAGCCGATCGAGGTCATTATTCCCGCTGGTAGTATGTTAAATCCTACCTACCCTGCAGCTACTGTGGCGGGCAACGTCGAAACCTCTCAGTGCATTACGGATGCATTATACGGGGCTTTAGGTGTAATGGCGGCATCCCAAGGCACGATGAATAACTTTACCTTTGGTGATGACGAATACCAATATTATGAAACCATTGCTGGCGGTTCAGGCGCGGGGGTAATTCTCAATACTGACGGCTCGCACGAGGTTTTTCCCGGAACAGACGTGGTGCAAACCCACATGACGAACTCACGCCTTACGGACCCGGAAATTTTAGAATGGCGCTATCCCGTTGTATTAGAAGAGTTCTCGATTCGAGTAGGGAGTGGGGGCGCTGGGCAGGCTGCAGGTGGGAACGGTGGCACACGGCGTATACGTTTTCTTAAGCCAATGACGGCCTCTATTCTTGCGAATCGTCGTCGGGTGCCCCCATTTGGTGCGGCGGGAGGTCAGCCAGGAGCACTAGGCGTAAACTATGTGGAGCGCACGGATGGCACAAGAGAGGATTTGAGTGCAACGGCCTCGGTGGCGATGCAAGCAGGTGATGTATTTGTGATTCACACCCCAGGGGGGGGAGGTTTTGGGAAAAAGCAGGAGTAAAAGCAGCTTCAGACCTAGTAGAGATCCCCATTTCTATTTCATTGGAATTTCAGAATAATAGCCTATCTTATTTTTTAGGCTCCCGAGGAGAAAATATGAAACTAAAACAACTCGTCTTTGTAGGTGCCGCGGTGGCCTTTTCGTTGTCCGCAGCTCAAGCGCAAACGTGGCGTATGGCAACGGCTTATCCTGAAGCCAACTTCCATACACAAAATATCAACCAGTTTGTAAAAGAGATCGAAGAGGGCACAGGTGGCAAGCTCACCATCAATGTACATCCAGGGGGGTCACTCATTAAACCTGCCGAAATTAAAAATGCTACGCGTTCACGGCAGATTGAAATGGGAGAATTTATCATTTCTGGTTTGGCAAATGAAAATCCGGTATTCGCTTTAGATTCTGTTCCTTTTATGGCCACCTCTTATGATGAGTCATTTAAGATGTATCAGGTCTCTAAGCCGTATCTGGATGAGCTATTTGCTAAACAAAACCTAAAGGTGTTGTATTCAGTGGCTTGGCCTCCTCAAGGGCTTTACACAGAGCGTCCTATAGAAAAAATCGAGGACCTGAAAGGCTTGCGTATGCGCGCTTATAGCCCACAAACGGAGCGCTTTGCTCAGCTAGCAGGGGCTGTGCCGACCCAAATCGAGGCTACCGATTTGGCCCAGGCTTTTACCACGGGTCGTGTTAATGCCATGATTACATCGGCATCAACCGGGGTGAACTCCAGTGCTTGGGACTTTTTAACGCATTACTATGATGTGGCCGCCTTTTTGCCTAAAAACGTGGTTGTAGTAAATAAGCGTAGCTTCGAGGCGTTGGATGAGGCCACGCAAAAAGTCATAATAGACGCTGCAGCAAAAGCGGAGCAGCGTGGTTGGGAAATGTCCAAAGAGGATCGTATTAAACAGGGGCAGGTCTTACGCGACCATGGCATCACTGTTAGCGAGGGTACAGAGGAGCTGCGTGCGGCTCTTCAAGCAATCGGCGCTAAGATGGCGACGGAGTGGAGCAAAGAAGCCGGTAAGCAGGGCGAAGATATTATTCAAGCTTACTCCAATTAATTCCAGTCATTTTGGGATATCGACGCAGCTTAGGCTGCGTCGTTCTTTAAGGAAATACAATGCGCAAAAGTCTCGACTGGTTGTATAAGTGTAGTGGGGCCGTCGCTGCATTATCTTTGCTAATGATCATGGTTGTGGTGTTTGGCCAGGTCATGCTAAATACGATCGATTTTGTAGCACTTTCTTTATTTGGCAAAAGTTATGGGTTTTTAATTCCTTCCTATGCGCTATTTTCTGGTTATGCGCTAGGTTTTGCTACTTTTTTATCTTTAGGCTTAGGCTTGCGTCGAGCCGTTCATATTCGAGTCACTCTTGTTGAAAACACCTTCTCCCTAAGGGGGCGTCGTTATAGCTTGACTCTAGTAGCCCTAATTGGTGTGTTGATGGGGGCATTATTTACATATAGTTTGGCAGAGCTTACATACCAATCTTGGGATTGGGGCGATACGGCATCCGGTTTAGTCCGCGTACCTTTATGGATACCTCAGCTGGTACTAACAATCGGAGCAGGTATTTTTACTATTGCTGCAGTAGATACTTTGATTGAAATGGTGCGTGATAAACAATCACCCGCTTTGCGTGCCACGGATCCTACTGAGGAGGGCATGTAATGTCTGATGTGTGGTTGTCTTTGATTTTAATTATTACGCTTATTGGTAGCTTAGCTTTAGGGGTATGGGTATCCGTTGCTTTGTTTGTGACAGGTGTGGTGGGGATACTTTTATTTTCCAGCGCGCCCTTAACTAATGTATTGGCAACAAATATTTGGAGCTCTTCGGCCGAATGGTCTTTAGCGGCTTTGCCTTTGTTTATCTGGATGGGGGAAATCCTGTTCCGCTCACGCATGTCCAAAGACTTATTTAGTGGTTTAGCACCATGGATGCGCTCGCTGCCCGGGGGGTTAGGACATGTAGGCATTTTGGCATCGGGGATTTTTGCTGCGGTTAGCGGCTCATCCGCCGCCACCTGTGCAACAGTAGCCAAAGTCACGGTGCCAGAACTGAAAGCACGGGGCTATGATGAAAAATTGGTTGTGGGCACAATTGCTGGTTCCGGTACGTTAGGTCTGTTGATCCCACCCTCGATTATTTTGATTGTTTATGGGGTAGCAGCAGAGTTATCAATTGCGCGTTTATTTGTGGCTGGGGTGTTGCCGGGGCTGATGATGATTGGCCTATTTATGGCGTATGTGGCGATTTGGTCATGGCGCAACCCCGATAAAGTACCAGCTAAAGACCCGCCGTTATCTTTTGTCCAGAAATTAAAGGCGACCTGTACGCTATTGCCGGTTACCTTATTGATCATCGGGATTATGGGCTCTATTTATTTAGGCTTAGCAAGCCCGACGGACTCAGCGGCGGTAGGGGTGGTAATTGCGTTGCTATTGAGCTGGGCCTTTGGTGACTTGAGCTGGAAAAGCTTCAAAGACAGCTTGATTGCCGCGATGTTATCTTCGTCGATGATTGCTTTTATTTTGGCGGGGTCGGCTTTTCTCACCATTGCGATGGGTTACTCGAATATCCCTATGAATTTAGCTCGCTGGATTGGAGAGCTGGGAATGAGTCCCTATGCCCTGCTGATTGTGCTGACATTATTTTTCATCATTTTAGGTAGCTTTTTAGACGGGATTTCCATAGTGGTATTGACTACCGCGATTTTACTGCCGGCCGTGCAAGCCGTAGGGATTGACCCGATTTGGTTTGGCTTATATTTGGTGCTGGTAGTAGAAATGGCACAAATCACCCCACCAGTGGGGCTAAACTTGTTCGTTTTGCAGGGGATGACGGGGCACGATATTGTGTATTTGTCTAAAGCCGCTTTGCCGTTTTTCCTTATGCTAGTGCTTGGCGTATTTTTGGTTATTCTTTTCCCTGAGATTATTTTGTTTTTGCCAAAACTAATGTACATGTAGTCACAAAACGGTCTCAAGGGGTAGGGGCGAGCCAGCCCCTTGAGGCTATTTACATAGATAGGCGGTCTGGTGATGCGATTATTGGATCACACCGCATGCCACTCTGGCTCCTCCCCCTCCTAAGGGTTTGGGGTGATCGGAGTGGTTATCTCCACCTTCGTGTACCATGAGCGAATGCCCGCGTAAATCATCGATGTTTTTTAGGCGTGGAGCGAGCACCGGCTGCGTGGCTTCACCATTTTCAGCCACATATAAAGGGGGAAGGTCGCCAAGATGGCCTTTGCCCCAAGGCTCGCCGTGCTGACCGGTGTTTTCAGGATCCCAGTGCCCTTTGGCTGCGCCGGCTGGTACCATTTTTCCATCTTGCTCTGATGGCTCGCAACTGGGGGCTTCGTGAATATGAAAGCCGTGTAGGCCGGGTTCTAAGCCTTGTAGCGCTGGGGTAAAGACCATGCCATAGTCGGATGGGTTGACAGCGACCTCACCAATTTGTTTTTGTACCCCTTTTTCATCCACTATATGCATAGGAATTAAGAGCGAATCGGCCCACGCGGTGGCGCTTAGTGTGATGGCAGCCAGTGCAGCCATACCCCAGATACGTTTTTGCATTATCGTTCTCCTGATGAAGATGAATGAAAGATACCAGTATGACGCACAACCTATATGGCAGTGCGTAATCAAGCATAACTCATTGTGACAGGGGCGAAGTAGAGAAAAAATCCTAATAGGATTGTTATGCGTTTAAGTACTAGGCAAACCGCCCTAGTTTATGTAATAATTATGATCTTTGATGCATCCTTAGATGAATCAGGCCCCTCTAGCTCATGCTTGGTTAGAGCAGCGGACTCATAATCCGTTGGTGCGCGGTTCGACTCCGCGGGGGGGCACCATTTTCTATTACGAACAGAGACCACCTTTAGGGTGGTTTTTTTGTCCCTGCGGGTTTTTCGTTCGTTGCTCTTTTATTTGAATCCTTTTAGAATCACTGATTGGAATAAAATCGTTCCATTTGGTTTGTTTTTGATTCGGTGAAGGAGGGTAGGGTGAACGCAAAAAAACGGCAACGCATGGACGACTTAATTATCGCTTTAGCCACTAATCCAAGTGCGAGTTTAAATGAATTAGCAGAAGCTGCGGGCATAGGTAAAACCACCTTATATCGTCTGGGTGGTGCAAGAGAAAGCCTAGTCGAAAAAGCGGTCAGTTATGCCGTAGCGAAGCTTAGCGCCATACTGGATGAGTTCGTTTTTGATGCGCGCCATATCCGCCCATTGCTTGTGCGTTTGGCTCAGCGCTCCCTTGACGAGGGTGCAAGCATTTTATTGCTTGTGGCTTGTTGTCATCTAAATATCAGTGCCTTAAGCCAGCTTGAGCAGCGCTGGCATCAGACGCTAGACACCTTTTTTTTACAAGCGCAACAAGAGGGGTTGCTGCGTATAGATATTAGTGCGAGTGCATTAACAGAGACATGGGGGGCGCTGATGTCAGGGCTCATCTTTTCGGAACAACAAGGGCGTATGACCAAAGCCGAAGTAGTGGATACGGTGGAAAAAGTTTTTTTCCAAGGCGCGTTAGCGCAGGGGAAAGCTTAAAATGAAAACGCAACCTTGTCCTTGTCAAAGTACAAAATCCTATGCCGATTGCTGCCAACGTTGGCACGAGGGAGAACATTATCTACAAGCACCCGATGCAGAAAGCTTAATGCGCTCACGTTATAGTGCTTTTGTTTTGGATAAGTTGGAATATCTGTTACAAACTTGGCATCCACAAACGCGCCCTGAGTATTTGGATCCGAATCCCATTGGTTTGAAATGGCTGGGTTTGCAAATTCGCCAACATACAATTATGGATGATACGCAACAAGAGGTCGAGTTTGTTGCGCGCAGCCGATACCAAGGCCGAGCAACGCGTTTGCATGAAATAAGTCGTTTTGTGAGGGAGCAGGGGCGTTGGTTTTACGTGGATGGATCGTTTAAGACATAAAAATAGGCTCCCGTAAATATGGGAGCCTATGTGTTAACAGCGTTACAGTAAGGTACCGGTCAGGATGAGGGCAGCGACAGAAAAATAAATCACTAACCCCAGCACATCGACAAGTGTAGCCACGAGTGGCGCCGAGGCGCTCGCTGGATCAAATCCAAAGCGCTGTAAAAGAAATGGCAGCATGGAGCCAATGCTCGACCCAAAGCAGACAATGCCAATTAAGGACATCCAAATGGTAAAGCCAATCAGTAAGTAATGCTCACCATAATCATAGAGTCCAATATGTTGCCACACAAAAATACGACTAAAGCCAATAGCGCCAAGCATTGCGCCTAAAACGAGCCCTGTAGGCAGTTCACGCAATAATACTCGCCACCAATCGCGTAAGCGAACTTCATTTAAGGCCAGGCCGCGAATCAGAAGAGAGGTAGCCTGAGAGCCTGAGTTACCGCCAGAGCTCATGATGAGAGGGATAAACATGGCAAGCACCACCGCTTTTTCTAGTTCCAGTTCATAATATTGCATAGCACTGGCGGTGAGCATTTCTCCTAAAAATAAAATAGCGAGCCACCCCCCGCGTTTACGTAACATGGTGCCAAAGCCTACCTCTAAATAGGGCTGATCAATATGCTCTCCACCCCCAAAGCGACCGAAGTCTTCGGCGGCCTCTTCCATAAGCGCATCAATGACATCATCCACGGTCACAATGCCAATCACTTGTTGTTCGTCGTCGACCACTGGTAACGCTAAAAAATCGTGACGACGGATTATGTGGGCGACCTCTTCGCGATCCATGAAGGCATCGACAGTAATAGGGGTTTGGCCAGTCCATAAATCGGTGAGGGGCGAGCTGGGATCGGCACAGACCAGTTGACGTAAAGGCAATACAAAACGAAGGCGTTGTCTATCGTCTACCACATAAATCGCATATACCGTTTCGCGAGTGCTTTCGACCTCGCGTATATGTTGCAAGGTTTGGGCTACGGTCCAGGTAGTAGGTACTTCAATAAACTCAGTGGTCATAATGCTACCCGCCGTACCTTGGGGGTAGCTCATGAGGCGTAGTACAGAGGCGCGTGTAGTGGGGCTTAATAAGTTTAGCGCCTGTTGACGGATGGGAGGCTCAAAGCCACTCATCAAGTCGGCCATGCGGTCTTCGGCAAGCTGATCCAAGACCTCAGCGCGGCCGGCTGCGGCCAAATACGCTGCCAGATCGGAATCACACCGGAGGTCTGGGTTCTCTAGTAAATCAACCAGGGCTGCGGAGTCGAGTTGGGCGGCCAGTTTTACCGCTTGCGTATTTTTAAGTTGATTCAGGTAGCTGACGGCATCGGCAACGTGATCAAATTGTTGTAAGGTATGAAAAGAAGTCTGCATAGTGCTGGCTTATGGTTGGTTAACCCAAACTCTCCCATCAAATAAACGACGTGCTGTACGGTAAAAAGCGCCTGATTTTGCTTGCCATTGTCCCGACTCATAATGCACCTCTGCATCAACGGTGAGCACGCCAGAGGGCATTCCCAAGCGTAGGGCTTGCGCACCGGCTTTAGGGCTTAGTACATCGGCAACCACGGTGCCTTGGATACGTGCGGCCACAGCGGTGCAAAGAGAGATAGTAAGGGGCAAAGCACGGTGTGGCTGTCCGTTAGACATCACGCGCGCGACCAAGTCCATTTCCTGTGCGGGGATGCGTTCACCGGCAAGGGTAGGGTTATCTTGACTAGGACTCACTAAGGCCACAAAAGGCACGATCGTAATTTGCTTAGCACTCTCAAGGTCGGGCGCGATTCCCATCGCTACAGAGGCGTGGCAGCGGATGCTTTCAAGGGTAGCAAGAAGCTCAGGGCGATTTTCAATCGCGTCGGGTAGCTCCAAGCCGGTAAGCCCAAGGTCTTGTGCTCGAATAAAGACGGCAGCATTGGCTGCATCCACTAAAGAAACCGTTAAAGGACCTAAACCTGGAATCATCAGCGTATCGGTAACCTGGCCTGTGGGTAAGAGCTGGCCCGTAGTGGCGCCGCCAGGCTCAATGAATTCCAGTTTAATTGGTGCGCCGGTTCCCCCCACTCCAGGAATAGCTAAGTCCCCTTGATATTGTGTTTGGCCATTGGGTGTGGCAAAGGTGCTATGGATGATTTTTTTTGTGTTGGTGTTGTAGATACGCACGGTGGTGGTTTCATCCTTTGGTATGACCAGCCCTTGATCTACGGCGAAGGGACCGACAGCTGCGCTCATATTGCCACAGTTGCCTTGGTAGCTGACTTTTTGCTCTTTGATCGCCACTTGAGCAAAGGTGTAATCCACATCAGCTTCAGGATGTGAGGAAGGACCAACGATGCAAACCTTTGATAAAGAGGAGACCCCGCCACCCATACCATCCAGTTGTCGTCCATAAGGGTCTGGGCTACCCATAGCAGCGCAAAATAAAGGTGCCCAGTCGCTTTGATTGGCGGGAAGATCCTTAGGTTGTAGCATAAGCGCTTTGCTGGTGCCTCCGCGCATGAACACAGCGGGGATAGAAATTTGGGACATAGGACTTTCCTTTGCTAAAGTATCGGTGTTGTCGGTTTGTTATGAGTAAGCAGTAAAAATGCAGTCAAAATAAGTTGATTCTTTTCTTAAAAAGGGGCAGGAGCATGTATCTTCATCCTAAACTAGAGCCAATACAGATCCATGGCAGAAGCTTTGATTATGTACCGATTCATACGATTCCTGGCATTGATCAACTACCCTTTTCTTTACGTATAGTATTAGAAAACGTATTACGCCAAACCGCAACCAAAGGTATTGATAATCATCGTGAAATTCAAGCGATTTTAAATCGTGATGTGGATGCAGGGATCCTCTTTTATCCCGCCCGTGTTTTTGGACATGACATTTTAGGTTTAGTGATGTTGTTAGACATGGTGGCTATGCGCGAAGCTGTTCACCATGCCGGAGGTGATGCCTCTCAGGTGCGTCCTACTGTGCCGACAGATGTGGTGATCGATCACTCTTTACAGGTGGATAGCTGGGCAAATCCTTTAGCCGCTGAAATTAACTTAAAAAAAGAATACGAGCGTAACGCCGAGCGTTTTGCTTTTTTACGTTGGTGTGGGGCGAACTTTGAGGGGGTGAATGTGATTCCCCCGGGCAAGGGCATCATGCATCAACTGCATATTGAACATATTGGGCAGGTGGTCGGAGCGACTCCCCTTCAGGATAAGGGGGCTACACTGCTTTTCCCTGATAGCTGTGTGGGTACAGATAGTCATACGCCCATGGTAAATGGGTTAGGGATTTTAGCGTGGGGGGTGGGAGGCATTGAAGCCGAAGCGGTCATGGTGGGGCTGCCGGTGAGTATGCCGCTGCCCGAAGTGGTAGGCATTGAGCTCACTGGGCAGCTACCCAATGGCGTGTTACCCACTGATTTGGTGTTAACGATTACAGAGCAGTTGCGTCAATTAGGTGTAGTAGGTAAGTTTGTTGAATTTTTTGGTGCGGGGTTGGATCAATTGTCCTTAGGAGACCGGGGCATGATTGCTAACATGGCACCCGAATACGGTGCTACGGTGGTGTTTTTCCCCGTCGACCAGCAGGCCTTGGATTATATGCGCATGACAGGGCGTGACGAGGCGCATATTCAGTTAGTAGAGGCTTATTGCAAGCAGCAAAAACTCTGGCGCGATGCCACCACCCCCGCTCCTCGATTTGAAACGGTATTAACTATCGATTTGAGCGCGATTCGTCCGAGTTTGTCTGGACCAAGCAATCCCGAAGAACGGTTCGATTTAAAGCAAGCGGCATCACTTTTTGCGCAGCATCACCAACATATTGCTGGTCGCCCTGTTGATATGGAGCGTAGTATTCCTGTTCCTGGTGAAACGTTTACGCTTAAAGACGGCGATGTGGTGATTGCGGCCATCACTTCCTGCACGAACACGGCGAATCCAACAAATATGATTGCAGCGGGCTTGGTTGCCCAAAAAGCAGTTGCTAAAGGCTTACGTACTAAGCCTTGGGTTAAAACCTCTTTGGTACCGGGGAGCCAAGTCACTGCAGATGTATTACAAAAAGCGGATTTGCAAGCGGCTTTAGATCAGTTGGGTTTTCAGGTCGCAGGATTCGGTTGTACCACCTGTAATGGGGGCTCGGGGCCTTTGCCTACGGGTATCGCACAAGTCATTGCTGAACATGATTTAGTGACCACTGCCGTTTTATCGGGAAATAGAAACTTTGATGGTCGTATACATCCTAGCGTGCGCGCAAACTATTTAGCTTCCCCTGCTTTGGTGGTGGTGTATGCATTGGCGGGCTCCATGAATGTGAACGTCACCCAAGATATTTTAGGACATGACCCTAAAGGAAACCCGGTATATCTAAAAGATATTTGGCCTACGGCCGAGGAAATCGAAGCCACCGTGCGGTTGGCTTATGATCGCCAGTTATTCATTCAGCGCTATGCGGAGCTGTACGAAGGGGGGGAGCCTTGGGATGCTTTGGCCTCTGAGGCGGGGGCAACTTTTAACTGGGATCCTGATAGCCATTATATTAAAAAGCCGCCTTATTTTGAGGGGCTAGGGTTAGTGCCCGAGCCTGTTAAAGCCTTTCATCAATTGCGTCCGCTGGTGATTTTAGGCGACTCGATTACTACAGACCATATTTCGCCTTCGGGAGCGATTAGCTTGGGGACACCTGCAGCCGATTATTTACTGGCTCGCGGTGTGGAGCAAAAAGATTTTAATAATTACACCACTCGTCGTGCTAATCATGAGATTGTGATGCGGGCGACCTTTGCGAACATTCGTTTACGGAACAAAATGGTACCAGGCATTGAGGGCGGGGTGACCAAGGTCATGCCCGAAGGGGAGCTCATGCGTATTTTTGAAGCGGCACAAACGTATCAGCAACGTGGGGAATCTTTAATTATTATTGCTGGTAAAAACTATGGGTGCGGCTCATCGCGAGACTCTGCGGCAAAAGGTGTGGCGATGCTAGGTGTAAAAGCGGTGGTAGCTGAAAGCTTTGAGCGGATCCATCGTACTAATTTGGTGGGCATGGGGGTGTTACCATTACAGTTTACCGCTGGGACTACGGTGGATGATTTGGCCTTAGACGGAAGTGAAACCTTTGATGTGCTCGGGCTAAGTGATCGGATAGGAGTACATAGTCGTTTGACATTACGTATCCATCGTCAGGATGGCTCCACTCAGGATGTGCCATTACTAGCACGTTTAGACACGGTGGAAGATGTGGATTATTGGAAAAATGGGGGGATTTTGCCATGGGTGTGGCGTAATTATTTACAGCCTGATGCTGCCCCTGTTAGCGAGGACAAATAAACAATAAAAAATGCCCTTGGATGAACTGAACTGACCCAAGGGCATTTTTATAAGCGGACTATGACCGATGCGTATTACAAGGCTTTGCCGGTGGCTACAACCATATCAAATTCATAGGCTTCGGTAGCGCTGCCAGCGGGAGCATTTTTAATCTCATAGCGCTTAGTGCGGATAATTTGATGTACGCCATTTTGGTGAGTGTAGCCATTGATGGCATTTGGCTGGAATAGCACCCAGTCACCGGCACTGGTTTGAACGCCATTACCATCGTAGGTAATGCTGCGTACTTTTAAGCAATTATTACCGCTCTGGGGGCAGACTTCAGTCTGTGGGGCGACCTCTAAAAATACGGTTTCTGCTTGGGATCCGTATTTTGTTTCTGCGGTAGGCTTACCCTCTAGGCGCCATTTATCCCCATTTTCAAAATGCAAGGTTAAGATTGGTGCCGGAGCATTGGTTTGGGACTGGTCTGCCGAGGCAAGATTCCAGTCTGTTGCTGTGGGTAACTGCTTAGCTACCTGTTGCTCATATTGCATGAGTTGTGGGTCGCTACACATTTTCATGGTGCCGGCCACTTGACTAAAGTCAATATCACGCTCAGTCAGGGCGTAACCAGCGTTCATGGTGTTACATAAATTTTGGATGGCAACACGATTTTCAGCAAAGGTTAACATTAAAGGCTGATTTGTCGTGCTGGACACCCATGCAGGTTCCGCAGACCCGTCTGCTTTAATCGTATTAACTAAGTTCCAGTGATAGGCCTTAAGTGTTTGCTCTGGACTTAGGGTCACGATTTCTCCTGTATCGGTCATGACTTTGGTTGACGGGGCAGAGCAAGCTGCCAGTCCTGCAGTGGCTAATACAGCAGTTAAATAAGCGAGTTTGCGTTTCATCGTGTTTCCTTTTTTGTATTCACGTGTATTTATTGTGGAACGTTAAAAAAGGAAACACAAGGTGCTTTTACATTCTTTTAGTATTTAATTGTTATCAATGTGAGCGTTGATATTAATTAATTGACTAATTATAGCAATAAAGAGTAACGGCACGAGGTTAATGCCCAACTGAAAAATATCTAAGGTAGGGAACCACTTAAGAGCACCTGCGTACCCGAATCTAAATACTATATCCATACCATAGTTGCCTGGTTCGAGACGCATTAAAGGCACGACACCGAGTCCAATAATACTGTGGTAAGAAATCATGGTCGAAGTAAAGACGGGTACGCTAGTCCAGGACAGCCAATAGAGCCATTGGCCACCTTTGATTTGATTTTTCCAAAATAAAATAGAGCCATAGATGGCAACAATATTCTGGAAAACCATTAAGGCAAATAAGGTAATGGCTAATAAAGAGCTAGTAAATAAACCTAGGCGAGGTAGTAATACATAGAGCCCAACGATACCGCCAATAAAATAGATCACACAAATAAGCTGGCGTAGTAATGTAGCAAGAGGACGAGGTGTGCTGGTCATGGTAATGAGTAAAAAGTGAAACCTAAGGTAAATCGTACCTTAATTTTGCGTGGCTGGCTAAGCGCTTATGTATGGGGGTGGCGAGATAAGCCAAGTCTGCATAAGGAATCTAGGGTGTAACCTAGTACGCCGATGCATAAAATGACCGCCATAAGTTCTGCATACGCTAATCGATCGCGCGTATCTAGAATCAAATAACCTAAGCCAGCGTTGACACCGAGCATCTCACAGGGTACTAATACAATCCATAATACCCCTACAGCTAAACGGCAGCCGGTAAAAACATCATGGCGAATAGCAGGGAACAAAATATAACGTAAAAATTCCCAGCGTGTGGCATTTAAGCTGCGACTGAGTAAACGCCAGCGAGGGTTGAGCTTTTCTACGCCTTGGGCGGTATTGAGTAGGATGGGCCACAGGCCAGCAAAAATCAGTAAAAAATAAATGGGAGCATCGCCTACGCCAAAAGCCATCACTGCAATAGGCATCCAGGATAGGGGTGATATCATCCGTAAAAATTGAAAGAGTGGAGTAAATAAGCGACGACATAGGGGGCTAGATCCCATAACCAGTCCTATGGGTAAACCAATGAGTAGGGCTCCGGTTAACCCCACTACTATACGATGTAAGCTAGCAAGCATGTGCTCATAAAATAGCGGTGTTTGGAGTAATTGCAGAAGCTGTTGAAAACTGGGTTCTGGGCGCAGCTGCTGTATTAAAAAGCCAGTATGTAAATGGCTCATTAACCACCAGAGCCCTATCCCTAGCACCAAACCGACTCCACCATAGAGCCACTGTGAAAAACGCGAGAAAACGGAGGTTAAGCGATCCATTCTGTTCGTTCCCAAGCATCATCCAAACCAAAGGCTCGTAGACCTCCCAGGTCATTGATAGCCTGCTTAACAAAGCGGTCATCAACTAAATCTGTAGCCACCTGAGGACCGTTCAATTGTTTTAAAAATGTATTTTGCGTATCTACCTGCATTTTCTGCAGTTGCTCAACCAAGGTCACCGTATAGCTGGGATAAGGATATGGCTGAAAAGCAATGCGCTGATCTTGCCAGGTAGGGTGCTGGATAATACCTTGTTGCTCATAGTGTTGTTGTTCTTGTGACTGCGGTGCTAAGACCTTGCGTAGTGTGGCTTCTGTATGTGGGGTGTAGCGGTGTTTGGCTGTGGTAGCTAGTAGACGGGCCGTTTCTTCACGGTGAGTCAGAATCCAGTGCTGGGCTTTAACCAGAGCGTTCACGACTTTTTGTGACCATTCTGGCCGTTGATGTAGGTCTTGTTCTTGCATGGCGACCACACAGCAGGCGTGGTTTTTCCAAACATCCCCAGTAAAACGCAAAATCTTGCCTACGCCAAGTAACTCTGCTTGTGCATTAAATGGCTCGGCCACAATAAAGCCTGCAATTTGTTTGGCTGCAAGAGCCGGTATCATATCCGAGGGTGCCATCACCACAAGACGAACCTGATTGTTAGTAAGTGGCGCGCGCCCAGATAGTACTACTTCTAAGTGATGTTGGCGTAATAAATGCTGTAGCACCACATTATGTATGGAGTAGGTAAAAGGAATGGCAACCGTTTTACCCCCTAGTTCCGTGATTGATTGAATAGTTGGTGCAACGGTTAACGCCGAGCCACTCATATGATTCCAAGCAACCACTTTTAAGGGAGCGCGGCTTCCATAGCGAGCCCAAATGGTCATCGGAGAAAGTAAATGAACCACATTGACTTGGCCGGCTAAAAAAGCCTCAAGCAGTTGCGCCCAACTACGAAGCATCACAGGTGGGGCGACCTCTAGGCCTTCGGCTTCATAGAAACCTAAAGCATGTGCAACCAATAATGGGGTGGCATCAGTAATAGGCAAATAGCCAATACGCAGGACATCATCTTTAGCTTGAGCGTGTAAGCCTGACCACGGTGTAAATAGGCTACTTGTAGAGAATAAGGCCGCTAGCTTGAGCAGGTCACGGCGGCGGTGTCGAGTACTGAATGACATTTAAGCGGCCTCCTTATGGGCTAAGCGTAAATGGTGATGGAGATGGCTCTGAAGTTGTTGGCGTAGTGTTGGGTTGTGTTTGGTGGATGTTGAAATGGTCCAAGATGGAAGTGGGTCGGTTGACTTAGGTAAAACCATAATGACGCGTTGGGCAAGGGTAATGGCTTCTTGCAGATCATGAGTAACGACCACGATGGTGGTGCTGGTTTGAGCATGGATTGTTAGGAGTAACTGTTGCATTTCTTGGCGTGTGGCCTGGTCGAGCGCACTAAAAGGCTCGTCGAGCAAAAGCAATCGAGGTTGACGCACTAAGCAACGCGCCAAGGCGACACGTTGTGCCATGCCACCAGATAGTTGATGAGGGTAGAGGTGTTGAGCAGCGTGTAGCCCAACGAGCTCTAGCGCATGCTGTATGGCTTGCTGCCGTTGCGCGCGCGGTGGCTTTTCTTGATTTTTGAGTTTGAAAACAAAGCCAACATTGTCTGCCACAGTTAGCCAAGGCAATAATGTTGGATCTTGGAACATCATGGCAATATCAGAGCGGGGGCGTTGTAGTAACTGTTGGTCAAAGTAGATTTTCCCTTCATTAAGGGGTTGTAAACCAGCCAGGCAAGCTAAAAGGCTGGACTTACCTGCCCCACTTGGCCCGACCAAAGCGACGATTTCATGGGCAGGTATGTGTAAATTTAACTGCTTAAAAAGTGGGCGCGACCCATAGCGTAGCCCAATATGTTCCGCTCTAATTAACATAATTTATGCCGTAGCAAAGGTAAAAGGGGTTTGTAGCTGTTGCCGCAGCTGTTGTACGGTGGGAGATACCAGTGGCAAAAATAAGGCTTCTCGAACACGGCGTAGCGTATGTTCGCGCTTGCCTTGAAGATAGCTGGCGCCACCTTCGGTATACAGCTCCAATAAGCAGGCTTCTTGACATAAACGCGCGATTTCAATGCGTAACGCAAATAGCTCTGTAGGCTGCTGTAGAAATGCACCGTTTAGACAGCCTGTAATAATATGGCTTTGGGTAGTAACAAGCTTATGTTGTAGATCTTGGGCCTGAGTAGCGTGAGCCGTATTTAAACGTGGGTGTGCAAGCACTTGCTCTAGGCTTTGTAGGGCGACTCCCGTAGATAACGCACACTGGAAAGCTAAAAAAGGAGGGCGCACTTGCTGAATAAATTCGGCCGCTTGATCTGCGAGCAGGCGGTCTGTGCCAACGTGGCAGGATTGGATGCGTATGCTTGCTGTATTACTACCCTGTAAGCAATGTAAGTCTAAATCGGTTTGACGGTGTAGCCCTTTATCATCACTTTGTAATAGGAAAATAGCAGGGGCTTGCTGGGGACGTTGTGCCGCTACGGCGACCACAAAGCCATCGTTATCGACATTGCTTACCCAAGGTAAAAAGCCATTGAGCTCCCAACCATCAGCTGTTGGTGTCGCATGGACTTGTAGGTCTTCTACACCACTTAAAAACTTAATTGCGTTAGATAACCCAGTGGCTCCAGTTAATTGACCTGATAATAGCTCAGGTAGATATTGAGCTGTGGCTGGGCGGCTAGGGTCTAAGAGTAAGTAGCTGATAAAGCAGCGCTGTGCCCAATAAGCAAAAGCAGCGCTTAAGGAATATTTTGCCACGGCGGTGATGGCCCACACTGCTTCTGCAAAATCGCTATGAGCTTGCCCGCCATAAGTGGCGGGTACTCCTAAGCCAAACAAATGGTGTTCAGCGAGCTTAGGAATAACGAGTGAAGCGTGATGATTGGATTGGTCGAGTGGCAAAGCATGTGCAGTAAGCCATTGTGCTAACTCGGGATTTAGTTGGTATGCCATGCGTAGTCCTCGAGTTGGCTGTTTAGCGGGGTGTGCGCTAAGTTATTGGCAAAATTACATATTGTTGCTAAACCTACTCCCGTGATGATTTCTAGTGCTTGCTGCGGACCATAGCCCTCGTCATAGAAAGCGTTGAGCACAGGATCACTGACTTTGGCGCGCGTGAGAATGATCTGCTCAGTGAATAAAGCCACAGCACGTAGACGGGGGTCGTTGATATCAGCAAAGCGGCGCTCGCGTAAGGCTTGAATATCTATTGGATCTAGCTTGGCTTTGTGCGTAGCGAGAGAAGTATGACCAGCGACACAAAATGTACAACCATGAGTGGTGCCTGCTACGAGCTGTACGACTTCTCGCTCTGCTAAAGACAAGGAGGCTTTGGCGTTTAAGGCAGAAAGGTCTTGGTAGGCTTGCAGAGCCACTGGAGCATTAGCGAGCACAGCGAGTAAATTTGATAAAAAGCCACTACTATTAATGGCTTTTTCTAGATTAGGCTGGATGGACGCATCGGCTTGTTCTAGCGTTAAAAGAGGAAGACGGGACATATCAACACCTGTTAGCTAAATAAGAAATATGTATAAATTGTGCTTTCTTGAGACCTAGCTAACAATGTGAGAGCGACGCAGTTTTTCATGTTTTTGTGTCAACGGATTGCTATTTGCTTATGCGCTCGAACGATATAAACTTATTTTCTTATTCCCATCGATATCAGATATTACTACCGCTGTTACAAGCCCAAAGTCATGTTTTTTATACAGGTGAGCATTGCGGGGATTGGCACTCTAGTCCTGCGGATGCGACACGCTGTGTTTTCCATTTGGTGATGACCGGGCAGTGTCGGTTACATGAGCCCGATCAACCCGAGGTTGTACTTCGAGATGGGCATGTTGTACTGTATTTGCAGCCACAATGGCATCAGTTACGAGGACATGCGGGGCAGAATGCTCACATGGTATGTGGTTATGTAGACTTTAAATGGCCATTGAGCCGATATGTATTGCAGCAGCTTCCGTCGCGAGTTATTTGTAGCGCGGAGCAAGAGCCAGCTTTACGTCACTTATTGGCGCTTATTCAGCTTGAGCAGCCGATGGCGGATACGTATATGCTCCAGCAGCTGTGTGATGTGTTATTAAGTTATATTCTTAGACGCGAGCTATGTCAGCCTGTTGATGCCTTAAGCTATGGCTTGTTGAGTTTGGCTCAAGACCCGACATATGGGGTGGTACTGGATGCCGTATGGCAGCAACCGGAGCATGCTTGGCATGGGGAACAGCTTGCTCGGTTAGTTCATAGCTCCAAGGCGAGTTTTTATCGGCGCTTTAAGCGACTAACGGGCTTATCACCAACCCAGTTTGTAACGATGGTACGCTTATTTTGGGCAAAGCAGTATTTAGCAGAAGAGCTAAGTATCGAGGCCGTAGCAGAAAAAGTAGGGTATAGCTCTGCATCGGCATTAAGTCATGCTTTTAGGCGTGAGTTTGGTATTAATCCAGCACAATGGCGTTTACAAAGTCAGAAGGGGGGTTCTGAAAAAGAGGTTTAACGTAAAACAATTTTGTGATTTTACGAATTTTGTATACAAAAAATCACACCCCGTTATGAAATTTATATGATAATTTGAATCTAATAAGTCATAACGACATTTTTTATAGCGCTGACGGTTATTTTTATGTTTTTTTCTCTTCCCCATCCACAGGCAATTGCCGACTATGTCACAACCCGACTCATTCAATTAATTCAAAAAAAACCAAATGCTGTATTAGGCTTGGCAACGGGTAGTACGATGGAACCCATTTACGAGCAGTTTTGTCGTCAAGTGGCGAAGCAGGATGTGAATGTGTCTGAGCTGACAACATTTAACTTGGACGAATATATTGGGCTGGGGGCGGACCACCCTCAAAGCTATCATTATTATATGCGTCAGTATTTGTTTAATCGTTTGGCTTTTGCTCAGCACCGTACTTTTTTACCCGATGGTTTGTGTGGTGACTTACAAGAGCAATGTGAGCGCTACTCGCGTCTTATTCTCGAGGCGGGTGGTATTGATTTGCAACTATTGGGGATTGGTTCGAATGGGCATATTGGCTTTAATGAGCCAGGCACGCCTTTTGCTAGTCGTACACATGTGGTGGCGCTTTCGGAGCAAACCCGTATAGACAATGGTCGTTTTTTTGACTCGATGGATGAAGTTCCCACGCAAGCAATTACACTAGGGTTGCAAGATATTTTTGAGGCAAAAGAAATTGTATTAGTAGCCACGGGCACGAATAAAGCCCAAATTATGGCAGATCTTTATCATAGCCCTGTTGATGAGGCAATGCCGGCATCCATCGTAAAAGCGCATCCGCATGCCATGATTATTGTGGATGAAGCCGCTGCAGCATTGCTGCCAGCTGGAGCATGTAAGCCTTTGCTGCAGCTAGCTTAGCCTCTAATGATCGTAAAAGTAGACCAAGTCCCAACGCCTCAGTAAGAGGGTTGGGGCATGAGCTTAGAGTGTAATCTGCGTACCAAGCAGGGAGAGAAACTGTTGAAGCCACGCGGGGTGAGCTGGCCAAGCGGGGGCGGTAACTAGATTGCCATCGGTGACGGCTTGATCAACGTTAATATCAGCATATTGTCCACCGGCTAGTTCGACATCCGGTTGGCATGCAGGGTAGGCGGAGCAAGTACGCCCCTTGAGCACATCGGCGGCGGCAAGCAGTTGTGCTGCGTGGCAAACAGCAGCTACTGGCTTATCTGTTTTGAAAAAATGTTGAATCATGTGGATGACGTCTTGGTTTAAGCGTAAAAATTCGGGACCGCGCCCACCGGGTAGTACCAAGGCATCGTAATCTTCCACCTGAATATCATCAAAGGTGGCTGTTAAGGTAAAAAAGTGCCCGCGTTTTTCTGAGTACGTTTGCTCCCCCTCAAAATCATGAATAGCAGTAATAATTTTATCGCCGCTTTTTTTGCCGGGACTGACGGCATCGACCTCATGACCTACAGCCAGTAGGGTTTGGTAGGGCACCATGGTTTCATAGTCTTCGCAATAATCCCCGCAAATCATTAAAATTTTAGCCATGCTTGTCTCCTGAAAAAATAAGTGACGTACTACGTGTAGGTGTTGACTCACCATAGCACTCTTTGATGATAAGCCGATGACGTAGTATTAAAAAGTTGTATTTTTTTGCAAACAAGGTAGCAAGAAGGTTCAAGGAGAACAGCTCCTAACCTGCATGGGTTAAGAGCCGTTCGATGGGTATACGTATGCTTAGAAGCCAATGGTCATTTGTGCCCAGTAGCGGCGGCCATCATACACGGCCCCGTAGTCCGAGTACTCCATGCGTTTATCAAAGATGTTGTATACGCCCAAACCAAAACGTGTATTTTTATTAAGCTGATAGCCCACGCCTAGATCGACAAAGGTAAAGGATGGTGTGCCTTCACTCATCGAGGTGCGGCTTAAGTAATCAGAAGTACGACCACGGAAATTCACCCGGGTCCAGAGATTGAGCTGCTCGTCGTAATCCCAATCTAGCGTGCTATTAAACATATGCTTTGGCATTTTATTTAATGGGCGTCCTGCAAAGTCCCCACTTTTTTGCTTGGAGTGGGTAAACGTGTAATTGCTATTTAAACGTAGCTGATCCGTGATATCCCAAGTGGCGGTGGCTTCTACCCCACGCATAACAGCTTTATCGACGTTCACGCGGTCACTAATGAATTTATAACCGCGGTCACCGGGTAAAACATGGCAAGTCGGCAGACCATCGGGGTCTGTGCAACGACGCACCTCGGAGATTTTGTCTTTGAATTGCGTGTTAAACGCGGTCACACCAATATTTACGTTCTCTCGGTTATCCCAGATAAAGCCAATTTCTTGAGAAATACTTTTCTCGGGTTTGAGATTTGGGTTTCCTACGATGACGGCAGGCTCACCGCCCCCACCAGTGATTTGACCCCAATCAGCGACAGCGGCACGCAGGCCAGGTGCTTTAAAGCCAGTTGAAACCCCTGCTTTAAAGGTAAACTGCTCGGTTGCATGCCAGACGCCGTATAAACGGGGAGTCCAGTGATTACCGTAGTTTTCATCATGGGTTAAACGAAGCCCGCCTGTAAGACTAAAATTAGGGTGTAACATCCACTCATCTTCGATAAAGGCCGCCCATTGATAACGCGATAGGTGACTGACCTCTGGTTTATATTGATTATTGGTGTCATCTAGCTTTTCTTTTAAATATTGCAGCCCAAAACTTAGCATATGGTGTTCAGTGGCTAGACTCCATTGTGTGTTGGCCTCTAGGTTTTTGATGAACATATCACGACCTGGGTTTTTGGTGTCTTCTTGTTGAATGAAGCTTTCTGAGCGTAATTGCCCCCAGCGTCCGTAGTGGGTGAGACCATAGTGATTGCGCGAGTACTTGCTTTCGGAAATACTATTCGGTGTGCAGCGGCCCCCTCGGCAAGATTCTGTGGCTGAGCTTTTGCCGGGGTGGCTGGTACGATCTTGTAGGGTGCGCCCGACCTCTGCGACGAGATCATGGTTTTGACTGGGACTAAGGGTGAATTTTACTGTGCCAGAGCGTGTGTCTTGTTTATTAAAGCCATTGATAAACTTATCTTCTTTGCGCAATGTTTTTTGGCCATAAATTTGCACGCCTAATAGGTCCTCTTTGATTGGACCGGCGACATAAAAATTGCCCTGATAGATATTGCCAGAATCGGAGTCCTCTTGGAAAGTGCCTTCGGTACGCAATGACCCTGTCCACTCATTGGCTATTTTACGTGTGATGATGTTGATGACGCCTCCCATGGCTTCGGAACCATATAACGAAGACATTGGGCCACGGACGACCTCAATACGCTCAATGGCTTGCATGGGGGGTAGCCACCCTTGCTCAATGCCAGAGCCGTCACTGTTTGGACGGGTTTCACGCGTATTTTGTCGTTTACCATCAACCAGAATCAAGGTATAGCCTGCAGCCATGCCTCGGATGCTGATGTCACTATTACTTCCGCCCCCCGTGATAACCACTCCAGGAACATCTTTTAAAGCGTCTGTTATATCTTTGTACGCTTTTTTCTGTAACTCCTCACGAGAGATCACACTAATCGAGGCGGGGGCATCTTCGATTTGCTGCTCAAAACCCGAGGCTGTGACCACCACATTTTGCAGTTGTGTCACACTGTTGTCGGTGCTTTGTGCAAAAGCGTAGGGGGTAAAAGCGAGCGCGACGCCGAAAGCACTCAAGCCAAGTCGATACTGTGAGCGTGGCGGCAAGGGAAGTTGTTGCATAGTTAACCTTAATCGTAATATTTAGTAGTAATGTTTTTGATAATGATAATTATTATCATTTGAATAATAGGATAAGTACCACAAAAAATAAAGTGCTCTGGGCCAAAATGGGGCACTTATAATAAGCAGATCAAATCAAGGGAAGTGAGGGGAGAATGCGTGGTCACCAATGGCTTTTAGGCTTGGGTTTGTGGATGATGATAGGGCTAGCTTATGCAGCGGTTTTGCAACACGTACAACCGGGGGTAGGTACGATTGATGAAGATCAGGCTTTTATTTTACATTTTGATCAGCCTGTTACCGCAGCTCAGCTGACGGAGCATAGTTATTGCCAAAGCAGTGCCTTAGGTGAACGTATACCTTTACAAGTTGTGCCTATGGAGCAAGCACAGGCGCTGCTTCAAGAGCAAAGTTACATGTATGAGGCAGATCGGGCAGATCAATTCTTGGTGATGCAGTGTGCCCAACGTTTGGCGTCGGGCTCTGAGCTTGTTTTGCAGCTGCGTGATCAGAGACAACGTAGCCTGGTACCCAAAGTGTTTTATGGTGACCAGCCTGGTCTGCATTTTCAAGTACGGGGGCCATTACGGGTGCAGCTGTGGTGCGACAAAACGCGTAGCACAGCGGATTGTAATCCTTTACGCCCGCTGCGGCTCCAGTTTTCAGCACCTGTTCCAACAGCGTTTTTAACTGCCTTACGCTTACGTGCGAAAGATGGGCAGCAGATAGCACCTGTACCTTTTTCAGAGCCGGTAGCCTGGAGTGATAGTGTGGAATTCCCAGCTACCTATAAGGAACTTGCTACGTTTGTTTGGGATATGCCAGCAACAGGAGCTGGGGTGCGTGATGATGCGCAGCGTGCTTTATCCAATCCAGATTTTTTTCAACTGCCGGTCAAAACGGCGGCGATGCCTCCTTTGCTTAAGTTCGCTTATGAGGGCATGGGAGTCATAGAGCGATTTGCAGAGCGTCCTCCTACCTCAGAGCCTGAGCCAGCCTTGGTTCCTGTTGCGATTCGAGGGGTAGATGCGGCTATTTTTACTCAGCAAAATCAGGCGACGGCTGGGCAGTTGCGTTATTTGCATTTGACCCAGGCACAGGACATGCTGCAATGGTACGCGCGTTTACAGCGCGTGGGCGACTATGCTCTCTCAGAGAATCAACTTGAGGCCGCATGGCGTTTACAAGGGTGGCAAGAGGCGTCTCATGGCGCGGCGCTTAGCCCTGCAAGCCGCTCAATTTTTGCGGTAACACAAACAGAAACACAACAAATAACGTTGCCAGCACCACCTGCATTGGCAGAAAAAGAGACTGAGTTAATCGGTGTGCCTTTAAGTGCGCCGGGGTTTTATGTGCTAGAAGCACAGTCTTCGCGCTTAGGTGAGGCTTATTTGAGTGATCACGAAGCGATGTATGTACGCAGTGCCGTATTGCTGACTAATTTAGCTGTACATAGCAAAATGGCCAATGGGCAGTTGCGAGTGTGGGTGACGCGTTTAGATAACGCCCAACCCGTCGCCCAAGCTCAAATTATGGTACTTGACGGTATAGGGAATACAGTGGCCCAAGGGGTAACGGACGATTCCGGACAATGGGCGTGGGAAGAGGCAACAGAAGCGAACTATTATGAGCAAACTGGGTTAGATGGTTATTTTATCAGTGCAGCGATAGGGGCGAATCATGCTGATGCCTATGGGCAAGCCGATCAAAGTTTTGTGATGACCTCATGGGATAGGGGGCTTGAGGCGTGGCGTTTTCAGTTGCCTTATTACTATGCAGGGGGCAATGCGGCCGAAGTAGCCCATACGGTGGTCGACCGACCGCTATTTTTAGCTGGGGAAACGGCGCACTTTAAGCATTATTGGCGTGGACAACCAGCTCAAGACTTATCTGCGTTCTTACCTGAAATGCGCTTGCGTCATGTAGGGAGTGGAGCAGAGTTTATTCAACCTTTGCATTGGCAGCAATCTTCTACTGGGGCATGGTACGCAGAAAATACGCAAATTTTGACGGCGTCCATGCTATTAGGAACTTATGAGGTCTGGTTACAGGGGGAACAAGCCGCTTTTCAAACGGCCTCCTTACGTGTAGAGGCGTTTAAGCGCCCTTATATAGATGGTCGACTAGCGCTTACGTCTATGCAGCCAGCGCAACCCTTGCTAGTTGGAGAAAGTGAGACGGTACTTGATGCACAGTTGCATTACATAGCAGGAGGGGTGGCAGCGTATCTTCCCTTACAAGTAAGTGCTTTGTTACATCCTTTGGTGCCAGATTTTGCGGGCTATGAGGAGTATGATTTTAATCCTGTTCTGGGTTCACCACGGCCACAAGCCTTATTAGATAAAAAGCCATTGTTTTTGGACCATCAAGGTAGTGCACAGATGGCACTCACTTTGCCTGCGGTATCCTCCCCGCAGTCGTTAGTTATGAGCGCAGAGTTCAGGGATCCAAGCGGTCAAATCCAAACACTCACCCAGCAGCAACGCATTTGGCCGTCACAGGTGGTGGTTGGCGTACGGCATGCTTACTGGGAAGAGTCAAACACAGCTCATGTTCATGGCGTAGTATTAAGCCCTAGCGGCCAAACGGTTGCAAATCAACCCATCACCATTTCGGCACAAAGACAATCTTTTTATACAACCCGACAACGCATGGTGGGCGGGTTTTATCGTTATGAGCATCATGAGCAACGCGAATCGTTAGGACAAGTGTGTCAAACACAAAGTGATGGCGAGGGCCGATGGCAATGTGTGATTCATGTACCACAAGGTGGGCAGCTCATATTACATAGCCAAAGTCTGGATGCGGAGCAGCGACCCTATACGGCAGAGACCCAGCTATGGTTAGGGGATAGAGCACCAGCTGCACTGGGCGCCAATCATGATCGCATGGACATATTAGCAGATAAAAAATCTGCGCAACCGGGTGATACCGTTCGCTTTCAGGTGCAGATGCCTTTTGAACAGGCCTCCGCATGGGTGGCGGTAGAGCGTGATCGCATTTTACATACGCAGTGGGTAAGCTTGACGCGAGAGCAGCCTTATTTTGACTTAACCGTGGAACCGTCATGGGGCCCCAACGTGTATGTGTCTGTGCTAGCGGTACGGGGGCGTCAGTACGCTGTGTCGTGGCGAGATCTGATACAAGGGGACTGGAAAACGCCGTTGCAGTGGTTTCAACGATATAAAAGTGCGGCAAAGCAATTGCCGACGACAACGGTGGACTTAGCTAAACCCAGCTTTAGGTATGGGGTGACGCGTTTAGCGGTGGCAAATCATGCCCATACGCTCCAAGTCAGCTTACAGCCTGAGCAGTCTCTTTATAGGGTGGGGCAAACTGCTCGCTTTCGTGTGCAAGCACAACTGCCCTCTGGTGAGCCCGCAGCGAACGCTTCAGTATTGTTAGTGGGTGTAGATCAAGCACTTTTAGCATTAAGAAAAAATACAACGTGGGATTTGTTAGGGGCTATGTATCCCGAAGTGGGCTATGGAGTCCGAACAGCGACAATGCAGTCAGAAGTTGTGGGGCGACGTCATTACGGGCGCAAAGCTATCCCAGCGGGTGGTGGGGGCGGGCAAGCACCAACTCGTCAAATTTTGGATAGCTTGTTAGTGTGGCGCAGTGATGTGACGTTAGATGATCAAGGGCAAGCCATCATAGAGGTACCTCTGAATCAGAGCTTAACGCAATTTGAGATTGTGGCATTAGTGGATACGGGTGGGGATGTATTTGGAGCAGCGCGTACACAAATTCAAACCCACCAGCCGATACAGATATTGTCAGCGTTACCACAGCAGATCCGTGCAGGTGATACCTTTGCCGCCGAGTTTACATTACGCAATCGTGAGCCTGTAGATAAAGTCATACGCGTACAAATCGAGGCTTATCTTGAGGGGGATACTCCTTGGGTGCAGACAGAGCAAGTTTTAACGGTGGCAGCTCAGTCTAATCATTCTTTTTCTGAATCAGTGCAGCTGCCCGCTGAGCTGGAGGCGAACCAAGGGCAGATTCACTGGAAAATCATCGCTTATGAAGAGCAGAGCCAAGTTCGCATGGATGCACTAGAGCTGACGCAGCATTGGCAAGCGGCTGTGCCCGTACGGCAACAGCAAGTGCTTTGGCAGCGGTTGTTACCGCAGCAATCGCAACGCTTACAGGTGTGGAGACCAGCACAAGCGCTAACGGATGCAGCAGGGGTAACACGAGGACAAGTAGTCTTAGCTTTGTACCCTTCTTTAGCAGAGCAACAAGGTGCACGTGATTGGTTTAAAACCCATTCTTATTCTTCTTTTGAGCAGCAAATATCGGCAGCGGTGGCTTTACAAGACGAGATGGCCTGGCAGCAGTTGATGCAAACGCTACCATCCTATTTAGACGAGGAGGGGTTAGTACGCTATTTTCCTAACCCTTATTTGGCAGGTAGTGCAGAGTTAACAGCTTATTTATTACAGCTGAATGCTAAACAGTCCTCGGGGTTAGCTTTGCCGCCGGCTGTGGCCTCACAGCTTGTTGATGCTTTGTGGCGGTATGTTCAAGGGCAGTCCAGACAGCAACCCCAGCAAGTCAAAGAGCGGGTCGCTATTTATATGGCAGCCGTCAATGCTCTGGCAGCTTATGATCGGGTTCAGCGCGAGATGCTTGATGTGTTAGCGTTACCAGTACAGCAGTGGCTTAGCTCCGCGTTGATTGATGGGCTGGAGTTATTACAACATCCACGTATGGAGGGAGCCAGCATCAAGATAGAATCCATTCAAGCGGAATTACAAAAACGCTTGTTACAGCGGGGCTCCTTATGGACTTTTGAGCCAAACCAGAGAGACTATATGCCTTCTTTGATGATGTCTGCGGTAACAAATCAAGCTCGTTTGATTTTAGCTGTAATGGATTTGCCTCAGTGGCAGGATTATTTGCCTGGGCTTATGCATGGGCTTCTGGCGCAGCAGCAACAGGGACATTGGGGCACGGCACCAGAGAACAGTTGGGCGCTATTAGCATTGGCACGTTTGGATCAGCAAGAGTGGGCGGATGGTTTCACCTTAGTGCAACAAGACCACGCAGAGCAGCGAGTGGATTGGTCAGAGCATTCAAGTCCTTATGTGCAGTCATGGTCGTGGGCTCAGCAGGGAGCAGTCACAGTGTTGCACCAGGGCTCCGGCCCGATTTGGGCAAAACTCAGTGCCGAGGCAGCGGTGCCCATTAGTGTGCCTGTAATGCAAGGCGTACAACTGCGTCGAGTCGTCACTCCCCTACAGCAAGCACAGGCTGGACGTTGGCAGGTGGGGGATCGTTATCGTGTGGAGATAGAAATCGAAACCGATCAAGCACAGGGTTGGACAGTGCTGGAAGATCCGATTCCTGCTGCTGCGATGGTGACAGCGAGCGGTGGCGGTCTTTTGGAGCAAGATGACTTCGCCGCCTCGCTAGCTCTACCTAGTTATGAGGAGCGGTTAGCGGGAAGCTATCGTGCTTATTTCGATTCCTTGCCCGTCGGTGTGAGCCGCATACGTTATGAGGTGCAGCTTAATACCGCGGGTGTGTTTGTGTTGCCGGCGACAGAGCTACGTGTTTTATACGATGCATCTGTACAGGCGCAACTACCGTTAACACCGATACAGGTTTATGCGCAGCCTTAGTCGTTTGTTTTTGATCATGAGTTTGCTGGTCGCTTGGACGGCGGCATGGGGGGAGCCTTTCCCTTCGTTTGAGCAGGTTCAGCAACAAACCCAATCGTCTGATCAGATAATTTTGGACCGTTCGGGACAGTTATTGCAGCGGCAACGAACCCAGTGGTTATGGCAGCGAGGGGACTGGCTACGTTTAGATCAAATCTCTCCGGCATTGTTACGCTTGCTGCTGCATGCCGAGGACCAGCGATTTTATGAGCATGCGGGCGTTGACTGGTATGCCGTGTTGGGCTCGGCGTGGTCATCGCTGTGGGGGCAGCGTTTACGTGGTACTTCCACACTTAGTATGCAGCTGGTGGACTTATTGGGGTTAGGATCAGGGCGTCGTAATGGGCCACGCTCTTTGACGGCTAAGTGGGAGCAGGCGCGGTTAGCACAACAGCTGGAAAAGCGTTGGACTAAAGCCCAGATTTTAGAGGCGTATGTGAATTTAGCTCCCTTTAAAGGGGAGCTCGTTGGTGTGGATGCGATGGCTCGAGTCCTATGGCAAAAAGAGGCTAGAGCATTGAATTACGCGGAATCGGCCCTAGCGGTAGCGATGCTTCCAAGTCCTAATGCCTCATTGAGCGTATTAAAAGCGCGCAGTTGTGTTTTATGGCGAGGGGTGCAGCCCCAGGCGGATTGCGAGGCTTATGCGTGGTCGTATCAACAGGCACTGGCGCGTAGTGGGCAGCCCGCGTGGGGAAACCCGCAATTAGCACCACACTGGGGGCGCTGGGTTGGGGCGTTAGTCAAAACGCCGATCGTTAAAAGCAGTATAGATAAAACAACACAGCAGCAAGTACAAGCGCTCATACACAAGCATCTTTTAGACTTGCGTCATAGCCATGTTCAAGATGCGGCAGTGGTGGTATTGGAAAATATATCGGGGCAAGTGGTGGCCTATGTAGGGGCCAGTGCGGTGTCGACGGCTTCTCAGTATGATCATGTGCAAGCATTACGACAGGCTGGATCCACATTGAAACCTTTTTTGTATGCATTGGCTTTTGCACAAAAGCGGATAACTCCCGCTTCGTTGTTAGCGGATACGGCTGCGCAGTTTTCTACTCCCTATGGGTTATATATTCCTCAAAACTATGATGAGCAGTTTATGGGCTGGATCTCTGCTCGAGTGGCTTTAGCCAGCTCGTTAAATATTCCAGCCGTTCGAGTCTTAGCGCAGGTAGAGGTGGCCTCTTTTCAGCGGCTCTTGCAGCAAATGGGGTTTTCTTTGCCCTATGCTGAAGATTATTATGGGCTTGGGTTGGCTCTAGGTGGCGTGGAGGTCAGTTTATGGCAATTGAGCCAAGCCTATCGGGCTTTGGCCAATAATGGGCAGTGGACGCCCGCTTGTTTACAAGCCGATGGGTGTGCCCACCAAGCGAAGCCTTTGTTGCCAGCTACAGCCACATGGCTTGTTCAGCATATTTTATCGGATAATATGGCGCGGGCTTTAACCTTTGGTCTAGATAGTCCATTGCATACTCCATTTTGGAGTGCTGTGAAAACAGGAACATCTAAAGATATGCGGGATAACTGGGCAGTAGGTTTTAGCCAGCATTATACGGTAGGTGTGTGGGTGGGAAATACGGATGGGTCGGCAATGCACGATGTCTCTGGTGTGAGTGGGGCCGCGCCGATTTGGCATGAGGTTATGCAGTGGCTACATCGAGATGTAGCCAGTGAGGCGCCCGTAATGCCTGCTGGCGTTGTATGCCAAACCATACAATATCGTCATCATGATGAACCTTCACGGCAGGAGTGCTTTTTGCAGGGCACCGAGCAGGCGGTGATTGAGAGTGTAATGATAGCGACACCACCTCGTATTAGCGCCCCTACAGCAGGCGCACATTACGCGTGGGACCCAGATATTCCTGTGACACAGCAGCGGATTCGATTCGCAGTAAAAGGGGTGGAGGCTTTACCTATTGTTTGGCGGATCAATCAACGCTTGGTGAGTCATGATGCTATTTTTTATTGGGAGCCTAATCAATTTGGTCGGCTGCAAATTGATTTACTTCATGCGGATACACATCAAATACTGGATACAATTTTTATCTCTATACAAGAATGATTTAATATAGCTTAACAATGTAAGCAGCAAAGGCCGTGGAGCTTCTTGTTGGTTGCTGTTAAACTTTTTTATTATGATTTCTATAAATGAGGATGGTGTTTATGCCTAAATTAAAAACATTAAGTCGCTTATTGGTTCCGGTAGCACTCATGGCGCTGGCAGCTTGTCAGACTCCACATCAGCCCGGAAGCTCTACAGCGTCTACAGCACCAGCGACCACGCAAACGGCTCCTGCCGCAGGGGTAGATGCTTCGGTGCAGGCTCCCGAAGCCCAAACGATGGCACCTTTGATGATTTTTTTGGCAGATACCAAGCCTCAAGCGGATTGGGCAGAAATCCAGCTTGATGAAAGCAATACACTTTATATGGAGCCCGATCCATTTCTTACTCGCAATGATTTGAGCAGTGTTGAAGCCGGTACGGCAGAAACAGGCGAGGGTTTGTTGGCTTTAACGCTTAACGAGACCGCGACCCAGCGTTTAACGACTATTACCCAGCAGAACCCAGGCAAACGGTTGGCTTTGGTGGTAGATGGGACCTTACTAGCGATCCCGGGTTATTCTGAGCCTATCACTGAAGGACGTTTAATCTTCATGGTTGGTAGCAAAGAAAATGCAGTAACGGCTGCCCAAATTATTGCTGGGCAAAACGCAGAGCCTATGTAATATTGTTGTTTTTATGCGTAAAGCATAAAAAAATACCTGTTGGGCTGCAGCTAGGGTTAAAATATACGCATTGCGTATAGTTTGAATGGAAATCCCTATGTCTGTCTCCCAACAGGTTTTTTTGCGCGACGCTATGCGTCGCTTAAATTTGACCCGCGATGTTTTTGCTGCTCGCATTGGGGTTAAACGTCGTGCCTTGGATACGTGGCTATTGCCCGAGGGCTCGCAAGAGTTTCGTGGTATGCCCGAGGTTGTCCAGCGTTTTGTGACCGAAATCGTCGAAAACGAATCATTGCTCGCTAAATATGCCCAAAATTCGCAAACGGGGCCTTTGCGTGATCGTATTGCGATCAATGGCAAACATCAACTGCTTTCAGTAGAACAGTTTACTCGTGACTCCGTCGAGGAGTTAGTACGTATCGCCGATATGATGCAACCGATTGCGCGTCGGCAAAAAGTCTCGCGGGTACTAGAGGGAGCGGTTTTAGGTAATTTATTTTTTGAGGCCAGTACACGTACGCGGGTAAGCTTTGGAGCCGCCTTTTGCCGCTTGGGTGGCTCAGTGTGTGATACCACTGGTTTTACCTTTTCCTCTATGGCTAAAGGTGAGTCAATTTACGATACCAGCCGTGTCATGAGTGGTTATGTGGATGCTATGGTAATACGCCATCCAGAGCAGGGGTCGGTTGCTGAGTTTGCTGCCGCTACAAATATCCCTGTAGTGAATGGGGGGGATGGGGCTGGGGAACACCCTAGCCAAGCATTATTGGATCTTTATACAATTCTGACCGAGTTTTCTCGCTTGGGTAAATTGCTTGATGGCGCGCATATTGCAATCACAGGGGACCTAAAATACGGGCGCACGGTGCATTCGCTTATGAAAATGTTGGCGCTCTATAAAGGCTTAAAATTCACCTTGGTTTCTCCGCCTGGGTTGGAAATGCCGACTGAGATCATTGAGCATGTCGCAGCACGCGGTAATCATGTGATTGAGCAAACGCACTCGATGGCCGAAGGGTTAAAGGGCGCGGATGTGATCTATGCCACCCGTGTACAAAAAGAACGTTTTAATGATGAGCAGCTAGAAGGCTACAGTGCCGACTTTCAAATTAATAAAGCGCTCATTGATACTTATGCCAAAGAGGATGTGATCATCATGCATCCTTTGCCGCGAGATAGCCGAGCCGGTTCACATGACCTGAGTGTGGACTTGAATCACGATCCTCGTTTAGCGATTTTCCGCCAAGCCGATAATGGTATTCCCGTGCGCATGGCTATTTTTGCTGTTTTGCTTGGTGTGGAAAATCTAGTACAACACTCCATGCGTGATGTGACCTGGAGCCCGCCGTCGCATATTGGGCCAGAAGACGCGGTATTTCACGGCATGTATTGATTCTTATTTTCAGCACTTAAATGCAGCGACCTTGATACACATTAAGGTCGCTGTTTTTATTTAGGGGCATAGTAGTGGGGTCGGCGTCTATGCTAAATGGAAAAAGGAAACAATGGTGTTTGATGAAGTAACCCAACGCTTTTTGCTTAAAAATAAATCGCTTTTGCCCGTGGTGCAAGGGGGGATGGGGATAGGGATATCCGCGCATCGGCTTGCTGGTGCTGTAGCTAAACTGGGTGCCTTAGGGACCATATCCAGTGTGGATTTACGTCGCCACCATCCTGATTTGATGCAAAGTTGTAGCGAGCAGCCAACTAAGTCGCATATTAATGCGTGTAATCTGATCGCATTAGACCGTGAAATCAAAGCCGCGAAGACAATTGCCCAAGGGCAAGGCGCTATCGCAGTCAATATCATGAAAGCCGTCTCGGCTTACCCCGATTTTGTGCGCCAGTCGTGTGAAAGTGGAGCTGATGCGATTGTGGTAGGGGCTGGGCTGCCTTTGGATTTACCCGATCTGGCGGCAGATTACCCCGATGTCGCGCTGATTCCTATTTTGTCTGATGCCAGAGGCACACAGCTGGTACTGCGTAAATGGATGCGGAAAAATCGTCTACCGGACGCGATTGTGTTAGAAAATCCTAAATTTGCTGCGGGGCATTTGGGGTTGGCTGACACGAAAGACATGGATAAACCTAACTATCAATCCATTCAGGTCTTAGAGCAAACTCAAGAGGTCTTTGAAAAATTAGGCATTGCACCTATTCCTTTAATTGTTGCTGGGGGCATACACCAGCCTAAGCAAGTGCAGGCGTTGCTCGATGCAGGGGCAAGCGCTGTGCAACTAGGTAGTGCATTTGCGGTAACGTGCGAAGGTGATGCGCATGACAATTTCAAAAAAGTCTTGGTCGAGGCCGAGCCAGAAGACATCGTGACCTTTATGAGTGTGGCTGGCTTACCGGCGCGTGCTGTGCGTACCCCATGGTTAGAGGCTTATTTGCATAAAGAGAAAAAACTACAAGAGGTGGCAAAGGCACGTGACTGCTCGGAGGGTTTTGATTGCTTGGCATTTTGTGGTTTACGCGATGGAGTCGCCAAAAGCGGTCAGTTTTGCATTGATCGACAGCTGGCCTATGCCTTGGCAGGCGATATCGCCCGAGGGCTATTTTTTCGGGGCTCAGAGATTTTACCTTTAGGTAAAGCGATTGCTCCTGTAAAAGAGCTGATGGCTTATTTGCTTAGTGCATTAAGCCCTACAGCGCCGGCAGCGGCCTCTTGATATGTAACCGTCGCCATATTTAGCGGGAAAATTATTTTTGTTATCCTGTAGAACGGTTTACACTACTAGAATCCTAAACAGCCCGATATAATGATAGCTTTTTAGTTCATTGGGGCTGTTTTTGATTTTTTCCCCTTATTTGGAACCCTCTTTTGGCGATGAAGTTTGGCATCAATAAAAAGGAGCTGCCGCCCGCGCTCCTCATGCTGTTTATAGGCATGGCAACCGTTTTGGGCAGTTTAAATTATCAAATAGGCTCTTTGGCGCGTATGGGGCCGGGTTATTTTCCTTTGCTCTTAGGAGCAGGGTTGATGTTGGTTGCCTTACTGATCGCTTTAAGCCCACCAGAACCGCAGTCTGTCACGACCTCTTTTGTACCCCAGTTTAGGGCTTGGTTTTTGGTTGTGGCATCTATTTTATTGTTTATTGCCTTAGGACAATACGGCGGGCTGATTCCTGCGACCTTTGTATTGGCTTTTGTAGCGACACTAGCAGATCAGAAAAACACATGGAAAACGGCGCTTGTGGTCGCCGTGGTACTGACCCTGATGGCGATTATTGTATTTTATTATGCATTGCAAATGCAGTTTCCTCTCCTGCGCTGGGGTTGATCCATGTTAGATAACATTATTCTTGGTTTTCAAACAGCGCTGTCTCTGCATAATTTGTTTTACTCCTTTATAGGGGTATTTATTGGTAACTTGATTGGCGTCTTGCCGGGCATTGGTGCTTTGGCCGCCATATCCATGTTATTGCCTATTACCTATGGCTTAGACCCTGCAGGGGCGCTCATGATGTTAGCGGGACTGTATTACGGTACAAGCTATGGGGGCGCTACCACGACAATTTTGCTCAATCTTCCAGGCACACCTACCCATGCCGTGGTGTGTTTAGACGGTCACCCCATGGCCAAACAGGGGCGGGCAGGCTCTGCTTTATTGATGGCAATGATTGCTTCTTTTATCGGTGCTACCATCGGGATTATTCTCATGATGGCGTTTGGCCCGCTATTAGTAGAGCTTTCCTTTAAATTTGGTCCTGCTGAATACTTCTCCTTAATGTTGTTGGGCTTGTTGGCAGCCTCCACGCTTACCACAGGGGCACCTTTAAAAGGTATTGCCATGGTGTTGGTGGGTTTGATCATGGGGGTGGTGGGCACTGATATTAATACGGGTGTAGCCCGCTTTACCTTTGGTATTCCAGAGCTGCAAGACGGCTTGGTGGTTGTAGCGGTGGCGATGGGGTTGTTTGGTATTGCGGATGTGTTGTCTCATGCGAATCAACTGGGCACGGGTACAGCAGTTTCCAGCTCGAAAATTGGTTGGCGAGCCATGCGTCTACAAAAAGGCGAATTCAAACAGTCTGCACCGGCCATAGGGCGTGGTGCGGGGATTGGCGCTTTTTTTGGTGTACTACCGGGTACGGGTGGTTCCATCGCTTCTTTTATGTCTTATGCTGTGGAAAAACGATTTAGTCGTGAGCCAAAACGCTTTGGTAAAGGGGCGATAGAGGGGGTTGCTGGTCCCGAATCAGCGAATAGTTCCGCAGCACAAACGGCTTTTATCCCTACCCTAAGCCTAGGTATCCCTGGCGATGCCGTAATGGCGCTGATGCTAGGGGCGATGATGATTCATAATATTCAGCCAGGCCCACAGCTAATGGTGGATCACCCTACTGTGTTTTGGGGGTTAATTGCTAGTTTTTGGATTGGTAATTTGCTTTTGCTCTTTTTAAATATCCCTTTGGTGGGGATGTGGGTAAAGCTGCTTTCTGTGCCGTATCGTCTGATTTATCCGGCCGTTTTGTTTTTTATTTGTATTGGTGTCTATAGCGCGAATAATAACCTATTTGATGTCGGTATTGTATTGATTATTGGTTTATTTGGTTTTGTTGCGGCGCGCATGGGTTTTGAGCCCGCTCCTTTGTTATTAGGATTTGTGCTTGGTCCGATGATGGAAGAAAACTTCCGGCGTGCATTACTCTTATCGCGGGGAGATATGACCGTGTTTTTAACACGGCCTATTAGTGCAGTCTGTATGACAGCCGTGTTTGCCATGCTGGCATTTGTCGCCTTTAAGCGACTTAAGCAGCGAGCCCGAGAGGTGGAGTCTTAAAACAGTATTGCGCAAAAAAATGCCTGCTTAATGCAGGCATTTTTTGTTGGCGCTTAAATTAAGCTCTGCTGTACCCCAACCAATGGGGCTTGCTCCTCAAGAAGCTTTTTAGCTTGTTCTTCGTCGATTTGAATGGAGGGATCGGCTAAAGAGGGCTGCTGAGGATCATTGATCTGTGCCTTGGCTTTATCCAGCGGAGAGGGGTCGTGTGCGGGTAGGTCGGTTTCAGTAGGAGCGGGGGCTGCTTGTGCCGCAGCTTTTTTTGCTTTGCTGACTTTGCTCGCTGTTTTTTTGGCTGCTTTTTTCACGGGTTTGTCACTATGGCTTTGTTGCTCGGGTGCATAATGGGTGACATCAAAGCTGCCGGTGACGATGCCGACACGGCGTAATACCCCAAACGCTTGCGCGGGGTTTTTGAACATGCGCGGTGAGCGACTGCGAGCCGTGACAAGAACAGCATGCTGGCCGGTACGAAGCTGGATTTGGATGAAAAAACCATTACCTTGGCCCTTTAGCGACACACCTGCTACGCCACCCGCCTGAGTTGCAGCGCGCAGTTGTTGTAAGGTAAAGCAGTGTGTGGTTTGGGTAATATGTGTGGTCATGCTCAGTGGAGCCTACATCAATAATGGAAGAATAAAATGCTCGGTGAGCGGAGCCAAAGGGAGCAAGTGGGCTTGACGTGGATCTTCCCAGCGTGCTTCTTCGATTTCCGCTGCAATATGAATAGAATTATGCCATGTTAACTGATAAATATGGGCATGTACGGTGTGATTTGGCTCATTGGCAGCGGGAGCATGAAATTCGCCATGATAAATTATCTGTTGTGGGTCTGGTTGGATTTGTAACTCTTCGTCTAGTTCTCGTAATAGTGCTTGCAATGGCGTTTCTCCAGCTTCAATTTTGCCACCTGCTTGCATAAAACGTTGGGTGTTCTTTTTGCGAACTAGTAGCATTTTTTGATCAGCATTCGTAATGATGGCCGCGGCAATGTGAATATGAGACATGATGAATCGTTAGTATAAAGCTTTAGCATAACATTCTTTGCTGAAAGCCTTTGTAATGAGCGATATAATAGACCTATTATTTTTACATTGTGTATTTGGACTCATTATGACGACGACTATTCTAGAAAATATTCCAGTCAACCAAAAGGTTGGTATTGCTTTTTCTGGTGGCTTGGACACCAGTGCCGCGATTTTATGGATGCGCAACAAAGGTTCTATTCCGTATGCATACACGGCAAACTTGGGTCAGCCAGACGAGTCCGATTACGATGCCATTCCTAAAAAAGCGTTAGAGTACGGGGCAGAAAAAGCCCGTTTAATCGATTGTCGCCAGCAGCTTGCTGCAGAGGGTATTGCGGCTTTACAGTGTGGTGCGTTCCATATTACAACGGCTGGGGTGACCTACTTTAATACGACGCCTATTGGTCGTGCGGTAACGGGAACCATGCTCGTGGCGGCCATGAAAGAGGACGACGTTCATATTTGGGGCGATGGCAGCACATATAAAGGCAATGACATTGAGCGTTTTTACCGCTATGGCTTGCTCACAAACCCTCAGCTTAAAATCTATAAGCCATGGCTAGATCAGATGTTCATCGACGAGCTCGGTGGGCGTGCTGAAATGTCAGAGTACATGGAGAAATACGGCTTTGACTATAAAATGTCCGCTGAAAAAGCTTATTCCACGGACTCCAATATGCTAGGAGCAACACACGAAGCCAAAGACCTTGAGTTTTTAAATACTGGCATGCATATTGTGCAGCCGATTATGGGGGTGGCTTTTTGGCGTGATGATGTCCAAATCGAAAAAGAAACCGTTACAGTTCGCTTCGAAGAAGGGGTTCCTGTTGCGTTAAATGGGGTTGAGTATCCTGATCAAGTTGAGCTCATGCTTGAGGCAAACCGCATCGGTGGGCGCCATGGCTTGGGAATGAGCGATCAAATCGAAAACCGTATTATCGAAGCAAAGAGTCGCGGTATTTACGAGGCCCCCGGAATGGCTTTGTTGCATATTGCTTATGAGCGTCTAGTTTCTGGGATTCATAACGAGGACACCATTGAGCAATATCGTATTAACGGCTTGCGTCTGGGGCGTTTGTTGTATCAGGGGCGTTGGTTTGATCCGCAGGCTATTATGCTGCGTGAAACCGCTCAGCGTTGGGTTGCTCGTGCTATTACTGGCGAAGTCACTCTAGAGCTACGTCGTGGTAATGATTATTCGATTTTAAATACTGAATCAGCCAACTTAACTTATCGCCCAGAGCGCCTCACGATGGAAAAAGAAGGGGATGATACCTTCACCCCACGTGATCGTATTGGGCAGCTTACCATGCGTAATCTGGATATTATTGATACACGTGATAAGCTCTTTACTTATACGCAGGCTGGCTTATTAGCACCTGCCGAAGGGGCAGCTATTCCTCAATTAAAAAATCAGAAATAAGAAATTATTTTTTTATAAAAAGCCGCCTTAATAGGCGGCTTTGTGATTTTTAAATGCATTAATATTGGATGAGTAGCCATAAGGGCATCGTAAAAGCTGCCAATAGAGTACACAGCGACATCGTTAGGGCAACCAAACGTCCATCTCCCCCCATACGTACAGCCAGCACATAGGTTGTAGAGGCCGTTGGCAGGCTGGCAAAAAGGAGCAGCATTTGTTGTTCTAGGGGGTTTAAAGGTATAAGCGCGTTTACCAGCAGAGCGGCTAGGGGACAGGCGATTAATTTTACAGTAACCATCCAGCCAACTACCTGTTGCGCTCCCTGTAGGGCGTGTAAGGAAAAAGAAGCACCTACACAAATCAACCCCATGGCGAGGGCACTTGCACCTAAGCGGGATAGGGTAACATCGAGCACAGCGGGCAGAGGCAACCCCATAAGATTCCAAAGTAACCCACTTAGCGTTCCTATAATAAGAGGATTTTTCGCTAATAATTTCAAAAATTGGCTGGATTGATGGTTGGCCAAACTTGAGACAGCCAATAGGTTGCCTAAAGGCACCGCCACCACGGCAATGACCGCCATAGCACTGAGTGCGGGCTCTCCTCCTAGTGCTCCCGCAATAGAAAAAGCCAAATAGGAATTAAATCGATAGGCGCATTGTGTGGTAGAGGCATGTTGCAGTCGGTTGGGTTTAAGCGCCGGTAGAGCGAGCCAAGCCAAGGCAGCGCCTATAAGTATAACGAGTGCGGTGCCTACTCCTAGTGTGGAAATTTGTGTAAGACTCAAATGGCTTTTGGCCATGGATGAAAATAACAAAGCAGGGAATAAGACGTAATAAACCAGCTTTTCGGCACCATTAAAAAATGATAGGGGTAAAAAGCGCCACCGTAATAAAAGTAGCCCTAATGCCATTAATAAAAAATCAGGCAATATAAGGAAAAAGGTAGCGAACATAATTACCCGCCTAAAAAGAGGTATGTCTTAGCTGCTTAACTGGATATTAAGCGAAAAAATACCCCAAGAGCGAATGCTGATGGGGTAGAGGGCAGTCAGTGGATGTTAGGTATCAAGCTTACCTAAGAGAAGAAACTCCATCAGGGCTTTTTGTACGTGCATACGATTTTCTGCTTCGTCCCAAACCACACTTTGGGGGCCATCAATGACTTCGGCGGTGACCTCTTCGCCACGGTGGGCAGGCAAGCAATGCATAAAGAGGGCGTTAGGGTCAGCGACTGCCATCATGGCTTCGTTAACACACCAATTAGCAAAGGCTTGGCGACGCGCCTCGTTTTCGTCTTCGAAGCCCATGCTGGTCCATACGTCGGTAGTAACAAGATGGGCGCCTTTGCAGGCTTCCATGGGGTCATCGAACGCTTGTAGTACAGTGGCATCCGGGTTGCCAATGAGTGCTGGGTCGAGCCGGTAGCCCTCGGGGCTAGAAATATGTAGCTTGAACCCTAGCATCTGTGCGGCTTGCAACCAGGTATAAGCCATGTTGTTGCCATCGCCAATCCACGCCACGGTTTTACCCTCGATGGAGCCGTGGTGTTCCATATAGGTGAAAATGTCGGCCAAAATTTGACAAGGGTGGTATTCGTTAGTGAGACCATTAATGACCGGAACACGTGAGTATTCGGCAAAACGCTCAATGCGCTCTTGGCCAAAAGTGCGGATCATCACAATATCTACCATACGCGAAATAACGCGAGCCGTGTCTTCGATAGGCTCGGAGCGCCCCAGCTGGGAGTCATTGGTTGTGAGGTGAATCACAGAGCCCCCCATTTGGTACATGCCTGCTTCGAAAGATACACGGGTGCGCGTACTGGCTTTTTCAAAGACCATGGCAAGAGTGCGGTCGTGTAAGGTTAGGTGGGGCTCGTAACGCTTGAAACGGTCTTTAATAAGGCGTGCGCGATCCAATAAATAAAGCGTTTCGTCTTTAGATAAGTCGTTAAATTGTAAATAATGCCGTATCGGCGCCGTAGCGTTCATACTAAACCTTAGCAAAAAAATAATTAGCCAATTTTATATAATAGAGCAAAGTCCGATTTACGCCTAGTCATAATAGGTTGTGTTGATCGTATTGATTCACTATATGGGCAGACGCTAAATAGGATACAATGATGTTTGTGGTGTTTTACGGTAGGTAGTAGGTTATTTTGTCGTCAGCGCAAGGCGCTTGTTATCACCCAGACCAAGCGCTACATTGTATTGGCGGCAGGTGTCAATATTGGAATTTTATGACTGCAAAGCTTGTAATACATGGCACAACCACTTCTGGACAGCGTTTTCGGCCTAGTGATTGGGCAGAGCGCTTAGCGGGGGTGATGTCTCAATTTAGACCCGAGGGTTCTGTTGGTGGCCCGTTTACATATTCCCCTTATGTGGTGCCAAGACTAATTGATGGTGTGCGTTGTGTGGTGGTTGATCCTAAACTGCGCGAATTAGAGCCTTTGGCTTGGAAGTTTGTTTGTGGGTTTGCTAAAGACAATAACCTGCAGACTTCTGGAATGGATATGGATTAGTGCACTATTTGTTTATGTATTAAAAGCCCGCTATGGGCTTTTTTAGTATACGCGCTTTAATCTGCTGTGTTAGGACTAAAAAAGGGTGCTTTAAGCACCCTTTTTGTCATGGATCTAGGTGATCCAAGCTGACTCGGCCAATTAAACCTAGCCGGTTTAGGAAGCCATCGCCTTGATGGCGGAGGCTAGGCGGCTTTTGTGGCGAGCAGCCTTGTTTTTGTGAATGATGTTTTTGTCGGCAACGCGATCAATAACGCTGGAAGCTTTTTTGAAGACTTCGTTCGCAGCGGCTTGGTCACCGGCTTCGATAGCTTGGCGTACGCGCTTGATGGATGTACGCATCATGGAGCGCATGCTTGCGTTGTGTTTGTTACGCGCATCTGCTTGACGGGCGCGTTTACGTGCTTGTGCTGAATTAGCCATATTTAAAAAATCAAGTAAAAGGTTTAATTGGCAAAGACTAATACTATATATTAGGGGCGCGCCTTTGTAAAGTCACGCAGTCTAAAGCCAAATAAAATAAGCATAAATCCGTAACTTAGTGCGCAAATACCAACGGTAAGTAAGAGGTATAAGGCACGTTGCCACGGCACGTGTGCTAGGGCGACCCAATCGATATGATGGTCTGCCACAAGCAAGATAGAGGTCATCACGGCAAGCGCGGGGATAAGTCGTAGTATAAACCGCAACCAGCCCGATTGGGGGTGGTAAATGTGGCGTTTATGCAATAAATATAATAAGCATAGTGCATTAATGCTGGCACCAAGCCCAATCGACAAGGCTAGGCCGGCGTGCGCATAGCGTGGTACAAAAATCACATTAAAGAGCTGCGTTAAGATTAACACCATAATAGCAATGCGCACGGGGGTCTTTATGTCTTGGCGAGCATAAAAAGCTGGCGCTAGGATTTTAATGGCTAATAGGGCCAGTAAACCCACGGCATAAGCCATGACGGCGAGCTTGGTTTGCGCGACGTCTTCGGCATTAAAAGCACCGTAGTGAAATAATGTGGCTACCAGACCATCTGCTAATAAAGCTAGTCCAAGAGCCGCAGGTATACCTAGCATGATGACTAAGCGTAGCCCCCAATCAAGTAGAGACTGGTATTGCTCATGCTGTTTTTTAGCATAAGCAGCTGATAGTTTTGGAAGTAATACTGTACCTAGCGCCACGCCTAGCAAAGCTGTGGGAAACTCCATCAGGCGATCAGCAAAAGAAAGCCAGGTCACACTTCCGGCTTGTAGCCAGGTCGCAATGTTCGTGTTAATTAATAGAGAGATTTGGGCAACAGAGACGCCTAGAATAGCTGGCAGCATTTGTTTGACCACACGCTTTACTAATGGGTCTGTCCATGCTTGTATCACCCGAAAAGAATACCGTGGCATGAGCCCAAGGCGCGCCAAAGCTATCCATTGCACACTAAGTTGAGCAATGCCACCTATTATTACACCAACGGCTAAAGCGTAAATAGGAGGGTCAAAATAAGGTGCAGCAAAAACACTGGCCAATATCATGGAAATATTGAGCAGAATCGGAGTAAAAGCCGGTATGGCGAAACGACTCCAGGTATTTAGAATCCCCGAGGCTAAGGCGACTAAAGACATACAGAGGATGTAAGGAAACATAGTCCTTGTCATCCAGATAGCGGCGTGAAATTCCGTTTGTTTATCGACGGCAGTCATACCGCTGGCCATTGCACTGACGACCCAAGGGGCAGCGACCATGCCTAAAGCCGTGATCAGCATGAGCACACTGGTCAGAGCAAGTGCTACGCGATCTAGCAGTTGTCTGACGTCTTTATCTGTGCCTGTGCTACGTACTTCGCCTAATATGGGTACGAAAGCTTGAGAAAAAGCGCCCTCAGCAAATAGGCGACGCAATAAATTAGGAATACGAAACGCAACCCAAAAAGCGTCACTAAGAGGACCAGCCCCAAAACTGCGGGCAATTAAAATATCGCGCACTAAGCCCGTAATGCGCGACATAAAAGTTAAGCTGCTAATTGTGGCTGCTGAACGCAATAAACTCATATTATTTGGGTGCCATACGGATCGCACCATCTAAGCGAATAGTTTCGCCGTTAATCATTTCATTATCAATGATGCTAAAAACCAGTTTAGCGTAATCTTCAGGGCGCCCTAAACGTGATGGGAAAGGAATGCTTGCAGCCAAAGAGTCCTGAACTTCTTGGGGCATGCCAAATACCATGGGCGTACCAAAAATACCGGGGGCAATAGTAACACAACGAATACCCAAACGGGAAAGATCGCGCGCCATAGGCAACGTCATGCCGGCAACCCCAGCTTTAGAGGCGCCGTAGGCGGCTTGGCCGATTTGTCCGTCAAAGGCGGCAACAGAGGCCGTGTTAATGAGAACACCGCGCTCGCCTGTGGGATCGGGGTCATTTTTGCTCATGGCAAAAGCAGCTAGGCGACACATATTAAACGTGCCTACTAGGTTGATATTTACGACTTTTTGAAAGAGGTCTAAATCATGGGGGGCTTCCCGGCCAACGGTACGTGCAGCAGGAGCCACGCCTGCGCAGTTTACTAAGCCAAAAAGCGGCCCAAGAGCGAGAGCAGTATCAATGACTTGTTGTCCATCTTCAGCGCGGGTGACATCGCAATGGACATAGACTTGGTTAAGCTCATTGGCTAGGGCTTGTCCGGCTTCGTCTTGGATATCAGCAATAACGACTTTAGCCCCTTTTTCTACCAGCATACGTACGGTGCCTGCACCTAGACCGGAGGCGCCACCTGTCACAACAAAAACTTTATCTTGAATTTGCATAGAGATAACCTCATAAAAAAATCCGGCACAAGGCCGGATTTGGGTAGAGAACTTAGGACTTAAGTGCCTCTAGGATACGGTTACGTATTTCTTCTACCGAGCCCACGCCTTCGATTTTAATATATTTGGGGGCGTTTGCATCACCAGATTGTGCCCAGCTTGAGTAATAGTCCACTAGAGGGCGCGTTTGGTTTTGATAGACATCTAAGCGATTACGTACGGTTTCTTCACTATCGTCATCGCGTTGAATTAAATCCTCGCCGGTAAGATCGTCTTTGCCCTCGACCTTAGGCGGGTTGAATTTAATGTGATAGGAGCGACCGCTAGCGGGATGGACACGACGACCACTAATGCGTTCAATGATTTGCTCTGCAGGTACGTCAATTTCAATCACGTAGTCCAACGAGACATTGGCCTCTTTAAGAGCATCTGCCTGAGGAATGGTACGTGGGAACCCGTCAAATAGGTAACCGTTTTCACAGTCAGCTTGCTGCAGACGGTCACGTACCAGTCCGATGATTAAATCATCTGATACAAGACCGCCCGCATCCATGACTTTTTTGGCTTCGATGCCAAGAGGGGTTTGGGCTTTGACTGCAGCACGCAGCATATCACCAGTAGAAATTTGAGGAATGTTAAATTCCTCGACGATAAAAGCGGCTTGTGTGCCTTTTCCAGCCCCGGGAGGGCCAAGTAGAATCAGGCGCATAGCGTCCTCCTGTAAATGGTATTTAGCCGATGATTTAGCACATATTTAACCATGCAAAGGTGTATGTTTAAGTGCAAAAACCAATAGGCAAAACCTTGTTTATAACCGATTTTGAAAAATTTCGCGCACCTTATCGAGATCCGCTGGGGTGTCTACACCCTGTGCCGGCGCTTGGGGGATCTGATAAACACAGATACTAAAGCCATTTTCTAGGGCCCGAAGCTGTTCTAGTGACTCATGCTTTTCTAGAGGGCCACGGACCAGATGGGGAAATTGGCGCAGAAAGCTGGCTCGATAAGCGTAAATGCCAATATGATGCAGCGCGCCCAGATTGGGAGCCATGAGATTGGGGTGCTGTTGCATGGCATCTCGAGCCCAGGGAATAGGTGCCCGTGAAAAATAGAGGGCATGACCGGTTAGATTGCAAACCACTTTTACGTGATTAGGATTAAAAAAATCCGCATCATGATTAAATGGCGTAGCAATGGTAGCAATGGCCGCATTGGGGTGCTGCTGTAGGTGGGAGGCGATCGCATTGATGAGCTCAGGCGCGATGAGGGGTTCATCACCCTGTACATTCACGACGATTTCGTCGTCCTTTAGCCCCAGTAAATCGACGGCCTCAGCTAGCCGATCTGTGCCGGTAGGGTGATCCGCTCGTGTAAGTAAATGGGGAATCCCGTAGGGCTGTATGGCATCAATGACTTGTTGGCTATCGGTGGCCACATAGATGGATTGTGCCGCGGATTGGCCCACTTGCTCTGCGGTGCGTACTACCATGGGTTTGCCGCCGATATCTGCTAAAGGCTTATTAGGCAGTCGGGTCGAGGCTAAACGCGCAGGAATAATGGCAGTAAAAGACATAAGCGTAATTTAGGTTTGATCGGATAGCGTGATGGCTTCGCTGCTGAGCATGATTGGGATACCATCGCGAATGGGGTAAGCAAGTTTGTCAGCAGGGCAAACTAGTTGTTGCTGGGCAGCATTGTGTTCGAGCTTACCCTTGCAAAGTGGGCAAACTAGAATAGCAAGTAAATGGGGTTCCATCATTGATTCTCTCTATGTTTTAGCCTAGCAGGGTCAGCTCATGCAGCTTTTGTTCTAGATCAACGAGCCATGTGCTAGGGGTGAACTGGGGGGCAACATGCACCACCCAGATTCTTGGGTCTGATATATCGGTGCATTTTACGGCATCTTTAGCAGTAATTAACAGTATAGAGGCGGTTTGTTGACTAAAGGTGGAGGCAGCAATTGGATGATGGTCAGCATGAGCGATACATTGCTCAAGCTGTAAGCCAGCTTGTTCTAGCATAGAAAAAAAGCGTTGTGGCTGTCCAATAGCGGCTAAAGCGGTCATTGAGCATTGGCGATACTGTGCTAACCAGTCGCCAAAAGTGAGCCGTTTTCCTGTGTGTAACTGTTGCATTTGAGTTGCTTGTAAGCGCATTGTGACAGAGCGATTTGCTGTGGTAGGAGCTGGTGTGGCAGGCATGGAGCTCCGAGCGGGTAATTGCGTAATGAGCCAATCAGCATGCTGTAAGCGCGAAGGGGGTTCTCGTAATGGTCCAGCTGGTAAGACTAAGCCGTTTCCTATACCACGTTGGTCTTGCACAATAATTTCAATATCTCGTGGTAACGCCTGGTGTTGAAGTCCATCGTCCGCAATGACCACATTGACCTCTGGGTGTTGCTGACAAAGAGCGGTAAGTGCTTGAACGCGCTGGGGATGGACGGCAATGGGCACACCTGTTTGTTGAGCGATAAGGCTGGGCTCATCGCCAAAATCTGCAGCAGATAAAATGCCTTGACCCACTCTAGCTGGTCCGTTAATGGTCACGCCATAGCCACGACTAATAATTCCAGGTTGCCAACCTTGATTTTTGAGATACTCACAGAGTGCGAGAACGACAGGCGTTTTGCCTGCCCCACCAACAATAATATTACCTACGACAATAATCGGTGGAGCGCTAAAGGGGAGCTGAGCACGAGGTTGCTGGGATTGATACTTAATATAGTATTGGGCTAGTTTGCTTAGGGGACGCATAACTAGGCTAAACACGCCTTTTTTGCTCCACTGTTGATGTAGCCATGATTCAATTTGGGCTTGCAGTTTCATTGTTGTGTGACAAAGCTGATTTTTTCAAATTGTGCATGACGAGCGGCTTCGAGAGCCTCTATAACCACGGCATGACGAGCGTTGGCATCAGCATAAATCAACACAGAGGTCTTATTGGGCAGTGCCGTTAACGCCTCGCTAAGAGCATCATGCCCTTGACTTAAAAAGCGACCATTTAAAGCAAACTGTCCATCTTGGCTAATGGCAAGCACATGGCTTTCAGGACTAAGACTCGGTCCTTCTGCGCTTGGTAGTTGCACAGGGATTTCGTGGAGTTGGTTAAAGGTGGTGGTCGCTGTAATAAAGATAAGCACCACCAATAAAATATCGATAAGGGGGATAAAATCCACTCGGACCTCATCAGTGGAAAATGTATGTCGGCGCCGAAAATTCATGATAGTTGGCTAAGAAAGCGGTTGAAACGACTAGCCTCTATTTCTAGGCGATGAAGTAAATAATCACTACGTGAACGATAATAGCGGTGTGCAATCAAAGTCGGTACAGCGATGATAATGCCAAAGCCTGTGTTATAGAGTGCCATAGAAATCCCATTGGCTAATAACGTCGGGTCACTGCCCTGAGGTTGATACGAAGCGAAAATCTCAATCATACCGACTACGGTGCCAAATAAGCCCAATAAGGGGGCGATAACCGCGATAGTCCCTAAGGCTGGCAGGTATCGGTTTAGCTGGAAATAGACCTCGCTGCCGGCATCTTCGGCAGCGTGTTGGCGTACCGTTTCAGGTTGGTCTTTGTTTTGTAATAAGTTGGCGTAGATATGTCCCAACGCATTGGTTTTTTTTAAGCGTTGAATTTGCTCTGCGTTGGGGTGTGTTTGCCGCGCGAGCTCGTAGGCATGATCGCGTGCTGCAGCTGAAAATACCGCGGCACTGCGCAAACTAATCCCTCGCTCTATAATTAATGCTAGGCCTATAATGGAACACAGTAATAAAAACCAAATCGGCCAACCTGCGGCTTGAATAATACTTAGCACGTGTAAATCCTTTTTGTGTTGAATACAGCCATTACGATTTATACCAAGGGAGTGAACTTGTATTCTACTGCGAATTCTACAACGCGTAGTCTGACAGTGAGTCAGCTTAACCGTCATATTGCTGCTTTGCTCGAGCAGCAGGTGGGACGCATATGGGTAGAAGGGGAGATTTCCAATTTTACCCAAGCCGCATCCGGCCATTGGTATTTCACCATCAAAGATGAAAGAGCGGCTGTTAAAGCGGTGATGTTTAGGGGGCGTGCTTTGCGAGTGGGCTTTATGCCTAAACAGGGTGAAAAGTATCGTTTTTATGCTGCGGTGACGCTTTATGAGCCTCGGGGGGATTATCAGCTCCAGGTCGAAAGCTTACAGCGAGCTGGCTTAGGGGATTTGCATGCCGAGTTTGAGCGCTTAAAACAAAAATTAGCAGATGAGGGTTTATTTGACTCTGCCTCTAAAAAAACGCCGTGTCGTGTACCACAACGTATTGGGGTGGTGACCTCTTTAGCCGCAGCCGCCTTACGTGATGTGTTAACTACGATGCGCCGTCGGGCACCCCATGTCGAGGTGTATGTCTACCCTGCCGCCGTTCAAGGGGAGGAGGCTCAGGAGCAATTATGTACAGCATTAGGTAAAGCTATTGCCGATCAAGCCGTAGACACCATTTTATTGGTTCGTGGTGGCGGTAGCCTCGAGGACTTATGGAGCTTTAATAGCGAGCGCTTAGCACGCTTGATAAAAGCGAGTCCTATCCCCATTATTAGTGGGGTAGGGCATGAAACTGATGTGACCATTGCTGATTTCGTCGCCGATGTGCGAGCACCTACTCCTACTGCTGCTGCCGAGCTATGCTGTGCGAGCCAAGCGCAAAGTAACGCGGATCTACTAGGGTTATTTAGGCGCTTACAGCAATGTCAGGCTAGAATACTAGAGCGTGCTAGCTTGCGCTTGGATCGAGCCACTGGGCGGTTAGTATCCCCTGAGCAGCGTATTTTGCATAGGCGTCAGCAGCTGCAGCAGCTTGTAGCGCGCATGCAAAGAAGCGCCACGATCCAACCACAACAGCAGCAATTACGTTACTTGCAGCATAGGTTGTTACGTTGTGTGCCACAGACGCAAGGGGCTCGGCAGCAGGTTGTTTTGGCGCAAAAGCGTTTACAGCCCTTGGTGCAGCAGCAGCTACAGCAGCACCAACAGCGCTTGCGAGCGGTATGCCATACCTTACATGCTCTTAACCCTGAAGCCATTGTGGACCGTGGCTATGCGATTGTGCGTAATCAGCACGGAGACATTATTAAACGTTCGGTAGACGTACAGGCTAACGAACCCTTACATATTCAGTTGGCACAAGGCCACCTGCTTGTTAAGCTAAAACAAAAGCACGATTTGCTTTGAATAACAACGCTAATTATTAGCACAACTTAGAAGGAACTAAACATGGCTTTTACCCTTCCAGAATTACCTTACGCTTTGGATGCACTTGCTCCCCATATCTCCAAAGAAACTTTGGAATATCACTACGGCAAACACCACCAAACTTACGTTACCAACCTAAATAACCTGATCGAAGGCACAGACATGGCCAACGACAGCTTAGAAGACATTGTGAAAAAGTCTTCTGGTGGTGTTTTCAATAATGCGGCCCAGGTATGGAATCACACGTTCTATTGGAACAGCATGTCCCCTAATGGTGGTGGCGAGCCTACCGGTGCTTTGGCTGATGCCATCAATGCTAAATGGGGCAGCTTTGATAACTTCAAAGCCGAGTTCAACAAATCGGCCGCTGGCAACTTTGGTTCAGGTTGGACCTGGTTGGTGAAGAAAACCGATGGTACGGTGGATATTGTTAACACTAGCAATGCCGCAACGCCCTTAACCACAGACGATGTGGCGTTGTTAACCTGTGACGTATGGGAACATGCGTATTACATTGATACCCGCAACTCCCGCCCACAATATCTAGAAAACTTCTGGAAAGTGGTGAACTGGGACTTTGCAGCGAAAAACTTTGGTGCTTAAACCAGAACTAGCATAAAGAACCCCGCCTTGAGCGGGGTTTTTTGTATGCGTCTCAGGGAAATTGCCTAGCGAATGAGTGACCGTTATTTGGACAATTAGGTTATGATTTTTGATTTGATACTGTATAAGTTTAAAATACAGATAATTTGAGTCATATTCTTTTAGGAGACAGTATGAGCGAAGCTTTTATTTGTGACGGATTACGTACGCCCTTCGGACGATATGGAGGGAGCCTGGCCCAAGTACGTGCCGATGATTTAGGAGCCGTACCGTTACAAGCTTTAATGCAGCGTTACCCACAAGCTGATTGGAGTCAAGTGGATGATGTGCTTTATGGCTGTGCGAACCAAGCCGGAGAAGACAACCGCAACGTCGCTCGTATGTCTGCATTGTTAGCGGGCTTACCGATTGATGTGCCTGGCATGACAATTAACCGTTTATGTGGTTCAGGGATGGACGCAATTGGCTCGGCAGCGCGTGCTATTCGTGCCGGTGATGCCCAGTTTATGTTAGCAGGTGGTGTAGAAAGCATGAGCCGCGCACCATTTGTAATGCCTAAAGCCAGTGCGGCTTTTACGCGGGATAATGCGGTGTATGACACAACCATTGGCTGGCGTTTTGTTAATCCTTTGATGCAAAAGCAATATGGGATCGACTCAATGCCTGAGACAGCAGAGAATGTGGCCGATCAGTTTGGCATATCGCGCGAAGATCAAGACGCTTTTGCACTACGTAGTCAACAGCGTACTGCTGCAGCCCAGGCTGCGGGTATTCTAGCCGAAGAGATCACCCCAGTGACGGTGCCGCAGCGTCGTGGCGATGCATTGGTGGTGGATAAAGATGAGCATCCTCGGGAAACCACTCTCGAAGCGTTGGCAAAGCTTCGTCCTATTGTGCGCGCGGATGGTACGATTACAGCTGGGAATGCTTCTGGGGTTAATGATGGCGCTGCCGCTTTAATTATCGCGTCAGAGGCAGCAGCTAAGCAACATGGCTTTACCCCTAAGGCACGCGTTGTCGCCATGGTAAATGCCGGTGTAGAGCCGCGCATTATGGGTATTGGTCCTGAGCCTGCCACACGTAAGTTATTAGCGTTAACGGGTTTAACCTTGGATCAAATTGATGTGATTGAACTCAATGAGGCATTTGCAGCGCAAGGTTTAGCCGTGCTGCGAGGTTTAGGTTTGGCAGATGATGACCCACGCGTCAATATTAATGGTGGTGCCATCTCCCTAGGTCATCCTTTGGGCGCCAGCGGGGCGCGTATTGTGATGGCGGCCGTTAATCAGCTACAGCGCTCACAGGGGCGTTATGCTATTTGTACAATGTGTATAGGGGTGGGGCAAGGGATCGCGATTTTACTGGAACGCGTTTAAGCGGTAATAAAAAGGCTTGGTCAAACCAAGCCTTTTTTACTTAGGTAACTGTTGGACCTGATCCCCTGGTTGGATACCATGCTTTTGAAACCAGCCTTGTTCCATTTCTAAAGCATAACGAATTGGCTGTGTGGGGCAATGGGATGCCAAGTCAAAGGGCTGCATGTGCTCGATATTCGTGATTTTGCCCTTGGTATCAATAAAAGCAATACTCAAAGGTAAGGGTGTGTTTTTCATCCAAAAGCAAATACGGCTTGGTTGTTCGAACACAAAGAGCATGCCATGATCGGGGGGGAGCTCTAAGCGATGCATTAAGCCTTGTGCCCGTTGGGCTTCTGTTTGCGCGATTTCCGCGTTTAGGCTTTTGTTATTGATTGTTAGTGTAGTAATGTTAGGATGGTTTTGCGCCCAACTCCATTTATATATAACCAAAAACAATAAAACAAAAAAATAAAAAACAGGGCGCTTAAGCCCTGCAAACACAAATGTCATTTTTTTATATACTGAAAATAAATAGGGCGAGAGGTGCTAAGCTGAAGTAATATTTAACGCCTGCTGACCTTTTGGCCCCTGAGCAATTTCAAAAGTGACTTTTTGACCCTCTTTGAGTGTTTTAAAGCCGTTCATTTGAATAGAAGAAAAATGAGCAAAAAGGTCTTCGCCACCATTATCTGGGGTAATAAAACCAAAGCCTTTGGCATCATTAAACCATTTAACAGTACCGGAGATTTTTTCGCTACCCCCGTTGGCGGTGATGATATCTGACATGCTAACAGCCTCTCGACAATATAAATGAAAAACAGTAGTAGGAAGGTGTCAGCTTCCTAGCTTAATCCAGAAGCAAGACATAAATGTTAAAATCTGCTATTAGGATTAGTTTAATAATGCTTAATAACCTTTGATCCCGTCAACTATGGAAATTACCTAGTTTGATTATGAGCACAAATACGACAATAGATAAAGAAAAACTAAAGGCGGAATTAACCGTAGATATGGTTCCGCCCCCTTTGTATCAGGTCATCATGCTAAATGATGATTTTACGACGATGGATTTTGTCGTAGATGTGTTGATGCATGTGTTTAGAAAAAGTGCCGACGAAGCCGAGCGCATTATGTTGACCATTCACTATCAAGGTCGGGCGGTCTGTGGCATATACCCCAAGGATATCGCTGCCACACGTATTCATCAGGTTCACCAACTCGCTCAGCAAGCACAACACCCTTTGAAATGTATTATGGAGCCGGTACCGGCCTAAATAGCCCTAATAGATGTGGGTTTTTTTATGAAAAACCCTTTAAAGATTCTAAATAGGCTCTATGATAGAGATATGAAATTATGTTTACCGTGAAGGAGGATACATGATCTCCGAAGAATTAGAAGTCAGTCTGCACATGGCCTTTGTCGAGGCCCGTGCTGCGCGCCATGAATTTATCACGGTAGAGCACTTGCTGTTGTCCTTGCTAGATAATGCGGCAGCGGTTGATGTGCTTCGCGCTTGTGCTGCCGATATTCCCGCATTACGTCAACATTTACGTAAATATATTGCGGATAATACGCCTATTGTCGAGGGCAAAGACGAAGTCGACACTCAGCCCACATTAGGCTTTCAGCGTGTGATTCAGCGCGCCATTATGCATGTGTCTTCCAGCTCCACTACGAAAACAGAGGTCACTGGGGCTCATGTGCTAGTAGCTATGTATGGCGAAAAAGACTCGCATGCGATTTATTATTTGCATCAACAGGGCATTACCCGTTTGGATATGGTGAATTACCTTTCACATGGGATTGCAAAGAATAATTCTCATCAGCCCATGGCTCAGCAGCCAGAGGATGGCACTGCAGGGGGGGCATCCCAACCGCAGTCACGTTCTCAAGCGGGTGGTGCAGAGCAAAAATCGCCCCTTGATCTCTACACCTCAAACTTAAATCACATGGCGCAGCAGGGGCGTATTGACCCCTTAATTGGTCGTGATAAAGAAATTGAGCGTGTAATTCAGGTTTTATGCCGTCGCCGCAAAAATAACCCTTTGCTTGTGGGCGAGGCGGGCGTCGGTAAAACGGCGATTGCCGAGGGCTTGGCTTTACGTATCGTTAATAAGCAAGTGCCCGATGTCTTGGCTGACACTGTGGTGTATGCGCTGGATATGGGGGCTTTGCTCGCGGGTACTAAATATCGAGGCGATTTTGAGCAACGTTTAAAAGCGGTGTTGGCCGACTTAAACAAACACCAAGGCTCAGTGCTGTTCATTGATGAGATCCACACCTTGATTGGTGCAGGTTCCGCTTCGGGGGGCGCGCTTGATGCCTCTAATTTACTTAAACCGGCTTTGTCCTCAGGGCAGCTTAAATGCATGGGAGCCACGACGTATACAGAATATCGTGGCATATTTGAAAAAGACCATGCGCTATCACGCCGCTTTCAAAAAGTGGATGTGGTGGAGCCTACCGTAGAGGAAACCGTTCAAATCTTGCGCGGTTTAAAGCCTTATTTTGAAAAGCATCATGGTGTGCGCTATACCCAGTCAGCACTAAGTGCTGCTGCTGAGCTGGCTGCACGCCATATTAGCGATCGCTTTTTGCCTGATAAAGCCATTGATGTGATTGACGAGGCGGGAGCAGCGCAACGTTTGCTACCCCCATCTCGCCAGAAAAAAACAATCAGCAAAACCGATATTCAAGCAGTGGTGGCACAAATTGCTCGGATCCCACCTCAAAATGTCTCCACTGATGATCGCAATAAGCTAGCTACGTTAGAGCGTGATCTGAATACCGTAGTTTTTGGTCAAGCTAAAGCCATCGAGGCTCTGGCCGCATCGATTAAGATGGCGCGCTCAGGGTTGGGGCGTCCAGATAAGCCTATTGGTTCTTTCCTCTTTTCAGGGCCTACAGGTGTGGGTAAGACCGAGGTGGCTCGTCAGCTGGCATATGTGTTGGGGATTGAGCTTTTGCGCTTTGATATGTCAGAGTACATGGAGCGCCATACCGTTTCCCGTTTGATTGGGGCGCCTCCAGGCTATGTGGGTTTTGATCAAGGGGGCTTATTGACTGAAGCCGTTACCAAACACCCGCATTGTGTTTTGTTATTAGACGAGATCGAAAAAGCACACCCAGATGTGTATAACATCTTGCTTCAGGTCATGGATCATGGCACGTTAACAGATAATAATGGGCGTAAAGCAGATTTCCGTAATGTGATCATTATCATGACCACTAACGCTGGTGCCGAGGCGCTCAGCAAAAATACGATCGGTTTTGCGAATAAGCGCGAGTCCGGTGACGAAATGCAGGCAATTAAACGCTTGTTTACCCCCGAATTCCGTAACCGTTTGGATGCTATTATTCCGTTTGCTCCGCTGTCTCGGGATGTCATCTTACGGGTAGTCGATAAATTCCTATTGCAACTTGAGCAACAGCTTCATGAAAAGCGAGTGGAAATTAGCTTTACAGATGCGGTGCGGGATTATCTAGCTAATAAAGGTTTTGATCCATTAATGGGGGCGAGACCAATGCACCGCTTGATTCAAGACACCATCCGACGTGCTTTGGCCGATGAGCTTTTATTTGGTCGCTTAACGAATGGGGGCGTGGTAACAGTGGATTTAGATCAAGAAGACCAAGTGATTTTGGTATTTGATGATAAGGATTCTGGCTATGACAGTAGTCAACAGCCCACCCCGCAACATCCTGAAGCAGAGCTTATCGATTAGCCAAAGACAAAAACCCCAGCTTAACGCTGGGGTTTTTTGCAAAGTAGAGTGATTTTAATTGGTTCCCGTGCTACCAAAACCGCCGGTGCCGCGCTCGGATTCGCTCTCAAACGATTCGACGATATGGAAGCGGGGTTGCATCACAGGAACAATAACCATTTGCGCAATGCGCTCCATCGGTTCAATCACAAAAGGCGCATCACCACGATTCCACATAGATACCATAAGTGGACCCTGATAATCGGAATCGATTAATCCCACTAAGTTGCCTAATACAATACCGTGTTTATGGCCCAAGCCAGATCGGGGAAGAATCATGGCTGCATAGTTGGGGTCCCCGATATGCATCGCAATCCCCGTGGGGATGAATTGGGTTTGCCCTGGCTCCAGTGTAAGGGGAGCATCAATACAAGCGCGTAAATCTAAGCCTGCTGAGCCAGGGGTGGCGTATTCGGGTAGGGTGGTAACGCGTTGATCTAAAATTTTAATAGCAATGCTTTTCATAGAGAAAGAGGAACAGATTATAAGTAGCGGGCAATATGTTGGACGAGTTGTTGGGCAGCCTTTTGTTTGCTTTGGGCTGGCCATTGTTGATGTCCAGACTCATCAAAAATCATCAGTTGCGTATCATCGGCATCCATAGCCTGTTGGGCTAAGTTGCCCACTAATAAGGGTACGCCTTTGCGTAAACGTTTGGCTTGAGCATGCTCGATAAGCTTTTCTGTTTCAGCGGCAAACCCTACGCAAAAAGGGCGTTGAGCTTGAGGTAAGGCAGCAACATCGGCCAAAATATCTGGATTGGGAGCAAACTCTAGCATAGGGGCGTTTTGTTCAGCATTTTTTTTGATTTTATGCTGGCTTGCATTGGTGACGTACCAGTCTGCCACTGCCGCCACACTAATGAAGACATCCATATTGGGTGCTAGATTCATGACGGTCGCATGCATTTCACGTGCGCTTTGCACCCATTGTCGTTTGGTGCCATAGGGAGCCTCTAGGCGAACCGGGCCAGAGACTAAATGGACTTCGGCGCCGGCTTGATAAGCGGCTTCGGCAATTGCATAGCCCATTTTTCCTGAAGAGCGGTTAGTAATCGTACGAATCGGGTCAATGGGTTCAGCGGTAGGACCTGCGGTAATAAGCACGCGCTTACCAGCCAGTGATTTGGGTTGGAAAAAAGCGATCAGCTCTGCCAAGATCTGCATCGGCTCTAGCATACGTCCATCGCCAATTTCGCCACATGCTTGATCCCCTGAGCCAGGCCCAATCACATGCACGCCATCGGCTTTGAGCTGGGCAATATTGCGTTGCGTGGCGGGGTGAGCCCACATTTCCTTATTCATTGCTGGAGCAATAATAAGAGGGCAGTCACCGCGGGCTACACAAAGGGTGCTGAGCAGATCATCCGCTAAGCCTTGCGCTAAGCGAGCAATAAAATTTGTGCTGGCAGGGGCAATCAATATGGCATCGGCGTCACGGCTAAGATGGATATGAGCCATATTATCTGCGCTGCGATTATCCCATAAATCCGTGTGGACGGGGCGCCCTGATAAGGCTTGAAAAGTCATTGGCGTAATAAACTGCTGAGCGCCGGCTGTCATTACTACGTCAAAGGTGGCGCCTTGATCTTGGGCGCGACGTAAAAACTCTGCGCTTTTATAACAGGCGATGCCGCCCGTTAAGCCGAGAATAATGCGTTTATTTGCTAAGGCTTGCATGGGATTCCTTTGCTTTTTTCTGCTGACGCAAACGAATGAGCTCGTCAAGTATTAACAAAATGGCGCCACAGGTGATAGCGATGTCAGCCACATTAAAAGCGGGAAAATACCAATCGCGCCAATAAAATAAAAGAAAATCGATAACGTGAGCATGCCAGAGGCGATCAATGACATTGCCTAAAGCTCCCCCTAAAATCAGGCTGAGTGCTAGACAAAATCGTGTTTGATGTGGCTGTTTGCGTAACATCTGTATGATCAGTACGGTGGCAACAAAGGCTACCCCTGTAAAGAACCAGCGCTGCCAGCCGGCCCCATCGGCTAAAAAGCTAAAAGCGGCTCCGGGGTTGTAAAGCAGAGTGAAGTCGAAAAAGGGGAGCACGCTCCAACGCTCAGCATAGTTCAATTGGCTGTCAAAATAGTATTTGCTCAGCTGATCAACCACGATAATAGCTAAGGCAATAAAAAGCCAAGCGATAAAGCCCCAACGGGGGGTTGGGGCTTTGGGGGCGGAAGAGGGCTTAAGCGTGCTCACGGACTTCGCCTGGACCTTCTAGGTTTGTCACGCAGCGCCCACATAAAGTGGGATGCTGTGTACTTTGCCCCACATCATGGCTGTGGTGCCAGCAACGGTCACATTTTTGTGCAGTGGTAGGTGTGACCTCGATACGCAAGCTGTCGCCATTATGTACTGTGGCACGTGATACAAGCAAGACAAAGCGTAGATCGTCAGCGAGCTGCGACAATAGGGCATAGTCTTCGCCATTGGCGTAAATGTCGACCTCAGCTGCCAAGGAGGACCCAATTTGCCCAGCACTGCGCACGGCTTCGATTTGACGCATGACTTCAGCACGGATATCGCGGATACGATCCCATTGTGCTTGCAGTGAGGCATTGTCTTGCGCCAATGGAATGTCATGGAAAAGCTCGGTGAAAATGGTTAGCGGTTGCTCTTTACCCACATGCATATCTTTCCAGGCCTCTTCTGCCGTAAACGATAGAATCGGCGCCATGAGCTTGAGAAGGGCGTGAGTGATGTGATAGAGCGCCGTTTGCGCAGAGCGACGGGCATAGCTGTTAGGTTGGGTAGTATAGAGACGGTCTTTGAGGATGTCTAAATAAAACGCACCTAAGTCTTCTGAACAGAAAGTTTGCAAACGCGCCACAATGGGATGGAACTCGTAGACCTCGTAATGCTTTAACGCCTGTGCTTGCATTTGAGCGGTCATGCCTAAAGCATATCGATCGATGTCTAGTAAACGGTCAATAGCAATCCCATCTTTTTCGATGTCAAAGTCGACAATATTGCCTAAAAGGAATTTTAAAGTATTGCGAATACGACGATAGGCCTCGACGACACGTTTGAGAATCTCGTCAGAAATAGAAAGCTCACCCGAGTAGTCTGTGGCGGCTGTCCATAAACGTAAAATTTCCGCACCTAAGGTGTCTGCGATTTCCTGGGGAACCATTACGTTGCCCACCGACTTACTCATTTTGCGGCCTTTGCCATCAACGACAAAACCATGGGTAAGTAGCGCTTTGTAGGGGGCCCGGCCGTACATCATGCAGCCAGTGAGTAAAGATGAGTGGAACCAACCACGGTGCTGGTCTGAGCCTTCTAGGTATAAGTCCGCCGGCCAGGTCAGTTCATCCGCATGGGAACCTTTGATTTGGGGGTCATTATGCCCACCAAGTACCGTAGCATGCGTCGTGCCTGAGTCAAACCACACATCGAGTGTGTCTGTGTTTTTTTCGTATTGGTCGGCTTCGTCGCCCAATAAGTCCGCCGGCTCGATGTTTTGCCAAGCCTCTAAGCCCTCTTTTTCAATACGTTGGGCCACGAGCTCAATGAGCTCAGGAGTACGGGGGTGTAGCTCACCGGTTTCTTTATGTACAAAAAACGCCATCGGAACCCCCCATTGTCGTTGACGCGATAGGGTCCAGTCGGGGCGGTTGGCAATCATGGCGTGTAAGCGAGCCCGACCCCAAGAAGGGTAAAAAGCTGTGTTTTCCACGGCTTCGAGTGCCATGTCACGCAGAGTGCGCCCTGTGCTGTTTTCTACATCCATACCGGCAAACCACTGGCTGGTAGCACGATAGATAATGGGCGTTTTGTGGCGCCAGCAGTGCATATAGCTATGCTGGTGATTTTCTACTTTTAATAATGTGCCTGCTTCATCGAGGGCTTGCACAATATGGGGGTTGGCTTTAAAGATGAACTGTCCCCCAAATAAGGGAAGGCTATCAGCGTAAACACCATTAGCCATTACTGGGGTTAGCATCTCATCGTCGATTAAGCCATGGGCTTTGCAAGACATGAAGTCTTCTACCCCATAAGCCGGTGCAGAGTGTACAACACCAGTACCCGAGTCAAGGGTTACATAGTCAGCCAGATAAACGGGCGCGACGCGATCATAGCCAGCATCAGCTTGGGCGAGAGGATGGTGGAAGTGAATGAGCTCTAAGTTTGCTCCAGCGGTACTAGCCACTATTTCTCCGCTTAAGCCCCATTCCTCTAGGCATTTTTCTACGAGGTCTTTGGCCAGAATGAGCATCGTGCCAGTAGCGCGGGGTTGAGCTAAACGAACTAAGGCATAGTCGAACTCGGGGTGGATATTGAGCGCTTGGTTAGCTGGGATTGTCCAAGGAGTTGTGGTCCAGATAACAATAGCGCCATCCTCAACCTGATCGAGCCCAAAAGCGGCTGCGATTTTTTCTTTTTCGGCAAAAGGAAAAGCGACGTGAATGGAGGGATCTGTACGATCGGCGTACTCCACTTCGGCTTCGGCTAAAGCCGATCTACAGTCAAAACACCAATTAACGGGTTTGAGACCGCGGAAAACAAAGCCTTTTTCCATGATGCGACCCAGCACACGCAGCTCATCGGCTTCGTTGCTGTAGTTCATGGTGAGATAGGGGTTATCCCATTCGCCAAGTACACCCAAACGGATAAAGTCCTCACGCTGACTATTGATTTGTTCTGCAGCATACGCACGGGCTTTGGCTTGGACCTCTTTGACGGGAAGGTTTTTGCCGTAGAGTTTTTCGATTTGGACTTCAATGGGCATCCCATGACAATCCCAGCCCGGCACATACTGTGCGTCGTAACCAGCCATATTACGGCTTTTTACGATAATGTCTTTGAGTACTTTGTTGACCGCATGGCCAATATGAATGGAGCCGTTGGCATAGGGAGGGCCATCATGCAAAACAAATTTTGGGCGGCCTTTACTGGCGGCGCGGATAGCGGCATATACCTTTTTTTCTTGCCATTCTTTCACCCAAGTGGGTTCGCGTTTGGCTAAGTTACCACGCATTGGAAAAGGGGATTCGGGTAGGTTTAAAGTGTTTTTATAGTCCATGGGAGGCAAAATACTCACGAGCGCTGCTAGCATCGTTGTCGATAGCAGCCATCATTGTCTGTAGATCAGGGAATTTTTCTTCGTTTCGTACAAACTGTAGAAACTCAACTTTTACTAGTTTACCGTAAGCGTTTACAACACGGTCTAAAATATGTACTTCTAGCAACAGCTTACCCGCGTCCATGACGGTAGGGCGTACGCCTAAACTAGCAATACCAGGTAAAGGCTGCTCGCCTAAACCGTATAACTTTACTATATATACACCAGAACGGGCAGCGCAACGTGCTGGTACTGGGATATTAAGCGTGGGATAACCAATCGTACGCCCCAGTTTTTGTCCATGCACCACATGCCCACTGATACGGAAAGGGTGGCCCAAAGACTGCTTTACACGTTCTAATTGTCCTTTGGCTAGTGCGGTGCGTATGCTGGAGCTTGAGATGCGCTGCCCCTCGGGCGAGGGCACATCATCTATCGTTTCTACTTGAAAACCATACAGGGCACCGGCCTTTCGCAATAGCTCAATATCACCTTGGCGCTGATGCCCGAATTTGAAGTCTTTACCCACCAGCAGCCACTTGGTATTTAGGCCCTGTACTAAAAGCTCATGTACAAATACCTCGGCCGGTAATGAAGCAAAATCTTGGTTAAAGCGTTGTAAGACAATTTGTTGTGCCCCGTGATGAGCAAGAGCTTGTAATTTATCTCTTAGGGGATTGATCTGGGCAGGGTACAATTCAGGGCGATTCGCTCGCTCGGCAAAATAGGCGCGCGGATGTGGGCTAAAAGTCACCACGGTTGATAGCAGTTGGCGCGCGGCAGCCTCTTGTCGTAAACGTTGCAAAATGGCTTGGTGACCCAGGTGAACCCCATCAAAGTTGCCGATGGTAACGGCACTCGCCGCCTGAGTGTCAAAGCGCGGTAAAGAGCGATAAATAGTAAAGGTAGATTTCACGGGCAAGTTGACTCTTGTCTTGAATACGTTGGAGCAAAAAATTGACGGAATCGAATAAAAAATGCCGCCTGGTTATTTTAATATCAGGGCGTGGTTCGAATATGCAATCCATAGTAGAGACGATAAAAAGCAAACCGCTTCCTGCGGAAGTGGTAGCGGTGATCGCCAATAAGGCCGATGCTCAGGGCATCCAGTGGGCTAAAGACCAAGGCCTTGTGACTGAAATTGTAGAGCATAAACGGTTTGCTGACCGCCAGCAATTTGATAAAAAACTGGCGCAGGTCATTCATCAGTATGAACCTGACTATGTATTACTTGCTGGGTTTATGCGGATTTTAACGCCAGAGTTCGTACAGCAGTTTGAAGGACGTTTGATTAACATCCATCCTTCTTTGTTGCCTTTGTTTCCGGGGTTGCATACGCATCAGCAAGCCATTGATGCTGAGTTACAATGGCATGGTTGCACCGTGCATTTTGTGACTCCAGTGTTAGACCATGGGCCTATTATCGCCCAAGGGATTGTGCCTGTACACCATGATGACACGGCAGAGCGCTTGGCTGAGCGATTGTTACCTATAGAGCACCATGTTTATAACCAAGTAGTAGAGTGGCTAGCTGAGGGTCGCGTTCGATTATTACCTAATGGACGGGTTCAGGTTTCTGATCAGCCACATCGTGCCTTTGTGGCTTAACTTTTAAATAAAACTATGACAACACAACGTCCAACTCGTAAAAAAAACACGTTTTCGAAACGATCTGCACATCAAGCGCCTGTGTCTATGGAACAGCGGCGTATTGATCAGGTCACCGAGGTCTTAGGCCAGATCCTACAATGGGAGCACCCCGCTGATCAGGCGTTATCGCAATGGATGAGAAAGCAAAAGCATATGGGCGCACGTGACCGTTCTGAAGTCACTAATGCCGTTTTTGATGTTTTGCGTCATTTGCGCCGTTATCGTTATTTGGCGGAAAGCGGGACCGGTTCGGTGACACGCCGGTTGGCGATTTTAGGTCTAGGGAACACATGGCAAAAAGACTTAGCCCCTGCGCTGGATGCGGAGCAGAAGCTCTGGCTTGAGCATGTGCGTACACTTGATACGATGCCAATGTCTTTTGCGCAGCGTTATAGCTTGCCTGATTGGTTAGCTAGTCAGATAGCCTCTTTAGCAGATGCGGAATCGTTGGCGCAGGCTTTAAACACCGAGGCCCCACTGGATTTACGTGTAAACCCATTAAAAACGGATCGCCAAACGGTGTTAGCACAATTACAACACGGTGATACAGCGCGTTTTGATCCGCAGCCAACCCCTTACTCGCCTTGGGGTATTCGTTTGGCAGGTCGTCCTTATTTGGCAAACTGGCCACAGTTCGAAAAAGGGGAAATCGAGGTTCAAGACGAGGGTAGTCAGCTCTTAGCGGCATTAGTAGCGCCCAAACGGGGCGAAATGATCATCGATTTTTGTGCTGGGGCGGGAGGAAAAACGTTGTTGATTGGCGCGTTGATGCGTTCAACGGGGCGTCTCTATGCATTTGATACGTCTGCGGCACGCTTAGCGCGAGCAAAGCCACGGTTTGCACGCAGTGGGTTGTCAAACGTCGTTCCTGTGGTGATTAATGAAAGCAATGATGCGCGAGTGAAACGCTTGCAAGGCAAAGCACAACGAGTATTGGTGGATGCACCGTGTAGTGGGACAGGGACTTTACGACGTAATCCTGACCTAAAATGGCGCAATCATGAGCAAAGTATTGCGCATTATGTACAGGTGCAGCGTGAAATTTTGCAACGGGCTGCAAAATGTGTCGCACCCGGCGGTCGTTTGGTTTATGCTACGTGTAGTTTGTTAAAAGCAGAGAATCAGGAGCAGGTCTCTTGGTTTTTGGCACAACACCCCCACTTTGAGCTTATGGATGTTAATCCTATAATAGCCACACGTAGTCCTGATCTACATTTATCAGGACCTTTTTTGGAACTGCGCCCAGATTATCATCAGACCGATGGTTTTTTTGCGGCCGTATTACAACGTAAAGTGGAATCGTCTTGATATGGCTCAAGTCACTTTATGACTCAAGCTGGCTAAACTAAAACTTTGATTCCTCCCTGTTGTAATTCACATGGATCACTTGTACTAGGTCTATGCAAAATATACTTAATTTTCTCGCTGGCGGGCTAATGCAATGGTCATGGTGGCAAATTGTTTTGTTCACTTTGGCTGTTACGCACGTCACTATTATTTCCGTTACGTTGTTTTTACACCGTAGTCAGGCACACCGGGGCTTGGATTTACATCCTGCCGTCATGCACTTTTTTCGCTTCTGGTTATGGCTAACAACCGGCATGATCACCAAAGAGTGGGTTGCCATTCACCGTAAACACCATGCCCGCTGCGAGCGCGAGGGCGATCCGCATTCACCTGTGGTTTTTGGTTTAGGTATGGTGTTTTTCCGTGGCGCTGAACTCTACCGAGAGGAAGCGAAAAACGAGGAAACCCTGAAACGATTCGGTCATGGCACGCCCGATGATTGGTTAGAGCGTAATCTTTACTCCAAACATAACTTGCTTGGCATTTTAATTATGCTTGGCATTGACCTGGCTTTATTTGGTCTAGTTGGTTTGGCGGTTTGGGCGGTACAGATGGCTTGGATTCCTTTCTGGGCGGCTGGGGTAGTTAATGGAGTAGGTCATGCAATTGGCTACCGTAATTTCGCTAGCCCTGACACAAGCACTAACGTATTTCCTATCGGCATCATTATTGGGGGCGAAGAACTCCACAATAACCATCATGCCTATGGGACCTCTGCTAAATTCTCCAGCAAGTGGTACGAATTTGATTTGGGTTGGGTATATATCAGCATTTTGCGCTTTTTTAAACTTGCTACGGTCAAAAAGGTTGCTCCGAAATTACGCCTAGAGCCAGTAAGCAAAGCGGCAACCGCCGATATCAATTTGGATACTTTGCAGGGCGTTATTACTCACCGCTATGAAATCTTAGCGCGTTATGCAGATGTCATTCGTCAAGCGGCATCCGAGGAAATTGCTCGCTTAAAACACAAAGACGATCATAGTCAGCTTTCTTTGCTTAAGCGTTGTAAAGACTGGATCGGGCGTGGGGATGAGGTCTTAGACGAAGAGCAGCGCGCCCAACTGCAAAAAGTCTTAAATGAAGACGGTAAGCTTTCTACTGTAGTACAAATGCAAGTCGAGCTAGCACGGCTTTGGGAAAGCTCCAGCGCAACCAGCGAGCAGCTACTTGCTGACCTACGTGCTTGGGTACAGCGCGCCCAGCAAAGCGGTATCGATAGCCTAGAGCAATTTGCTTTGCGTCTACGTCGATACGCCGCATGATTGATAGTCTTAACCCTCAACAACAACAAGCCGTTACACAGCCCGCCCAACATACGCTGATCTTAGCGGGGGCGGGAAGTGGAAAAACGCGGGTGCTAACCACCCGCATGGCTTGGCTCATGCAGCAAGGTCTTAGTCCATATGCGTTAATGGCAGTGACCTTTACCAATAAAGCCGCGCGCGAGATGCTGACGCGGCTTAGTGCTTTATTGCCGATTGACACCCGTGGCATGTGGGTGGGTACGTTTCATGGACTATGTAATCGCTTATTGCGCTTGCATCATCAAGACGCGGGTTTAGTACAAAGTTTTCAGATATTAGACAGCGCTGATCAGCTTGCAGCAATACGGCGTTTACTCAAAGCTAATAATATCGATGATGAAAAATATCCTGCGCGTGATGTACAGCGTTTTATCAATGCTGAAAAAGAAAAAGGACTACGTCCCCATGCCATAGAGGCCTATGATCCCCATACACGGCGTTTAGTCGAGCTTTATGAGCTCTATCAAGCCCAATGCGAGCGCGAGGGTGTGGTGGACTTTGCCGAGCTTTTGCTGCGTGCTTATGAACTATTACTACATCATGCACCGTTGCGTCAGCATTATCAGCAGCGCTTTTCTCATATTTTGATTGATGAGTTCCAAGACACGAATCCGCTGCAGTATGCCTGGTTGACCCTGCTTGCGGGGGATCAAGCCTGCTTATTTGCCGTGGGTGATGATGATCAATCCATCTATGCTTTTCGTGGCGCAGACATTAGCAACATGAAATGCTTTGAGCGTGATTATGCCAAAGGGAATGTGGTGCGCTTAGAGCAGAATTATCGCTCCAGTGGGCATATTTTGGATGCGGCTAATGCTTTAATTTCGCATAATGCGGATCGTTTAGGAAAAAAGCTCTGGACCGATTCGGGTCAGGGTGAAGCCGTGCGAGTGGTGGAAAAGCCCTCTGATGCATTAGAAGCGCAGTGGGTGGTAGAAGAAATCAAAGCGCTTTTAAAAGATGGTTATGCGCCAGATCAGGTTGCCGTGCTCTATCGTAGTAATGCGCAGTCTCGGGTTTTAGAGCATCAGTTATTTAGTTCCGCGATTCCCTACAAGGTCTATGGCGGACAGCGTTTTTTTGAGCGCCAAGAGATCAAGCATGTGTTGGCATATTTGCGTTTGATTGATAACCCTAACGCTGATACGTCTTGGTTACGTGTGGTGAATTTTCCTACGCGTGGCATAGGTGCGCGCTCTTTAGAGCAGCTGGGTGATTATGCGCGTCAGTATAATTGTAGTTTATACCGCGCTGTACCCTATATGACAGGTCGTGCTGGCACCAATCTTGGGAAATTTGTTGCTCTTATTAATCAATTGGCGGCACAGGCACAAATGCTGCCCCTGCCTGATCTGATCGAGCAGGTGATTCATGATAGTGGCTTGCTTGAACATTATAAAAATGACCGTGAGGGTGCGGATCGTTTAGAAAACTTACAAGAGCTCGTTAATGCAGCGACCGTTTTTGTTATGGAAGAAGGCCTGACAGAAGAGGTAGCAGGTCGTATTCCTGTGAGTCCAGAGCCGGCAGTAGATGAAAATGGTATGGCTGTTTTATCTGCGATGTCTCCTTTGGCGGCTTTTTTATCGCATGCCTCGTTAGAAGCCGGAGACAATCAAGCTCAAGCCGGGCAGGCCGCAGTGCAGTTAATGACAATTCATGCAGCCAAAGGACTAGAGTTTGATGCCGTATTTATTACGGGCTTAGAAGAGGGGTTGTTCCCTCATGAAAATAGTCTAGCTGAATTAAACGGCTTGGAAGAAGAGCGTCGACTGATGTACGTAGCACTGACACGGGGACGCCGGCGCGTGTATTTGACGTTAGCGCAGAGTCGTATGCTGCATGGAAAAACACGTTATGCGACGCGTTCGCGTTTTTTGGATGAGCTGCCTGACGCACATTTAAAATGGCTAACTCCTCGTCAAGCCGCGCCTGTTGCACAAAGTGCTTGGGTAGGAGGTTTTGGTCGAGAGGCACATGGCTGGAATCAGGCGCGTCAACGTGCTACCGCTGGCATGGCTTCCACAGTGGCTAAAAGCGGCTTAATTGTAGGGGACCAGCATTTTCGGGTGGGGCAAGGTGTGGCTCACCCCAAATTTGGCGAGGGCACGATTCTGACCTTAAGTGGTAGTGGTAACGAAGCTCAAGCACAAATTCATTTTCGTGAGGCTGGCACTAAAACCTTAGCACTCGGCGTAGCGAAACTGACGATTATTGCTGGAGGCTAATAACGGTGCGAGCATCAGCTATTTAGCTGATGCTCGGCCTCGATCTGTTCGATTTGCTCGTGTAGTGCTAGCCACTGTTCTTCTAGCTCTGTTAGGCTTTTATTCAGTTCCCCATGCTCGGCGAGTCGCTCTGGGCGCTCTTGTTTGTAGGCATCTTCATAAAAAGCGGGGTCGGCAATCAAACTATCCAGCTCATCTAAGCGTTGCTGTTGTTGTTCCATACGTTTTTCGATATAGGTGATTTGCTTTTCTAATGGACGGCGCAACGTGGCTATTTTTTGGCGAGCCTCAGCTTCTAAGCGTCGCTGAGTGCGGCGATCGATAATAAGCTCGCCTGACAAGGCGGGTTTGTCTTGTTGACGCTGAGTCGAGGCTCGAGCTAACAACCAGTTTCTATAATCTTCTAAATCACCATCAAACTCGTTAATTTGACCATCTGCCACAATCCAAAACTCATCGACTGTAGAACGTAAGAGTTGACGGTCGTGGGATACGACGAGCACACTTCCTTCGTACTCAGCCAGTGCCGCAGCCAGTGCTTCACGGGTTTCTACATCTAAGTGGTTGGTCGGCTCGTCTAATAACAGCAAGTTTGGTTTATGCCAGACAATAAGCGCTAAAGCGAGGCGGGCTTTTTCTCCACCAGAAAAGCCAGCGGTTGTGTCGGTGGCCATGTCTCCACTAAAAGCAAAGCGTCCTAAGTAATTACGTAGTTCTTGTTCACGCATATCGGGGGCAATGCGTTGTAAGTGCTGAATAGGGCTAAGCCTGGCATCAATCATATCAAGTTGATGCTGAGCAAAATAACCAATGGTTAAACGTGCGGAGGGAATGAGTTCTCCGGTTAAAGGTTTGAGCTCGCCTGCTAGGGTTTTGATCAAGGTACTTTTACCGGCTCCGTTCATACCGAGTACGCCAATGCGACTGCCGCTGCGTATATCAACGGTGACTTTTTGGAGAATAGTGCTCACAGAGGGGTGGGTATAGCCCAGGTCCGTTTCGACTAAACGGAGCAAAGGGTCTGGCATGTGCTCAGGGGTTGGCAGCGTAAACTGGATACGACTATCTAAGCGTACGGGAGCCAGTTCCTGCATACGAGCTAAGGCTTTTACGCGACTTTGGGCTTGTTTGGCTTTGGTGGCTTTGGCTTTAAAGCGATCAATAAAGGCTTGGAGATGAGCGACCTCACGCTGTTGTTTTTCCCAGGCCAGCTGGTCCTGACGTAAACGTTCGGCGCGTTGGGAAAGGAATTGAGTGTAGTTACCCCGATATTTAATCAGTTGTTTTTGCTCAAAGTGGAGAATGTGAGTACTAATAGCATCTAAAAACTCGGTATCGTGAGAGATAACAAGCACAGTGCCCGCATAGCTTTGTAGCCAGCGCTCCAGCCATATCATGGCGTCTAAATCAAGGTGGTTGGTGGGCTCGTCCAATAAGAGTAAATCCGAAGGAGCCATCAGCGCTCGAGCCAATGCCAATCGCATTTGCCACCCCCCCGAAAACTGAGCCACAGGTAGTAGCCATTGGTCGGGACGAAAGCCTAAGCCAGCGAGCAGCTGTTCGGCTCGAGCATGAGCACTCCACGCATCGGCCTCGATAAGCTCCGCTTCGAGCTGGGCAATGCGTTCACCCTCAGAGTCAGGGGTTTGGGCGCGTTGTGCTTGAAGCTGACGTAGGTGTTGATCCCCATCTATAACAAATTCGCGAGCTGGGCGCTGTAGATCGGGGATCATTTGCTCTACGGCTGCAATGCGCCAGCTAGGTGGTAGAGACAGCGAGCCGCTATCGGGGTCGATTTGCTGTTGCAAGAGGGCAAATAATGTGGTCTTGCCGGCGCCATTTTTGCCTACCACACCAACGCGTTCGTTTGGATTAATAACGAAATCGGTTTGTTCCAACAGGGTTTTGACGCCCCGGCGTAAGCTAAGTTGCGTGGCTCGAATCACGGATATTCCTCTATTAAAGCAAAGATAAAAGCTGTGTTTTGTCTAGAAGCAGAATTTGATCGTCAGCAGTTGCGGTGCTTAACCAAATAGGGGCTAAGTCGGGAAAAGCAGCGCAAAAATGGTCGTATTCATGCCCGATTTCCAGAATCAGAACGCCTCCATCATTGAGATGGAGCGCAGCTTGTTTCACAATGGTGCGAACCAAATCCATACCATCTTCTCCACCAGCCAAGGCTAAACGCGGCTCATGCTGATACTCAGCCGGTAATTGCTGCATGGATTGCTCGTTCACGTAGGGTGGGTTCGAGATAATGATGTCATAGCTTTTATTTGCTACGGCTTCGTATAAATCACTTTGTAAGGCGCAAACGCGCTCCGTGAGACCATGATCCTCGATGTTTTCTTTGGCGATGGCTAAGGCGGCAGGGGATATATCCACCCCATCGACGTGAGCTTCTGGGAAGGCATAGGCCGCTAAAATGGCCAAGCAACCTGAACCAGTGCAGACATCTAACACAGAGCGAATCGCAAAAGGGTCTTCAACCCACGGTGAGAGCTGGGTGCTAAGAAGCTCAGCAATGGGGGAGCGTGGAATAATGCAATCGGGACTAACTTTAAAGCGAAAACCTTGTAACCAGGCTTCTCCTGTTATGTAGGCCGCGGGTAAGCGCTCTTCACAACGACGGCGGATCAATTGGATGACCTGTTGACGTTCACTAAAAGTAAGACGTGCATCCAAAAAGGGCTCTAACTGATCTAAGGGTAGATGTAGGCCATGCAAAATCAAATAAATGGCTTCGTCCCAGGCGTTATCGCTACCGTGGCCAAAAATTAGTTGATGACGTTGAAATTGACTGAGTGACCAACGTAGTAAATCGCGAACGGTGCGTAGTTCTTGAGCCGCCTCTGTATAAAGGCAGTTATGGATTGAATTTACTCCATCACACTTATGGTTAGCAGACGGGTAATCATGGGTGTTTTGTTGGGAGGCTGTCATATAAAAATCATTAACTAATTGATTTCCCTAATATTGCGCATAAGCGTAAGCTTTTATGCGCTCTCTATAAAGTATTGACTTGTAAGGGATTAAGCGGGTTACTAGAATGGAATCAACGATAAGAACAAGGTAGTAACGGAGACAGCTATCAATGCGGGCAGAAATAGATCCTAAAGGACAGTCGTGCCGGAGCATTGTTTAACCAGGGAGGATAGTGATGCAGACTCACTATACAACCATCAACGAGCAGCCCCATCGGCGTAAAAGCTATTGGGAGCAGGTCGTTACAAAAACCTACTTTTCTTTAAGCGTGGATTTTAATACCGAAACACAGTTTCAGGGGCATTTATGTGCCTGGGACCTGGGGCCGATTTCTTTGTCTCGGCTTGATTCGGACGGATTATTATATCAGCGAAAAGATGAACATTTGCGCCATGAGCACGAAGAAAACTATTTGGTCACTATACCAGATAAGCAGCCTATTGATTTCACTCAGGGGAATCGTGATGTGGGTTGTGAGCCGGGTGCATTTATTTTGCAACGTAGCCATGAGCCTTATCGTTTGAGTTATACCCAGGCAAATCGGTTGTGGGTTTTAAAAATTCCTGCGGCGGTTTTGGGAAGTCGCATTAGTTTTCCACAAAAACTGGTTTCGTTGGCGTTTGATGCGCGTGCTGGTGCCGGTGAGCTGATGGTAGAAATGGTACGTTTGCTATCGCACCGACTAAGTCATATGGATGGTTTGGCTAAGCAAACCATTGGCAATCATTTAGTGGATTTGTTGGTGTTGGCCTTAGCGGATGTGACGCCGCAACAGTCTAATCTTAGCTCGGTGCAGGCGGCTCATTTAGCCAGAGCAGAAAAGTATATTCGTGATCACTTAAGACGAGCCATTCGCCCCCATGATGTAGCGGCGGCGTGCGGGATCTCTGTGCGCTATTTACATGCTTTATTTCGTGCGCGTGGGCAAACCGTAGGGAGCTGGTTACAGGAGCAGCGCTTATTGATGGCGAACTCGACCCTTCAGCAAAATCGAGACAACCGAACGATTGCTGAGATTGCGTATGAGTGGGGATTTACGAGTCCTGCGTCATTTAGTCAGCTTTATAAAAATTATTTTGGGCGTACTCCCACAGAGGCGAGGGCATATTATCGCGAGCAAGCACAGCAGCGCGAGCAAAGTCACCGTCAATTTATTGTAAAAACCAATCACTAGTGGCGTTTCGCTTTTTTAGATATGCCTTTAAATGGGTAGGGGCAGCTGTTGTCTTAAGCAATGAGGAGTTTGAGATGAGACATATTCGAGTGGCGGTGGATGTAGGTGGAACCTTTACAGATATTTGTGTCATGGATGAACACACGGGAGCGATTACCATCGAAAAAACTTCTTCGACGACGAATCCTATCGAGGGCATTTTGAACGCTGTCGATAAGGTTGGCGCAGACCTAAGTCGCGTGTCGTTATTTTCTCATGGTACGACGGTAGCGACGAATGCGTTAATTACTCGTCGCTTGCCGCGAACCGCCATGATTTGTACCGAAGGCTTTAGGGATGTGATAGAGATTCGACGAGCCAATAAAGAGGACCTTTGGGATATTTATAAGGATGTGGCTCCGCCGCATGTGCCGCGTCGTGATCGACTCACCGTGACTGAACGTATTGACGCGCAGGGGCTGGTGGTCACGCCTTTGGATAAAGAGCAAGCGCGTCAGGTGGCTCGCATTCTGAAACGTAGAGGTGTAGAAGCCATCGCGGTTTGTTTTATGAATGCGTATATGAATCCAGAAAATGAACGCGCCATGCGTGCCATTTTACAAGAAGTGCTGCCTGAAGTGCCCGTGTCTATTTCTTCTGAGGTGATGCCTGAGATTTTTGAGCATGAGCGCTTTTCTACAACGGTGATGAATGCGGCATTAAGTCCGGTTGTAGTTAGCTATACCAAACAGTTAGGTCAAGAGCTCAAGCGTCGTGGCTACGAGAGTGATTTGTTGCTGCTGCATAGTGGTGGTGGTGTGATGACCACCGATGCGGTAGAGCAGTATTCAGCGCGGTTGGCTGGTTCCGGCATTGCAGCGGGAGCGATTGCAAGTCGTCATATAGCGATGTTGTGTGGTTTTAAAAACTCTATTGGGCTGGATATGGGAGGGACCTCAACGGATGTGTCATTGGCTTATGACGGGCAGTCGCGGATTACCAATGACTGGTTTATTGAGTTTGGTTATCCCATTCGTTTTTCCAGTATTGAGGTATTAACCATTGGCGCAGGAGGTGGGTCGTTAGCGTGGCGAGATGAGGTCGGTTCTTTACGTAACGGCCCACAGTCTGCTGGAGCAAATCCAGGGCCGGCTTGTTATGGCAATGGTAATACACAGCCAACGAATACCGATGCCAATGTGGTTTTAGGCCGATTAGGGACTCGGTTAGCTGGCGGGCAGGTGACCTTACAGCCAGAGCTAGCGTTTGAGGCGGTGCAAGCAGGAGTAGCCATGCCTTTTGGCTTATCCGTGCAGGAGGCCGCTCAAGCTATTATTGATGTGGCAAATGCCAATATGGCAGATGCCGTTCGGTTACTGTCGATCAGCCGAGGTTATGACCCGCGAGACTTTGCCTTGGTGTCGTTTGGTGGCGCGGGGGCACTACATGGGGTCGCTATTGCGCGGGAGCTATCTATTCCCGCGGTGATTGTTCCCCCTAACCCAGGAGTGGCTTCTGCTTTAGGCTGCTTGCTGGTGAATGTACAACATGATTTTTCTGAAAGCTATATCAAAGAAGCCAGCGAGGTAGATATACAAGAGCTAGAGGCGGCTTTTACGCGCTTAGAACAAACCGCCATCGAGCATTTGGCACACGAAGGGGTGGCCCATGAGCAGATGGTATTAGAGCGCACAATAGACATGATGTATCAAGGACAATGGCGTTCTTTAGCCATACCGGCCCCACGGCCTGTGACCGACCTAACAGAGCTAATAGCTATTTTTAATCAAGAGCATTTACGGGAATATAACTATAAACGGGAGGATGCTCCGGTCAGTTTATTTAGATTAAATCTCAAAGCGGTGGGTTTAGTCCCGCAGGCTCAGTTGCCAGAGCATGAGCCAACGGGACGCATACCCGAGCCAATATATCAGCGTCAGGTGTGGTTTTCTGATGTGGGTGCAGTGGAAACTCCTGTTTATCATCGTTCTGATTTGCCAGCAGGGCTAGTGCTAGATGGCCCTGCTGTGATTGAGCAGCTAGATTCGACGGTTGTGGTTCCACCGCAGAGTCGTGCCGAAATTGATACTTATCTCAACATTATTATCCGTTTATAGGGGGTGTGTAATGACCACGCAACCACCACGTAAATCGCTTGATCCGGTAACTTTTGAGGTGTTGAAAAACTCGTTTATTACGAGTGTAGATCAAATGGCTGAGCAGATTTTGCGCACCTGCTATTCCTTTGTTATCTATAACCGAGATTTTTCGAGTGGTTTACATGATGCGCAGGGAAACTCAGTGGCTCAGGGAAATCAAGATATTGCGGTACATGTAGGAACCCTGCATTTCACATGTAAGGCCGTGATTGAAGCCTTTGAAAAAGATATTCATCCAGGAGACGTGTACGCAATTAACGATCCCTATGCAGGCGGTACCCATTTTAATGATGTACGCTTGATTCGGCCTATCTTTGTACAAGACACGTTATTGGGTTTTAGCCAGTCAAATGGGCATTGGTCGGACGTAGGGGGAAGTGTGCCTGGTTCATTCGATGTCACGGCAAGAGAGATGTTTAAAGAGGGGCTACGTATTACACCAGTGCGGTTATTTGCTAAAGGGCAGTTTTGTAAAGATGTAGCACAGCTCATTGCTTCGAATACTCGTGATCCTGCTTCGATTATTGGAGACATTCATGCGCAAGCTCAGGCAACCCAGGTTTGCGAGCGTGAAATGATCCGTTTAAGTGAAAAGTATGGCGTGGAGACGGTGATCGAGGGCATGGGTGCCGTACAAGACTACGTAGAAAAAGCAGTCCGACAGCGATTGGCGGCTTTACCAGATGGTGAGTGGGAGACACAAGATTTTATTGATTGTGATCCGCTTTCGGGGGAGGGCATGATTCCTATTAAAGTGAAGCTCACCATTCAAGGCGATCGTGCCATTTATGATTTTAGTGGCAGTCATCCGACCATTGGCTCCATTTATAACTCGGCCTTTGGCTCGACTTTTTCTGCTGTGGTGGCTGGGATGAAAACCTTTTTCCCTGACTTGCCCCTAAATAGCGGCTTTTATCGCGTTTTTGAAGTGATAGCGCCTGAAAATAGTATTGTCGATGCGCGTTGGCCTGTTGCCGTCACAGGGTTTTTAATGCCTTTTGAAAAAATCATGAACGCGATTTACGAAATTTGGTCGCAGATCATGCCAGAGCGAGCTACGGCTTGTGCTTTTAATTTGGAGTACCTGTTAACGGGTGGGCGTGACTTACGCCATAAAGAAAAACCCATTTTTATGTTTTATGATTGGTTGCCAGGGGGTTGGGGCGGGCGTAATGGTAAAGATGGGGCAAATGTCACTACGGCTTCTTTTGGAGTGGGTTTAATGTCGCAGCCGGTCGAAGGCCAGGAGCGTGCCAACCCCATTTTAACTACTGCGTTTCAAATACAGACTGACTCGGCTGGGCCTGGAAAATGGCGAGGCGGGCTAGGTGTTGTGAAAACCTCAATAATGCGTGATGCACAAGACCCCGTGATTTCATATATTTGTGATCGAGAGCGCGCTGTCGTATGGGGGATAAACGGTGGATTGCCGTCGATGCCGCATGGATTAACATTGACTCGCGCTAAGACGGGTAAGCCTGAGTGGTTAGGTTCTGTTTTCTCGGATATGCCCATTGAATCAGGGGATATATTTAGCCGACCTACAGCAGGTGGGGGCGGTTTTGGTGATCCGCTTGAGCGTGACCCGTCTTTAGTTTTAGAGGACGTGATTGATGAATATGTGTCCATAGAGCGCGCGGCTAAAGATTATGGGGTAGTGATTCATGCGATAGATCCAGAGATTTGTGCTTATGAATTAGACATGCCCGCTACCGAGCAGTTACGCGAGCAGATTCGATCGCAGCGAGTGGCGTGGATGCGCTCTGATCCAACAGAGGTAGCTCGTTGGTATCAGGAAGGGAAAATCGATCAACTGGATGCGGTGCGTCAGTATGGAGTGATTTTGGAGTGGGACACGGGTACGCTGCTACCAAAAAGCACACAACAATTTCGTGAGATGCTAGAAAAGCGTACAATAGCGCAATGGCAACAATAACAAAAAAGCCGTTGATTTTAAAGGATTGTATTCCCACAAAATCAACGGCTTTCAGTATTTGGTGCGAACGGAGAGACTCGAACTCTCACACCTCTCGGCGCCAGAACCTAAATCTGGTGCGTCTACCAATTCCGCCACGTTCGCAAATAAAAGTAAATAGTAACGCAAAAAAAATAAAATGTAAAGTTTTTCTGCGTAGTAGGTATTTTGCCTGTGCTTGCAAATAACCAAAGACGTAACTATAGTCCGGTTTTTTTTGTTTGTCCAGTCTTTTTTTAAAAAGAGCGGAAAAGGTGCTGAGCGTGCTTGGTTCAAGATCAAAGCCTTGTTAAAAGCGCGGTTTAACAGCGGAAAAATCCCCAAAATGGCACAATGAGTGGTATAAATAGCGTCTTAGTCTTGTTTTTTATGCATATTTACCCCCATTTGGCTTAGCTTGCTGGCTTTGGCGGTTATGTTTTGAATGGATTTCCGGTAAAATATGTGTTTTTTGTTAAACCACTTATTTATATAGGTCTCTAATGCAGCCCGAGGTTGAAATTCTGTCCGGTTTGGAGCGCCGAATCGATGTCGTCGTATCCACGGCCGATGTCGAAAAAGAAGTCCAAGCGCAACTTAAACGTGTGGCGCGTACCGCCAAGATCCAGGGTTTTCGCCCCGGAAAAGCCCCTCTATCTATTGTAGAGCGCAGCCACGGTCCTAGCATTCGTTACGAAGCCATCAACAATGAATTGGGCAAAGCGCTCGATGAAGCCATTGAAAAAAGCGGATTGCGTGTAGCGGGTGTACCATCGATTGAACCCAAAGAGGACGCCGCCGAGGGCACCATGGCTTTCACAGCCACCTTCGAGGTCTATCCTGAAATCACTTTGCCTAACCTAGCAGAGCTAGAGGTCACTCGTAGCAACGTCAATGTTGGCGATGCAGAAGTCGATCGTACTATTGATATTTTACGTAAGCAGCGTGCTAACTACGAAGCACGTGAGGATCGTGCGGCTCAAGACGATGATCGCGTCACACTTGACTTCACTGGTAAGATTGATGGTGAGGCCTTTGAAGGCGGTTCGGCTGAAGCATTCTCTTTTGTTTTAGGTCAGGGACGTATGTTGCCCGAATTCGAGGAAGCCGCTAAGGGTATGAAAGCAGGTGAAGAAAAAACCTTCCCCTTAACTTTCCCCGAAGACTATGCTGGCACCGAGGTCGCTGGCAAAACAGCCGAGTTCACAATTAAAATCACCGAGGTCGCTGAGCCTATTTTGCCTGAGCTAAACGATGAGTTTGCTAAGCAGTTAGGACAAGCCGAAGGCGATATCGATGCCTTGTTGGCAGACGTACGTGCTAACATTGAGCGAGAGGCCAAGGCTCGTGTTCAAGCTCGCACCAAAGCCAGCGTGATGGATGCTTTATTAAAAGCTTCTGAGTTTGATATTCCTAAAGCGCTGGTAGATAACGAAGTTCAGAATCGTGTGGCGATGGCACGTCAGGAGCTTCAGCAACGTGGTTTGCCTAATGCTGACTCCATGCCTATTCCCGAGGAAATCTTCAAAGACGAAGCCGAGCGTCGTGTACGTTTGGGTCTGTTGCTCTCCGAGCTCGTACAGCAAGCCGATTTAAAAGCGACGCCCGAGCAAGTACGTGCTCGCATCGAGGAATTTGCTCAAAACTACGAGCAGCCTGAGCAGGTGATCAGCTACTACTTATCAGACGCCCAACGTCGTGCTGAAATCGAAGCGATCGTATTGGAAGACAACGTGGTCGAACATGTTGTATCCCAAGCTAAAGTTACCGATGAAGACGTCGCGTTTGAGCAACTAATGGGAAATAACTAATGTCGTCTCGTTTTATCGACTTCTATGCTTCCATGTATGGTGGACAGTCCGTGACCCCTACGGGGCTGGGCTATGTGCCTATTGTGGTGGAGCAGTCTGGCCGCGGAGAGCGTTCTTATGATATTTACTCACGCTTATTGCGTGAACGCATTATCTTTTTGGTTGGGCCGGTTAATGACCACTCCGCAAACTTAATTGTGGCGCAGTTGTTGTTCCTAGAGTCGGAAAACCCAGATAAAGATATTTCGCTATATATCAACTCGCCTGGTGGGTCGGTGTATGCGGGTATGGCTATCTACGATACGATGCAGTTTGTGAAACCCGATGTGTCGACATTGTGCACGGGCATGGCAGCTAGCATGGGGGCCTTTCTTTTAGCCGCTGGTAAAAAAGAAAAGCGCTTTGCTCTACCTAACTCGCGTATTATGATTCATCAGCCATCGGGGGGAGCCCAAGGGCAAGCGACGGATATCCAGATTCAAGCCAAGGAAATCTTAAGCTTGCGTGAGCGCCTGAATGCAATTTTGGCCGACAATACGGGTCAAAGCATAGAGCAGATTGCCTTAGACACAGAGCGAGACCGTTTCATGGATGCCCAAGAGGCGGTCAGCTATGGTCTGATAGATCAGGTACTAACACATCGTTCTGACGATAATTAATTAGCAGCGGCGCGATAAGTAGCGCCGCTATGCCCATGCCATTTGCGGTTTTCCGCACTTTTTGACTGTATATTCTTATGTCCGACAAACATTCGGCCGACGATAAAGCCCTACACTGCTCTTTTTGTAATAAAACACAAAGCGAAGTAGCGAAGCTTATTTCAGGTCCTGGCGAAGTCTACATTTGTAATGAGTGCATTAGCCTCTGCAATGAGATGATCCTAGAGGACAAACAAGAGCAGAGCACGGCAGAATTACTCGGTACGCAGTTACCCACGCCACAAGAAATCAAACATTTTTTAGATGATTATGTTATTGGTCAAGATCAACCAAAACGTAATCTGGCTGTGGCGGTTTACAACCACTATAAACGTATTCAGCATACAAGTGCCGCTGATGATGTGGAGCTATCCAAAAGTAATATTTTGCTGATTGGGCCCACGGGTTCAGGCAAAACACTGTTAGCTCAAACCTTAGCGCGTATGCTAAAAGTACCATTCGTGATGGCAGATGCTACCACCCTAACCGAAGCCGGTTATGTGGGCGAGGACGTGGAAAATATCGTCCAAAAGCTCTTGCAATCATGTGATTACGATGTAGAAAAAGCACAACGTGCCATTATTTACATTGACGAAATTGATAAAATTTCTCGTAAAGCCGATAACCCTTCTATTACCCGTGATGTTTCTGGGGAAGGCGTACAACAAGCTTTATTAAAAATTATCGAAGGCACAGTGGCTTCGGTACCGCCACAAGGGGGGCGTAAACACCCTAACCAAGATTTTATTCAAGTCGATACCACCAATATCTTATTTATTGTCGGCGGTGCGTTTGATGGTCTGGAAAAAGTGATTCAAAATCGCACGGAAAAATCCGGCATTGGCTTTGGTGCAAAAGTCAGTGTAAAAAGCGAGCGTGGGGTGGGAGAGCTTTTCGCCGAGGTCGAGCCCGAGGATTTGATTAAATTTGGCTTGATTCCAGAGCTGGTCGGGCGCTTGCCTGTTGTCACCACCTTACAAGAGCTGGATGAGGAAGCGTTGATTCGTATTTTGACGGAGCCTCGTAACGCCTTAATTAAACAATTCCAAAAGCTTTTCGAAATCGAAGGCGTGGAGCTAGAGGTCGAGGACGCCGCATTACAAAGCATAGCGCAAGCAGCGATTAAACGTCGCACGGGCGCACGTGGTTTGCGCTCCATTGTTGAAAAATCACTATTAGACACCATGTATGACCTACCGTCTTTACAAAATGTGAGCAAGGTCATCTTGACTAAAGACGCCGTAGAGGGCAAAGACAAGCCCGTTTTGGTCTATCAAACCTCAGGCCAAACCGCATCCGATCAAAATGCGGTGGCGTAGTCTGACTGGATACGCATCATTCGGTACCTTTTGATACTTGAAATTATCCGATTTGCCACAATCTGTAAGTCAGAAGCTAGAACCACAGGGGAAGCTATCTTGCTTCCCCTTGTGGTCTGTAGGTAATTAAAAGGAAATTACTATGTCTGCAAGCCAGATTTTAACTATGGAATCCAAGGAATTGCCACTGTTGCCATTGCGCGATGTTGTGGTGTTTCCGCATATGGTGATTCCTTTATTTGTTGGACGTCCACGCTCCATTAAAGCATTAGAACTAGCGATGGAGTCAGGCAACACCATTTTGTTGGTGGCGCAAAAAACGGCTAGCAAAGACGAGCCCACCGCCGACGATATGTATGAAATCGGCTGTGCGGCAACGATTCTACAAATGCTTAAGCTCCCCGATGGCACAGTTAAAGTCCTTGTCGAGGGGGTTGAGCGCGCCAAAATTGAACAGGTTGTAGATAACGAAACCCACTTTAGCGGCTTTGCGGTAGCTGTAGAAAGCACAACCGATGAGCTCGCCGAAGCCGAGGCTTTGCGTCGTGCTGTGGTAGCTCAGTTCGAGCAGTACGTTAAACTTAATAAAAAAATCCCGCAGGAAATTCTGACTTCTTTAAGTGCAATTGACGAAGCTGGTCGATTGGCCGATACCGTTGCCGCACATCTTCCGTTAAAACTTGAGCAAAAACAGTCCATGCTTGAGTCGGTAGCGGTGGTGGACCGTCTCGAAGCATTATTAACACAGCTAGAAACCGAAATCGATATTTTGCAAGTCGAAAAGCGGATCCGTGGCCGTGTGAAAAAACAAATGGAAAAGAGCCAGCGCGATTACTATTTGAATGAGCAAGTTAAGGCAATTCAAAAAGAATTGGGCGAAGGCGAGGACGGTGCAGAGATCGAAGAGCTTGAGCAGCGTATCGAGGAAGCGAAGCTGCCTAAAGATGCTCAGAAAAAAGCAGAAGCGGAGCTAAAGAAGCTAAAGATGATGTCGCCCATGTCGGCTGAAGCCACCGTGGTGCGCAACTATTTGGACACCTTGGTGGGGTTGCCATGGCGCAAACGCAGCCGCATTAATAATTCGTTAGAAAATGCGCAAAAAGTACTGGATGCCGATCATTATGGTTTGGAGAAAGTCAAAGAGCGCATTATTGAATACTTGGCAGTACAGCAGCGCGTCTCTAAGCTGAAAGCCCCTATCTTATGTTTGGTTGGGCCACCTGGGGTGGGTAAAACCTCATTAGGGCAGTCCATTGCTAAGGCGACAAATCGTAAATACGTGCGTATGGCCTTAGGTGGTGTACGTGATGAGGCCGAAATACGTGGGCACCGCCGTACCTATATTGGCTCTATGCCTGGTAAGATCTTGCAAAATATGGGCAAGGTTGGTGTGCGTAACCCCTTGTTCTTGTTGGATGAGATCGACAAGATGGGAGCGGATTTCCGTGGGGATCCTGCCTCTGCATTACTCGAGGTCCTAGATCCTGAGCAAAATCACACCTTCCAAGACCATTATCTTGAAGTGGATTTTGATTTATCGGATGTGATGTTTGTTGCAACCAGCAACACCTTAAATATTCCCCCGGCTCTATTAGACCGTATGGAAGTGATTCGTTTATCCGGTTATACCGAGGACGAAAAGGTAAACATCGCTTTTCAGCACTTGATTCCAAAGTTAATGAAAAACAATGGGGTCAAAGACAACGAGCTAGAGATCACCGAGGACGCGGTGCGGGATATTGTCCGTTACTACACCCGCGAAGCCGGGGTGCGTTCTTTAGAGCGAGAGATCAGTAAAATTTGCCGTAAGGCCGTGCATAAATTCCTCTTGCTACCTAAAGGCAGCAAGGCTGAAGCGCTAGTGGTCACCAGTGAAAATCTGAATGACTACCTTGGGGTACGCCGCTACGATTTTGGTGTAGCGGAGACCGAAAACAAGGTGGGCCAGGTAACTGGGTTGGCGTGGACAGAGGTAGGTGGGGATTTACTCACTATCGAAGTTGCAGATATGCCCGGTAAAGGTAATATTCAACGCACAGGCTCTATTGGCGATGTCATGAAGGAATCGGTAGAAGCCGCACGTACGGTAGTACGTTCACGGGCCCAGCAGTGGGGGATTGCAAGTCCGATTTTCGAAAAGCGCGATTTGCACGTCCACTTCCCTGATGGGGCTACCCCTAAAGACGGGCCTTCGGCAGGGATTGCGATTACCACAGCGATAGTGTCATCGTTAACCGGTATTCCTATTCGTGCTGATGTAGCGATGACAGGAGAGATCACTTTACGCGGGGAAGTGCTTGAAATCGGTGGTTTGAAAGAGAAACTACTAGCAGCCCAACGTGGTGGGATTAAAACTGTCATGATTCCTGAGCAAAACGTAAAGGATTTGGCTGAGATTCCTGATAATGTGAAAAATACGCTCGAAATTATCCCAGTACGCTGGATTGATCGAGTGCTAGAGGTCGCATTAGAAAAAATGCCAACGCCTTTATCGGATGAGGAGCTCGCACGCATTACTGCAGAGGCCGTAGCGGCGAAAAGCAGCACAGAGACAGCTGGGGGATTAACGAAGCACTAAGCTTTGTATAGTCTTAAGGCGTAAAAGACCCTCATGCTCTATGTTGTAGCATGAGGGTTTTTTTTATTTGGTTATTTAGTTAAAGCTTTGGTCGCGGATGAGACCAACTGCGATGCCCTCGAGGGAAAAATCATCAGAGGCTCGAACAATAATGGGCTCGTAGTCGGGGTTTTCAGGAAGTAAATTTAAGCCGTTAGCTGTGCGCTGTAAACGTTTGACAGTGACTTCGTCGCCTAGGCGTGCTACTACAATTTGACCATTACGGGCGTCAGTGGCTTTTTTAACGGCGAGTAAATCGCCATCTAAAATGCCGGCATCGCGCATGCTTAAACCACGCACGCGTAATAAATAGTCTGGGGCTTGGCTAAAGAGAGCAGGCTCTACACCGATTTCGCGCTCGATGTGCTCGGCGGCAAGAATAGGGTTGCCGGCTGCCACACGCCCAATAATAGGCAAAATAGAGGAGCTGGAAGGCGAGACGGGCGGATCAATTAAGAGACGAATACCGCGAGAGGTGCCTGAGATCAGCTCAATCGCACCCTTGCGGGCCAAGGCTTTAAGGTGGTCCTCTGCGGCATTGACGGATTTAAAGCCAAAGGTTTGGGCGATTTCGGCACGCGTTGGCGGAAACCCTGTGCGTTGGATTTCAGAGCGAATAAGATTGAAGATCTGTTGTTGACGAGCGGTTAGTTTCACAGCGTGACCATTAAACTGATATTTTATACAGTTTAATTGTTAACTAAATACTTAGAAAAAGCAAGAAAAAGCCGGCGTAGCCGGCGATTTTTCTATACTTAACGTAAAACTCGTGCAATAGCTGCGGCGACAGTGTCTATATTATGTGCATTGAGCGCCGCTACACAAATACGGCCGGTGTCTAAAATATAGATCGCGTCCTCGTCGCGTAAGGTGTGGACTTGCTCTTGGCTAAGCCCGGAATAAGAGAACATGCCTTTTTGCTGCAAAATAAAGTCCATATTTTGTACAACGCCATGTTCTTTGAGTTTAACAACAAGCTGCTGGCGCATGGACTGAATACGCTCTCGCATGTGTTGTAGTTCTTGTGTCCATTGCTGGAAGCGTTCAGGCTGCCCAAAAACGGTGCTGACGATTTTAGCACCGTGAGTAGGAGGATTTGAGTAGTTCGTGCGTGCTAGGCGCTTAAGCTGGCTTAATACGCGTGGGCTTTGTGCGGCGTCTGTGGTGATAACAGTTAATGCACCGACACGTTCACCATATAAAGCAAATGATTTGGAAAACGAGGAGCTTACTAACATGGGGATGCCTTGTTCGGCGAGCAAACGTACGGCGGCTGCGTCCTCGGCTAGACCGGTGCCAAAGCCCTGATAAGCAATATCCATAAAAGGAATATGCTGCTTGGCAACTAATAGTTCGGCGAGCACTTGCCATTGCTCAGCAGTGGGGTCAATGCCTGTGGGGTTATGACAGCAGGCATGCAAGACCACAATGCTTTGGTCGGGTAGTTGCTCTAAAAAAGAGCACATGGCTTCAAAATCTAAACCCCGAGTATTGGCATCGTAATAGGGGTACTCAACGACTGTAAAGCCAGCTTTTTCAAATAGGGCCCGATGGTTTTCCCAGCTGGGGTTGCTAATAGCTACGGTAGCGTTCGGGCAGAGGCTTTGTAGAAAATCGGCACCAAGCTTCAGAGCGCCGGTGCCTCCTAGACTTTGTACCGTTACAGCACGCTGTTCTGTGAGGGGGCTCGATGTACTGCCCAAAAGCAGCTGTTGTGCGCCTAGGTTGTAGTTATGAATCCCGTCGATGGGAAGATAGCCTCGTGCTGCAGATTGGTCGGCAAGGTCTTGTTCGACCTGAGCGACTACGGGTAATAAGGGCATACGTCCTTGGGCGTCATAGTACACGCCAACCCCAAGATTAACCTTATGCGGGCGAGGGTCTGTGTTGAATTGTTCGTTTAACCCAAGAATAGGATCGCGTGGAGCTTGGGGCACGCTGTCAAAGAGGGAAGTCATAACAAAAATGCAATGGGTGCGAATGAATGAAAAATAATGGGATAATAGCAGTATCTATCAATGTGGGGTCAGTATGCAAACCTTTACGCCGCAATTCGTACAATATCCGAATAGTCCTTTTCAATTATTTCAGCCTTATCCGCCGGCTGGCGACCAGCCTACAGCGATTGCGCAGCTGACCGAGGGGTTGGACGATGGCTTAATGTATCAGACCTTATTAGGGGTGACGGGATCAGGAAAAACGTACACGATGGCGAATGTGATTGCTCGTAGTGGGCGACCTGCTATTGTTTTAGCTCCTAATAAAACCTTAGCAGCACAGCTCTATGCTGAAATGCGAGAGTTTTTTCCTAAGAATGCGGTGGAGTATTTTGTTTCCTATTATGATTATTATCAGCCCGAGGCATATGTGCCATCACGGGATTTATTCATAGAAAAAGACTCTTCCATCAATGAGCATATTGAGCAAATGCGCTTATCTGCGACTAAAAGCTTATTAGAGCGTCCAGACACCATTATTGTTGGTTCGGTTTCTTGTATTTATGGTATAGGAAATCCGGCAGATTATCATGCGATGGTGCTGACATTGCGTGTGGGCGATGAAATAGGTCGCCAAGAGCTATTAGCACGCTTAGTTGCTATGCAGTATGAACGCAATGATACCGAGTTCGAGCGGGGGATGTTCCGAGCTCGAGGCGAGGTAATTGATATTTTCCCAGCTGAAAACGCGGAGCAAGCGCTACGCGTAACCCTTTTTGATGATGAAATTGAAACATTAGCTTTATTTGATCCTTTAACAGGAAAAGTCCAGCAAGAGCTGCCACGCTTTACCGTTTATCCCGGTTCGCATTTTGTGACACCGCGAGATACTGTTTTGCGCGCCATAGAGACTATAAAGCTCGAATTAAAAGAACGGTTGGCAGAGTTAACCGCGCAGGGTATGTTAGTTGAAGCACAGCGTTTAGAGCAGCGTACGCGTTTTGATCTAGAAATGATGTACGAATTGGGGTTTTGTAAAGGGATCGAAAACTACTCACGTCATTTATCTGGAGCGAAAGCAGGTGATCCGCCACCGACCTTAATTGATTATTTACCTAAAAATGCCATTATGTTCATTGATGAAAGTCACGTGACGATAGGGCAAATTGGTGGCATGTACAAAGGGGATCGTTCACGTAAAGAAACCCTGGTGCAGTTTGGTTTTAGATTGCCGTCGGCGTTAGATAACCGTCCATTGAAAATGGATGAGTTTGAGCAGCGTATGCCACAAACCGTTTTTGTGTCGGCGACGCCAGCGGCTTATGAGCAAGCCCATGCGGATCAGGTAGTAGAGCAAGTAGTGCGACCGACCGGTTTGGTCGATCCTGTGGTCGAAGTGCGACCTGCTACCACGCAGGTCGATGATGTGTTTGGCGAAATCACGTTGCGTGTAGCGCGCCAAGAGCGGGTGTTAATCACCACGCTTACGAAGCAAATGGCAGAGGATTTAAGTGCTTTTTTAGCTGAGCATGGGGTCAAGGTTCGTTATTTACATTCAGATATTGACACCGTAGAGCGCGTTGAGATCATTCGTGATTTGCGTTTGGGAGTGTTTGATGTCTTGGTTGGGATTAACCTGCTACGCGAGGGACTGGATATCCCCGAGGTCTCATTGGTTGCGATTTTAGACGCTGACAAAGAGGGTTTTTTGCGTTCTGAGCGAAGCTTAATTCAAACTATTGGTCGCGCTGCACGTCACTTGCATGGTCATGCGATTTTATATGCGGATCGCATCACGGATTCTATGCGTAAAGCCATGGATGAAACCGAGCGACGTCGAGAAAAGCAACTACGTTTTAACGAAGAGCACGGGATTACTGCCCGAGGTGTGAGCAAGGCTGTGCGAGATATGATTGACGGGGTAATTGCACCTCATCAGGTTGAGCTCGAGGCCTTGTCACAGCTTTCCTTGGATGCGATCAAGGACGAAAAAACCCTAGCGCGCGAGCTGAAGCGATTAGAGAAAAAAATGCTGGATCATGCTAAGAACTTAGAGTTTGAGGCAGCAGCACATGTTCGTGATCAGTTACGACAGCTCAAGGAGCAAGCCTTATTGTCCTAGGAACTTTTTTTGTGTAAATCAGACTAATCCCTCGCAATCCCTTACAGAATAAGTGGGTATTTGTTATACTAGACTAAATTGGTCGGGTATAGCTGGGCTATTGGCCATTTACCAACTATTTCAAGGACATCATTATGCGTTTAACCACAAAAGGACGTTTTGCTGTAACAGCAATGATTGATCTGGCCTTGCGCCAACAAAGCGGTCCGGTTACCTTGGCAAAGATCAGTGAACGCCAGAGCATTTCCTTGTCGTATTTAGAGCAGTTGTTTGGCCGTTTGCGTCGTCATGAGCTGGTGGAAAGCACTCGGGGTCCCGGGGGGGGATATAGCTTGGCTCGCTTGGCGCGTCATATTACCGTGGCGGATATTATTTTTGCTGTGGATGAGCCTTTGGACGCAACGAAATGTGGCGGCAAGGGCGATTGCGAGGTCGATGAGCAAGGAAATCGTATTCAATGTATGACGCATGAGCTCTGGGCGACATTAAGCCGTAAAATGGTGGATTATTTAGACTCGGTTTCGCTGCAGGATTTAGTGGATCAACAGCGGATGCGCCAGCTCGAGGCTTCTGTACGCCAACAGCAAAAAACCCAAAGCGTATCGGCTCCTATTCGCACTCAGCAAGCCACTTGCTAAACAGAGGAGTTTATTTTGTCGGCCTCATACCCTATTTATCTTGATTACGCGGCCACCACGCCGATCGATGCGCGAGTACTAGAGCGCATGATGCCGTGGCTAACGACGCATTATGGCAATGCAGCATCTTCGAGTCATGCCTATGGTTGGGATGCGGAAGAAGCTGTAGAAAAAGCTCGCGCACAAATTGCGCAAGGCATTGGCGCGCACCCACGCGAGATCGTTTGGACTTCGGGAGCCACTGAATCCAATAATCTGGCCATTAAAGGGGCGGCTTTAGCGTATGCAGATAAAGGCAAGCACATCATTACTGTTAATACCGAGCATAAAGCGGTCTTGGACACGTGTGCTTATTTGGAAACGCAGGGCTTTGAGGTCACATATTTAGCCGTTGATCCAGAGGGGTTAATTACCTTAGAGCAGCTGCGTGCAGCCATCCGTCCTGATACGATCTTAGTATCTGTGATGGCGGTGAATAATGAAATTGGTGTGACACAAGACATTGAGGCCATTGGGCAGCTTTGTGCCGAGCTAGATGTGTTGTTTCATGTAGATGCGGCACAGGCGGTAGGCAAAGTGAACGTAGCTGTCGATACGCTGCAGGTGGACCTTATGTCTTTCTCAGGGCATAAAATTTACGCTCCAAAAGGAATCGGTGCTTTGTATGTGCGACGTAAACCGCGCGTGCGGTTAGTGGCGCAAATCCACGGTGGGGGGCACGAAAGGGGTTTCCGCTCTGGGACCTTGGCCACACACCAAATTGTCGCCATGGGTTATGCTTTTGAGCTAATGCTCCAAGAACAGCCGCAAGAATATGCGCGTATCCAGCGTTTGCAACAGCAGCTTTGGCAGGGGTTGCAGGAGGCCTTACCGCAGATTTATTTAAATGGCTCCGTGACCAAACGGGTACCACATAACCTAAATATTAGTTTTGCGGGTATCGAGGGCGAGGCCTTGATGATGGCTTTACAGGGGTTAGCTTTATCCAGCGGTTCAGCATGTAATTCGGCTAGTTTAGAGCCATCATATGTGCTGCAAGCTATTGGCCGCGACCCACAGTTGGCACATAGTGCGTTACGTATTAGCTTAGGTAGACAGACGACCGAAGAGCAGGTGCAAGCGGCGTTAACGGAAATCATCACTCAAGTGCGGCGCTTACGTGCGCTCTCACCCGTATGGCAGCCCGATGCTTCGGCAACCATGATGGCATAAGGACAGCGGATGGCTTATTCAAATCGTGTTATGGCTCGCTTTATGCAGCCAACGTTCCAAGGTGAATTAGCACCCCAAGCTCAGCATCGGTATTTGCAGGCTCAGGTTGGGTCGTTAGACCAAGGGGCTGTACTTCAGCTGTCTGTGTTGGTTGATGAACAGACACATTGTATTGATGCCGCACGCTTTAAAATGTACGGTTGTGGTGCATGCATAGCAACAGCAGATGTTTTATGTGAACAGCTGATTGGTTTAAATCAACAAGCGCTTGGGGATTATTCGGCGCAAGGGATCGCAGAATATTTAGCATTGCCCCCAGTAAAGCTTCATTGTACATGGTTAGCCGAGGAGGCTATCCAACAGATTTTGATGGCATGGCAATCTGCCAGTCTTACACATTAAGAGGTGTTATATGTCTATTACGTTGACGGCTCAAGCTGCCGAGCACATCAATAAACACATCGAAAAACGCGGTTCGGGGTTAGGACTACGTTTGGGTGTACGCTTAACCGGCTGTTCCGGAATGGCTTATGATGTGGATTATGTAGATCAAGCAAATGAGAATGATCACATCTTTGAGGATCATGGCGTCAAGGTTTTCGTGGATCCACGTAGTTTGCCTTTTGTGGATGGCACAGAGATTGACTTCGTGCGCCAAGGCTTAAGCGCCACATTCAAATTTAAAAATCCGAATGAAAAAGCCGCATGTGGTTGCGGCGAATCGTTTATGGTATAGGTTTTATATTGTCAGCTATGCGCAGTGATGAGCTGCATAGCCTATAAAAAAATCCCGCTATGCTAACCGGCAAGCGGGATTTTTTATGGGGGTTATTCGGCGCGCCGTAAATGTGGGAATAAAATCACATCTCGAATGCTAGCGCTATCTGTTAACAACATAACCAAACGGTCTATACCAATACCACAACCGCCAGTGGGAGGCATGCCGTATTCAAGGGCGCGAATGTAGTCAGCATCATAATACATGGCTTCCTCATCACCCGCGTCCTTGGCTTCGACTTGAGCCATAAAGCGCGCCGCTTGGTCTTCGGGGTCATTTAACTCAGAAAAACCGTTAGCAATTTCGCGCCCAGTAATAAAGAGCTCAAAACGCTCGGTGATGGCTGGGTCGTGATCGGACGCACGGGCTAAAGGAGAAACCTCGACCGGGTAGTCAACAATAAAGGTGGGGTGCCAGAGCTTGGCTTCGGCGGTTTCTTCAAAAAGCGCTAACTGTAAAGCGCCTATGCCCGCATGCATAAAGGCAGGAGCATCGATATCCACTTTTTTACGGCGTAACTCGGCACGTAAAAAGTCCATATCGTTAAGTTGTTCTGTGGTGTAGTCAGGGAAGTATTTTTGGATGGCCTCTACAATTGTTAGACGGTCAAAAGGCTGGTCCAGACGTAATGCCTCGCCCTGATACTGTACGTGAGCCGAGCCACAAGCAGCTACTGCCGCCGCACGGATAAGGTTCTCGGTGAAATCCATGAGCCAGTGATAATCCGTATACGCCGCGTAGAACTCCATCATCGTGAACTCAGGGTTGTGGCGTGGGCTGACCCCCTCGTTGCGGAAATTACGATTGATTTCAAAAACCCGCTCAAAGCCACCGACAATAAGGCGCTTTAGGTACAGCTCAGGGGCAATGCGTAGATACATTTCCATATCTAAAGCATTGTGGTGCGTGACAAACGGTTTTGCGGCGGCGCCACCAGGGATGGGGTGTAGCATTGGCGTTTCTACCTCTAGAAAGCCGGCTTCAACCATATGCTGACGAATACTATTGATTGCTTTGCTACGCGCTAAGAAGGTTTGACGGGTCTCGTCGTTCATGATGAGATCCACGTAGCGCTGGCGATAGCGTAATTCTTGGTCGGCTAAACCGTGGAATTTATCTGGTAAAGGGCGTAAGGATTTAGCTAATAAACGCAACTCGTGCGCTTTGATGGATAGTTCGCCTTTATTGGTTTTGAAGACCTCACCACGTACCGCCAAGATATCACCAATATCCCAGGTTTTAAACTGCTCGTAGAGATCTTCGCCAAGAGTTTTTTTGTCTAGGTAAATTTGAATACGGCCGCTGCTGTCTTGAAGCGTAGCAAAACTGGCTTTACCCATGACGCGCTTAAGCATCATACGGCCGGCGATAGAGGCAGTATGCTGAAGCGTAGCAAGCGTTTCTTTGTCTTTATCATCGTATTGTTGATGAAGTTGGGCGGCGCTATGCTCGGGCTGATAGTCGTTTGGGTAGGCGTTACCGTGCTCGCGTAAGGCATTGAGTTTGGCACGTCGTTCAGCAATTAAGTGGTTTTCGTCAACATGCGTTGACTCAGTCGTAGAAGTCATGAGTTACACAATTAAAAATAGTGGCGAATGTCATCAATGGTTTTATGACCAAAGGAGGCATCCGCGAGATAACGGGCAATATGCTCAGCGGTGAAAGAGGCTGAAGCAAGCTGTTGGTTCTGATGTAATTGAATGAAGCGGGCACGATTAGGAAAATGGCTTTCCTCGCTTTGGCGAATAGTGGCTTGCATATCTGTATCCACCACGCCAGGAGCGAGGGCTACGCATTTAACCTGAGGGTGTTCCATGGCGAGGGTCTGCGAGTAGTAATCAACAGCGGCCTTGGTGGCGCCGTATACCCCCCAGCCAGGAACAGGTCCACGGCCAGCACCAGAGGAAATGTTAAGTATACGACGATCTGCCGTAGATGGGCTATGTGCCAAAAAGGTGGCGCTCAAGCTCATCAAGCTGCCAATGTTAAGCTGTAGAGCATGAGCAATAGCATGGGGGTCAAGCAGCTGGTGTGATTGCGCCATAGGGTTAACGGTACCGGCATTATTGATTAACCAGTAGGCATGGCTATTAGTAAACCGCGAGAGGGCTTCTTGAAGGTGTTGACTAGCGGCATGAGCCCCATTAGGAAGCGCTAAGTCAGCCATAATCGCCTGATAGGAGGTTTTTTGCTGAGCGCACCATGCCGCAAGCTCGGGGTTATTATGGCGGGCGATACTGATTAAATGGGTGCGATCGTCGGCGAGCTGTTTAGCTAGTGCTAGACCTAGACCACGAGACGCTCCGCTAATAATAATCACGCGCTGCATATTAGACTCCTTGTTTTAGACTGGCTTCAATAAAGGGGTCAAGGTCACCGTCTAGCACCCGTTGCGTGTTTGATATTTCTACATTTGTCCGCAAGTCTTTAATCCGGCTTTGGTCTAAGACATAGGAGCGGATTTGGTGGCCCCAGCCCACGTCGCTTTTGGCATCCTCTAGCTTTTGCTGTTCGGCCATGCGTTGACGCATCTCTTGCTCGTAAAGGCGTGACTTTAGCATTTGCATGGCTTCTGCTCGGTTGCGATGCTGAGAACGGTCGTTTTGACACTGCACCACAATACCGGAGGGCATGTGGGTAATACGTACCGCTGAGTCGGTTTTGTTGACGTGCTGCCCCCCAGCACCACTGGCACGGTAGGTGTCGATGCGTAGGTCGGCTGGGTTAATTTCGATTTCAAAGGAATCGTCAATTTCAGGGTAAACAAATACGCTGCAAAATGAGGTGTGTCGTCCATTAGAGGAGTCAAAAGGACTTTTACGTACTAAGCGGTGTACCCCGGTCTCTGTACGTAATAACCCATACGCGTATTCACCACTGATTTTCAATGTGGCGGATTTGATGCCAGCGACTTCGCCGTCGGATTGTTCTAAGATTTCGACCTTGAAATCTTTATGCTCGGCATAGCGCGTGTATTGACGTAGTAACATAGAGGCCCAGTCTTGAGCCTCTGTTCCCCCTGCACCCGCTTGGATATCCATAAAGCAGTTAAGGTTATCAGCGGGGTTGGAGAACATACGGCGGAACTCAAATTCCTCGATGCGCTGACCAACAGTTTGGCAATCTTGCTCGATAGCAATCAGGGTAGCTTCGTCCTCATCCATAGCGGCGAGCTCAAAAAGCTCTTTAGCATCGGTAAGGGCTTGTTGAATTTCATCCAAGCCATGGACAACGGTTTCTAGGCTTTTCTTTTCGCGTCCAAGCTCTTGCGCCCGTTCGTGATCATCCCAAATATTTGGGTTTTCGAATTCGGCATTGACGACATATAAGCGGTGGGCTTTGTCGTCGTAGTCAAAGATACCTCCGTAATTCGGTCGCGCGCTCTAAGTAGTCGTCGAGTTGCGCTTCGAGTTGATTAAGGCGTTCTGATTCCATCTGTTTTTCCTGAAAAGTTCAAGTCATTGAAGATGGGATCTATTTTAACAGAAACCAGCCTTAAGCCCCGCAAGCTTGAGGTATAGATTTAACGCATGTTGGCGGGCATTAACGACGACGACGGCGAGTGGTGGCGCCAGCAGGTTGGTTGCGCTTAGGTAGGTGACGGAAAGTAATACGACCCTTGGTTAGGTCATAGGGGGACATTTCTAAAGTGACTTCATCGCCAGCAAGAATGCGGATGTGGTGCTTACGCATTTTGCCGCCCGTGTAAGCAATAACAGGGTGTCCGTTTTCGAGTACAACTCGGAAACGAGAGTCAGGTAAAACTTCGGTAACTGAACCGTGCATTTCAATCAATTCTTCTTTTGACATAATGTGTCCTTTTTAGTTCAACGGGCCAATAGATTGACGAGGTCAAACGGGTGTTAACCACAAATGCGTCTGGCCGCAAAGTTATATTTAAAAATAAGAGGGCGGGGCAAGAGCCCCTTGCGCACAAGGCAAAGAAATGACAAAGACGTAGGCCTTAGCCTAGTAAGATTAAGCATTTGCACTACTCAGCTTAGCAAAATAAATGTTTTTTGTCAATGACTTAGATTTTTGGTCGGGGGGGGTGAGCCTAGGTTTTCATTTTGGTTTTCTATATAATTTTTATTTTGTCTTTTAATACGCAAATAAACGAAAGGAAGTCACATGAATGCTAGGCTCACGCCGACGGCCGTATTGCTGTTGGTCATCCCCACTTTTTTATGGGCGGGTAATGCGGTAGTAGGGCGAGTCATTAGCGAAATGGTGCCCCCAATTACGCTGAACTTTATTCGTTGGTTTATTGCTTTTTTTATTTTGGCGGCATTTGGTGGGCAAATATTGCGTCGGGGAAGCGCGCTCTGGCGCCATTGGCGGCATTATGCCATGCTCGGGTTACTGGGTATTGGTATGTATAACGCTTTGCAATACATGGCGCTACATAGTTCAAGTCCCATTAACGTTACGCTGGTAAATGCCAGCATGCCTATTTGGATGTTATTGGTTGGGCGCTTGTTTTTTCATGCGACGATTACGGCTCGACAAATCAGTGGTGCTGTGCTGTCCTTATTGGGGGTAGCCATTATTTTAAGTCGTGGTGATTTGAATGAGCTATTGCAGTTTCGTTTTGTTATTGGTGATATCTACATGGTGATAGCCACCATTGCGTGGGCATTTTATAGCTGGCTGCTTAGTCAGGATAAGCATGAGCCAGAAATTAAGCAAAATTGGTCAACACTGCTTTTAGCGCAAGTCACTTTTGGTTTGATGTGGTCCGGGGGTTTTGCGGCGGGGGAGTGGGCTCTGACAGATTGGCACATAGACTGGAGCTGGGGGTTGGTGTTAGCAATGTTGTATGTGGCCATTGGGCCAGCGATTATAGCTTTTCGCTGTTGGGGGCTAGGGGTGCAGCGAGTAGGGCCTGCGACAGCCGGCTTTTTTGCTAATCTTATGCCTTTGTTTGCCGCCATTTTATCTATGATCTTTTTGGATCAAGCACCTGAGGTCTATCATGGTGTTGCCTTTTTACTGATTGTAGGTGGTATTCTCTACGCCTCTCGGCAGTCAGAAGCATAGTTGCTAGCTCTACACCCCAGCGTCGCCGGGGTGGTCAGAGAGGACTAACTATTTTGCGCGTGATCCACCATGAGCTGGACTTGGCTGTTGCCATTCCAGTGGTTGACTTCTAGTCGATATGCCATGTGAATGCGTTCACTCATGAGCTCGGCGTGGTTAAACCAAATTGCATCAAAAATCACCCCATCACGCTCAACGCGTAATTTAAGATGCTTGTCTTTAAGAACACGTTGAAACACCACATTAAACTCGTCGACAAAGACAGGAGGGGGAAAACCGGCTCCCCAGACTTCGTTGCTGAGTTGTTGAGCTGTGGGAACATCCATATGTTGTAAAGCTAACGAGCCGTCATGCTCAATAATGGGGTCGAAGGAGGTTTTGCCGCTGAACTCAATGACAGCTTGTTCAAAGGCTGGAATGAAATCCGCAAGGCGGTTTGCATGAATGCTTAATCCTGCGGCCATGGCATGCCCACCAAATTTCAAAATGAGTGAAGGGTGTTTTTTAGAAACCAAGTCCAGCACATCGCGTAGGTGAACCTCGGGGACCGAGCGTCCAGATCCTTTTAATTCACCATTTTCACCGGGGGCAAATGCGATAGTAGGGCGCCAGTATTTTTCTTTAAGCCGAGAAGCCACTAAGCCCACCACCCCCTGATGCCAGTCGGGTTGATATACGCAAACGCTAGCGCTTGGCTTTAGTTGCATAAGCTGTTCCGCAGCGTGCAGAGCACTTTGGTGCATCTGGCTTTCGATATGGCGTCGTTCTTGATTAATACGATCTAATTCTTTAGCTAGCTCCATGGCTTCTAAGGGGTCGTCACTGCATAAGCAGCGAATACCGATGCTCATGTCGGCTAGACGTCCAGCCGCATTAATACGAGGTCCGACCGCAAACCCCAAGTCAAATGCATTGGCTTGCTCTGTTTGTCGGCCAGCGATATGAAAGAGGGCTTGAATGCCAGGGTGGGCGCGACCGGCACGAATTTGTTTTAGTCCTTGGGCAACAAGTAAGCGGTTGTTCGCGTCCAGTTTGACCACATCAGCGACTGTTCCAAGGGCGACAATATCAGCGAGTTGATCAAAGCGTGGCTGGTACTCGACATCAAAAGCGCCTCGCTCGCGCATTTCAGCGCGTACAGCTAGCATTAAATAAAAAATGACTCCAACCCCAGCAAGGTGCTTAGAGGGGAAGCCGCAAGCTGGAAGGCTGGGGTTAATGATCGCGACGGCATCGGGTAGCGTATCGCCGGGCAAGTGATGGTCAGTAATTAGGACCTGGATTCCCATTTGATTGGCCACGGCCACGCCTTCTACACTAGCAATACCGTTATCTACCGTAATGATTAGATCCGGTTTGCCGTTAGGGTGCTGGCAGACTAAATGGACGACCTCGGGCGATAAGCCGTATCCCGTTTCAAAGCGGTTTGGAACAAAATAATCCACATCGGCCCCTAGCTCTGTCAATGCACGCATGGCTACAGCACAAGCTGTGGCTCCGTCACAGTCGTAATCGGCCACAATTACAATGCGTTCTTGCGCCTCAATAGCATCAGCCAATCGTTGTGCGCCCTGCTGGATGTGATGCAGACTATGGGGAGCAAGTAAGTGCTGCCAGCGATATTGCGTTTCTTGGATCGTGTGTACATCACGCGCTGCATATAAACGAGCTAATAAAGGGTGCAGTCCCTGTTGCTCAAGGGCGTGGGCAGTTTCTGGGTATTGGGGGCGAGGGACTAGGATTGGGCGAGCCAATGGTTTCTCCAGGTTGGGGTGGATGGGAAAAAACGTTGCCAAAAGCGAGGTGTCGTTGGCGTGAGCGTCATAATATGCTCAAGATTGCTGAGTACCAGCGTGGGGGAGTGAGCGAGTAACGGCATTAGTGTTTTTTCTAGTTCTTGAAGCTGATGCAGCCATAGCCCCCAGTCTTGGCGTAAAGCCGCGTCAGACAGTGTAGCTAGGCGTAGGGGTACGTTGTCTGCTTGCCACGCCGAAGGCGCGAGACCGCCTAAGGGCCATAAGCTATTAACGGCGGCCAGCCCTTGGCTTTGACGTTGCTGATTCACGGGGTGATCAAAATAGAGCATTTGGAGCTCATTGACAAAGCGGCGCCAGTCACGCGTGGCGTGATCTTGATCCCACCATGCATTGACCGCAGTACGGCTGACTAGAGCGCTGCTGGCAAAATGGGCAGGTAGATCGATGTTTGTATGAAGCTGCCAGTGTGTGGTAGACCAGGGTTGGAGCTGAAAAGGCGTGCCCTCGCATAGGGATTGCGCACTTTGTAAAAGCTGCTGGCTGTGAGCTTGATCTATGTGTAAGTCAGAGGCGGGGATGAGAGCAGCGCCGTCGCGAGCTGGGGCGATATGCACCAGCTCCACCAGCCAAAATGGCTTATGAGCAGGAGTGAGTGATTTTTGTTGCTGCTGTGCTAACAAAAGCGCTAGAGCTGCGTTATGCTTTGCTTTAGCAGAATGCCATTGGCCCTGTTCGATTTGCCACGCTTCTTCTGCTACGCATCGGCTTTGATGGATAGGAAAGGATTGAATTGTGCTTTGGCATTGGTCAAAATACTGCACCAACTGAGGTGCATGCTTGGGCAGCTGTTTAAGTAGCTCCGCCGCCATTGGGGCGGGGGGTAAACTATCAGTCAGTAAAATACAGGAATTGGCTGCAATCATTAACGGTAGAATCTATGTTTTATGAATTTTGGATTGGCGCGCGCTATGCGGGTATTGCAGGCTTAGGGCGCCGAGCAAATAAGCGTAAAGACCGCTTTGTGTCTTTTATCGCCGCAAGCTCAATGGCTGGGATAGCACTTGGCGTGGCCGCGCTGATTATCGTGTTATCGGTCATGAACGGCTTTCAGACCCAAGTGCGAGACCGCATGCTGTCGGTATTGCCGCATATTGAATTATATGTGAGTGGTAGTAGTCATCAAGACGTCTTGACACATTGGCAAGCATTAGCTGATCAGGCCAAACATAATACAAACGTAACGGGGGCGGCGCCTTTTGTGGCGGCACAAGCTATGTTAGCACGGGGAGACAGGCTCAGTGGCGTACAGGTTCGTGGTATTGACCCGACACGAGATAACGAAGTGTCCGATGTGGGAAAACAAATGGTGGTGAGCCAGCTTAGTGCTTTGAAAGAGGGCGATTTTGGTATTGTGTTGGGAAACCAGTTAGCCCATGCCTTGGGGGTCACGGTGGGGGATAGCTTAATGGTTCTTGCGCCACAGGGCTCGATTTCTCCGGCTGGGTTTACGCCGCGTATGCGTCAGTTTAAGGTGGTGGGCTTATATTCCTCGGGGCATTATGAGTATGACGCCTCCTTAGCTTTTATCCATTATCAGGATGCGGCGCGCGTGTTTAGAGACAGTGGTAATAGTGGGGTGCGTTTACGCATCAAAGACATGCAAAAAGCCCCTCAGGTTGCCGCACAAATTGCGCAGCAGATGCCAGCACAAGTCCTAGTGAGTGACTGGACTCAAAATAATCGCACATGGTTTGCAGCAGTACAAACAGAAAAACGGATGATGTTTTTGATATTGACGTTAATTATTGCTGTAGCGGCTTTTAATTTATTGTCCTCGTTGGTGATGGCAGTCAAAGACAAACGGAGCGACATTGCGATTTTACGCAGCTTGGGGGCAACACCGCGGGAAATTGGGCGGATTTTTTTGGTGCAAGGGGCCATTATTGGTGTGCTGGGAACAGTGATAGGAGTGGGGTTAGGGGCTTTGGTGGCCTATAACGTGGGTGTGATAGTTCCCTTTATTGAAAACCTTTTGGGTTTTGAGTTCTTGCCCCAACAGATTTATTTTATTAGCGAGCTCCCCTCTAATCCGCAAATTACTGATATGGCAGTGATTGGGGTGACGTCTTTAGTATTGGCTTTGTTAGCCACTATTTATCCAAGTTGGCGCGCTTCGCGCTTACAGCCAGCACAGGTGTTGCGACATGATTAAAACGGATGTGGTTATTGATGCTCAGCGTCTCCAGCGTCATTACGAGGATGGAAACACGCGGGTCGAGGTATTACGGGATGTTAATCTGCGAGTGAAAGCCGGTGAAATGGTAGCCATTGTGGGGGCGTCAGGTTCGGGAAAAAGTACGTTGCTCCATGTGCTGGGGTTATTAGACCGACCGGATCAGGGCGTTTTGAGAGTTCAGGGGCAAAACACAGAGGGGTTAAGCGAGAAGCAGCGCAGTCAAATTCGTAACCAATCATTAGGCTTTGTCTATCAGTTTCATCACTTGCTGCCCGAATTTACAGCGCTTGATAATGTGGCTATGCCATTAATCGTACGACGTTTACCACGAGCGCAGGCACGTGCTGAAGCGCAAAAGATGATTGAGCAAGTTGGCCTGGCGCACCGCCAAGACCACTATCCCGGGCAGTTATCTGGTGGGGAGCGGCAGCGGATTGCCTTGGCCCGTGCTTTGGTTACCCGCCCTGCATGTGTGCTTGCGGATGAGCCCACAGGCAACTTAGATCGAGAAACGGCACAGGAAATGTTTAGCCTACTGCAAAGAATGAATGCAGAGTTCCATATTGCGTTTATTATTGTTACACATGATCCGGCATTGGCCGCGTTAGCTCATCGCCAACTTGCTATGGATCAAGGTATATTAAACGGATGTTAATCGATACGCATTGTCATTTAGATGCTCCGATATTTCGGGAAACACCGGCCGATTTAGTGCGTGCTGCTCGGCAACAGGGGGTTGACTATATTGTCATACCAGCGGTAGAGGCCGCTAATTTTTCTGTTGTACAGCAGTTGGCGCAAACCGACCCGAGCTTGGTGTATGCATTAGGCATTCATCCTTTGTATGTAGCCCAAGCGACCTTGCACGATTTAACGCTATTAGAAAAACAGGTAGAGCAGGCATTAGACGATGCCCGCTTCGTAGCAATTGGGGAAATAGGCTTGGATTTTTTTGTGCCAGAGCTAACTCAAGAGCCGCTACGTAGTAAACAAATCCATTTTTACGAGGCGCAGTTACAGCTGGCGCAACGCTACCAGTTGCCTGTTTTGCTGCATGTGCGGCGTTCACAGGATTTGATTTTAAAATCCTTGCGTCGCCATCAGTTAACCGGTATTGCGCATGCGTTTAATGGTAGCTATCAGCAAGCGCAACAGTTTATCGACTTAGGTTTTGTGCTAGGTATAGGGGGCGCGATGACGTTTACGCGGGCTAAACAGATTCGTCGCTTAGCCAGTGATACGGCACTGCGCCATATAGTCTTAGAAACGGATGCACCGGATATTCCCCCTGCCTGGTTACGTCCAAAAGAGAACCCTGAACAATACAATCGGCCGCAAGAGTTACGGGGCATTGCTTTGGCTTTGGCGCAGTTACGTCAGGAGCCTTTTGAACAAATTGCACAACAAACCACGCACACGGCTATGCGCGTTTTGCCCCGCCTAAGCCAGTGGCACCAACAGCGCTACGCATAATTACGTAGGCGCATTTTCCCCTCTTTACGCACCCATTGGGTGCGTTTTTTTTATATGTTGATAAAACAAGGAGGGCAAAGGTGCAAGGTCGGTTATTAGCAGCTCTATACGCCGCGACGGTTTTATGTGTGCATCAGGCGGCAGAAGTAGCGTCCGCCACTCAGCAGTTCGTGGCGGCTTTAATTTGTTTGGGTTGTTTGCTGTGGGCGTGGCTTAGCAGGTTTACATATCGCTTTTGGGTTGTCAGCCTAGCCGTGGTGTTAGGTGCATGGGCGTATACCCATTATCAGATTGCGCAGGTGCTGGTCGAGCAGCTTCCAGCCCATGAACAAAATAAGCCATTTAAATTGCGCGTGCAGGTGCAGAGTTTGGTACGCCTGGCTCCGGATCGTCGTTATTTCATCGCCACAGTGCTTGGGGCTCAGCCACAGGGTGTGCCAAGTACGATTGCGTTAAGTTGGAATGTCAAAGAGTGGGGTGGGCCTTATGCGCAAGCGAAAGCGTATGATTTTCCAGAAATCAAACCGGGTCAGGTTTGGCAGCTTACTGCGTTTTTAAAAAGTCCACATGGGCTACGTAACCCTTACGCGTTTGATTATGAGGGGTATGTGTTTGCGCAAGGTGTGCGTGCCGTGGGTACAGTGCGGGGTACCCCCGTGCTGCTTGCAGATAGACCAGAGCAACATAGTATTGAGGTTTGGGCGCAGCGATGGCGTCATCATTTACGCGAGGCAATGCTGCCGTATGTGCGTGATTTACGTTGGGGGGGTGTGATTTTAGCTTTATCCATTGGCGATCAAGCCAGTATTAGCCCACAGGATTGGTTGATTTTTAATCGCACTGGGCTTACGCATCTGGTTTCTATTAGTGGTAGCCATGTTACTTTGCTCGCTTCAGTGAGTGCCGTAGCCTTTGCATGGTGTTGGCGTCGTTTTACGTGGCGCGGGCACGCGTTGACGGAGCGGATGCCTGCGGCGATTGTCGCTGGTGTTTTAGCGTTTGTGGTGGCGGGTCTATATAGCCTTACAGCAGGTTGGGAGGTGCCAGCACGTCGTACCTTTATGATGTTTGGGGTGGCCGTTTTTAGCTTATTGCTGCGTTTGCCTTTAAGCATGACGCAGATTATTGCTGTGGCCGTCGTGCTGGTGTTGGTCTTTGACCCTTGGGCGATTTTAGCGAGCGGTTTTTGGCTGTCGTTTGGAGCGGTTTTGGTTTTGGTGGCTTGCGCTCAATGGAGTGGGTTGGCATTGTGGCAGGGGCAGGTTCAAGGCTGGAGAAAGCACTGGGCACAGTGGAAAACAGCTTCTATTTGGCAGCTGATGATTACAGTGGCGCTTTTGCCACCCTTGGCTTTTCTGTTTTTTGAGATGTCTTTGGTTTCGCCATTATCCAATGCATATGCGATTCCTTTAATTGGGCTATTGATTACCCCTTTGGCGTTATTGTTTGCTTTACTTAGCCTGGGCCCGTGGACCCAGTTAACCGAGGCTGTGTTGTGGCTATGCCATCAGCTTTTAACTTTAAATATGGAGCTGACGGTGGTGCTGGGCGAGCACGATTTAGCAAGTCTACCGGCTTCGCGTGCTCCGGTTTGGGTGCTTGGTGCTAGCGTAATCGGTATAGGCGTGGCGCTATGGCTACGAGCTTTACCTTTAGCTTGGTTAGGGTGGTTGCTGGTTTTGCCTACTCTGTTTTGGCGCTCCCCTACGCTACCCGAAGGCGCATGGCGCTTGCATGCGCTGGATGTGGGGCAAGGCAGTGCCATATTGATAGAAACAGCCAATAGTGTGGTGTTGTTTGATACCGGTATGCGCCAAAGCCGTGATCAGGATATGGGTGGACGGGTAGTTGTGCCTTATTTACGGAGCCTAGGTAAAAATCGCATACATCACTTAGTTTTGTCACATGCGGACTTAGATCATGTGGGCGGGAGTCGTAGTGTAATAGAGAGGGTGCAGGTGGATCAAATATATAGCTCATTTGATGTAGATGCTCATTTAAAAAGAGAGTCTCGACTGCTAGCAGCTCCGGACTTGTCTCTACCCATAGCGCTGAACGCTTGCACGCGTGGAGAGCAGTGGGTTATTGATGGTGTACGTTTTGCCTTTTTATGGCCGGATAAGAAGATATTGAACGGGCGAGTTAAGGCAGATAAAAATGCGCAAAGCTGTGTGCTGAGTGTGCAGGGCGCACATCACCGGGCATTATTAACAGGGGATATTGGCTTAGAGCAAGAAAAAAATCTTGTGCAAGCGGGGATTTCACCGCATGAGGTGGTTGTGGTGGGACACCATGGCTCAAAAACATCCTCTAGCTCACTGTGGGTGGATTCATTACAAGCTCAGTTGGCGATAGCGCAAGTGGGGTGGTGGAACCGTTTTTCTCACCCACACCCTCAAGTGGAACAGCGTTGGCAAGCAGCAGGTGCAGCGTTTTTGCGTACGGACCATGAGGGAGCAGTGGTGGTCACCTCTTTGGCTTCAGGGTTGCATATGAACACAGAGCGGCGGCAGCGAGCACGCTACTGGCAAAATCCGATAGGTTTTTATCGATAAAGGGTAATTCCTAGGTGTGTGTTTTTTTCAGTGCGGTACAGTGGAATAAAGCCCAAAAGGCGAATCCAATAAACACAACAAAAGTTGAAATTTCCACAAGATCTTTCACGAGGTAGCGATGAGACAAAGCCCTTCTTTACACCTTCGGGTGCCGGAGCCACCTGCGCGTCCGGGCACACCTTCGGATTTCTCTTATTTACGCCTGCAGCCAGCTGGCGCAGCGCCCCGCCCCGATCCCTTAACGCCTTTTGCTGAGCTGCCTGACTTGTCACAAGGCTTAGTGCGCGTGTTAGACGACGAGGGGCAAGCCATAGGGCCGTGGGCGTTGCATACCGAGCCCGATTTGCTTTTACATGGCTTAAAAACCATGGTGCTAGTTCGAGCCTTTGATGCACGCATGTTCCATGCGCAAAGACAAAAAAAACTCACCTTTTACACTCAGTCTTATGGCGAGGAAGCTATTAGCACCGCACAAACTTTGATGTTGCAGCCGGGAGATATGCAGTTTCCCTCTTATCGTCAGCTGGGTATTTTATTAGCGCAACATATGCCTTTAAGCGATCTAATGTGTCAGCTTTACTCCAATAGCTGTGACCCGCTTAAAGGACGTCAATTACCGGTGTTGTACTCCTATAAAGATTATGGCTTTTACTCATTATCAGGGAATCTGGCAACCCGTTTTCTTACAGGGGTGGGGTGGGCCATGGCATCGGCAATTAAGGGCGATACAAAAATCGCCGCCTCCTGGATTGGGGATGGCGCGACCGCAGAGGGTGACTTTCATACAGCCCTTTTATTTGCTCAAGTCTACAATGCACCTGTGATTCTTAATGTGGTGAATAATCAATGGGCCATCTCCACTTTTCAAGCCATCGCAGGAGGAGTGGATAATACATTTGCTGCTCGAGGCGTAGGCATGGGGTTGGCGGCTTTACGGGTCGATGGCAATGACTTTTTGGCCTGTTTGGCAGCTTCAGCTTGGGCCGCAGAACGCGCGCGTCATAATGGGGGGCCCACTTTAATTGAATGGGTGACCTATAGAGCAGGCCCTCATTCCAGCTCTGATGATCCGTCCAAATACCGTCCGAATGATGAGTGGCAGCATTTTCCTTTAGGTTGTCCTATTCAGCGTTTAAAGACCTATTTAGTGCAGCAGGGTCACTGGTCCGAGGAGCAGCATCAGGCGCTGCTTAAAGACGCAGAGCAACAAGTGTTGGAGGCACAAAAACAAGCCGAGGCGATGGGCGGAACCATGCAAGAGGCGCACAAAAAACACGCTATGGCGATGTTTGATGACGTTTATTTTGAGAAACCCTGGCATTTACAGCAACAGGAGCAACAGTTCAGGGAGGGCTTATGACGACACAATCACTTAGTATGCTGCAAGCTATTCGTTCAGCCCTTGATATTATGATGCAGCGAGATGCGAATATGGTGCTGTATGGTCAGGATGTTGGCTATTTTGGAGGGGTGTTTAGGGCCACAGAGGGGCTACAGGCCAAATACGGAAAGCAACGGGTTTTTGATGCGCCCATTTCAGAAAGCGGTATTGTTGGCACCGCGGTAGGGATGGCAGCGTATGGCTTAACACCCGTGGTGGAAATTCAGTTTGGTGATTATTTTTACCCCGCGATGGATCAAATTGTTTCTGAGTTGTCTCGTATTCGTTATCGATCAGCGAATGATTTCACTGCTCCCGTGACTATTAGGATGCCCGTCGGAGGGGGAATCTATGGTGGACAAACCCATAGTCAAAGCCCAGAGGCTATTTTTACCCATATTGCCGGGTTGCGTACGGTTATGCCATCTAACCCCTTGGAAGCTAAAGGGTTATTGATCGCTGCCATTGAGTCCCCCGACCCCGTCATTTTTTTAGAGCCCAAGCGACTTTATAACGGTCCTTTTGATGGGTATCATGAGCGCGCGTTACAGTCATGGCGTGATCACCCTTTAGCGCAGGTTCCAGAAGGCTATTACCACACTAAACTAGACCAAGCTGCGGTTCGGCGAGAAGGGCAGGCTCTGACGGTATTAGCTTATGGCACGATGGTACATGTGGCTTTGGCTGCGGCTGAAGAGGCTCAGATTGACGCAGAGATTATAGATTTACGCACTATTTGGCCAGTGGATATAGCGACGATTGCTGAGTCGGTGCAAAAAACAGGGCGTTGTGTGATTTTACACGAAGCCACCCGCACATCCGGCTTTGGTGCGGAACTTAGCGCCTTGGTGCAAGAGCATTGTTTTTATTTTTTAGAAGCCCCTATTGTGCGTGTAACGGGCTGGGATACGCCCTATCCACATGCGCATGAATGGGATTATTTCCCTGGGCCTCAGCGTGTTATTGCGGCTTATCAGTCTGTGATGAAGGAGATATAACCATGTCAAACTACAGTATTAAAATTCCTGACATTGGCGAAGGCATCACAGAGGTCGAGTTAGTTGAGTGGTTTGTGGGGGTTGGAGATAGGGTGACAGAAGATCAAAATGTCGCCAGTGTCATGACGGATAAGGTCTCGGTAGAGATCACGTCTCCAGTCACTGGAGAGGTGACACATTTAGGTGGTGCTCCCGGGGATTTATTAGCGGTGGGGGCCGATCTTGTGCAGATCGCCTTGTCGACAGAAACGGTGGCAACAGCGTCAACAGCTGAAACAGGGCAGGCATCTTCAAAGGGGGCTCATGTGGAGACAGCAACAGCAGTATCAGACTCTGAATCAGAATCCCCTGAGGCAATTACAACGACACCCGCATTTGTCCCCGCCACAACCCCCCATGAACGTTTGCTGCAGACCGTGCAAGCTTCGCCTGCTGTGCGTAAGCGAGCAGCGGAGTTGTCGGTGGATTTGGTCGCCTTGGCACAGCGGTTAGGTAAAACGCGCATACATCACGCAGACCTTGATCAACATTTGGTTGGTTTTGCTGAACAAAAGAGTAGCTTTGCTCGCGAGAAACACGATTCGGTCACCACGGTTCCTGTGCGTGGGTTGCGTCGACAGATTGCGAAAAAAATGCTGGAGTCCACACAAAATATTCCACATTTTACCTATGTGGAAAGCGTTGATGTGACGGCTTTAGAGCAATGGCGTCAGCAGCTTAATCAGCAATGGGAGCAAAGCCGCGGACGTTTAACTTTGTTGCCGTTTTTGATTCGTGCTATGTGTTTGGCCCTAAAAAAACACCCACATTTAAATGCCCGTTATGATGAAAAAACGCAGCAGCTACAACAATATGAGGCAATACACGTTGCCGTGGCCACTCAAACCGATCAAGGGCTGATGGTCCCGGTATTGGAGTTTGCGCAACACCTGGATTTTTGGCAAATGGCCGAGCAGATCCGTGACTTGGCGCAGCAAGCACAACAAGGACAACAGTCCTTAGCGGCTAAGTCCACAATAACGATTAGCAGTTTGGGGGCGTTGGGCGGTGTGATGGCAACACCCATTATCAATGCGCCAGAGGTCGCCATCATTGGAGTAAACCGACAGATGCAACAGCCGGTTGTGGTAGAGGGACAGATACAAATCCGTACCTTGATGCATTTATCCTCCTCTTTTGATCACCGTTTTATTGATGGTTATGATGCGGCCTCGTTCATACAGGACATGCGTAAAATGTTAGAAGCACCTCAGCTATATTTAGTACAGTAAAACGGCATGATTAATTATAGGCGGGGTGACCCGCCTTTTTTTTGGGGAATGCAGCTATGCCAAATACCGCCTTACCACGACGTCACTTTGTTACTTGTGTCAGTCCTGCTGGAGTCCATCGCATGAGCTACTGGGAGTGGGGAGACCCCAATAACTCTAAAATACTGTTGTGCGTGCATGGCTTATTGCGTACTGGGCGTGATTTTGATGCGCTGGCGCAAGTCTTAAGTCCTTATTATCGAGTCGTATGTCCAGATATTGTGGGGCGCGGAAGTTCGGATTGGCTGCTCGACCCAACGTATTACACGGTGCCTCAATATGTAGCTGATATTTTTACGCTGTTGGCGCGCCTGCAGCCTGAAGTATTAGATTGGTTTGGTACATCCATGGGAGGACTCATTGGGTTAGGGCTGAATTACGCGCTGCAGTCTGCACCACATAACCCCATTCCTTTGCGTAAAATGGTGTTAAATGATGTAGGGCCGGAGCTTAACCCTCAGGGCTTAGCGCGTATCGGACAGTATGTGGGGGAGCCTTTGGTTTTTGATACATTTGAGCAAGCGGTGGAGCAAGCTAAGCAACGCTGGGCGGCGTTTGGTGAGCATAACCAAGCTCAATGGGAGCATTTGGCACGGTATGTTTTCCAAGAAAAAGCGGGGCGCTGGCAGCAAGCCTATGATTTGCGTATTGCTGTACCTTTTCAGCAGCAGTTTGCGGCACCGAATACGTTAAATGATGCCGTACTAGAGCAAACAACACAGCTTTTATGGCAGGCATATCGCTCTTTGCCTGATCAGGTGCTGATTGTACGTGGGCAGCAATCTGATTTACTATCAGAGCAAAGTGCAGAAAAAATGCTAGCGCAGCACCCTCAAGCACAATTATACGAGGTGGCTCAGGTGGGGCATGCACCAACATTTATGCAAGCGGACCAACAGCAGCGGCTGCAGCAATTCTTGTTACAGGGTTAAATCATGAACGTAGACCTACATTGTCATTCAACGATATCAGATGGGGTATTGACGCCGGATCAGGTTGCGCAGCGTGCTTACCAAAATGGGGTGGAGCTTTGGGCGTTGACCGATCATGACGAGGTGGGTGGTTTAGCGTTAGCACAAGCCACGGCAGAACAGCTTGGTATACGTTTTGTACCGGGGGTAGAGATCTCGGTGACATGGTTAAATAAAACAGTGCATATTGTAGGTTTGGGCATTGACTACACACATTTGCCGTTAGTGGATGCATTACGTTATGTGCGCTCAGGGCGCAAACAGCGTGCCATAAAAATGGCCCAAGCCTTAGCCGATTTAGGGGTTGCTGATGCCTTAGAGGGGGCTATCCCTTTTGCGAGCAATCCAGAGCTGGTTTCTAGAACACATTTTGCGCGGTTTTTAGTGGAGTCGGGGCATTGTGCTTCGATTAAAGAAGTATTTGATCGCTACTTGGGTGAGGACGGCCCTGCCTTTGTTCCTATGCAGTGGGCAAAATTAGAAAATGCCGTGCGTTGGATTCACGAGGCTGGTGGGGTTGCAGTGATCGCTCACCCAGGGCGTTATGCGTTTGATCCGCTGCAGTTTGATTTGCTATTTTCTACTTTTAAGGAATTAGGGGGCGAGGGGATTGAAGTGGTAACCGGTAGCCATGCACCTGCACAATATGAGCATTATGCCCAGGTGGCGAAACGGTTTGGGTTTGAGGCCTCGTGCGGTTCGGATTTTCATGGACCTGGAGAGGGCCGTATGGATTTAGGTAAGTTGCCAGCGTTGCCGCCCGGCTTAACGCCGATTTGGCAGCGTTGGCTATCATAAGGAGAGCATTCATGAGTAAAGCTTTTGTTAAAGAGGATGCCGATAATCAGGATGACGACCTCGTGCCCGAGGCGGTAGCGCTACCCGCTGGAACAAAGAACTACCTCACTGCTTCAGGCTATAAAGCCTTGCGAGCTGAGCTTAAGCACTTACTAAATGTGGAGCGACCTGATGTGGTGCAAGTGGTGTCATGGGCCGCTTCAAATGGTGATCGCTCTGAAAATGGGGATTACATTTATGGCAAAAAGCGTTTGCGAGAGATTGATCGACGCATTCGTTTTTTAACCAAGCGATTGGAGATCGCCGAAGTGGTAGATCCTGCGCTGCAACCGAATCGCGATCGTGTGTTTTTTGGTGCCACGGTAGTTTATAGTGACCAAGAGGGTGAAGAATTTACGGTAACCATAGTCGGGGTAGACGAGGCTGATCCATTGAACGGCAAAATCAGCTGGATCTCTCCTGTAGCACGAGCTTTGTTAAAAGCCCAAGAAGGGGATGTGGTGACCTTACGAACGCCGGGTGGTCTTCAGGAGCTGGATGTTTTGGAAATTCACTATCCAGATGAGCCAACAGACTTGAGCGCGGATGACGTAAAATAAATTTTGTGGTGTTTTGTCCTATGACAGCCTTCAAACATAGGAAAAAACAAAGTCCGCACTGCGTAAAAACCCCCATTTTTTTGGATTGTGGTTAAAATAGCGTGCATTTATAACACTTTTGCATTGACTCACATCGTGTCCTCCATTCTTTATTTCTCCGGTTCTTCCGCATTGCCCGCTTTTCAAAGCGCGCGCCTTTTGCAACGTTTTCAATCCTTGGGTTTACCTGTTCAGCAGATTGCTGCTTATTACGAGTATTATGTCTGGACAGAAATGTCCGGCATAGATACGGATCAGCATCAGCGCTTGACTGCTTTGCTGGATGATGGGCTTCCTGCTTATGACCCAGCCACCCAAACTAAAGATCAGCTTGTGTTGCGCGTTGTGCCGCGTTTGGGTACGGTTTCGCCGTGGGCCAGCAAGGCAACGGATATTGCACGCAATTGTGGACTGACTCAAGTGCGTCGTATAGAGCGCGGAATTCGTTATGTGCTGGATCCTGTACGCGGCATGCTTGGTGCGAAAAATCTCAGTGCTGAGCAACTGCAACAGCTCGCCGCTCAGTTACATGACCGCATGACAGAAAGCGTCGTGGATCAGCAGTTTGATGGTCAGGCGTTATTCCAAGAGCTGCCGCCCAAGGCGATGCAGTCGGTTGATATTCTAGGGCAAGGCTTAGAAGCCTTGGTCGAGGCCAATCGTAGTATGGGGCTCGCCTTGTCCGAGGACGAGGTCGAGTATTTATACGCCGCCTTTAAAAAGCTAGGGCGTAATCCCCATGATGTGGAGCTTTTGATGTTTGCGCAAGCAAACAGTGAGCACTGCCGCCACAAAATTTTTAATGCACAATGGGTGATAGACGGTCAGCCCCAAGATAAAACGCTGTTTGGTATGATCCGCGAAACCCATGCGGCCCAACCACGTAAAACAGTAGTCGCGTATTCGGATAACGCCGCCATTATGGAGGGCGGGCCAGCTAAAGTCTTTTATGCGAGCCTGCCTGATGCAGAAGCTAAGGGCGCTTATACGTCCTATCAAGGCTTAATCCATACCTTGATGAAAGTGGAAACGCACAACCATCCTACCGCTATTGCCCCCTATCCGGGAGCAGGCACGGGGTCAGGTGGGGAAATCCGAGATGAAGGGGCGACCGGACGGGGCTCTCGGCCCAAAGCTGGTTTAACCGGTTATACCGTTTCTCACTTGCAGTTTCCTGATATGCCCGAGCCATGGGAAAAAGACTCCATTGGCTTTCCGGAGCGTATTGCTACAGCCTTAGATATTATGACCGAGGGACCTTTAGGGGGAGCCGCGTTTAATAATGAGTTCGGGCGAGCAAACCTTTTAGGATATGTGCGCAGTTTTGAGCAGACCATTGCTGGGCAGCACTGGGGCTATCATAAACCCATCATGATTGCAGGTGGTTTGGGTTCTATTGATGACCGCCAAACGCATAAAGATCCGTTGCCGGTGGGAGCGTTGTTAATACAGCTCGGTGGCCCAGGGATGCGCATTGGCATGGGGGGCGGAGCGGCCTCTAGTATGACATCAGGGGTGAACTTAGCAGAGTTGGACTTTGACTCTGTGCAGCGCGGTAACCCTGAGATGCAGCGCCGTGCCCAAGAGGTGATTGATCGCTGTTGGCAGCAAGGTGATAACAACCCGATTATTGCGATTCATGATGTGGGAGCAGGTGGGCTGTCTAATGCTTTCCCTGAACTCGTGAATGATGCGGAGCGCGGGGCGATTTTTGATCTTACACATGTGCCCTTAGAGGAATCCGGTTTATCACCTGCTGAAATTTGGTGTAACGAGTCGCAAGAGCGCTATGTGTTAGCCATTGATCCTAAAGACCTAGAGCGCTTTAAAGCTATCGCCGAGCGCGAGCGCTGTTTATGGGCGGTGGTTGGGGTCGCTACCGAGGAGCGTCAACTGCGTGTTACCTATGGTGAAGGGATTCCTGGTTATGCACCGGCCAAGGCAACGGCGCAAACCCCAGCTCCTGTAGACATGCCCTTAGAGGTTATCCTTGGCAAGCCTCCTCGCACGTTGCGCGATGTGACACGTACGCAGCCTATTCAAGGCGAATTAGATTTACCCGCTATTGCGCTAGAGGAAGCCATTTGGCGTGTAATGCGTCATCCTACGGTAGCCAACAAAAACTTTTTGATTACGATTGGCGATCGCAGTGTAGGGGGACTATGCAGTCGTGACCAGTTGGTTGGTCCATGGCAGATTCCGGTGGCGGATTGTGCCGTGACCTTGGCAGATTTTGAGCAGGTGCGTGGCGAAGCAATGGCTATGGGTGAGCGCAGCCCAATAGCGGTGTTTGATGCGCCGGCCTCAGGGCGAATGGCTGTGACAGAGGCCATGACTAACCTACTAGCGAGTGATGTACGCAGCTTTGAGGATGTGAAGCTCTCGGCTAACTGGATGGCTGCATGTGGAGTCGAGGGACAAGATGCCGCTTTGTTTGACACAGTTACGGCAGTTAGCCAGTGGTGCCAAGAGCTGGGTCTTGCGATCCCTGTAGGCAAAGACTCATTGTCGATGCGCACCGCATGGCAAGATGAGCAAGGCAATGAACAAGATGTCATTGCCCCCGTATCCTTGGTGGTTACGGCTTTTGCACAAGTGGGCGATGTACGTAAAACCCTTACACCAGAGCTAAAAACCGATGCTGACAGTGTATTGATCTTTATTGATCTGGCCGAAGGGCAGCAACGCATGGCGGGGTCGGTACTGTGTCACGCCTTTAATCAAGTAGGGCAGCAAACGCCTGATTTTACGAATGCAGCGCTTTTAAAAGCTTTTGCCCAAGTACTACGCCAGTTAGCGGATCAGGGGCTGATCTGGGCCTATCACGATAAGTCCGATGGTGGTCTGTTGGCAACGGTAGCAGAGATGGCCTTTGCTGGTCACACCGGTGTGGCGCTTAATATCGATATGCTTACCATCGATCCGCATGCGGCGGATTGGGGGGATTTTAAAATCCGTGCGGACCAAGTAGCTGTGCAGCGTGATGAGCTAACCTTAAAAGCGCTCTTCAACGAAGAAGCTGGGGCGGTTATTCAGGTTCCCGCCGCGCAGCGTGATCAGGTGCTACAGCAGCTACGCGAAGCGGGGCTGTCGGCTTGCTCACATGTGATTGGTAAACCAAACACCACCGATACCATCGCGATTTATCGTGATGGGCAGTGTGTGTATGAGATAGCACGTGCCGAGCTTGGTAAAGCGTGGTCAGCCATGACGCATCAGATGATGCGTTTGCGTGACAACCCAGAAAGCGCGGATGCCGAATTAGCTTTGTGGGATGATGTTAATGACCCTGGGCTTAACGCACAGGTGGACTTTGATCCCCAAGAAAACATTGCCGCACCCTATATCCAAACGGGGGCTAAACCCAAAATTGCCGTGATGCGTGAGCAAGGCAGCAATAGTCAACTAGAGATGGCATGGGCGTTTGATCAGGCCGGATTCGAGGTGATTGACTTGCCCATGACTGATTTGCTCAGTGGTCGTCGTCGCTTGGATGATTTAAAAGGGATTGTAGCGGCCGGTGGCTTTAGTTACGGCGATGTATTAGGCGCCGGGCAAGGCTGGGCGCGTACTATCCGTTTCAATACGATGCTCAACGAGCAGTTTGCGGATTTTTTCCAGCGCACGGATACCTTTGCATTGGGTGTGTGTAATGGTTGCCAGATGATGGCTGCACTAGCACCCATGATACCGGGAGCAGAGCACTGGCCTTTGTTTACTGCGAACCAATCCATGAAATACGAAGCTCGCTTGGCCTCTGTGGAAATTGCTGATTCGCCTTCGATTTTCTTACAAGGAATGGCGGGCACCCGCTTGCCTATCGTGGTGTCCCATGGCGAAGGCTACGCAAATTTTGCTCGCCAAGGCAATGCGGAACAAGTACACACGGTACTGCATTACACTGATAACCGAGGGCAACGTACGGAGCAGTATCCGTTTAACCCCAATGGAAGTCCTCAAGGGATAGCAGGGGTTACCACTGCTGATGGGCGTTTTACTATTATGATGCCGCACCCTGAACGAGTGATACGTAACGTGCAGCTATCCTGGGCGCCTGAGCGTTGGGGGCAAGCAGATACGGGTGGTGCTGATGCAACACATGGTGGCTTAACGCCTTGGATGCGTTTGTTCTATAACGCTCGGGTCTGGCTCGGATAAGCACTTAAGCGTATAATCAGGTTTTGGACGGGATATAAAGACATGCGTCTTATCAAAAAAGCTCTTACTTTCGACGATGTATTGCTAGTACCTGCTTACTCGCAGATTCTACCTCGCGATACAGATCTTAGCGCTCAATTTACGCGCGACATTCAACTCAACATCCCCTTGGTTTCTGCGGCGATGGATACGGTCACAGAATCACGTTTGGCTATAGCCATGGCCCAAGAGGGGGGGATCGGGGTTATCCATAAAAACCTTTCTGCCGAACGCCAAGCACGCGAAGTAGCTCGGGTTAAACGTCACGAGTTTGGTATTGTGATTGATCCAATCACCGTGACCCCCGACATGAAGGTACGTGATGCCATTAAACTGCAAAAAGACAATGGGTTTTCTGGCCTGCCTGTGGTAGAGAACGGCAAGCTAGTCGGTATTGTGACCAACCGCGACTTGCGCTTTGAGGATCGCTTAGATCTGCCTATTCGCGAGGTCATGACGACGCAGGAACGTTTAATCACCATGCCCGAAGGCGCCACACTTGAACAAGCGCAGGCGTTAATGCATAAGCATCGCCTTGAGCGTGTGCTCATCGTTAACGATGACTTTGAGCTACGTGGCTTGGCAACCGTTAAAGATATTGTCAAAAACACAGAACATCCTTTTGCTTGTAAAGACCAACACGGTCAATTGCGTGTAGCCGCCGCCGTAGGGGTGGGTGGTGATACCGAAATGCGGGTTGATCTGCTTTCGAAGGCAGGGGTGGATGCGATTGTGGTTGACACGGCGCATGGGCATTCCAAAGGGGTGTTAGAGCGCGTGCGCTGGGTAAAAGACAATTACCCACATATCCAAGTCATTGGTGGCAATATTGCTACAGCAGCCGCGGCGCGAGCTTTAGTGGATGCTGGGGCAGACGGTGTCAAGGTTGGTATTGGACCCGGCTCAATTTGTACCACACGTGTGATTGCTGGCGTAGGTGTTCCACAGATTACCGCCATTGCCGATGTGGCTGAAGCCCTTCAAGGCACAGGCGTTCCTTTGATTGCTGACGGCGGGATTCGCTTCTCTGGTGACGTTTCTAAAGCTTTGGCAGCAGGGGCTTCGGCGTGCATGATGGGTGGTATGTTTGCTGGTACCGAAGAATCACCTGGTGATGTGGTGCTGTATCAAGGCCGCTCTTATAAATCCTACCGTGGTATGGGTAGTTTAGGGGCCATGGTAGACGGCTCTGCAGACCGTTATTTCCAAGACGCGGGTAGCAATGCGGACAAACTTGTCCCCGAGGGTATCGAGGGGCGCGTGCCTTATAAAGGCTCGGTGTTAGCAATCATTTATCAGCTAGTGGGGGGGATCCGTGCCTCTATGGGGTATTGTGGTGCCGCTTCGATTGCTGAGCTACATGAAAAAGCCGAGTTTGTGGAAATCACAGCGGCTGGGGTGCGTGAATCCCATGTTCATGATGTTCAGATCACCAAAGAAGCCCCTAATTACCGGGCTGACTAAACGCGTTTAGTACCATACTTTATGCTTTGATCGGCCAGGCTGCAGCTATGTGGCTTGGCCGATTGTCTTCTTACTTCATAAAATTATCATGCACCAACGCATTCTTATTCTTGACTACGGTTCACAAGTCACCCAACTCATCGCACGCCGTGTACGCGAAGCCGGCGCCTATTGTGAAATCCATCCTGGCGATGTTTCCGATGAGTTCATCCGCTCCCAACCTAACTTACATGGCATTATTCTTTCCGGTAGCCACGCTTCGGTTTATGCTCAAGACGCTTTAGCCGTGCCTGCGGCTGTCTTTGAGGCGGGTGTGCCCGTTTTGGGTATTTGCTATGGGATGCAAGCCATGGCTTTGCACCTAGGGGGTAAAACAGAACAAGCACAACGACGCGAGTTTGGGCATGCTCAAGTGCGCGCGCATGGTCATACCGCTTTGCTAAAAGATATCCAAGACTTCCAGACGGCGGAAGGGCACGGCATGCTGAATGTTTGGATGTCTCATGGGGATCAGGTTACAGCTTTGCCCGAAGGCTTTGTACTGATGGCCTCCACCGAGTCATGCCCTATTGCTGGTATGGCCGATGAAAATCGTCGGTTTTATGGGGTGCAATTTCACCCCGAGGTGACACATACCCAACAAGGGGCTGCCATTTTTAATCGTTTTGTGCGTGATATTTGTGGCTGTAGTGGTGACTGGAATATGCCCGATTATGTTCAGGAAGCCATTGCCGCAATTCGGGAACAGGTAGGTTCGGATCACGTGATTTTAGGCCTGTCTGGAGGAGTGGATTCGTCGGTTGCTGCTGCTTTAATTCACCGCGCTATTGGCGATCAGCTAACGTGTGTGTTTGTGGACCATGGGTTGTTGCGCTTGAACGAAGGGCAGCAGGTTATGGAGACCTTCGCGCAGCATTTTGGCATGAATATTATTCACGTGGATGCGACCGATCAGTTTATGAGTAAGCTGGCTGGCGTGACGGACCCAGAGGCGAAGCGTAAAATCATTGGTAAAGAGTTTGTGGAGATTTTCCAAGCAGAAGCCGCTAAACAAACGAACGCCAAATGGCTGGCCCAAGGCACCATTTATCCTGATGTCATTGAGTCTGCTGCCGCAAAATCAGGCAAAGCCACTGGAATTAAATCGCACCATAACGTAGGCGGGCTGCCTGATACCCTGAATTTAAAGCTGCTTGAACCATTGCGTGAACTGTTTAAAGACGAGGTGCGCAAACTTGGTATTGCCTTAGGTCTACCCCATGACATGGTATATCGACATCCTTTCCCTGGGCCCGGTTTAGGGGTGCGTATTTTAGGCGAAGTTAAAAAAGAATACGCCGATTTATTACGACGGGCGGATGCGATTTTTATCGAAGAGCTACGTAATACAGTGGATGAGGCTACCGGTAAGAATTGGTACGAGCTCACTTCTCAGGCATTTACTGTGTTTTTACCAGTAAAAAGTGTAGGTGTTATGGGCGATGCGCGCACTTACGAGTATGTCGTAGCGCTACGAGCGGTAGAAACCTCTGACTTTATGACTGCAGATTGGGCTGAGTTGCCTTATGCTTTATTAAAGCGGGTATCGAGTCGCATTATCAACGAGGTCCGTGGCATAAATCGCGTTACTTACGACGTCTCTAGCAAGCCCCCCGCCACCATCGAGTGGGAATGATTCCGCGTCTGGCACAGCCAGGCACCTGATGGCATGAAATGCCGCTAAGCCCGCGTAATTGCGGGCTTTTTTTTGTTTGTGTTTGGCACGATCTGGCAACGGGAGGAAGCGCCAAGCACCGTTTGAGCATGGCATTAAAGCTGGTATTATGGTTTGGCGATGCCATGATTGATGCCGATACCATGCTGCGTTCTTTTGTGTGTTCATGGTATTAATATTCTATAAGTTACTGTTTCGTAAGAAAAAATACGATAAATTCGAGATTTTTTCAGCATGGTATCGGAGACGAAGAAGGACAAGGTACATGCTGACCGATACCAAGCTGCGCAATCTCAAGCCCAGGGACAAACTCTACAAAGTGAATGACCGGGAAGGTCTCTATGTGGCAGTGACTCCAGCCGGCTCCATCTCGTTCCGTTACAACTACTCAATCAACGGTCGGCAGGAGACCATCACCTTTGGGCGTTATGGTGTCGGTGGCAAAACGGGGCAGGGGCAACAAGGTCAGGGTGGCTGATGAACCGGCAACACCAGCACAACGGCGAGCGTCG
>NZ_BAABKD010000001.1:0-346996 GCF_039543645.1 Paenalcaligenes hermetiae | reverse complement strand
GGTGAGCTAACGAATAAAGGCTTAGTATTTGGTGCCAACGAGGGTGGTCCATTTACATCTAAGCTGGGTTCCAGAGTGACGGTTGCCGGTGCTCAGGACAATGCTGATTGGTCGAAGTTCGACGAAGGCCAGAACATCATGACGCAGATTGAGCAGGATGCTGATGGCAACAGTGTGATTCGTGTGGCCTTGTCCAAAGACATCGATCTGGGCGAAGAGGGTAGCCTGACGACAGGAAACACAGTCGTAAACAATGCTGGCCTGACGGTGAAAGACGATCAGGGCAACGAGACCTCTACGACAGCGGCAGGCACTACGGTGAAGAATGCCGCTGGTGACACGACTACCGTAGGTGCAGGTTCGATCACGGTGGCAGATGCAGCCGGTAACAGCACAGATATCGGCAGCACGCAGGTCGTGGTGGGCGGAGCAAACCCGGTCACGATCAATGGTGATACCGGCCGAATCGGCGGACTGACCAATACAACCTTTGATCCAAACAACTTCACCAGCGGCCAGGCGGCTACTGAAGACCAGCTCAAGTTAGTCAGTGATGTTGCGAATGCAGGCTGGACGGTGACTGATGCGAAAGGCAAGAGCGCCAATATTGGTCCGAAAGGAGTTGTGACCTTTGTGGGTGATGAGAACATCACGGTCGCGCAAACGGGTGTCGACAATGACGGTAGGGTCGAGGTCAAACTGAATAAAGACATTGACCTGGGTGAAGAGGGCAGTCTAAAGACCGGCGGCACTACCATAAATAATGCGGGTGTTGCGATTGGTGAAGCAGTTCACTTGGGGAGCACGGGCCTAGTCCTAACGGGTGGGCCTAGCATTACCCTAGGTGGCATTAATGCGGGTGATATGCGCATCACCAATGTAGCCGCCGGAACGGCCCCAACTGATGCTGTTAATTATGGGCAGTTAAAACCGATTGAGTCGTTTGTTGGCTTAGATGGTAACGGATCCTTTGCGTATAACGGCGGCCAGCATACATCTTTGAAAGATGTTCTGGATAGCTTGCATTGGAACGTCGAAGCACCAGTTGAGAATGGTAATACAGGGGGGGCAAACACTGGTGGTACCGGTGGTGGTTCTAACACCGGAGGCTCAGGTGGCAGTGGTGTGGGGGATAGTTCTACTCCGATCCACAACGGCAACACCGTGGGCTTCGTGGCCGGTGACAATATCGTCATCTCCAAGACCGAGCGGCCGAATGGTGCAGGTGCGGATATTACGGTAGCAGTCTCCCAGGATATGAAGGTGAATTCCATTACGGCTGTAAAGGTTCAAGCTGATGAAATCCATATTAGCAACGGAGGTCCTATTATTAATGAGAATGGGATCAATATGGGAGGTAAGCACATTACCAATGTAGCAGCGGGCGTCAATGACACCGATGCTGTGAATGTGAGTCAGCTGAATCAGGTTGCGGGTAATCTGCAAGGCCAGGTTAATAACATTCGTCATGATATTCATCGTATGGATAACCGGTTAAGAGCAGGTGTGGCGGCGGCGATGGCAACAGCTTCTTTGCCGCAGGCATACTTGCCCGGTAAGAATATGATGTCTATGGCGGCTGGAACCTGGCGTGGAGAGTCTGGTATGGCCATTGGGTTTTCCGGAATTACCGATAATGGTAAATGGGTATACAAGCTTTCCGGTAATACCTCATCACGTGGTGATTATGGTGGTGCAGTAGGTATTGGTTATCAATGGTAAGTCAGCCTTGATGATAGTTGCATCGGTGCTTTAAGCAGCACCGATGCACAACACTCATATTTAAAGGAATTCATATCATGAAAAGAAGTTGGCTTGGAGCTGCTCTCTTTAGCAGTTTTGTGCTTGTGGGCTGCGGTACCTTGAGTCAGGTCGACTCTAAGGGGGAGACGGATAATCCAGTATTTCCCGAGATCGATAAAGTGACATTTGAAGTAGGTTCCTACCCGAATATTGAAAACTTACGACAAGTTCAGAAAGGAGTGACTCGCGATCAGCTCTATAATTTGCTAGGGCGCCCACATTTCTCGGAAGGGTTTAAAGTTCGTGAGTGGGATTATTTATTCCATTTCAACACGCCCCAAGGTGTCAAAACTTGTCAGTTTAAGGTCCTTTTTGATAAAGATAAGTTAGGCCAGAGTTTTTACTGGAAGCCAAGCGAGTGTGCCTCAGTGTTGGATGATACGCCTAAACCGGAGCCGGAGCGCTCTCTTTCCTTATCGGGCGATGTGGCCTTTGCTTTTGGCAGTGCTGTTTTAACAAGTGCCGGATTAGGTAAGATTTCTGAGCTGGTGGATCAATTGGGTCAGGTAAATGAGCTAGAGCGAGTTGTGGTATCAGGTCATACTGACCATATCGGGAGCTCAGCTTTTAATCAGCGTTTATCTCAACAGCGAGCAGAGGCAGTCAGGCAAGCCTTGATTAGCGCTGGTATTAAGCCAAATATAATTCTTGCGCAAGGTTTTGGTGATCAGCATCCTTTAGTGCACTGTGATCAAGGAAATCGTAGTGACTTAATAGCTTGCTTAGCTCCTAATCGTCGAGTAGAGATTGTGATCAATGCTGTTAAGTAAAACAAATATGGCGTATATATGCGGGATTTTTAATCGGAAAAGAAATGAGATTACTATATAAGTTAGTGACTGTATTGGCTTTGGCCATTGGGTTAACGGCATGTCAGCACACAGCTTCACAAAGAGCCCCAGAGGCTGTAGATCCAGTACCTCCTGTAGTTCAACAAGGAAATACTGGGGGAGCCCAGTCTCAATCACAATCTTCTGTGGTCATTACTTTGCATTTAGCGCAAGAGCAAAAAGAAGATACGTTAGTAGCAGTTGATGTAGGTGGAGAGAACTTATACGCTTTACCTCAACCTGTTTTAACTCAGGCGGACTTGTTGCGAGTGACACCTGTTACTACAGCTGATCAGCGAACCTTTCTTTTATTGGAAATGAATCAAAGAGGATTGGGTAAATTACATAGCATTACAAGACAGGCGCAAGGGCACTTTCTTTTGTTAAGTGTGCAAGGGCAGCTGGCCAGTATTGCACGTATAGGAGAGGTGATAACAGATGGACGCCTGTTAATCCAAACTCAAAATGCTCAGCATACACAGGCTATTTTGAATATGATGAAAGGCGGCTAGTGGGGAATCCATATAGGCCTACCGTTCTTTAGCAAGGAATTAATAGCTAAGTCCGACTTGAGCTTGCTTCTGTTTGACTCTTTTTTGGGTTGGTCAGAAGCAAGCTCTTTTTGTTGTATGAATACGGCATAAATCGTTGGGAGTTAAAGAAAAAGCTTGCCTAAATGCTGTTTTTTGCTAAAATGATAGATTACTTGATTTTAAAATAGTATTTGCTATACAAAAACAAGTAGACCAAACACACGTTTTGTTTCTCGCAAGATTTCAACCCAGGGTTCGGCGCTAAGCTACTACAACCAATTGCAGTGGTTATCAACAACGTCGAATCTGACGGGACCAAAACTGGTTGCGTTGCTTGGTAGACTATAGTTAGTTCGTACCAGGTTGTGCAGTTAAGTTGGAACAGGAAAAATCATGATTCAAATGCAGACCACGCTGGATGTGGCCGACAACACTGGTGCGCGCTCCGTAATGTGCATTAAAGTGTTGGGTGGCTCCAAGCGCCGTTATGCCGCAATCGGTGACATTATTAAAGTCACTGTAAAAGAAGCGGCCCCGCGCGGACGCGTCAAAAAGGGCGAAATTTACAACGCTGTGGTAGTTCGTACTGCCAAAGGTGTTCGCCGCAAAGACGGTTCGTTGATTAAATTTGGTGGCAATGCCGCCGTTTTGCTTAACGCAAAACTAGAACCCATCGGCACCCGTATCTTCGGTCCCGTTACGCGCGAATTGCGTAGCGAGAAATTCATGAAGATCGTGTCGTTGGCACCCGAAGTACTATAAGGAGCCTAGGATATGCAAAAAATCCGTAAAGGCGACGAAGTCATTGTGCTAGCCGGTCGCGACAAACGTCGCCGTGGCACTGTGTTGCGCGTTGATGGTGACCGCGTTGTGGTCGAAGGGATTAACGTTGCTAAAAAACATGTGCGTCCTAACCCCATGGCTGGCGTACAAGGTGGCATCGTAGACAAAACCATGCCTATTCACATCTCTAACGTTGCTTTGATTAACCCCGAAACCGACAAAGCTGATCGCGTTGGTTTTGACGTTGTTGACGGTCGCAAAGTGCGTGTATTTCGCTCCAACGGTAAAGTCGTTGGCGCTAAGGCATAGGGGACGACATCATGGCACGTTTACAAAAATTCTACCGCGATACCGTTGTAGCTGACTTGCAAAAGCAGTTTGGCTACAAAAGCATCATGCAAGTACCTCGTATTACAAAAATCACTCTAAATATGGGTGTTTCCGAGGCCGTTGCTGATCGTAAAGTCATCGACCATGCCGTCGAAGACATGGCGAAAATCGCAGGTCAAAAACCTATTATTACCAAAACCCGCAAAGCGATTGCTGGTTTTAAAATCCGCGAAGATTACCCAATTGGCTGTAAAGTCACATTGCGTGGTCGCCGCATGTACGAGTTCCTCGATCGCTTGATCACCGTGGCATTACCACGTGTTCGCGACTTCCGTGGTGTACCAGCTCGTGCTTTTGATGGCCGCGGTAACTTCAACCTAGGGGTAAAAGAACAAATCATTTTCCCCGAAATTGAATACGACAAAATTGACGCAGTTCGTGGTTTGAACATTAGCATCACCACCTCTGCTAAGACCGACGAAGAAGCCAAAGCGCTATTGAACGCTTTCCGCTTCCCGTTCCGTAACTAAGGGGCGATGACGTGGCAAAACTATCACTCATCAATCGCGATATTAAACGCGCAAAACTGGTCGAGAAATACGCTGCTAAGCGCGCTGCGCTAAAAGCCATTATCGACGATCAGTCTAAGTCCGACGAAGAACGTTATCAGGCGCGCTTGGATCTACAAAAGCTTCCTCGCAATGCCAACCCAACACGTTTGCGTAATCGCTGCGTTGTTACTGGTCGTTCTCGCGGTGTTTACAAACAATTCGGTTTAACTCGTCATAAAATCCGTGAAATGGCGCTCAAGGGCGAAATTCCGGGTATGACCAAAGCTAGCTGGTAGGAGAAATCACATGAGCATGAGCGATCCAATCGCCGACATGTTGACCCGCGTTCGTAACGCACAAATGGTCAACAAGCAGTCGGTATCCATGCCCTCCTCGAAGCTAAAAGCTGCCATTGCAGCAGTGCTAAAAGACGAAGGCTACATTGAAGACTTCCAAGTAACTGGCGATAAAAAGCCTGTTTTGGAAATCACCCTAAAATATTACGCTGGACAACCCGTTATCGAGCGCATCGATCGCGTGTCGCGTCCTGGTCTACGTATCTACAAAGGCAGCAATCAGATCCCTCAGGTGATGAACGGCCTAGGCGTAGCGATTGTTTCCACCTCTCGTGGTGTGATGACTGATCGCAAAGCCCGCGCTGCTGGCGTAGGTGGCGAAGTCCTCTGTTACGTGGCATAAGGAGATCATCAATGTCACGTATTGCAAAATATCCAGTCGCTTTACCTAATGGCGTAGAAACAACCATCGCAGAAGATCAAATCACTGTTAAAGGCCCACGCGGTACTTTAGTTCAGCCTTTGACTGGCGATGTTAAAATCGAGCTAAACGAAGGTCAGCTTACTTTTGTAGCAGCTAACGACAGCCGTCATGCTAAAGCTATGTCCGGTACCGTTCGTTCCTTAGTGAACAACATGGTTACTGGTGTTAGCGCCGGTTTTACCCGTAAACTACTTTTAGTTGGTGTGGGTTTCCGTGCACAAGTACAAGGCAACGCCGTTAAGCTCCAACTTGGTTACTCTCACGACATCGTGCATGAACTGCCCGCTGGTGTGACAGCCGAATGTCCAACCCCAACCGAAATCGTGTTGACAGGTGCGGACAAACAGGTTGTCGGTCAGTGTGCTGCTGAAATTCGCGCTTACCGTCGCCCTGAGCCCTATAAGGGTAAAGGCGTACGCTACGCCGAAGAGCACGTAGCCCTGAAAGAAACCAAAAAGAAATAATCGCACAGGCAAGGACGAATTATGGACAAGAAACAATCTCGTTTGCGTCGTGCAGTGGCAACTCGCAAGAAAATTGCCGAGTTACGCGTACATCGCCTGGCGGTACACCGCACCAATCTGCACATTTACGCCAACATTATCTCGCCCGAAGGCGACCGCGTTTTGGTCAGCGCCTCTTCGGTGGAACCCGAAGTGCGCAAAGAGCTGGCCAATGGTGGCAACGTTGCAGCTGCTGCACTCATCGGCAAACGTGTTGCCGAGAAAGCCAAAGCCGCTGGTATCGAAACCGTTGCATTCGATCGTTCGGGCTTCCGTTATCATGGCCGCGTGAAAGCGTTGGCTGACGCCGCGCGTGAAGCCGGCTTGAAGTTCTAAGGAATTATCAAATGGCTAAAGCACAAGGCAGACAAAATGCCGACCAGGAGCGCGACGACGGCCTGCGTGAAAAAATGATTGCGGTTAACCGCGTCAGTAAAGTCGTCAAGGGTGGTCGTACCATGAGCTTCGCTGCATTAGCAGTAGTAGGTGATGGGGATGGCCGTATCGGGATGGGCAAAGGAAAAGCCCGTGAAGTACCCGTTGCTGTACAAAAGGCCATGGAGCAAGCCCGTCGTGGTTTGTTTAAAGTGGCGCTAAAAGACGGTACGCTACATCACTCCGTAGTTGGTAAGCATGGTGCCTCCACTGTACTTATCTCTCCCGCTGCTGAAGGTACTGGTGTGATCGCCGGTGGTCCTATGCGCGCGATCTTCGAAGTAATGGGTGTACGTAACGTTGTAGCTAAGAGCTTAGGCTCCAGCAACCCGTACAACATGGTTCGCGCAACCCTAAATGGTTTGCGTGCTTGCTCCACACCGGCTGAAATTGCTGCTAAACGTGGCAAAACAGTTGAAGAAATTCTGGGGTAAATCATGGCACAGAAGCAAATCAAGGTTACTCTCGTGCGCTCTGTTATCGGTACAAAAAAAGACCATCGTGACACCGTCCGTGGTCTAGGCTTACGCCGCGTTAACAGCAGCCGCGTTCTGGTTGATACTCCCGAAGTTCGTGGCATGATCCGCAAAGTGGATTACTTAGTCACCGTTTCGGAAGCCTAAAGGAATCGGCATGTCGCAAATGCAATTAAATACATTAAAACCTGCTGAGGGCGCCAAACACGCAGCCCGTCGCGTTGGTCGCGGTATGGGTTCCGGTTACGGCAAAACAGCAGGGCGTGGTCATAAAGGTCAGAAATCACGTTCTGGCGGTTACCACAAAGTTGGCTTTGAAGGCGGTCAAATGCCTTTACAGCGTCGTCTACCTAAGCGCGGTTTTACTGCCCCAGGTGGTCACTTGCACGCCGAAGTCCGCTTGTCTGACTTACAACGTTTAGACGTAGAAGAAGTCGACATTCAGGTACTGAAGCAAGCTGGCATTGTTGGTCAGCTCGTGCGTTACGCTAAAGTCATTAAATCCGGCGAGCTGTCCCGCAAAGTCGTTTTAAAAGGCTTGCGTGCAACAGCAGGTGCCCGTGCTGCTATTGAAGCTGCTGGCGGGTCTTTGGCTGAATAAAAGGGGTCACGGTGGCTAAAGCACAGGCAAAGGGTAAGACAGGTTCTGGATATGCTGATTTAAAGCGGCGTATTGTATTCCTGCTGCTCGCGCTGGTTGTTTACCGCTTGGGTACACATATTCCCGTCCCAGGGATCAATCCAGACGCACTATCAGATCTATTCCAACAAAACTCAGGTGGTATTTTGGGTTTGTTCAATATGTTCTCTGGTGGTGCGTTGCAACGATTCTCAGTGTTCGCACTGGGGATTATGCCCTACATTTCTGCATCGATTATTATGCAGTTAATGTCGGTGGTTGTGCCTACGCTCGAGGCAATCAAAAAAGAGGGTGAAGCGGGTCGTCGAAAGATCACCCAATACACTCGTTACGGTACAGTGTTTCTTGCACTATTCCAGGCAATTGGTATTTCTGTTGCATTGGAGTCACAACCCGGTCTCGTCATCGACCCCGGTTTGTTATTCCGCTTTACTACAGTTGTGACCTTGGTCACGGGCACCATGTTTCTCATGTGGCTCGGTGAACAAATCACTGAACGTGGTATTGGTAACGGGATTTCCATTATCATCTTTGCTGGTATTGTGGCAGGTTTACCTAGCGCCCTTGGTGGCTTGCTAGACCTAGTACGAACCGATGCTATGTCGATATTATCTGCATTGTTCATCATCGTGCTGGTGGTTGCTGTTACGTACTTTGTTGTATTTGTCGAGCGTGGACAACGTCGTATCACGGTCAACTACGCGAAACGTCAGGTAGGTAACCGTATTTATGGCGGACAAAGCTCGCACTTGCCGCTGAAGCTGAATATGGCAGGGGTAATTCCTCCTATTTTTGCCTCGTCAATTATTCTGCTTCCAGCTACAATTGCCAGTTGGTTCTCCACTACACCGGGTCTGGGCTGGTTACGTGATTTGGAAGCTGCGCTTTCACCTCGTCAGCCTTTGTACATCACGCTGTTTTCAGCTCTGATTATTTTATTCTGCTTTTTCTACACGGCATTGGTTTTCAATAGTCGCGAAACAGCAGATAACTTGAAAAAAAGCGGTGCATTTGTACCTGGTATACGTCCCGGAGAACAAACAGCACGCTATATTGATAGAATCTTGTCCCGCTTAACCTTAGCTGGCTCGATTTACATCACTATAGTTTGTTTGGTTCCGGAGTTTCTGCAGATGCGCTGGAACGTACCATTCTACTTTGGTGGTACTTCCTTGCTAATTATTGTTGTAGTTACTATGGACTTCATGTCACAGGCGCAAGCCTACGTGATGTCTCAACAATATGACTCGTTGCTGAAAAAGGCTAACTTTAAAGGCACGGGTTTGCCTATGCGATAGAAGAAAATGGCAAAGGACGACGTTATACAAATGCAAGGCGAGGTTGTAGAAAACCTCCCAAACGCAACTTTTCGTATCAAGCTAGAAAATGGCCATATGGTGTTAGGCTACGTTTCGGGCAAGATGCGTATGCATTACATCCGGATTCTGCCGGGCGACAAGGTCACAGTGGAGCTCACGCCCTATGATCTTAGCCGAGCCAGAATTGTATTCCGCTCTAAATAAGCAGCGGCCGGTTTAAGAAAACTAGGAGTCAACCATGAAGGTAATGGCATCAGTGAAGCGGATTTGCCGCAACTGCAAAATCATTAAACGTCATGGCGTGGTACGTGTAATCTGCACTGATCCCCGTCACAAGCAGCGTCAAGGCTGATACGCCGAAACGCAACCGATTTAACAAGGAACAACCATGGCCCGTATTGCTGGCATTAACATTCCGCCGCATCAACACGCCGAAATCGGTCTAACCGCGATTTTCGGTATCGGTCGTACTCGCGCTCGTCAAATTTGTGACGCCGCGGGCATTGAATATTCCAAAAAGATCAAAGATCTTACCGACGCCGAACTAGAAGTCATTCGCGAACAGATTTCGCAATTTAACGTTGAAGGCGATTTACGTCGTGAAGTCCAATTGTCTATCAAACGCTTGATCGACTTGGGCTGTTATCGTGGGATGCGCCACCGTCGCGGACTGCCTGTGCGCGGTCAGCGTACACGCACTAACGCACGTACCCGTAAGGGACCACGTCGCGCAGCGCAGTCTCTGAAGAAATAATCGAGGAATAGAAGATGGCTAAAGCTTCTGGCGCATCGCGCGCTCGTAAGAGAATCAGAAAGAGCGTCTCCGACGGCATTGCGCACGTTCAGGCGACCTTTAACAACACAATCATCACTATCACCGATCGTCAAGGCAACACATTGTCTTGGGCGACATCGGGTGGCGCTGGCTTTAAAGGCTCGCGTAAATCCACACCGTTCGCTGCACAGGTAGCCGCCGAAATGGCTGGCCGCTCTGCAATGGAATACGGTATTAAAAACTTGGAAGTTCGCATCAAGGGCCCTGGCCCTGGCCGTGACTCGTCGGTTCGCGCATTGAATGCACTTGGTATCAAAATTACCAGTATTGCAGACATTACGCCGATCCCACATAACGGCTGCCGTCCGCCCAAGCGTCGTCGCATCTAAGGGGAAGATACGTGGCTCGTTATATTGGACCTAAATGTAAACTCTCACGTCGTGAGGGTACTGATTTATTCTTGAAAAGCGCTCGTCGCTCCTTGGACTCCAAATGTAAATTGGATTCTCGTCCAGGTCAGCACGGTCGCACCTCTGGTTCCCGTACCTCCGACTACGGCTTACAGTTACGCGAAAAGCAAAAACTAAAGCGTATGTACGGTGTATTGGAAAAACAATTCCGTCGCTACTTCCATGAAGCAGAGCGTCGTCGCGGTAATACCGGTGAATTGTTAATTCAATTGCTCGAATCCCGTTTAGACAACGTTGTCTATCGTATGGGTTTTGGTTCCACACGTGCAGAAGCACGTCAGTTGGTAACTCACCGCGCAATCGAAGTTAACGGCCGTACTGCGGATATCGCTTCCATGGCAGTTAAACCCGGTGATGTGGTTTCCATTCGCGAAAAAGCACGTTCCCAAGTGCGTATTAAAGAAGCACTCGAACTTGCACAAAGCGTTGGTCTTCCACAATGGGTTGAGGTCGACACCAGCAAACTTAGCGGTGTATTTAAACAGGTTCCAGATCGTGCTGATGTGGCACGTGATGTGAACGAATCGCTAGTTGTTGAGTTGTACTCACGCTAATTAACCCAAGTCTTCGGATTACGGTTATTATCACTTGGCCCACTTTCTTTTTATAGATGGTGGGCCTTGTGGTCTCTTACCACTTGTTGGTTTTTATTATTCCATCAGCCTTATCGGTGTAACGAGCCGAGGGTATTGAAAAGGAAATCTCATGTCTCAAGCCTTTCTAAAGCCGCGTTCTATTGAAGTCGAGGCCATCACTAAACATCACGCCAAAGTTATCATGGAGCCTTTTGAGCGTGGTTATGGCCATACGTTGGGTAACGCACTCCGTCGAATCTTATTGTCTTCCATGACAGGTTATGCACCCACCGAGGTACAGATTACCGGTGTGGTACACGAATATTCCACCCTCCCCGGTGTACGTGAAGACGTGGTTGACATCATGTTGAACTTAAAAGGGGTGGTATTCAAATTACACGGTCGTGAAGAAGTCACCTTGACGCTCAACAAATCCGGAGCTGGTGAGGTTTACGCGCGTGATATTGAGCTGCCACATGATGTGGAGATCATTAACCCCGATCATCACTTGGCGACCCTAACTGACGAAGGCAAGCTTGAGATGCAAATCAAGGTCGAGCAGGGCCGTGGCTATGTGCCTGGTAACGTTCGTGCTTTGTCCGAAGATCGTCAGCACACGATTGGTCGTATTATTTTAGATGCGTCTTATAGCCCGGTGCGTCGTGTTAGCTACGAAGTAGAAAACGCGCGTGTGGAGCAGCGTACAGACTTGGATAAATTGGTGTTAGACATCGAAACCAATGGCGTGCTCACCCCCGAAGAGGCTGTACGTCAAGCAGCGCGCATTTTGATGGATCAGATCTCTGTATTTGCGGCGCTAGAGCACGAGGAAGACACCTTCGAGACCACCGAGCGCGCCGCTCCGCAGATTGACCCTGTCTTGTTACGTCCTGTGGATGACTTAGAGCTAACCGTACGCTCTGCAAACTGCTTGAAAGCAGAAAACATCTACTACATTGGTGATTTGATTCAGCGCACGGAAAACGAGCTGCTTAAAACACCTAACTTGGGTCGTAAATCGCTTAACGAGATCAAAGAGGTATTGGCGGCACGTGGCCTAACCTTGGGGATGAAGCTAGAAAACTGGCCTCCGCTAGGTCTAGAGCGCCCTTAATCGCCGACACCTAAAAAAGCAGGCTATGGCAGATAGTGATGGGTCATTGTTTGCCATAGCCACGCTGTTTTCGGGGTATAAGCAACGGATTTGACGAAGGTCTTGTCATCAGTTTTTAAAACTCTGCTATAATTATTCGTCTTTTTTACTGCCAATTGGCCCGCAGCTGTGCTGATAGAAGAGCCTGGGCAGCGTATGGCATTAAGCCATACAAATAAGATTCACTTTATTTAATAGGAAAATTATCATGCGTCATCGTCATGGTTTACGTAAACTAAATCGTACTAGCAGCCATCGTTTGGCTATGTTCCGCAATATGTCGGTTTCTTTGATTGAGCACGAAGCCATCAAAACCACTTTGCCTAAAGCCAAGGAATTACGTCGAGTGATTGAGCCTTTGATCACGTTGGCTAAAAACCCAACTGTAGCAAACCGTCGTTTGGCTTTTGCACGTCTACGCGACCGTGATGCGGTGACCAAGCTTTTTGACGTGTTGGGACCTCGTTTTAAAGATCGTAACGGTGGTTACACTCGTGTGCTTAAAATGGGCTTCCGCCAGGGCGACAATGCACCCATGGCCTACATGGAGCTAGTAGAGCGCACCGAAGCAGAAAACAACGACGCTGAATAATAGTTATTAAGCGTGTTAAAAAACCCGTTTCCATATGGAAGCGGGTTTTTTTATGAGGATGCGTTTAGGGTTTGATTGCGATTTTTAACACACCATCACGTTGGTTAGCGAATAAATCATAAGCTTCTACAATGTTGTCGAGTTGGTATTCGTGGGTAACCAATGCGGTAAAGTCAAAACGATCAGCGGCAACCACACTCATCAGCCGACGCATACGCTCTTTGCCCCCTGGGCAGAGCGCTGTATTGATCCGATGATCGCCTAAGCCTGCAGCAAAAGCATTCACTGGGATGACAAGGTCTTCGGCATAGACGCCAAGGCTAGATAGCGTACCACCAGGTTTAAGCACCCGCAGCGCTTGTTCAAAGGTTATCTGTAGTCCTAGGGCTTCAATACTTGCATCGACGCCACGGCCAGCTGTGATTTTTAGGATCTCATCAACGACATCCACCTGATTGAAGTTGAGCGTAATATCAGCGCCCATTTTTTTAGCGATTGCTAAACGATCATCGTTACCATCAATGGCAATAATGACACTAGCGCCTAATAAGCGCGCACCAGCGGTAGCGCATAAGCCAATTGGGCCCTGCGCAAACACAGCAACCATATCACCAATTTTGATGTTCGCGTTTTCTGCGCCTTTAAAGCCGGTGGACATGATATCAGGACACATCAGTACGGATTCGTCGCTAAGGCCATCGGGGATAGGGGCTAGGTTGGCTTGTGCATCGGGGACAAGCACGTATTCGGCTTGGGTGCCATCAATCATATTACCAAAGCGCCAGCCCGCGGTGGCTTTGTAGCCGTGGCATGGGCATGTGTCATCATCGTCCAGAAGATAAGCCCCGTCTTGGGAGGGAAAACCGTCTTGGGAAGGATAAGAAGTGAAGCTTGGGCAAATTGCCCCTGCAATGACGCGTTGGCCTTCTTGGTAGCCTCGCACATTACTGCCTAGCTTTTCAATGATACCAACCGGCTCGTGTCCAATCGTCAGTCCAGATTTGACCGGGTATTCTCCCTTTAGAATATGGATGTCCGTGCCACAAATCGTGGTGGTAGTGATTTTGACGAGGGCATCGTTTGGCCCGACATCCGGAATGGGTTTGTCGACGAGTTCGATGCGGTTTTTTTCTACAAATACTGCAGCTTTCATCATTGCCATAATGGTTCTCCTGAGGCAAAAAGGATGGTTGGTACAGCTTTAAAAAAACACGTCTATTATTCACAATAACATAAAAAAACGGCACTAAAGGGAAATATAAAACGATTAAAACGCCTCTAATAGTCTATTTTTAAATGCGGTCGCAGCAGGGGCTAAGGTACGGGCAGAACGTTCATAAATATAAAAACGACGGTAGACCGCTGGGTTATTAATCGGTCGCATCACCAGTCCATAGCGCTCGACCAGTGGGCGAGCATAAGGCATACATACGGTTAACCCCAATCCTGCATGGACCATACTTAAAGCCGTAGACATAAAGCTCACTAAATGGGCCGGTTTAAGATTGAGCTCTGGACCATATTCTGTGCTATCTAAATCCCCAGAAAGCCGTTTTGTAAACTGACCTTGTAATAAGATAAGGGCTTGGCCTTGTAGCTGTTGCCAAGACAGGCGATCGGCTTGAGCAAGCGGGTGTTGCGGTGGCAGCACCACATGAAAAGGGCTCTCAAATAACAAGGTGGATTGAATCTCTACGCTGCTATCACGCTCAGGGCCAACACCAAAATCCACTTCGGCAGCGAGGACTTTGTTGGCCACCTGTTCTACACCACAATCATAAAGTTGAACCTGAATATCTGGATAGTGTTGGTGAAATTGCGCTATGACGGTGGGAATAACCGTGCTGGAAAGCAATTGTGGAGCTGCTATACGTACAATACCTTTTTTTAACGCTTTTAGACTAGCGGCCTCGTCTAATACATTACCTAAGTCCGATAAAATTTTATCGACTAAGGGGTATAAGTCTTTACCCACATCAGACAATTGCACGCGGCGTGTGCTGCGATCAAAAAGCTGCAGACCAAGGGAGCGCTCCATCTGCTTAATTAGGCTGCTTAAAGCGGACTGGGTGATAAATAGGTTTTGAGCGGCGACGGTAAAACTTTGGGTTTTGGCAAGCTCTACAAAGGCACGTAATTGGCGCAGGCTGATATTCATTTGGGCTATCTCTGAGGTTGATCTATTTATTAGTTTAATTGATAAATCAAAGGAAAAAATCCATTTGATTCATAGATGGTTTTCGTTTTTAATGAAGTAGCTATCAGTGTTTTGTCGTCGTGACTTATCTTGATGACGTTCAGCAAGGAGACTGCTGCCATGATTAAAAAAATACACCATGTGGCTTATCGCTGCAAAGATGCGTATGCCACCGCAAAATGGTATGAAAAAAATCTTGATATGAAATTGGTTTTGGCGATTGCCGAAGACAGTGTGCCATCAACGGGTGAGCCTGACCCTTATATGCATATTTTTTTAGATGCGGGAATGGGTAATGTGTTGGCTTTTTTTGAGCTGCCAACACGTCCTGAAATGGGGCGTGATGAAAATACGCCAAAATGGACGCAGCATTTGGCCTTAGAAGTGGATTCCATGGATACCTTATTGCAGGCAAAAGCACGCTTGGAAGCCAATGGTGTCAATGTGATTGGTCCGACGGATCATGCTTTATTTCAATCCATTTATTTCTTTGATCCCAATGGTCACCGTTTAGAGCTGGCCGTAAATACCCCTTTGCCCGGTATGAATGAAGCCTTGGATGAGGTGAAGTGGGACATGCTCGAGGAGTGGAGTCGCACCAAACGTGCGCCTAAACATGCCGCGTGGTTGCATGATGGAAGCTATAAGGAGATGTTTAAATGAAATTAGCCAGCCTAAAACAAGGCCGTGATGGTGCTTTGGTGGTAGTGAGCCGTGATCTAACCCGTTTTAAGGTGGTGGCAGATATTGCCCCCACTATGCAATACGCTTTAGAAAATTGGGAGCAGTGTGAACCAGCACTACAGCAGGTCTATGAACAAATTAATGCTTCAGCGGATCATACTCAAGCTTTTGATGTGAACTTGTTTCACTCTCCGTTGCCGCGCGCTTATCAGTGGGCAGATGGCTCAGCGTACATTAACCATGTGGAGTTAGTACGCAAAGCACGTAATGCCGAAGTGCCAGCCTCGTTCTACCATGACCCGCTGATGTATCAGGGTGCTTCCGATGGTTTTTTAGCGCCTACGGATAAGGTGGTTGCAGACCCTGATTGGGGCATTGATTTTGAGGCTGAGGTCGCGGTGATTACGGGTGATTTGCCTATGGGGGCAACCGTAGAGCAAGCCGCTCAATCCATTCGCTTGGTGATGCTAGTCAATGATGTGAGCATGCGCGCACTGATCCCCGCGGAACTAGCAAAAGGGTTTGGTTTTTTACAAAGTAAGCCGGCGAGCGCATTTAGTCCAGTGGCCGTCACACCCGATGAATTAGGAGACAAATGGGCCGATCACAAGGTACATCTTCCTTTGCTTGTGGAGCTAAACGGTCAGCCCTTTGGTCAACCCAATGCGGGTGTAGACATGACGTTTAATTTTGCTCAGCTTGTAGCTCATGTAGCTAAAACCCGCACCGTTTGTGCAGGTACGATTGTTGGTTCGGGCACTGTTTCAAATAAACAAGGCAGCTTATGGGGCTCTTCTATTGAAAATGGGGGCGTAGGCTACTGTTGTTTGGCGGAGGTACGTATGTATGAAACCATCGAGCAGGGCAAGCCCTTAACGCCTTTTATGCAGCCGGGTGATGTGGTACGGATTGAAATGAAAGACGAGGCAGGGCAAAGCATTTTTGGTGCGATTGAAAACGAAGTGGAGCGCTTTTAAGCGTTAGCCGATAAGAAAAAAGGGTGCTTTGCCCGCACCCACCAAAGGAGTATTTATGCGTTTATATACGTATTTTCGTAGTTCAGCCGCATATCGAGTGCGTATTGCTTTAGGTTTAAAGCAATTGGATTGGGAAGCGGTTCCGGTTCATTTACTGCGTGACGGGGGGCAGCAACACAGCGAGGCGTATAAAAAAAAGAATCCTGCTGAGCTGGTTCCAGTCTTAGAAGACGCAGGACAAGTGTTTACGCAGTCGTTGGCGATCATCGAGTATTTAGATGAGGCGTACCCAACGACACAGGCCTTACTGCCGGATGATCCTGTCGCACGCGCCCATATTCGTGGGTTGGCGCTGCAAATTGCTTGTGATATTCACCCTTTAAATAATTTACGTGTTTTACAGTACCTAGAAAAAAATGCCGCGTGGGATACAGCACAACGCCAGGAGTGGTATTTGCATTGGGTGGGGACCGGGCTAGAAGCCTTTGAAAAACAATTAGCGGTTTATAATACATCGGGTGAGTATTGCTATGGTTCACAGCCAACCTTAGCGGATGTGTGCTTGATACCGCAAGTCTTCAATGCGCAGCGCTTTGGTTATGCAATCGACCATTTACCGCGGGTAGCACAGGCGGTACAGGCTTGCTCGCAACTACCCGCTTTTATTCAAGCTGAGCCTGCTCAACAAATGGATGCAGAGTAATGCAGTTACAGCCTCATTCGGTGGATCAAATTGTTTTAGTCTTATCAAATGCGCCCGACGAGGCGTTGGCAAAACGGATAGCGCACCTCACCGTAGAAGAGGGTTTAGCCGCTTGTGTGAACCTTGGGCGCCCTGCCTTGTCTATGTATATGTGGCAAGGCACGCTGGAGGGCGCCGAGGAAATCCCCCTCACCTTTAAAACCACAGGGGCAAAAGTAGGAGCATTGATGGAAAGAATCCGCTCCTTACACCCTTACGAGGTTCCCGAAATTCTTGTTCTCCCTGTCATTGCGGGGTTGGATACATATGTTAACTGGGTAAAAGAACAGACCTCCGCGTAGCCTTGGTGTGATAAAAAGCTAACATCAAACCAAAGGAATGATTCTATGTTGGGTTCTACACCCGCTTGGCAAGGCGGACGGTGGTATCGTCTTTTCTTTTTATTCTGGGTCAGTGTGGTACTGCTCATTGCGCGTCCGGCACAGGCTTTTGATGAGTTTTTAGACCCTGAACAAGCGTTTCAGTTATCGGTAGCCATGCATAGCCCCACCGAGGTGGATGTGCATTTTCAAATCGCGCCAGAATACTACATGTACCAATCGCGGTTTGCTTTTAGTTTGAATGATGACGAGCAAGCGGTGGGTGATCCGGCTTTCCCCCCCGCTCAAGTCATTTATGACCCCACCTTTGATGAGGAAATGGCGGTATTTAGGGAACAGGTAACGGTTCGTGTACCGGTTCAACCTGGCTTAGGCATACCGGGGTTACCCCTGTCATTGGCGATTACGTATCAAGGGTGTGCTGATGCTGGGCTTTGTTATTCCCCTATGACAGAGACGATCCAGCTCACCGCTGTGGAGGGGGGCTACAAAGCGCAAGGGCGCTGGGTAGTGGATAGTGTGCCAGAGCCCTTAGATCATGTGGTCGAGGCACCAGCCGCTGCAGTCAGCTTTACCGAGGCATTTAGCTTAAGTGATACCGGCATCGCTGGTTTTCTTGCCCAGGCCTCGTGGGCAGAAATGATGGCCTTGGCTTTTGTGCTTGGTTTGCTGTTGTCATTTACCCCTTGTGTTTTACCGATGGTGCCCATTTTGTTAAGCATTATTGCTGGCCAAGGGGTCAAACCCACGGATTCACGCTGGCGGGGCTTAACGTTGGCTGCGGCTTATGTATTGGGTATGTCGTTGGTTTATACCGCTCTAGGGGTGGCCGCTGGCTTAGCGGGTGCGAGCTTAGCAGCCTGGTTGCAAACCCCTTGGGTGTTGAGTCTGTTTGCTGTCATTTTGGCCGTTTTAGCGCTCTCCATGTTTGATGTGTATAACTTGCAGGTACCTGCCGGTATGCAGTCATCGTTACAAGGGCGGCTAGCTAAAATTCCCGGTGGTAAATACGGCGGTGTGTTTTTAATGGGCATGCTTTCAGCATTGATTGTGGGGCCATGTGTGGCCGCACCGTTAGCTGGTGTGTTGTTATTTATCTCGCAAACGGGTGATGTGGTCTTAGGGGGCGCAACATTATTCGCGCTGGCCTGGGGCTCAGGTGCACTATTGCTTGTAGTGGGGGCATCGTCTGGGGCGCTATTGCCTAAAGCCGGTGGTTGGATGAATGGGATTAAATACGGCTTTGGGATCCTGTTACTTGCCACGGCGTGGTGGATGGTGAACTCAGTCTTACCCACATGGGTATTGATGTTGGGTTGGGCTGTCTTAGCGATTTGGTCCGCTACGCTATTAGGAGCATTCCGTCGTTTAGAAGCCGAGGCAGGCGTATTCCAACAACTATTAAAAGGGGTTGGTATTTTGGTGGCGGTATGGGCCATAGCACTTACCGTTGGGGTGGCGTCAGGGAGCCGAAGCATTACCCAGCCTTTAGCTGGATTAGGGCTGGGTGGTAGTGCAGGAGCGGTAAATAGTGTGGCAGCGCCTCCATTTGAGCCGGTGACTTCTATTCAGGAGCTAGAGGCCGCACTGGCGGCGGCAGACCGACCTGTTATATTGGATTTTTATGCAGATTGGTGTGTGTCGTGCATCGAAATGGAGCAGTTCACCTTTACGGATCCAGAGGTTGCTCAAAAAATGGGGAACATGATTTTGTTACAAGCCGATGTGACCAAAAACACCCCAGAGGACCGTGAGCTGTTAAAGCGTTTTCACTTATTTGGGCCACCCGGCATCATTTTCTTTGATGCGCAGGGCAACGAGCTTCCCGACCCTCGGGTCGTTGGATTTATGCCGGCGGATAAGTTTAGCGCTGAGCTAAACAAAGTCGTACGTTAAGTAACACGAGCTGCACATAAAAAACGCCAGCCTAATACGCTGGCGTTTTTATTAGGGCATCGGATTTATTGATTTGCCTGCATCCATTTAGCCGCTTCGATCGCAAAGTACGTCAAAATACCATCGGCACCGGCACGTTTAAAAGCGAGTAGCGATTCCATCATGACTTTATCGTGATCGAGCCAGCCATTTTGTGCAGCGGCTTTGAGCATGGCGTATTCTCCGCTGACTTGGTAGACAAAGGTTGGCATACCAAACGCGTCTTTGACCTCGCGCACAATGTCTAAATACGGCATACCTGGTTTGACCATCACCATGTCGGCGCCTTCGCGTATATCGGCGGCGACCTCGCGGACTGCTTCTAAGCGGTTAGCAGGATCCATTTGATAAGAGGCTTTGTCGGACTGACCCAGGTTCGCGGCAGAGCCTACGGCATCCCGGAAAGGCCCGTAAAACGCACTCGCGTATTTGGCCGAATAGGCCATGATACGTGCGTCAATAAAGTGGTTTTCATCCAAGATGTTACGGATCGCGGCAACACGGCCGTCCATCATGTCGCTAGGAGCAATAATATCCACACCTGCTTGGGCTTGGGTGAGTGCTTGTTTGCACAAAACAGCTACTGTGGGCTCGTTAAGCACGTAGCCGTTTTCATCAATAATACCGTCTTGACCGTGACTGGTATAAGGATCCAGCGCCACGTCAGTTAGCACGCCCAGCTCTGGAAATTCTTTTTTTAACAGTGCAACGGTACGAGGCACCAGACCATCTGGATTCGCAGCCTCTAGTCCTTGAGGGCATTTTTTTTCGGGCTCGATAGAAGGGAACAGCGAAAGCACAGGGATACCAAGTTTTACGCATTCTTCGGCTACGGCTAAGAGCTGGTCAGGCGAATAGCGATAGACGCCAGGCATAGAATCGACCGCCTCGCGGACGTTTTTGCCCTCGCGAATAAAAACGGGGTAAATAAAATCATCAACGCTAACGGCGGATTCGCGCACCAAACGGCGGGTGAAGTCATCACGACGGTTGCGGCGTGGACGGCTTTGGGGGAAATGAACGTCAGGAATAAATTTTGTCATGGTACAAATTGGGGGGAAATCCAGTTTTCGATATGTTGCGTGGCGTCTTCGATACCAATACGGTGCGTCGCGGAAAAGGGCAACGCATGCAAAGCACCAATGTCTTTAAGCTGCTTACGTGCGGCAGCTACCGCTTGGATACGTTTACCATACGCAAATTTATCGGCTTTAGTTAATAATACTAATACCGGTCGTCCGGTGGGCGCAATCCAATGGGCCAGTTGTAAGTCTAAATCGGTCAGTCCGCGACGAATATCAATCACTAAGACAATGCCAGCTAGGGAATTGCGCGTCCGTAAATATCCGCCAAGCACTTGGTCCCACTGCTGTTTTTCTTGACGATTAACCGCCGCATACCCATATCCGGGCAAATCGACTAAATAACCAAGCTGGGCATCGGCTTCTAGAGGGTCCGGAATGCCAAACATGTTGATCAGACGTGTTCGCCCCGGTGTTTTACTGGAAAAGGCAAGGCGGCGTTGGTTTGTTAAGACATTGATAGCAGAGGACTTACCCGCATTAGAGCGCCCCACAAAGCAAACCTCTGGAGGGCCTTCGGGGGGGAGCTGGGACAGTTGTGCCGCAGAGATGGTGAAGCGAGCGCGATGTAATATAGACATGATTGCAGCAAATTCCGTTTAATTTTGTAGCTCTATTGTATAATCACTAAGTTTAATACGGTAACGTCGTGTTCTTGGCAAAGATTCTTTCGCAGAATGCGGCGGGTTTGGCGGCATAAGCCCCTTTTTTGCTTATCCAGTTGAATCGCGATTGTCGAGGACTACATGAAGCGCGTGCTATCAAAATTTATTATCACAAGCAGCCTAATCGCGGGTTGTTCCGTGCTAAGCCTAGCTTATGCTGCCGACGCAGCAAAGCCGGACTTACAAAAAGGCGAACAGCTCTACCTAAATGGTAACGTCTCTAAAGGCGTTTTAGCCTGTGTCACCTGTCACGGAGAAGCTGGCAACAGCACCCTAGAGGCCAACCCAAACTTGGCAGCTCAGCCTTTTGAATACTTGGTTAAACAGCTTAATGATTTTCGCCCTAAAAAAGAGGGCGAGCCTGCAGCTCGTTTAGCCGCTGGTGGCGCTCCTGCCGTCATGGCAAGCATTGTGGCAAATATGACCACCGAAGAAATGCGTGATGTCGCGTTTTACCTTAGCCAGCAGCCTTTAGACCCCGAAAAGGCCGCCACAGCAACTAACTTAGATACATTAGAGCGCGGTCAGCAGATTTGGCGGGGTGGTTTACCAGAACGCGGTGTAGCGGCTTGTGCTGCCTGTCATGCACCGAATGGTGCTGGGATCCCCGGTCAATACCCACGCTTAAGCGGTCAGTTCCCTTCTTATATTGCAGAGCAATTACGTTTATTCCGTAGTGGTGACCGCAACAATCAAGTCATGATGCATGATATTTCCGATCGCATGAACGATGCCGATATCGATGCTGTGGCGGATTACGCAGCAGGCCTACGTTAATTCTGCTCTGACTAACGCTTTTTAAAGCTCACCTTGTACGTATAAAACACAAGGTGAGCTTTGCTGTGTTTATGTGTAGGTAATAGTGGGGAACTTATTGCTTACTGTGCGTTCTAATGGGATCAACCCTTCCTCTTACTTTTATCGTTATCTAATTCTGTGACTGTATCTACCACCCAGCGTCGAGCAACTGTTGAAGATGTCATGGAGCTGCTTGGCTCCATGCGGTTCGCTATTAGCCTTTTGGTTTTTATCTGTGTTGCCAGTCTTATCGGCACAGTACTCGCACAAAACCAGCCACTTAATGTTTATATCGATCAGTTTGGTCCTTTTTGGACGGCTTTATTCGATAAATTCACCATTTGGAATGTGTATAACAGCTGGTGGTTTTTAGTTATTATGGGTTTTTTGGTGGTGTCGACCACTTTATGTGTGATTCGACATACCCCTAAAATGCTCCGAGACTCTCGCACCTTTAGGGAATATGTACGGGGGACAAGTTTACGAGCATTCCCCCATCGGGTCGAGATCACATCCAGCCACACCCCCCAAGATAACCTAGCGCCGATCCAGCAGTGGCTTAAAGCACATGGCTATGCTTACCGCGTTCGTGATGACGAAGACGGTAGTTACATGGTAGCGGCGAAAAAAGGGGGAGCAAATCGTTTAGGCTACATTTTTGGGCATGTGGCGATTGTGGTGATTTGTATAGGGGGGCTGCTAGATAGTGAACTACCGATTCGTATTCAAGCATGGTTGGGGGATAAAACCCCCATCACGGAAAATATGTTTATTTCCGAAGTCCCCCCCGCTGGGCGGTTGAGTTTATCTAATCCTAGCTACCGCGCTAATATGCTTTTGCCCGAGGGCGCAAAAACCTCTCATGCTATTGTTAGTTACGGAGAAGGGGTTTTGATCCAGCCAGTGCCATTTATTGTGGAGCTAAAGCGTTTTATCATTGACTATTACTCTACTGGTATGCCAAGCAATTTTAAAAGCGAGGTAGAGGTCATTGACGAGGAAAATGGTAAGCGCTTTACTCAGGTGATCGAGGTGAACGAGCCTTTGCGTTATCGTGGGGTAACCATCTACCAATCTGGCTTTGATGATGGTGGTAGCAAACTGGTGCTAAGCGCTTATCCTTTACAAGGGGCTGAATACGAGCCCGTCCGCCTAAAAGGGGTGGTTGGCGAAAGCGCGCCCGTGATTTATAACCAACAGGGCGATAGCGTAGAGGCAACCTTTACAGAGTTACGAGTCTTTAACGTTGAGGACCTTACCGATGGTGATCCACAACCTAAAGCTTTGATGGATCATGTGGCCTCCGTAGCGGGCAGTGGCGTTAAGCCCAAAGACGATCACTTAACCAATGTGGGGCCAAGCATCCACTATAGGCTTACGACCAAAGATGGCCAGGCGATGGAGTATGTGAACTACATGGCTCCCATGACCTTAGACGGGTTTCCGGTGTTTTTGCTTGGTATGCGCCGTAATCAAGCCGATTTTTTCCGTTATGTACGAATTCCTGCCGATGCAAAAAGCTCAATGACAGAGTTTATGCAGTTACGAGCAGCGGCAACCGACACGGCTAAATTGCAATTGGCAGCTAAACGTTTTGCCATGCGCAGCGGGCAAATGGAGGCCGGCTCTTTGATTGAGTTAGCGGCTTTTAAAACCATTGATACCTTTGTACGTAAAGGGTTTAATGGCATTATTGAACCAGTGCCAGAGGCGGAACGCGAGCGTATTTTGGGTTTAACGGTGCCCATGCTCCAGATGACGCTTTTGGAGCTGCGTAATCTGGTGCGCGAAGAGCACGGTTTAGCACCTATTGATTATAGTGGGGAAAAAGGCGCCCACGAGGAACAATGGGTACAGCTCGCTTTATTGGCTTTTGCGAACTTGCCCGAATATCCGGCTCCCGTGGTGTTAACGCTAGATAGCTTTGACCAGGTGCAAGCCAGTGTTTTTCAGGTCTCACGTAGCCCTGGTATGTATATTGTGTATACCGGTAGCTTGTTCTTGGTGATCGGTGTGTTTGTGATGATTTATGTGCGTGATCGTCGTATTTGGGTGTGGGTGCGCCCACAGGATACGGGCAGCATTTTGACGGCAGCCATGACATCACAGCGCCGTAATTTAGACTTCCAACAAGAATTCCAACGCTTCCAAACGGCGTTTGAGCGTTTGTCTGCAGATCGAGGTAATCAACATGTCTAATTCCGCTGTTACATCTTCTCCCTCTATGTGGGGTGATGATCCGCGGTCTCCCAGCGGGGACGCGCGAGGGGTGCGCGGTCGTCCAACCATAAGTGATGCCATCTACTTTGTTGTATTGGCTTTGGCGGCAGTCTACTGTTTAAAAACCTATCCCGATAGCATGGATTACTACGAGCGCATTATTCTTGTCGCCACCGTGCCAATGCTGGTGTGGATGGGTTGGCTCTGGCGGCCACTGCGCACCATGACGATTGTGATCTCGTTGGTGGCGTTGTTTGCTATTTGGCTTTATAGCCCTGATGGAAACTTAGCCAATGGCGATATCAATCGCGCTGAGACCGTCTTTTTTCTGAAATACCTGATCTCTTCTCAATCCGCTATTTTGTGGATGTGTGCATTATTTGTATTAGCTACGGTAATGTACTGGATAGGGATGGCAAGCCCGACTGCGGCTTGGATTGGCTCTGGGCTGACATGGGCAGCAGTGTACGCAGGCTCGATCGGGTTATTGGTACGTTGGCGTGAAGGGCACTTATTAGGCCCTGATATTGGTCATATTCCTGTGAGCAATTTATACGAGGTTTTTGTCCTCTTTGCGCTCATGACCGCTTTATTTTACTTGTACTATGAACGCCGTTATGCCACCCGTGCTTTAGGCGGTTTTGTCTTGCTGGTGGTGTCCTCCGTCGTGGTGTTTTTGTTGTGGTATTCCTTTACGCGTGATGCCCATCAAATTCAGCCCTTAGTGCCAGCACTGAAAAGCTGGTGGATGAAAATCCACGTGCCAGCTAACTTTATTGGTTATGGTACGTTTGCGCTATCTGCGATGGTGGGTTTTGCCTATTTAATCAAAGAAAATGGTGAGACCACTTCCTGGGCGAAACTATCTCCCGTATTTATTTTAGGGGTGCTGCTTTGTGCGGAGCCGTTAATTTTTAGCTCGGGTAAATTTTCAGCCACATGGATGCTGTATTTTGGTATTAGTGCCATCATTGTTGGTTTAATTATGGCATTCCGCCGTCCTATTGCACAGCGCTTACCTGATTTGGAAATCCTCGATGACATTATGTATCGGGCGATTGCAGTGGGCTTTGCTTTCTTTACGATTGCCACGATTTTAGGTGCCTTATGGGCAGCTGATGCCTGGGGAACTTATTGGCAGTGGGACCCTAAAGAAACATGGGCCTTAATCGTTTGGTTAAACTACGCCGCTTGGTTGCATATGCGCTTCATGAAGGGACTACGAGGTACATTTAGCGCCTATTGGGCATTGGTAGGCTTGCTTGTGACGAGTTTTGCCTTCCTCGGTGTAAATATGTTCTTATCGGGTTTGCATTCTTACGGTGAGCTGTAAGACTTTTATAAAATTACCCCACCCTGTACAGGGTGGGGTAAGTGATTTTTGCCAAATAATAGTTAAAAACTAATATGGCTAGTCAATAAGACGTTCGCTATCAAATAAACTTTCTAGACTTTCTCGGGGGCGAACGAGGTGCACGGATTGGTCATCTACGATGACCTCTGCAGCACGAGGGCGTGTGTTGTATTGACTGGACATCGTAAAAGCATACGCCCCAGCAGACATGATGGCGAGCAAATCGCCTTGGGCTAGGTGTAAAGCGCGATCTTTGGCCAGCCAGTCGCCGCTTTCACAGATTGGCCCCACAATATCATAAGCCGGGGCAGGCGCAGAGCCAGTGCGTGGGCGAACAGGCTCTACGTCGTGCCAGGCGTCGTAGAGAGTAGGGCGAATTAAGTCATTCATTGCTGCATCAACGATTGCAAAATGCTTGTCTTGATTGGTTTTTACGTATTCAACCCGTGTTAGCAATACGCCGGCATTACCCACCATGGAGCGCCCGGGCTCCAGCACGAGCTGTAAATGCCCTAGATCCGCAGCGTCCAGCGCTTTGAATACCGCGCTTAATAGTTCGGTAGGCGTGGCTGGGGTTTCGTCGGTATAGCGGATCCCTAAGCCGCCACCAATATCTAAATGGCTAAGAGTAATGCCCTGGGATTGGAGCTGCTTAATGAGGGCAATAAGTTTATCGAGTGCGTCTAAATAGGGACTGATCTCAGTGATTTGTGAGCCAATATGGCAATCTACGCCCACGATTTCTAAGTGAGGCATAGCCTGAGCGCGTGCATAAATAGCAGGGGCTTCGTTGATATCCACACCAAACTTATTGTCTTTAAGGCCAGTAGAAATGTAGGGGTGGGTTTTTGCGTCCACATCGGGATTAACTCGTAGGGAAATAGGTGCTTTTACGCCTTTTTCACCAGCGATTTGGTTAATACGCTCTAATTCGGCTTCAGATTCGACATTAAAGCATTTAATACCCGCATCCAGAGCGGCTTCGATTTCCCAACGTTGTTTGCCAACGCCGGAGAAGACGACTTTAGCGGGGTCGCCTTTGGCGGCGATGACGCGCGCGAGTTCCCCGCCTGAAACAATATCAAAACCTGTGCCTAAGCGAGAAAATTCATTTAAGATAGCCAGATTTGAGTTCGCTTTCATACCGTAGCACACCAGCACATCGCGCCCTTGTGCGGCGACATGATAGCTATACCATGCATCATGCAGGGCCTGGCGTGAATACACGTATAAAGGTGTACCGAAATCATGCGCTAATTGCTCTAAAGAGACATTTTCAGCATGCAAGGTGTCATCTTTAAGTTGAAAGTGCTTTGCTACGGTCATAATTAAGTCAAAGTAAAAATTAAGCACGCGCGGCTGCTTGAGCAAACTCAGGCAAAGTCAAAGGACCTTTGTATCCGCATCCAGTCATAGCCACTATCATAGCGATAAATAGCAAAGTACGCAGGGGTTTCAGTACGGTTTTCATGGATTAAAAAGGAATCAATCCTGGTGTGGTAAGGGGGTCAAGGGCATCGCCTGGGCGTTCAAGCTGTTCTAGAAGTTGACCAATACCGTCTTCGTTGTCTTCAGCCCCTTCTTCGATATAAAGAGTATCATCCAAAACTGAGGGCAGACCTACACGCAAGATGGCTTTGCCAGGAGGGAACTCGTCAAAGTAGAAATTACCATCGATTTGCTTTAGGCCCGAGGGGACAGGTCCAAGCGGCTTTTGGGGAATGTCTTTGAGTGCGGTTTTCATATAGTCAATCCAAACCGGCATGGCTAAGCCACCACCGGTTTCACTGGCTCCTAAAGAGCGGGGCTGATCAAAGCCTAGCCAAGCAATGCCAACGATATCTGGTGTATAGCCGGCAAACCATGCATCATGAGAGTTATTGGTTGTGCCCGTTTTGCCACCAATATCATTGCGTTTAAGGGTAGCTGAAGCACGAGAGCCAGTGCCAGAAGTGGCCACACCGCGTAGCATATGGTTCATGACATAAGCCGTTCTTGGGTCGATAGCGCGGGCATTACTGTCGCCGGCGACTACGGGTTTAGCTCTCATGATGACCTTGCCGCTACCGTCTGTAATATGATCAATCAGATACGGTTGGACGCGGTAGCCATTATTAGCAAATACGCTGTAGGCAGTAGCGAGTTGTAGAGGGGTTACACTGCCTGCACCCAAAGCAAGGGGTAATACAGCGGGTTGACGGGCACGATCAAAACCAAAACGCACAATATAGTCTTGGACGTATTTAGGCCCAACGGCTTGCATGATACGGATAGATACCATGTTTTTGGACTTGTAGAGTCCATTGCGCATGGTGAGCATGTTTTCATAGCGACCACCATAGTTTTTTGGATTCCATGGCTTTGAGCCGGTTTGGGCAGACGTTAGGCTAAAAGGTTGGTCCGAAATCAAGGTTTCGGGGGTGAGCCCTTTTTCTAGCGAAGCGGCATAAATAAAAGGTTTAAAGGCGGAACCGGGCTGGCGCCATGCTTGGGTGACACGGTTAAATTTACCATCAGAGAAATGGAATCCACCGACCATGGCTTGAATCGCACCGTCTTGGGGGCGCATCGAGACAAAGGCGGCTTGAACGGCCGGCATATTGATGACTTCCCAGTAGTCGCCGTTATTGAATAAATACACCACGGCACCACGATCAATGCGCTCTTTGTCATTGGCGTTTTTGGTTAAGCCCCGCGCCACAATGCTTAGAGCCCGTTTATTGTCAACGGTAATAATATTGTCAGCGGTGCGGGCGACGGTGATTTGTGTTGGGCTGGCCGATAGCACTACCCCCACTAATAAATCACCTGCATCAGGGTGTTCGCGTTGGACTTTTGCCAAAATGTCACTAAAGGCTTCGGTGTCTTGTTCGATATTAGCGGGTAAGTTGACGCGAGCCTCAGGACCGGGGTAGCGAGCACGGCGTGTGTATTGCAGCACAGCATCGCGTACGCTTCGGTAAGCAGCTTCTTGTTGTTTCGAGTCAATGGTGGTGTAAACATTGAAGCCACGTGAATAAATACCATCTTTATACACACCATATAGTAACTGGCGTGCTAGCTCTGCTGCATATTCCCCATGAATGGCATAACCACCTGCGGGCATGCCTTCGGCGGAACGGATCTCAATAGCTTGATCTAGGGCGGCTTGATGCTCATCTTGTGTGATGTAGCCTAAGTTCAACATGCGGCGTAGGACGACCACCTGTTGGCGTTTCGCCTCGTTATAGTTGGCAATGGGGTTGTAGCGCGAGGGGGCACGCGGAATACCGGCGAGCATAGCGGCTTCGGCTAACGTGATTTCAGTTAAGGGTTTTCCAAAATAAGCCCGCGATGCTGCCGCAAAGCCATAGGAGCGGTGTCCTAAAAAAATCTGATTCATGTAGAGCTCTAAAATTTGGTCTTTGCTCAACATGGATTCAATTTTAAAGGTCAGTAATAGCTCATAAAACTTACGTGTGTAGGTTTTTTCTGAGGAAAGGTAAAAGTTACGAGCGACCTGCATGGTGATCGTACTGGCTCCTTGTGATTTAGCGCCTGATGCTAAGTTTGCCAGTACCGCACGACCGATACCTTTCAGGTCTACCCCACTATGTTGATAAAAGCGATCGTCCTCTGCTGCTAGGATGGCGGATTTCATCACGTCCGGGATTTCGTCCAAGCGCATGACATTGCGCCGCTCCTCGCCAAACTCGCCGATGAGGACTTTGTCCGCCGTATAAATACGCAATGGTACACGTGGTTTATAGTCGGTCATTGCGCTAAGATCAGGAAGGTTTGGCCATGCTAAAGCCAACGCCAAAGCCACAACTAATGCTCCACATGCCGCAAGACCTGTGAAGAAAATGGCAGTCTTAAGAATAAGACGGATCAGCCACGAACCGGAGGCGGGCGCAGTAGTATGAGTAGATGAATCAGTAGAGCTCATTGTGGGCAAATAGTGGTTATCTTTTAGAGATAAATAGGTGGGTTTTTATAAGTAAATAAATACTCGATAAAGCTGAAATCAATAGGCAGCTAATGCGATAATACACAAATGACAGATTTTTTATCCGCAGACCTCATGCAAAATGAAATTTTAACACCTCTTAGTCCGGCTGATTTACAGCGATTGTTACAACCAGGTCATCAGTCTATTTTTTTAATAGGCATGATGGGAGCTGGAAAAACCACGTTAGGGCGCCAGTTAGCTCGTCATCTGAAACGTGAGTTTTATGATTTAGATCACGAGCTAGAAGCGCGCTGCGGAGTGCCTGTTGCTACGATCTTCGACATTGAAGGCGAAGCCGGTTTTAGACGACGTGAAACCTTGGAGCTGGACATTTGTTCGCGTCGTCCTGAAATAATCTTAGCCACAGGGGGTGGCGCCATTTTGGCCGAGGCCAATCGACACATGCTCAAAGAGCGGGGTACGGTTGTTTATTTACGCGCTAATATTAATGAATTATATCGGCGACTAGAGCGGGATAAAACCCGCCCTTTATTACAAACTGCAAACCCGCAAGAGCGTATTGCGTCTTTGTTAGCAGAGCGTGAGCCGATTTATGAACAATTAGCAGACGTGGTGTTTGAAACGGGGTCTGCACCGGTGCATTTAGCGGCCAAACAATTACTAGATGTCTTAAAAGAGCAAGAGGTCATTTCATGAGTGTAGTACAAGTCAACACACCAGGTGGCAACTATCCCATACATGTTGCATCCGGGCGTTTAACTCAGCTGGCACAATCTATCCCCGCTGACGCTACCACTATTGCGCTGATTTCTAATCCTACCGTTTTTGCGCTGTATGGTGAAACTGTATTAAATGCACTACAGTCCACAGAAAAAAAAGTCGTGCAAGTGCTTATCCCTGATGGGGAGCAGTATAAAAATAGCCAAACATTGGATCAGATTTTTGATGCTTTGTTACAAAACCGATTGGATAGAAAAGCGGTTATTGTCGCGTTAGGTGGGGGCGTAGTTGGGGACATTAGTGGTTTTGCGGCGGCTTGTTTTATGCGAGGCATTCGTTTTGTGCAGGTGCCGACTACATTGTTGTCCCAAGTGGATTCATCAGTAGGGGGGAAAACCGCGATTAACCACCCCTTAGGTAAAAATATGATCGGGGCGTTTTACCAGCCAATCGCTGTAGAAATCGATATTGACGTATTAGGGACGCTTGGACAAAGAGAAATCGCAGCTGGGCTGGCCGAGGTCATCAAATACGGCATGATCACGGATGCTGATTTTTTACATTGGTGTGTGGAAAATGCCGCGGCGCTTACCGCCTTGCAGCCTGATGTGGTGCAGTATGCTGTACAGCGCTCATGCGAGCTTAAGGCCTATGTGGTGTCACAAGATGAGCGCGAGTCTGGTCTGCGTGCCATATTAAACTTTGGTCATACTTTTGGTCATGCCATTGAAGCGGGGCTGGGTTATGGTGAATGGTTGCATGGCGAGGCCGTGGGCTGCGGCATGATAATGGCTGCTGCCTTATCCGCCGAGGTCTGTGGCTTGGCGCCAGAGCATGTGCAGTTAGTCAAAGATCTCGTTGCTGCTATCGGTTGTCCTACCCAGCCTCCACAGTGGGAAGCAGATAAATGGATTGATCTGATGGGGTTAGATAAAAAAGCCGAGGGCGGTCAGCTGCGCTTTGTTTTATTACCTGAGCTAGGCAAAAGTGTGGTGCAAGCCGTAGATGTAACTACGGTGAAAAAAGTCTTAGCTCAATTTTAGGAGTGATGATGTTAGCCGCGTATGCATGTAATCCTGAGCAGTCCCAAGGTCGTCTTTATCCTGAACCCCCGCCCAGTGGGCGTAACGCTTTTCAGCGTGATAAAGACCGAATCATTCATTGCAATGCATTTAGGCGCTTGGAATACAAAACCCAGGTGTTTGTGAACCACGAGGGGGATTTATTTCGGACGCGGCTAACACACAGCATCGAGGTCGCACAAATAGCCCGAGCCATTGCGCGCCGCTTAGGTCTACACGAGGACTTGATCGAAGCCATCGCCCTAGCGCATGATTTAGGGCATACGCCTTTTGGGCATGCCGGACAAGAGGAGCTGAACCTGTGTATGCGTGAGCTAGCACCCGAAGCCGGTGGTTTTGAGCATAATTTACAAAGCCTGCGTATTGTGGACCATATCGAAGAGCGTTATGCGCAATTTAATGGCCTAAACCTATGCTTTGAGACGCGCGAGGGGATTTTAAAACACTGTAACCGGCGTCATGCTGAGCGCCTTGGTGCGGTGGGTTTGCGCTTTTTAAATGGCACGCAGCCTTCTTTAGAGGCTCAGGTAGCCAATCTGGCCGATGAGATTGCGTATAACAACCATGATATTGATGATGGGCTACGCTCGGGGCTCATTACCCTAGAGCAGCTCTTAGAGGTGCAGGTTTTTGCTGAGCATCACGAGCTGGTATTGCAGCAATACCCACAGCTGCAGGCACCCACTATGCGTAAGCGCCTGATTGCTGAGATTATTCGGCGTATGATTCATACCTTTGTGGTGGACTTATCAGAAACTACCTTGGCCAATCTAGCGCAACATCAGCCCCAGTCGGTGGACGAGGTGCGACAATGCCCGCGTTTAGCCGCATTTAGCCCCGATATGCGAGCTCAAGCTGATGAGCTTAAGCGCTTTTTGCGCCAAAACTTGTATTATCACGATCGGGTTTTACGCATGACCCACAAGGCACGGCGTATTGTGCGAGATTTGTTTGAGGCCTTTATTGCTGAACCAGGGCTTTTGGCAGCTGAGCATCGACGCGAGGATTTTAACGAGCAAGCACGAGCCATAGCGGACTATGTGGCGGGCATGACAGACCGCTTTGCTATTAAAGAACATCGTGACTTGTTTGTGATGTAAAGCGTTAATAGGTGTACGGGTAGCTTATGCTTGCGTGTTTAGTTACCTGTTAGCAGGGGCTGTAAGTAACGGCCGGTGTAGCTTTGGTCGCAGCGGGCAACCGTCTCAGGGGTGCCCTCTACAACGATTTGTCCGCCCCCATCGCCCCCCTCTGGACCAATATCAATAATCCAGTCAGCGGTTTTGATGACATCTAGGTTGTGTTCGATCACGACCACTGTATTGCCGGCATCGACCAGTTGATTCAGTACATCGAGTAAAAGCGCAATATCTTGAAAATGTAGCCCTGTGGTGGGCTCATCTAAAATATATAGTGTATTGCCAGTACTACGTTTAGAGAGTTCTAAAGCGAGCTTAACCCGCTGTGCTTCCCCCCCAGACAGGGTGGTAGCGCTTTGACCCAGCCGTAGATAAGACAAACCGACATCCATCAAGGTTTGGAGCTTGCGCGCAATCGTGGGGACCGCCTCAAAGTAGGTCATGGCCTGGGCTACGGTTAGATCCAATACCTCGCTGATATTTTTGCCACGATAATGAATTTCTAGGGTTTCACGGTTATAGCGCGCACCATGACACACATCACAAGGCACGTAGACATCAGGTAAAAAGTGCATTTCAACTTTTACCACGCCGTCACCCTGGCACGCTTCGCAACGCCCCCCTTTCACATTAAAAGAAAAGCGACCGGCGTCATAGCCGCGTACACGAGCTTCGGGCACACCAGCAAAGAGCTCTCTAATAGGCGTAAACAGGCCCGTGTAGGTTGCGGGATTGCTTCGTGGTGTACGGCCAATGGGACTTTGATCTACGGTGATGATTTTATCTACATGCTCAAGACCGGTTAGGCGCTCATAGGGAGCGGGCTCGCTTTGGGCGCGGTGTAAGGCTTTAGCCACGGCTTTGGCGAGCGTGTGATTGATTAAGGTGGATTTTCCGGATCCGGAAACCCCCGTAATGCAGATAAAGCGCTGCAAGGGTAAGTGTAAATCCACCTGTTTTAAGTTGTTGCCGTGTGCTCCCCATAGGCTTAAGCGCGGTAGATCAGGGGTGACGGGGCGCGTATGAATGGCTTGGATTTTTTTAGCGCCACTTAGGTACTGACCAGTCATCGAGTTTGGGTCGTTCATTATTTCAGCTGGCGTGCCCTGAGCAATAATTTCCCCGCCAAGCTCTCCAGCACCTGGCCCCATATCGACCAAATAATCGGCTTGACGCATCATATCCTCATCGTGCTCAACCACAATGACGCTATTGCCTAAGTCTCGCAATTGTTGCAACGTGAGAATCAGCTTGTCATTGTCACGCTGGTGTAAACCAATGGAAGGTTCATCCAGCACATACATCACACCGGTTAAGCCAGAGCCAATTTGACTGGCGAGGCGGATACGCTGCGCTTCCCCCCCCGAAATGGTGTTGGCTCGGCGATCTAAGGACAGGTAGCTTAGACCCACATTATTTAAAAAACGTAAACGTGCTTGGATTTCTTCAATGATGCGTGCTGCGATATCTTGTTTAGCACCGCTTAACTGCAGGTTGGCAAACCACTCCAAACAGTCTTGTAAGGACAAGTGTTCCACTGCATAAATGGGTTGCGGGTCATTGTCGCCTAAGTAAACATGGCGAGCAGCGGTATTAAGCCGTGCTCCATGACAAGCAGGGCAAGTTTGAAGACGCCGTAGTTTGTTGAGCTCTTCACGTACCGCACTGGAGTCGGTCTCCTGCCAACGTCGCATTAGATTGGGGATGACCCCTTCAAAGGGGTGGTGTTTAATCGTGGTGGTGCCTTTTTCTGTCAAGTAGATAAACGGGATGGCTTCCTCGCCCGAACCATATAAGATACAGTGCTGTACGTTAGGGTCTAATTGATCAAAAGGCTCATCAATGTCAAAACCATAATAATCCGCGAGGCTTTTGAGTAGATTAAAGGTGAATGCATTGCGACGATCCCAACCAGCAATCGCGCCACCTGCTAGGCTGAGATCCGGCACAGCGACCACCCGCTTTGGATCAAACACCTCGGTTTCTCCTAAGCCCGCGCATTCTGGACAGGCTCCTGCCGGGTTATTAAAACTAAATAAGCGAGGCTCGAGCTCATCAAGATGATAGTCGCATTCGGGGCAGGAAAAATGCAGGTTAAAACGCTGGATGGCTTCGGTATCCATATTGAGCACATCGGCTTTGCCTGCACTGAGCTGTGTGGCCGTTTCTAAGCTTTCGGCTAGGCGCTGAGCGCTATCGGCGCGAACGCGCAAGCGATCGATAACCACCTCGATCTGTGGCGTGGTGTCTGTAGTGGCTAAGGGCTCATCAAGACTTTGCATGACCCCGTTGTAACGTACCCGCACAAAGCCTTGAGATTGCAGGCTGCGCCCGAGCTCTATTAGGTCTTGGTTTTGCTCTAAGGCAATAGGGGCTAAAATGGCGACGCGCGTTTCTTGTGGCCAAGCCAATAGTGCATCTACCATCTGGCTAATCGTATGTGATTGCAAAGGCAGCTGATGGATAGGACAATAGGGCGTACCGACACGGGCATACAATAAACGTAAGTAATCATGGATTTCGGTGGTGGTCCCCACGGTGGATCGCGGGTTATGTCCTGCTGCCTTTTGTTCAATAGCGATAGCAGGAGACAGGCCTTCGATTAAGTCCACATCAGGCTTATCCATGATTTGTAAAAATTGGCGTGCATAGGCAGATAGGCTTTCCACATAGCGTCGTTGACCTTCCGCATATAGGGTGTCAAAAGCTAAGGAAGACTTACCTGAGCCAGATAAACCGGTAATAACAACCAGTTTCTGACGGGGTAAGTCTACTGAAAGGTTTTTCAGATTATGCGTGCGTGCACCGCGAATACGTATTAATTCCATTCGATTTTTTACGTGCTAGGGTCAAAAGGCTAACGTACTACTATAGCGCGCTATGTGTCTTCCTGTCCTAAAACCCGTAGGCTATTGGCTAAAGTATTAAATTATTCAATGAGGCATGAGCCAGTTCATGAGCAGGCAAACCATTTCATCTAAACGTGAGCGAATATCACTTAACCCCCAAGAGCGTAAAGCCAGTGTATTGTTGGCTTTGTTGTTTTCTACACGCATGTTGGGCTTGTTTTTATTGACCCCTATTTTTGCTGTGGCCGCCCAATCGATACCTGGTGGAAATAATGCAACAAAAGTCGGTATTGCGTTGGGTGCGTATGGGCTTACCCAAGCAATTATGCAGATTCCTTTAGGGATGGCTTCGGATAAGTGGGGGCGCCGCCCTGTGATTATGGGCGGAATGTTGCTTTTTGTTTTAGGTGGGGTAGTGAGTGCCCTAGCACAAAGTGTAGATGGCATTATTGTGGGTCGCGTTTTACAGGGTTTAGGTGCGATTTCTGCAGCGATTACCGCTTGGGTAGCCGATGCGACCCGCCCCGAGGTGCGCACCCGTGCCATGGCGATGGTGGGCTCGGCAATAGGCTTGTCTTTTGCTGTGTCTTTGGTTTTATCGCCCGTATTAGTGGGGCAGTTTGGCTTATCGGGGCTTTTTTGGGCTATTAGCTTATTAGGCTTTGTTTGCTTATTGCTCGCCACTTTTGCTATTCCCGAATACCCGCAGGCGGAACCGATCATACGTGCTAAAGCATCGGATGTATTGAAGCAGGGGGACTTATTACGGCTAAATTTTGGTGTATTTGCCTTGCATTTTATTTTGATGATGCTGTTTGTGGTGATCCCAGGGGTGTTGGCGCAACTAGGACAGTTTGATTCTGGCTCTCTGTGGAAGGTATATTTGCCGGTAATCGTGCTGTCGTTTGCTTTGATGATACCGATGGTAATTTACACGGAAGTACGTAAAGCGCACCGTCGCGTTTTGCAATGGTTAGTCTTAGCATTAGCCGCGATTATGGCGTTGATGCCATGGGCCAGTTTTAGCTTGTGGGCGATGGTGGTGGCTTTATTTGTTTTCTTTGTGATTTTTAATACCTTAGAGGCATTACAACCCTCTATGGTGTCCCGCGTTGCCCCTGCCGAATATAAAGGTTTAGCCATGGGTTTTTACAATACAACGCAGTCGCTGGGCGTGTTTGGTGGTGGTTTAACGGGGGGTGTTATCGCCGCCACGGTTGGTGTACATTGGGCGTTATGGATCGGTGCGGCACTAGCTCTATTATGGTGGCTAACAACCCGACAGTTTAAAACGGTTTTATAAACCATTAGGCGAAAAGATCACATTGGTTGGGTTAAGCCACTGGGGCAGAGAAATAAAATCCCGCATAATAGATCATCGAATTTACTTGAGATAGGAATACAACATGGCATCAGTTAATAAAGTCATTTTAGTTGGCAACCTTGGGCGTGATCCCGAGGTGCGCTACACAGCGAGCGGGTCGGCAATGTGCAATCTGTCCATCGCGACTACATATGCTACGCGTGATAGCCAAACTGGCGAGCGTCGCGAAGAAACCGAATGGCACCGCGTGGTGATGTTTAACCGTTTAGCGGAAATCGCTGGGGAATACTTGCGTAAAGGCCGCCCGGTTTATATCGAAGGCCGCCTTCGTACCCGTAAATGGCAGGGGCAAGATGGCCAAGACCGTTACACCACTGAAATCATTGCTGATCAAATGCAAATGCTAGGCGGGCGCGGGGATAGTGGTGGAGACTTTGGTGGTGATGACTATAATCAAGCCCCACAGCCTCAGCGCCAAGCCGTACCACAGCAAGCTGCTGCGCAGCCCGCACCTCGACAAGCTCCGCCTCAGCAAAATTATCAAGCGTCCCCAATGGATAACTTATCGGATATGGATGACGATATTCCGTTTTGACCCGGTGCGCGACAAGTTCCGCCATTCAGGGCGGGGAAGGATAGCGCGGACGGCGCAGCCGTCCTATAATGGCATTGCTGCCGACAACCAAGGCAGCCTACGGCAGGGCATGCCGGAAGTAACGCCTGTGGAGATACGAGCAGCGGTTGCGCACTCGGCCCAGGAACCCACCGAAGCGACTCAGGAGTGGCTCAATGCCGCACCTGAGCGCCGTAGGAATCTCCGGCCTTCAGGCCGGGGAGGATGTCAATGTTGTGGATGCGTTTTTGAAAAGAAGATGGGTTTGCTTACATTTATGCGCGGCACTTAGAGGGTAAAGCAGTATGCTGAAAGTGTGCCATGTTGCATAAGCCGAATACTTAAAAAGGAGGCAGTATGAAATCCATTCTCTTATGGTTGTTGGGTGTGCCTATTCCTATTATTTTATTGATTTGGTTGATTTGGGGATAACCCTTGCTAAAAGTAAAAAATTATGCGTTAATGGGTGGCTTAGCTTAATTTTGTAAGCTAAGCCACTTCTTCATTTTTTGCAGCGTTTTGCTGCCATGTCATCGCGTTTTCTGACCCCCCGCCTGTTTTAGCATATATATGCCTTTGCTTATTAGGTTGATTGGTCGGCCCGATGCTTTCCAATTAATCTTTGCACCTGTTTTTTGATAGGTGTAATTGTTGTTGTGCTTACAACAAAGGTCATATATGTCTTTTGAAACCCTAGGTTTATCGACTCATTTGGTTTCCGCCCTAAAAAAAGCGGGTTTTGAATCCCCAACATCGGTGCAGTCGGCCTCCATCCCTAAAGCGCTTGAGGGCCATGATTTAATGGTATCGGCACAAACAGGCAGTGGTAAAACCGCGGCTTTTATGCTGCCTGCCTTACATCGTATTGTTTCCAATCCCCAGCGGCCTCGGGGCGTGTCCGTATTGGTATTAGCACCAACGCGAGAGCTGGCGATGCAGGTAGGGGACGCAGCAAAAACCTACGCTTCTCAGTGTCGAGATTTGCGGGTGGCGGTGGTTGTGGGCGGCATGCCTTATGGCGCTCAATTAAAAGCCTTGTCGCGCCGTGTGGATGTGCTGGTAGCAACTCCAGGGCGCTTGATGGATCATTTGCAGTCTAAGCGCGTTAAATTAAATACAGTACAAACGCTGGTGCTGGATGAAGCGGACCGTATGTTAGATATGGGCTTTATCGAAGACATTGAGCGTATCGTAGCGCGTACCCCTTCCGAGCGCCAAACCCTTTTATTTTCTGCAACCTTAGATGGCTCAGTGGCAAAATTGGCTAGCGCTATGATGCGCGACCCGTTGTCGATAGAGGTCTCGGGTCACAAAGAAAAACACCAGAATATTACTCAGGCTTTGCTCTACGCTGATAATCAGCACCATAAAGAGCAGCTGTTAGATCATTTACTACGCGATAGCAACTTAGATCAAGCGATTATTTTTACTGCTACCAAGCGTGGTGCGGATGAACTGGCCGATCGTTTATGTGACGAAGGGTTTGCGGCAGGTGCATTACATGGGGATATGAATCAGCGTCAGCGCACGCGCACCCTGAACTTATTACAGCGCCGTCGTTTACGTGTGTTAGTTGCTACGGATGTTGCCGCGCGTGGTATTGATGTGCAGGGGATTAGCCATGCCATCAATTACGACTTGCCTATGCAGGCCGAGGACTACACCCATCGTATTGGTCGTACAGGGCGGGCAGGCAAAGATGGTTTGGCTTTTACTTTAGCGAATGTGTCTGAGCGTCATAAAGTGCGTCGTATTGAGCATTTTATTGGGCAGCCGATTCCGGTAGAAACCATTCCTGGTTTAGAGCCTACTAAAGCAGTACGTCCTACTTATAAAGCCCGTAAAGGTGGGGGCGGTGGGCGTGGACGTCGTCCGGCTTTTGCCGCTGGGGCGCGAGCCACAGAGGGGCGTCGTGATACCCGTCCTGCGCGTCCATTGGGGCCAGACACACGTCCGGCAGCTCCAGCCCGTGGGGAAAAGGCTGGTGCTTTAGATAAGTCACGTCGTCCACGTGGGGCGAAACCACAAGGGCGTGCTGAAGGATTTGCACAGAAAAAAGGGCGCGGCCGTTTTGAGGCGCGTGCCGGGCAGCGTTAAACGTATATGCTAGTTACAAAACACCCCAAATGCTGATGGCATTTGGGGTGTTTTTATTAGAAAATCACCGTGCAATTAACGAATAAGATTGGGTAGCCCTGTGGCAATTTGCGGTAAGCAAAACACCAAAGCGAGTACGGCAATTTCAATGATCAAAAAGGGTACCGCAGCACGGTAAATGTGTGGCAGACGGATTGAGCTGGGCACTACACTTTGCATCACAATCAGTAGCAGACCAAACGGTGGGGTGAGTAAACCAATTTCCAGTGTAATCAGGATCATTACCCCTAACCATACGGTATCCACCCCAGCGGCTACTGCCAGCGGCATAAAAAACGGTAAGGCAATCATCATCATACTTACCTGATCCAACACCATCCCCAGCACGAGTAAAATCAGTAGCATACCGATTACCAAAGTGACTTGGTTTAAGCCCAAGCCTTTAATTAGGCCTAAGAAGCCTGTGCTTGCACCAGAAAAACTGAGCAATTGAGCAAAGGTGGTAGAGGCCGCTAAAATAAATAAAATAACAACGGATACCTTGGCTGTTTCGATTAGGCTTTTCCATAAGGCCGGCCAGCTAAAGGCTCGATAAAACAAGGTGGCTACCACAGAAGCCGTAACGCCAATGGCCGCGGATTCTGTAGGAGAGGCCCAACCCGCCAGCATAGAACCGACCACAGCGATAAAAATACCAAGCAAGGGAACCACGTCTTTGACAAAGGGCCGCCATTTTTGCCAGCCGCTCAACCCCAGGTCATCGTTAGGGTCAGAGGGGGCGTCTTGGGGGCGCAAACGGCTACGAATCACCACATAGGCCAAAAAACCCATAGCCATGACCAAGCCCGGCAAAATGCCACCAATTAAAAGACGCTCAATAGAAATACCAGCTAAGCTGCCGAGCATCACAGCCAAAGCAGATGGGGGAATGAGCATAGCAATCCCCCCGACCGCCATGATCGGCCCCATGGACATGGTAGGGTGATAACCACGACGTTGCATTTCTGGCATCATGACTCCGCCCATCATGGCTGTATTCGCAATAGAGGAACCAGACAGCGTAGCAAAAGTAGTACCACCCAAAATACTTACGATAGAGAGTTTGCCGGGGACGCGTGAGATCACACGCTCAATTGCTGTAATCGCTTTAAAAGCCAAGCCGGTATGAAATAAGACTTCTCCCATCAACACAAAGAGGGGGATAGGAGTCAAAGAAAAGCTGGTAATGGAAGAGGTCGTATTGCGTACCCATTGGGCCAGACCGGCTTCTTGACCTAAAAACACCCAAGCTCCAATCAGGTTGACGGCCAAAAACGCAAAAACCACTGGCGTGCCTACTGCCATTAAGAAAAATAGGGTGCCCAGCATCAGGGCTAATGCAGATTGCCATTCCATGGTTAGGCCTTTTGACGAAATTCAAGAGCAAGGCGACGACCAAACTCAATGGTTAATAAGCTTGACCCAAAAAGTAGCGGCACACTTAGCCACCATTCAGGAAAAATCAGTTCTTTAAACACCACACTGCCTTGCTGCTGGGCGTCCAACAACACCATTAGCGATTGGTAGGCCAACACAGCACAGACGATGAGCCCAACGGCATGACAAAATAAGGCGAAAAAGCGTTGTAAAAAGCGCGGTAAAAGATGCAAAATCACATCGACTCGAATATGGCCATTGTGATAGAGCAGCCATGGCGCTGCGATAAAGGTGGCTACCATTAACATATATTCGGTAATTTCCACGCCTGCAGGAATTAGGTCGATGTTGAGGTTACGCAGCACTACATCAGCGGTGACCAGTACACTCATCAAGCCAAAGGTGATAGCTGCGAGCGCACCACAACAGGACATCAGAGCGTGATAGAGACGATTTTGGCTAAGGGTCGAAGATGCAGACATCGTGTTCTCTTTGGTTCAGAAAGGAAAAGGCATCGTTGGCCTAAGCACGCCGATGCCTTTTATGGGATACATCAGAATTAAGCAGGGTCTTTACCAAAAAGGCGTTTAATTTCTTTAGCATTTTTGGGGCTGACTTTGTGTAAATTATCCCAGCCAGCTTGATACGCTTTGTTGAGCAGATCGGTGGCAGCTTCTTCAGGCAAAGTAAGCACTTGAACCCCCGCGTCTTCTTGTCGACGTTTCTCTTGTTCACCACGCTCTAGCTCTGCCTCGTTAAGCGACTCCACCCACTGTACTTGTTTCTGTAAAAAGGCTTTTTGCTCATCGTTCAGCTTTTCCCAGCTGTTTTTGTTCATAAAAAAGCCGACTTCTACGTTATAAAAACCGGGTTCTACACGATATTTGGTTTTTTCTTGCCATCCTAAGTCCAATAAACCGACAGAGGGCCAGCCGTAGCCGTCTACCACCCCACGCTCAAGCGCGGTATAGGTTTCTCCAGGAGCAATTTGAATAGCGGTTGCTCCCAGTGTACGTAATAGCGCTAAGTAGACTGGAGTGCTGCGGATCTTAAAGCCTTTAAGCTCGGCTTTATCAATAGGCTTATTCACATAGAGATGGTATTGCAGACCATCGGTAACGCGAGCTAACCACACCATATTTGCTTTGTCTTGGTGGATTTGGTTCATAAGCGCATAACCGCCATTTTCGCGTAGCTCGCTCATGCGACGATCGGTAAGCGTCATGGCAAGGGCTTCAGGCACTAAATTGGCATGAAAAACCGCGCTGGTATTAGCAAAGTCGACAACCCCAGAACGTAAAGCATTGCCGACCTCAAAGGTAGGGATAGACTCAGGGCCACCTACGACGTGAATCTGTAAAATGCCTTTGCCTTCGTTGTTCACCTTTTCTACAAAAGCATGAAAGCGCTCGGAGAAAAAAGCGTCTTGGGTGAAAGCGGACACGGCTTTAAGCGTGGTTTCCGCAGCCTGTAAGCCAAAGGCGCTTAGTGCTAGTGTGGCACCAATCAGTAGACGAGAAGAAATGTTGAACATGATAGGCCGTTCCTGTGTTGTCGCGTAAAGCATGAAATCCAATATATTTATAGTTAAATATATTACCGATAAACTATCTCTTCGGCTGCATAGGGTTTTTACCAGTAAGCCGGCTTAGTCTTGTGGTATTTAACGTTAAGGATTGTGGGTAGGTACTGGATTGACCCAAAGCTCAGGTACAATTTTGTGGTGTTGTGAGCATGTGACAAGGAAATAGAATGCGGGTGGCATGGCTTTTATTTGTGGCAGGATTGGTAGCAGGGTGCCAGCGCGCGCCCTCTTTTGCATTAGTGGGCTCGTACTTTCCGGCGTGGCTAATTTTTATTTTATTGGCGACTTTAGTCACTATTGTGATTCGCTTTGTCTTTATTCGTCTGGGGATTGATGATGCCTTGCGTTTTAAATTATTGGTCTATGTTTGTATTGCGCTGAGCTTATGCTTTGGTGCGTTATTGCTGTTTTTTACACGGTAAACCCCCATGGAATCTTCAACCATTTCTACCCATAAAAAATGGGCTTCGTTAATTAGCGTGGTGGTGATAGTGTTAGCTATCGTTCTGGGTGCGTGGCATGCTTATCGTACTACCTTTAACCCCTTGTCAGAAGATGCATCCATTGAGGCCAATGTGGTGCATATTGTGACGACCGTGCCTGGACGTATTCAACGCTTATATGTGAAAGAGGGGGATAAGGTAGAAAAAGGGCAGTTGTTGTTTACGCTGGATCCCGAGCTATATGAAATGCGGCTAGCTCAGGCAAAAGCTGAGCTAGCTTTTGCACAAGCCACACTAGCAGCAAAAGAGCGTCATATCCAAGCGCAGTTGCATAATTCCAGCATTACGAATGAACAGATTGAGCGTGCTCGCACGAACTTAAAGCTTGCTACACAAAGCCAGGCTCGTATGGCGGCTTTAGCTCCAAAAGGCTATGTGCCCCAACAGCAATTAGACCAAGCAAATACCATGAAGCGAGACGCAGAAATTTCTTTGCGTCAAGCTTTAGAGCAAGCGGGGGCTGCCGAGGCTATGGTGAGCACCACTGATGCTGAAATTGCTATGGTGGAAATGCGGCAGCAGGGGTTGGCTATTGCAGAGCGAAATTTACGAGAAACACAGGTGCGAGCCCCCCAGACAGGGCGTGTTGTTGGGCTGCACGTGAGCGAGGGCGAACATTTAATGCCAGAGATGAATCTTTTTACCCTGATTGATACCACGCATTGGCATGCAACGGCCATGTATAGAGAAACAGCTTTAAAACATATAGAGCCAGGTCTATGTGCCACAGTATATGTAATGGCTAATCCTAATGTGGCGATCCAAGGCAAAGTGGAAAACATTGGTTGGGGCGTTTCGTCAGAGGACATTATTCATTTGCCACGTGGGATGCCTTATGTACAAAAAACCGTGAACTGGGTAAGAGTCGCACAGCGGTTCCCCGTACAAATTGCACTGGATGTAAAACCAGAGCACGAGTCATTATTAAGAATGGGAGCTTCTGCAACCACCATTATTCATGATGGGCAATATTGTGACTAGTTCAATTTGGTCTCGAGTCAAATCAGATCTGCGGCCGTTTAGTGGCCGTTGGGAGCAGTCTTGGCGTATTGCTTTGTTATGTGCGCTGATGACATTAGTCGCAATGACCTACCAAATCCCCGAGGCAGCCATTAGCTGTTATGTGATTTTTTTTGTTATGAAGTCCGATGCTGCCGAAAGCACGGTATTGGCTTTGGCATTAGTGGTTTTGGTTTCTATCGTTATTTTGGCTCTTGTTGGGCTAGTGAATCTTACCATTGACTCACCTCCAGCACGGCTAACTGCTTTGGTCGTTAGCTCATTGTTTTTTTTATTTTTAGGTGCAGCCAGTCGTTTGGGCCCTTTAGGTGGCATTATTGCGTTGGTAATCGCTTTTGTCCTGACTTTGCTTATGTACGTGCCAGTCGGGGAGCTGGCCACTCGAGCTTTACTGTATGCTTGGTTGATGGTAGCCGCCCCAATGGCGTTGGTGGTTGGATTTAATTTACTTGTGGGGCGTCAGCCCAAGCACGTGCTAGTCAATGAGCTTATTGAGCGCTTACAGTTGGCGGCGATGGCGTTAGAGGGACAAGCACCAACAACCGCATTGCGTCAAAATCTAGCACTAGGTGTCGAAGCACAGCAAAAAAGATTAAAGTGGCTTAAAGCTTTTCATTTGGTGCCTACGACTACGTATAAATGGTTAGATGCGGCGGTGTTACAGAGCTATCGTATCTTATTGGCAGTGTTGGCGTTAAGGAATCAACAGCAGACAGAGCATAATGTAGAGCTAGCCGCTGCTTGTCGTGCCGCTGCACACGATTTAGCACAGGGGCGACGACCACAGTTATGGTCGTTTACGCAGTCATACACCACCAACAGTGCTGCACATGAAATCAAAACCGCTTTGATGGCGTTAGCCAGCGAGGATAAGCCGCCGGTTATCCCCGAGGAAAAGCGTCCTTTTTTTGCTGCCGATGCACTAACTAACCCGATCTATCAACAAATAGCTATTAAGGCGACTGGTGCGGCTGTACTGTGTTATTTGATTTACAGTGCTATTGACTGGCAGGGCATTCATACAGCGATGATTACGTGTTATGTGGCCGCTCTAGGCTCCACAGGAGAAACCATTCATAAGTTATTTTTGCGTATTGTTGGTTGCTTGATCGGCGCTTTGTTTGGGGCGGTGGTGCTGTTGCTGTTTATGCCGTATATGATATCGGTTGGTGCTTTGATGATCGCGGTGTTTGCGGTATGTTTGCTTGCCGCTTGGGTGGCACTGGGGTCTGAACGCATTTCCTATGCAGGCATTCAAATTGCGTTTGCTTTTTTGTTGATTACTTTACAAGGGTTTGGGCCTGATATTGATTTGAGTGTGGCACGTGATCGGGTGGTTGGAATTTTATTGGGTAACGTGGTGATGTATTTGGTTTTTACCCATATTTGGCCGCAAAGTGTTATGCGTTCGGTGCAGCGGCGCCTTCAGGTGATAGAGAATAAGCTTCAAACGTTAAGGCAGCAAAGCACGCAAAATAAAGCGGCGGCGGTACAATGCGCCGCTGGTATCGCCCAAGAGCTTGCTTGGGTGAAATATGAGTTTGGGCTAGTGCTTTTAGAGCCGAATGACCTACGCCCCGCGGCAACGGTGATTAAGCAGACGCGTGCGCAAATCAAACAGTTACAGCAGCGCTTTGAACAGCGTGGCTTGTTAACAGGGGGGTCGGAAAAGCTAGCGTTGGTGTAGTGGAGGCAAGGCCGCGATGTCGATTTGTCCCATCATAAAGGCTAAATTTGCCGAGGCAATTAAAGCTGCTGAGTAGGCGACGGTTTGAGCTTGAGTGGCGTCAATAAGAGCATTGGCGGCCTCGGTGGCTAGCATCATGCTGCCTAGTCCAACCTCGTAGGACTCGAGTGCCGCATCATAGGTTAGGCGAACCGCATCGACCAATTCGGTAGCGGCGGTATAGGCCTCTAGTGCAGAGCGTAGGCTATTGGCAGCAAAATGAATTTCACGTAGTGCATCGTTTTGATTTTTACGTACGAGCTCTTTAGCGGCGGCGGCGCGAGCTTCGGCTTCGCGCAAACGCATGCGACGTAATCCACCATCGAATAAAGGAATACTCACCCCCAATAGCACAGCCGTAGAGGCAGATTGCGGGCTGGTTTCAGCCAGGCCATTGATATTAAAGTGGGTGGAGCCGGCTGATGCTACGCCCATTAGGGCAACTTTGGGTAAGAAGTCAGCTTTTACCGAATCGATGGATTTTTCCGCGGCACGTCGTGCCGCGTCAGTAGCGATGAGATCAGGGCGATAGGCCAGTGCTGCTTGCAGCGTAGCATCGTCGGGTAGGTCCTCATAGCGTGGTAATTGTCGATCAGAGGCGTCAGCAATATGAATCTGCGTAGTGGGGGGTAAGCCCGCTGCAGCAATTAGAGCGTGATAAGCGTTACGCTCTGCGCCTTGGTTTTGAACCAAGCGGAAATTAGCTTGTGCTTGTAGTTGTTTAGCCTGAGCTACGTCTATCGCTGTGCCGACCCCTGCTTGAAATCGAGACTGGGCGGCGTCGACAAGCTTAGTGGTGTTTTGTAAGTGTTGGCGAGCTAGCTCGGTTTTTTGACGTGCTGCACTGTATTCGTAAAAGGTGCGTGCCACATTAAAGATGATGGCTTGATGCGCGGCATTAAATTTAACTTGGCTGGCAAAGCTCATATCCGAGGCTGCACCATGTAAAGCATTTCTTTTGCCAAAATCAAAAAGCAGCCATTTCAAGCTTAAGGCGGGTACAACACCATGGACAGAGCTATGTGTACGGGTGTCAATATCTATAAGAGGTAAGTCTAGGTCTGTGTGGCGTTTGCTGCGTTGGTAGCCCCCAATGACGCTGGCTGAAATCATTGGTAGGTAGGTAGCTTTAACCATGCCGGCAGCAATGGCGGCCTGCTCGGCTTCTAGCCAGGCAATGCGAGTAATAGGGTTATTGGCTTGTGCTAAGTGAATGAGCTCTTCGAGCTGATAACTATGTTGTGTATCCAGCTGCTCCACTTCTGGTAGGTGGCTTAAATTAAATTGAGGAGGGTAAGTGGGTACCGTAGGCGCTGGCTGTTGTGGGTTAGCGCTTACCGTTGGTGGTGGGTTAGGGATGGGCGGCAAAGCCGTTTGGCAACCTACCAGTAAAGATACCATCAATAAAAAAACGCCCGATCTAAACATAGATAAAAAACCAAAAAACTGTAGTAGCACTAAGTGTACCCGTATCTTTACTTTTGGTTTAGGCGTTTTGTTGTAATGTTACAGAGGGACGTACCCCATATAGACGTTGGTAATCGGCGGCAAACTGACCCAAATGACTAAAGCCGGCAAGAAGAGCGAGCTCGGTGACCGTGTGGCGCTGGGGGTCTGCTTGTAATAAGCGTTGGTGCACATCGTGTAGACGCTGTTTTTTAACGTATTGCATGGGGCTAATGCCTACAAAGTCTTTAAATCCGGCATAGAGGGATCGGGTGCTAATCCCAACATGTTGGGCAATACGAGTTACGCTTAAAGGCTCTGTTAAATGTTGGTGAATATAGTCCTTGGCTTGTTTGATAGCGTGAGGTGTTAATGTTTGTATGCTAGGTAAGAGTTGATTGTGCTCCCATACATCTAATAAGCAAGCAAAAAACGTGTCTTCTAGTTGCCGTTGGGTCTGTGCCTGTTCGAACCAGCTGCCTTCAGAGGCTTCTTGAAATTGCCATTGTAATAAGCGCCATAAACTGGCACCAGCCCCTTGGTCCAGAGCTAATACTGGAGTAAAGAGAAGCTCACCCTGTAAAGGACGCTGGTAGTGTTTTTGAAAAAAATGTTCCAGGCTGGTTTTACAGATACGAATAAAAAGCTTGTCAGTGTGCTGACTATGTTGCATAGAAAACATTTGGTTTGGGTTAAGTAACGAAGCACGTTGTGAGCTGTAATAAAAGCTTTGATGAGAAAGCTGAATTTTTTCGTGGCCCTGAATAGGAATTTGTAAAAGATAAAAATCGGTTAAAGGTTGGGGCTGAATATGAACCGTAGCACCATAACGTAAGCGCCCCCAGCCCAGTCGTTGGCTTGCGCGATAGTAAAGGTGGGTATTGAGTTGGGAGGCGTTATTTATTTTCAGGTGGTGGGGACAGAGTACTTGTGCGACATGATGTTGCACCTGATCTACGTCGTAGGAGTGCAGTTGAGCATAACGCTGTAGAAGTTGATGCATACGAGCCTCCTTATAAACGATTCCACAAAAATACTATAGTAGTAATTAATTTAGGCCTAATCTATTAGTACATATACGCAGCAAGTCAAGAGCTGGGAATCCACAGGAAAAATGTGCGGTTTTTTGATAGGGGTGCAGTTTTTAGATAGTAGCAGTCAGCGTTATGTTTTTAAATATAAAACAAAGACTTATTATGTTTAGGAGACAAGCATGGCGCAAAACCGTTTATTAACTAAGGACCATTTTTTGCTCGGTACATTTGCCACGAATTGTGGTGGTGGTATGACCGTGTCAACTTTACCTGATCGCTGGCAGGCTACATGGGAAAACAACGTAAAACTGGCGCAGATGCTTGATGAGGCTGGCATTGATTTTATGTTACCAATCGCGCGCTGGGTGGGGTATCGCGGCGAGACGGATTTTCATGGCTATGTGTTAGAAACTATTACCTGGGCGACGGCACTGTTAGCACATACGAAAAATATCAATGTTTTTGCAACAGTACATACCGTTGCTAACCATCCTGTGGCGTTGGCTAAGCAGATAGCCACGATGGCTCAAATTAGTGGCAATCGTGTGGGTCTAAATATCGTAGCGGGTTGGAATAAGCCTGAATATGATGCACTAGGTCTAGATTTGCCTAATGATCATGAAACGCGATATGGGTATGCGCAAGAATGGTTCGATGTTGTGCGTAAACTGTGGGATCATGCGGGACGTTTTGATTGGGAGGGAAAATATTTTCAGCTTAAACAGGTGCATAGTGATCCACGGCCTGATTATCACCCTCCTATTTTTAACGCAGCGGGTTCTGGTCAGGGGCGAGAGTTTGCAAGCAGTAATGCGAATTTTTTATTCACGCCGGCCATGGAGCTAGAGCGCTCACGTCAAGAGGTCGCTGAGCTTAAAAAAATGGCGGCAGATAAAGGGCGTGAGGTTGGGGTGATGACTTTTTCCCATGTAATTTGTCGCCCAACCCAGGCAGAGGCAGAAGCAGAGTGGCAGCGCATGCTTGACCATGCAGATACTGGGGCTGTGGATAATTTAGTGAATTTGCAGTTTGCGCATGCTCATTCTTTTCCCCATGAGCTTTTAGCTCAGATTCGAGAGCGTATGACAGTAGGGCATGGTGGTTTCCCGCTGGTAGGGACACCAGAGCATGTGGCAGATCAAATCTGTGCGCTGCATGAGGTCGGTTTTCGGGGGACGACACTCTCATTTTTTGATTACGTCAAAGAGTTTCCTTATTTCCGTGACGAGGTGCTCCCCATTCTAAAAGCGCGTGGTATTCGTGACGCCTAAAATGGGGAACGGTTTTTTACCTACTGAGCTAGCCATTGTAGGAGCTGCTGGCTCAGTTGGTCCCCAGCCATCCCAAAGGCTTGGATGACGGCAGGGATATCGGTACTGGTCGCCGGCTGCTCAATGACAAAGCGTTGACTGCGCTGGATAATGGATTGTGCTCTGTCGACGAGCTGGGCCTCGAGCTGTACCACAACCACGGGCTGTTGTTGGCGGTATTGCACTTGAAAATGACGTAGATAGCTCTCTAGCGCCCATTTTGTTTTAACGGCGGCATCGGTGCTAACCGCTTGAAACAGCTGTGCATCGTGTAGAGCTTGTACCAAGCGGTCACGTAAAATGACAGGAGCATTATCGGCCCATTGGGTGCCTTTATACACCTGCATTTCACTACCATCTGGCTGTACGATCACACGATTGCTATTAATTAGGCGATTTGCATTAGGTGTTGCCACATAAAGGCTGTGATCTTTGTTTTGTTTCAGTGCTGCCATTGGGGCGGCGGGCAGGTCATAACGAGTTTGAGGCTCGGCTTCAGGCAGAATGGAGCAGCCCCCAAGTAATAAAGCGGCGCTAAGCAAAACAGGTTGAATCAAATGACGAGTGGTGCAAATCATGGTTGGAATTCCTGTATGGTGTCACCGCCCAACATATATTGAGCCGGATTATTATGAAGCTCTTGGGTAATGGCTTTGATATTAGCAAGGGTCTGGCGTAATTCTTGCATAGCCGGTGCGATTTGAGCAAAACCCTGACTGCCTTGATTGATGGCTGGCGCATTATCTTTGAGAATATGTTGTAGCTCTTGGGTGGCTTGCGTTAGGTTTTGCATGGCTTCGTTGGCTTTAGCAAAGGCGCCACTGCCTTCTTTTGTAATCAGCTGGCGTGTTTCTTTGAGCATTTTTTCTGCTTCGGCGCTTGCGCTATTTAGACTTGCAAATAAGTCGGGAAGGTCTTGAGTACCGTCAGCAAGTTGTTCGAGTAGTTTTTCGAGTTGCTCAATGCTGTTACCAATACGTTTGGCATTATCGGAAGATAAAAAAGCGTTAGCATTAATCAGTAGCTCGGAGACATTGGTCATTAACTCCTCACCACCGGCCATCAGTTGTGCAATAGGTGAGGGTGTAGCCATGATAATGGGTTTTTTCTCACCCTCAGGGGCAACCAGATCAGGGCTATCTGGCGTGCCGCCTGTGAGTTCAATTACAGAGGTGCCCGTAATACCTGTTAAGGCTAAGCGTGCTTTGGTGTTTTCTTTTACGGGGATGGTTTCTTGAATCGTAATACTCACAAGTACACGACGGATATCTTGTGGGTCTAGCTCTAATCGTGTGACCTCACCAATACGAATCCCATTGTATTGCACGGCGCTGCCGCGGCTTAGCCCTCGGACAGCCTCGGTAAAGACCACGGTGTAGTCTTTTGTTTTATTATCATTACCGGTTTTGGCTAGCCAGAGCGCAAACAGGACTGCGCCGGTAGCGATGAGTAAAGTAAAAACGCCGATCAGAATATGATGTGCGCGTGGTTCCATTATGTATTCTCCTGACGTCGTTGTTCTGCTTTTTGAGCGGCGCGCCCACGGGGCCCCTGAAAATAATCCTGAACCCAGGGGTCATCAAACTGCTCGACGACGTCTAAACTATCATTGATGATGACTCGCTTCTGGGATAGCACGGCGACACGATCACAAATGGTGTAGAGCGTGTCTAAGTCATGGGTGACTAAATAGACCGTTAATCCTAAGGCATCACGTAAGGTCAAAATAAGTTGATCAAAATCGCTGGCCCCAATAGGATCCAATCCGGCCGTGGGCTCATCCAAAAACAAAATTTCAGGATCTAAAGCAAGCGCTCGTGCCAAAGCAGCGCGTTTTATCATTCCACCGGACAACTCGGAAGGGTATTTATGTGCCGCATTGGCAGGTAAGCCTGCGAGAGCCATTTTAAGCCGTCCTAGGTCTTCGGCTTCGGCGCGGCTCAGACCACTGTGTTCTATTAGGGGCATGGCAATGTTTTCGACCACTGTTAGGGATGAAAACAACGCCCCTTGTTGAAACAACACCCCAAAACGACGCTCTAATTTAGAACGTTGTTCAGCATTAAGATCGGCAATTTTTTGACCAAAAACGGTGATTTCGCCCTCGTTAGGTGGACGTAATCCTAAAATGGCACGTAATAAGACGGATTTTCCAGTACCGGATCCGCCCACAACCCCGACGATTTCGCCTGGGTAGACGTCCATATCCAGATTCTCATGGACCACATGTGAGCCAAACTGATTGCGTAAATGGCGCACTTTAATGATGGGTTCTTGTTGCTCACGCTTTTTTTGACGAGCTTTACGGTCGGTTAAGTCGGTCATTTACCACCCCATTTCCATATAAAACAAGGCGGCCAGCGCATCCAGTAAAATTACGATAAAAATGGAATGGACCACCGCTGCGGTGGTACGTTCCCCGACGGATTGTGCACTTCCTGTGACCTTAAACCCTTCTAAGCAGCCGATCACTGCAATTAAAAAGGCAAAAATAGGTGCTTTCGCCATGCCTAAAAAGAAATGCCGCACTGAAACGTCTTGCTTAAAAATCTCAATAAACATGGTGGGCGAGATGTCTAAGGTCCAAAAGCTGACTAAAGCGCCCCCGAAAATCCCCGCAATCATACCAATAAAGGTCAGCATGGGTAAGGCAAGTAGCATGGCTAAGACACGGGGTATTACGAGAATCAGCAAGGGGTTGAGCCCTTGAGCACGCAACGCATCAATTTCTTCGTTGGCTTTCATGGAGCCAATCTGAGCTGTAAACGCACTGGCGGTGCGTCCGGCCATGAGGATTGCTGTCAAAAGGACCGCAAACTCACGTAGAAAAGAAAAGCCGACCAAGTTAACGGTATAAATTGTTGCTCCAAAATCCGCTAAGATCGTAGCCCCTAAAAACGCAATCACGGCGCCGACTAAAAAAGTTAGGAGTGCAATAATGGGTACGGCATTAAAAGCGGTTTCTTCGACCTGCGCCACAATCGCTGTTACACGCCATTGGCTGGGGCGTAGCATATTGAAAAACAGGGTCTCTAGAGTAAGACCAATAAAAGCGAGTAACTCTATTGCTTGGCGCCAAAAGCGGTGGGTCGCTTCGCCGATACGTACAAAAAAATCGCCAATAGCAGAGTGCTGTGGTAGCGGCGGGGGTGGTTCTTGAGTACTGAGAGCATGGGCCACGGTGCGTAGCAGGGCGGCGCGTTCCGCTGATAGCCCTTGAGCATGATCGAGCTGCTCTTCAAGATGTTCTGGTGTCATGAGCAAACACAACTGTTCTGCGCCTGCTGTATCCAGTTTTTCTAATGAGGAAAAATCAATATGCTCGTATTTTTGGGCATGCTGCGTAAACTGAGCGAGCTCGTGACACAGCTGACGGTAGTGCGCTAACACCCATTCACCCTGAAGAAACAGGGTGTTGTTTTCATAGCGAAGAAAGTGAAAGGAGGATTGAGCCATAGACACAAAGTCTACCGTAAAAAAATAAACCGGTTGTTGTTTATCAGCGATAGCTGGGGGCAATCACGCTCGTTTTGGCGAATCTTTGCAATTTGTGGCAGGCTTTGGCTCTGCTGTTTAGACAATCTATGCATTTTAGTACAAGTTAGAGGTTATGCACGAAGTGTGATTGAAAAAAGGATGGGGGCAGACTCCTAGGGTTTACCACTAAACAAAAAGGGCATGTGGCGAAAAAACAAGGTATACACTTAGAGTTGGTGAGTAGGATTGAAATAGAAATTGCTATAGGAAACATTTATGTTTGAACATGTCGCCCCTTATGCAGGGGATCCTATTTTTCGTATCGCCGCGCAATATCAGGCGGATCAGCGTGAAAACAAGGTTAACCTAACTATTGGCCTGTACTTTGAGGATGACGGCAGCGTACCTTTGCTCGACTGTACCCAAGCGGCAGAGAAACATTGGGCAGCAAAGAAATTGCCTCGTACTTATTTGCCCATGGAAGGATTAGACACGTATCGGGATGGGGTTCAGCGTTTGGTATTTGGCGAGCAGAGCGAAGCGTATCAGTCTAAACGCATTGCTACGATTCAGACATTAGGTGGTACCGGTGCGTTAAAAGTTGGGGGTGATCTTTTGCACGAGGCCTATCCAGATAGTCAAATGTGGATTAGTGATCCGGCTTGGGACAATCACCATGCGATTTTTGGGGGCTGTGGTATCAAAACTAATAAATACCGTTATTTTGATGCCCAGACCCAAGGGGTGGATTTTGAAGGCATGATGGCTGATCTGGCGCAGTTACCTGCTCAGAGCTTTGTGCTATTGCACCCTTGCTGTCATAACCCAACCGGGGCCGACTTATCCAAGGAACAGTGGCAGCAACTGATTGCGCTCATTAAAGAAAAGCAGCTCATCCCCTTTTTAGATATGGCTTATCAGGGGTTTGGGCAGGGGCTCGATGAGGATGCCTATGCAGTACGGGCTATGGCACAAGCCGGTGTATTGTTTTTAGTCGCAAACTCTTTTTCTAAGAATTTTTCTTATTATTCTGAGCGCTGTGGTGGCTTATCGGTAGTGTGCAAAGACCAGGCTGCTGCAGAGCGAGTTTTAGGCCAACTGAATGCATGGGTGCGTAAAAATTACTCTAACCCGCCTTCGCATGGGGGGCACGCAATTGCGACAGTGTTAAATACCCCCGAGCTGTATCAAGGTTGGGTAGGTGCCGTCGATGCGATGCGTGCGCGTATTCATACGATGCGTCAAACGGTTTATGACAGGCTAACAGAACTAGCCCCGCATTATGATGCGAGCTATATGATTAAGCAGCAGGGCATGTTTAGTTATACCGGCTTGTCTTCGGAACAAATTCTACGGTTACGCGAGGAGTTTGGAGTCTATATGTTAGATTCAGGGCGTATTAGCGTACCAGGGTTAACAACAAAAAACGTAGAGTATTACGCTAAATCACTAGCTGCGGTTGTGTAAATTACTTTTCGTTATCTTAAGAGCAAGGACGCTTTGAGCGTCCTTTTTTTATGCCTAGTGATTACCCTCGTTTTCATGGGTGGATGCCTAAAAGCACAAATTCTCATGCACAAAAACACAAATGTGGCGAGCGCTGCTTTTTATACTTGAAGTGTAAAAAAACGCCTTAGCCCGTATAACGAGGAGACCAATTTATGACAACGCAGACAATTTCAGGGATTCGAGAGCATATGATTATTGGCGGCCAGCCAGTAGATCAAAGCCAAGGTGAACGCATTCCTGTTTATAACCCCGCTACAGGGCAAGTGATTGCACAGCAACCAGAGGCAGGGACTCAGGGGGTGGATCTGGCCGTAAAAGCGGCGCATCAGGCATTGACCGAGTCCGAGTGGGCCACCATGCTACCCGCACAGCGTGAGCGCTTGTTATTAAAACTGGCGGATTTGCTCGAGGCCAATGCGGACGAAATGGCGCAGCTTGAAACAGCTAACAATGGTAAGTTGCTTAGCATATCGTATGGGCTTGAGGTGTATTCGGGCGCACAGTGGTTACGTTATATGGCGGGCTGGGCGACAAAGGTTTCAGGGGATGTATTAAATGTTTCTATCCCTTTTCCACCAAAGACGGGCTATCACGCTTATACCCGTTTGGAGCCCGTAGGCGTGGTAGCGGCTATTGTGCCATGGAACTTTCCTTTGTTGATGGCGATTTGGAAAATGGCCCCAGCGCTTGCTGCTGGGTGTACCGTGGTTTTGAAACCCGCAGAGGAAACCCCCCTAACCGCCATTCGTCTTGCTGAATTAGCGTTAGAGGCCGGTATCCCCGCCGGGGTATTTAATGTGATTACAGGACGTGGAGAAAGCACCGGAGCAGCGTTAACCGCTCATCCTCTGGTCAATAAAATTTCCTTTACAGGGTCAACAGAAGTTGGGCATATCATTGCCGCACAAGCGGCTAAAGATATGAAACGAGTAGCCCTAGAGCTTGGTGGAAAGTCGCCTGTTTTGATTTTTGACGATTGTGATGTAGAGCAAGCCATTCAAGGGGCGGCGAATGCGATTTTCTTTAACCAAGGGCAGGTGTGTACAGCTGGCTCTCGGATTTATGTGCAATCCGGTATTTATGATGAGGTCGTCAATGGTATTGCCGCTTTAGCCGATCAGATGGTGTTGGGTGATGGCTTTGATGAGAAGACGCAAATCGCACCATTGATTTCGGCTCGTCAAAAAGAGCGTGTGGAAAAGTATATTGCGATCGGTCAAAAAGAAGGGCGCCAATTGACCACAAACACCGAGCGACCAGAGCAAGGTTTTTTTGTACGACCGACCGTTTTTGCGGATGTGGATATTGGGGCCCGTATTGCTCAGGAAGAGATTTTTGGCCCGGTACTGGTGGCGAACCGCTTTGAGCAAGAAACACAAGCCATCGAGCTTGCGAATCAAACCCCTTTTGGCTTAGGTGCCAGTGTTTGGACCAACGATGTCAATCGCATTCATCGTCTTGTTCCGGCTATTCAGGCAGGAACAGTATGGGTGAATACACATAATATGCTTGACCCGCATATGCCATTTGGAGGCTTTAAACAGTCAGGGGTCGGGCGCGAGCACGGAAAAGCCTCTGTAGAGGCGTATTTAGAACCTAAGTCTGTATGTATTGCGTATAGCAAATAAAAAGGGGGCTATTGCCCCCATCAAAAATAGAAAAAATAAAGTAAGGAGACAGCCATGTCATGGAAAGGGTGGACATGCGTGGGGTTGTTGTTAGCTAGCTCAGCGAGTTGGGCAGACCCCAGTGCTAGAGATTGGATCCCTGCGCCCGCAGGCACCAACATTATTGCTGGCTATCTTGGCTACCAAAAAGCAAATCGTATGTATGAAGATGGCCGTCGAGTTCAAGGCGCCCCTAAACTCGATGTGCAGTATGGTATTTATCGCCAAATGCATTATCGCGAACTCGCGGGTAAAACGGTGCAATATGAGGTCATCGTTCCGGTTAGTCGAGCCACGCTAAAGGGGAATGGTTTTCCTAAAGATCGTCTTAGCGGAGTCGGAGATGTGAATATCGGCGCTGCGGTGTGGCTTCATAACAATGATGAAACGCGAACTTATGTTGCTTGGGAGCCGTTTTTAGTGCTACCGACTGGGCGCTATCGTGGATCTCAAGCGGATGTATCGCCAGGAGAGAATAGGTGGAGCCTAATCCAGGATTTTGCTTTTGTAAAAGGGATAGGCAAAAGTAGTTATATCGAGGGGATGGCTGAGTTCGAGGTTTTTGGGAAAAACACGAATTATTACGGTCAAACGCTGAAAAAAAATCCGGCGATGCGACTTATGGCGTTTGCCTCTACCGATTTGAGTCCCTCTACTTACGTAGGGTTACGCTATCGTTATGAAACAGGGGGCAAAGAAAAGATCCATGGACAAAAGGTAGCTGGGTCAGCTAACGATCATCAGATTGCGGCAGAATTAACGCACCAACTTAATGATCAACATCAGTTGCAGCTGCAATATGCACACGATATCAAAGTAAGAAATGGACCAAAATTTAACGGAGTGCAGTTGCGCTATGCCTTTCTATTTTAAAGCGTAATACCAAGCCAACAAAGGAGATAACAATGCAATTATGGAAAAAGCGTGGGGTGCAGACAGCGTTAGCCGTCGCTGGAGGTCTATTCGCTTTAGGAGCGATGGCACAGCAGTACCAACCGATGGAGCGGTTAACGGGTGGGCATAAACTATCCCCAGAGGCGCAAGACCGGATCTATGTGATGGATACGGTTTTTCATCATCTAACAGAAAGCCGTGTTCATATTTTTGATGGGGCCAACGGTAAGTTTTTGGGCATGATTCCTACGAGCTTTAATGGCCACATGCAGGTATCAAATGATGGTAAAAAAATCTATACCATGACTACATATCACGAGCGAGTCACTCGGGGTAAGCGTACGGATGTCGTGGAGATTTGGGATGCGCTATCACTTGAGTTCGAAAAGGAAATCATCCTACCGAATAATCGTGTACAAGGCTTGAACTATCGAGGCATGTTCCGTCAATCCACGGATGGAAAATTCATTATTTTACAAAACGCGACCCCTGCTGTATCGGTAGCGGTGGTCGATGTAGAAAAGGGCGAGCATGTAGCAGAATTGACGGCTACGGCTGGTTGTTGGAGTGTGAATCCGCTACCTAATCGTGATCGGAGCTTTACGACGATTTGCGGAGACGGCACCTTATTGACCATTGATTTAGATGAGAACGGACAAATCTCGTCGCAGCATCGTAGTGATACCTTCTTTTCCGTTAAAGACGACCCTATTTTTATTACTCCCGGTTTTGTGGATAACAAAGCGCATTTTGTGTCCTTTTATGGAAACCTATACACTGCCGACTTTAATGGGGAGCAGGTCAAGTTAGAGTCATCCTGGTCCTTAGTTAATGACGAGGATAGAGCGAAAGGTTGGACACCAGGAGGTTATAACCTATTAGCGACTCACGATAAAAATAAACGCTTATATGTGCTCATGCATCCCGATGGAGCTGAGGGAACCCATAAAAACCCAGCTGCTGAAATCTGGGTGTTTGATTTAGTGAAAAAAGAGCGTATTGCCCGTGTGCCAGGCTTGGATATTTTATCGTTATCTGTGGATGAGCCAGGTAATCGCTTGCTTGGGATTGATGGGGGCAATGTTCATATTTTTGACATCAGTGCAGCTGAGCCTAAGTTGATCCGCACTATTGAAAATGCGGGAGAGGCCGCTTTGCAAGCTGAGCCACATCCAGCAGTCAAAGGGAGCTAGCCATGGACCCGTTGATACTGTATTTGGTTGCTGCAGCACTGGCTGTGATTCTGCTGACCGGTGCTTTGGATAAGCTGCGGCACTTTAGCGTATTTGAGGGGGCTGTGCTGGCATATCGCTTGATTCCGGCCAGTATAAGCAAAGTATTTGCGGGGGCATTTGTTGCGGCGGAGCTGGCTGCAGCCCTGTTATTACTGCTCCCTCATTGGCGTACTGAAGGGGCGTGGCTTGCACTAGGGGTGCTGGGGGTGGCTACGGCTGGCGTTGTGGTGAATCTAGGACGCGGTCATACCGATGTGGCGTGTGGGTGTGGCAATTTAAAACAGCAGTCCGCGGGTTTATCTTGGTGGTTGGTGGGACGCAATGCGGTGCTGTTATCGGCATTAAGCGTGCTGTTTTTGCCTCGCACTGCTTTTATTGAGCGGTCTTTGGGCTGGGTCGATGGACTTACATTTTTTGGGGCCGCCCTCGCTTTACTAGGGTTGTATTTTGCCGCCAATCAGTTAATTGAATCCCATATCAAGTTACAAAAACTCAAGGAGATTTAAATGGGAGCGCTTGTTATTTCAAATGTGTTGTTGTGGGCAGTCATTGTGGCTTTGGTGATTGTGGTGTTGGCGCTATCGCGTCAAATAGGTGTGCTTTATGAGCGTGTAGCGCCGATGGGAGCCCTGACGATGGACAAAGGGCCAGAAGTGGGCGATGCGGCTCCTACCTTTGAATTAAATGACCTATTGGGACGCCCACAAACCATTGGTATGCCCTCAACGCATAGCCAGTTACTGTTCTTTTTATCCCCAACCTGCCCAGTGTGTAAAAAACTGATGCCCATTTTGCGCTCCATTGCGAGCACGGAAAAATCCTGGTTGCGTGTGGTGTTAGCGAGCGATGGTGAAATGCCAGAGCATTTGGCATTTTATAAGCAGGCCAACCTCGACCCTTTCCCTTACATTCTATCAACGAGTTTAGGCATGAGCTTTCATATTAGTAAATTGCCCTATGCCGTACTCATGGATGAAAACGGGGTGATTCGCGCTAAGGGGCTTATTAACTCACGTGAGCAGCTAGAGAGCCTGTTTACAGCAAAGGAACTGGGGGTAGCATCGATGCAGGACTACTTGCGTCATGCTGAAACCAATCCAGCGGAGCTCAATGAGTTAAATCTTTCACGTAAGGAGAAAAACAATGCATTGGTTGGATAATTTAGGCGAGCAGATTTCGCGGCGCTTAGCGCACCGCTCATCGCGTCGTAGTGTATTGGCGACATTAGGTAAGTCACTGGTGGCTACTGCGGGTGTGTTGCCTGTGCTACCTGTAGCGCGCGCGGCGAATCGATCACCCGGGCTGGATATTTCTGAAGTCAGTGACGAAGAGATGAACTCTTGCGACTACTGGCGTCATTGTGCGGTGGATGGCTTCTTATGTTCATGTTGTGGAGGGACCGCAAATACTTGTCCTCCTGGAACAACGCCATCACCGATTTCTTGGGTGGGCACGTGCCATAACCCGCATGATGGTAAGGACTACCTAGTCAGCTATCACGATTGTTGCGGTAAAACCGCGTGTAACCGCTGTGCATGTAACACGCAAACTCGTGAGCGTCCCGGCTATGAGTTTTTCTTACATAATGATGTGAACTGGTGCATGGCAAATGAAAACAGCACCTTCCACTGCACTACCTCCGTATTAATTGGTCTAGCGAAAAACTAATACCAAAGGGCAAGCCTTTTTGTGCTTGCCCTCTTAAGAGGAGACAAAAATGAAAGCGTATTTGTTTACAGCTTTGGTGGGAGCGCTGTTCATATTGAGTCCGGCTACACAGGCAAAGCGCCCTATTCCAGCGACTAACGCAGAGCAACTGGCGTATTTTTTAGGTAATGAGGGGGCCTATAAAGACTATATGTTGCAGTGCGCAGGCTGTCATCGTTTTGATGGGAAAGGTGCAGAAAACCGAGGAATCCCCAGCTTTGTGGACTCGATTGGTTTATTTACACGTCTTCCTGAGGGGCGCTCTTATATGATTCGTGTGCCCGGTGCTGCCCAGTCACAGATCAATAATGATGAGTTGGCATTGGTGCTGAATTGGATTGTGGCGAATTACAGCCCTGAAGAATACCAAAGTGGCCATTACAGGCCATTTACTGCGGCAGAGGTCGGGGCATCACGGGGCCATCGTTTAGCAGATGTGGCCGCAGAACGCGCTCGACTAGAACAGATAATGCAGGAAAAAGGGTGGCAGCCAGCGAATTACCTTTATGGTCGAGCTGGGCGCTAATAGGCGTGCTAAGGGTTTATCTGCGTAGGCGATTTGGGGTTAAAAGCAGTATAAATAACAGAGAAAATTATAAAAGGCTGCAATGTTGAAGTGACGAGGTAGCCATGTTATTACACACATCACCCGTACAATTTCACTCACTAGACGATTGGCGCACGTTTATTGACCAAACCTTTGTGCCCCTTGAAGTTCAAGTGCGGGGGCGGGGAGGGTTTGTGCCACAAGCAGGGCATTGTGCTGTTGGCCCACTTTCTATTACTGAATTACACATTAGCGCAACCACCGTTGTGCGGACGCCGGCCTTAGCAAAACGGTCTGAACAGGCCATCTATAAAGCATCTTTACAGCTACAAGGCACAAGCGAGATTATTCAAAATAACCGTCGTGTGACCCTGACACCTGGGCATTGGGCCATGTATGACACGACGCAGCCCTATACTGTGCATGTGGGCGATGATGCACAGTTTTTGGTGCTTATGATCGAACCTGATCTACTCAGCATGTGGCAGCCTTACTTATCGGTGGCTTTAGCACGTAGTTTTGATACACAGTCAGGGTGTGGGCACTTGGTGCGGCAAATGCTAAAAAGCATTATTCGTCAACCACAAACCTTTTCTGACACTACCGCTGACAGCGTTGCGCACGCTTTGATTCAGCTCATGGGGGCGCAGCTAAGTGAACCGTTTCTTGCGGATACTCCTAAGCCGCAAACTGTGCGTGAAATTCAACTTGTAAAAATTCAGCACTATATTCAACAGAACCTGCATCGTTCCGATTTAAACGTAGATAAGCTGTGTCAGGTTTTTAGATGCTCGCGGCGTTATTTGTATAACTTATTTGCTCTACAGGATTTAGCTCCAGCAGACTATATACAGCGTCAGCGTTTAATAAGCAGTTGTGAGCGGTTGGCTGATCCAAGCTATCAGCGGCCGATTGCGGAGCTTGCCTACCAGCATGGGTTTAAAGATGCCACCGCCTTTAGTCATGCTTTTCGGCGTCGTTATGGGGTGTCGCCGACGGTATGGCGTCAGCAGCAGCTCTCTCAGGCTGTGATGTAACGCGTAGTGCCAAGCTAATAAAACGATGAAAAGCACGGGCTTGCGGCTTATTGAATACCGCCGGTTGCCAGGTCATGACATAGGGCCACTCTAAATCTAAAAAACGCGCTCCCACAGGCATGCAAAGTTGTTGTTGTGCCAACAGAGGCTGCACATAGGCGTATTGGGCCAACATGATGCCATGCCCAGCCTGAGTCGCAGCAAGTGCTTGGTGCGATAAGCTAAACGTAAGCCGAGGGGGAGGAGGGGTAATTGGTTCTGCTTGAGCATAGTGAGCAAACCAGTTTTCCCAAGAGGGTGGGGAGCTAAAACGCGGTTGCCAATCCACCGCAATAAGAGGGTGTTGACACAAATCCGTCAGCTGATGGATGGGGTGATTAGCGATCAGGCTAGGGTGACACACCGGCACGACCCGATCTGTAAAAAGCGTTAGATAATGTAGGTTCTGAGGGATAGTTTGCGCATAAGTAAACCGAAAATCCACCCGCTCATTGGCGTAATCAGGCTCGTGATGTGATCCATGCAAGTGCAAACGCACCACTGGCTCTTGGGCTTGTTGCCAAGCGTGGAGTCGCGGTAATAGCCAGTCATTTAAAAAAGAAGGCAGCGCACTAATGTGTAAGCTGCGTTCTTGTTCATCAAGCAATAGTTGTGTTTGCGCTTCGCGTAGCTGCTCAAACGCTTCTGTACAACGCTGATGAAAATCCACCCCAGCGGCAGTAAGGCGCAAACGTCGGCCCTCTTTAAAAAATAACGCCGCACTCAGGTGTTTTTCTAGTAGTTGGAGCTGTTGGCTCACCGCACCGGTGCTAATTCCTAAGCGGCGTGCCGCGTCTTGAATACTTTCACTATGGCCGACCGTTTCAAAAATTTGCAACGCACGTAGTGGGGGCAACGTCTGCATACTCACCACCTATTGTTTAGAAAAACTAAAATAAAAAGCAAAATTTATTAGATATTATTGTTTTATCATCCGGTTATCTACTCTTATTTATGCTTCCATTACTATGTTCTTAGAAAATGCTTGGTATGTTGCCGCCTTATCGACCGATGTGAGCCGTCGTCCTTTTGCGGTAAAAATGTTGAATCAGTCGTTGGTATTGTTCCGTAAACAAGATGGCACGGTGGTGGCCTTAGAAGACTCCTGTCCCCACCGTCGTCTTCCGTTATCCATGGGACGCGTACAGGGTGATACCATTGAGTGTGGCTATCACGGCTTACGTTTTGATTGCTCGGGAGCCTGTGTGGGCGCTCCCACCGCAACAGATATTCCCCCCACCGCTGTCGTGCGCCAATACCCGGCTGTAGAAAAATATGGGGTCATTTGGGTGTGGATGGGTGATGCCCAACAAGCCAATGCAGACGATATTATCCAAATTAAAGAATGGGATGATCCCAACTGGGGTGTTAATCGGGGCGATGCCATGGAGGTAGCTTGTAATTATCTCTATATTACGGATAACCTTCTTGACCCTTCACACGTAACGTGGGTTCACCAAAGCTCATTTGGTAGCCATGATTTGGTAGGAGTACCGCTGGAAGTCACCGAGGCCGACAACGGAGTAACAGTTTGGCGCTGGTTGCGTGATATTGAAGTGTCTCCGTTTTACAAAAAATTTGTGAAATTTGAAGGTAACTGTGACCGTAAACAGCAGTATGAAATGCGCTACCCCGCCCATGCCGTAATTCGTGCTATTTTTACGCCAGCCGGCACCGGTAGTGACGAGGGGGATTTTCATCCTGATGTGTTCTTGATGGACTCGTATAACTTTTTGACGCCTATTGATGAAAAGAACACGCGTTATTTTTGGTTCCAGCTACGTAACTTTAGTCCAAATGACGAGGAGGTCTCGCGTATTTTTAACGAAGACGTGCGCGCAGCGTTTCACGAAGACAAGGTGGTGCTCGAAGCGGTACAGCAGGGTATGGATGCCAAAGGCGCTCGTTTGAGCTTGCCTTCGGATAAAGGCGCCTTGTTATTCCGTCGACGTATGAGTGAAAAAATACGAGCAGAAAAAGCCTAGCTATTCACGCTTTTGGTTTAATACTGTAATCTAGTGTGTATAACTTTATTAATTGATGTATTAACCGTTTTTTAAGCAGGGTCATCGTCACATCATGGATTCTCACACCCCTTATACGTTTTCTAATCGGGCTAATCAGCTCACCAGCTCCGCTATTCGAGAGATCCTAAAGGTCACCACTCGACCTGAAATCATTTCTTTTGCGGGTGGTCTGCCCTCAGCTGACGGTTTCCCTATTACTGAACTACGCCAAGCCTTTGATACGGTACTGGCTACTGATGGTCGTGCTGCGTTGCAGTATGGTCCTACCGAGGGTTACACCCCGTTGCGCGAGTGGGTGGCACAGGACCTGAGCACCGAAAACGTCAACATCGATGTGAACGAGGTATTGATTGTCTCTGGTTCACAGCAAGCATTAGATATGCTTGGCAAGCTATTTATCGATGTGGGTAGTAAAGTTCTAGTGGAATCGCCCACTTATTTGGGCGCGTTGCAATCCTTTTCTGTTTTCGAACCAGAATACGTGGCAATGGACACGGACGATGGCGGTTTAATCCCCGCCGAGGTCTCTACAGCCAAAGCGGCTGGTGCCCGCTTTTTGTACGCTCTGCCTAACTTTCAAAATCCCACTGGGCGCACTATGAGCGAGGCACGGCGTCAGGAACTCGTCGAGCGTTGTGCCGCTGCTGGTATCCCTATTATCGAAGACGATCCTTACGGAGAGCTGCGCTACAAGGGCACACCTCAGCCGAGCTTGCTCCATCTGGGCCGCAAAGCCGGTGCTACCGTGGTACGCTTAGGCTCGTTTTCTAAAGTCTTAGCACCCGGATTGCGTCTAGGCTATATTGTGGCGCCAGCTGCGATTATCGATAAATTGGTCCAAATCAAACAAGCCACCGATTTGCACTCGCCCTCGGTGACACAAATGGCAGTGTACGAAGCCGTAAAAGGTGGGTTTTTACAGCAGCATTTGCCAACGGTACGTGACTTGTATAAACAACAATGCCAATACATGTTGGATGCCATGGCGCAGCATTTCCCCGATAATGTAAAATGGACACGCCCCGAAGGGGGGATGTTCTTATGGGTAACCTTGCCTGAACACATGGACTCGCAAGAGCTATTGCATAAAGCCATCGAGCGCAATGTGGCTTTTGTGCCGGGCGAGCCTTTTTATGCTGCCGGCGAACCCAAGCGGAACACGTTCCGTCTAAGCTTTGTGACGGTTTCCGAAGATCGTATCCGTGAAGGGATTGCGATCTTAGGCCAACTCATTCGCGAGCAAATGTAATTGGTTCATTGAGCATGAGCAGCCGTGCTTTGTCACGGCTGTTTGTTTTTGAGCGGTCTGATTATGCAGCCTCATTTTCCTTCTCCTTTTGATTCCTCTCGGCCAGATCTGGCGGATATGCGCCCCAATGATTGGGTGGCGCGCTGGCTACCACCGTCTTGGGGGCCGTATGCACGGCTTTGCCGCTTAGATCGTCCTGTAGGCACGTGGTTAACGTTGTTGCCTTGTATTGCCGCCCTGATTCAAGCGGCAGGGGGCTGGCCGGATCTTTGGCGGCTTTTTATTTTTTCTTTCGGTGCGTTATTGATGCGCGGCGTGGGCTGCTGTTTTAATGATATTTTTGACCGAGATTTTGATCATCAGGTTGAGCGCACTCGCTTTAGACCTTTGACAAGTGGACAGCTAAGCCTTAAGAACGCGTGGATTTTTGTTTTTGCTCAGCTCGTCATTGCCGCCTTATTATTATTGGCGATCAACAGCTACAGCCGTTGGCTTGCTTTGTTGTTATTGCCGTTAGTGGTCATTTACCCGTTATGTAAGCGTTTTACGCATTGGCCGCAAGCGGTGCTTGGTATTGCTTTTAATTGGGGCATGTTGATGGCGTGGTCGGATACGCAAAACACGGTGCCTTTAGCCGCTATCGCTATGTGGGCGGGGGCGGTAACGTGGCAAATTGGCTACGACGCGATCTATGGCTACATTGATATGGAGGACGATCTAAAGCTTGGTCTTAAATCCGCGGCAATTCGCTTTGGGGATCAGGGCAAACTGTGGTTAAGCGGTTTTTATGGGGTGAGCGTATTACTTTGGATATGGGCAGGCTATGCCATGGGTATGCATTGGGCATACTTTGTGATTATGGTGGGGATCGCACTGCACTTAGCGTGGCAAATCTATCAGTTTGATCCCAAAAAGCGTGAATTAGGCCTGCCGTTGTTTAGGGCAAACATGACGGTTGGTGTGCTTTTAGTCATAGCGGCTTTAGGTGGCACATTACTGTAAAAGGGTGGGCCTCATCATAGATCCATGTAAAATGACGCCTGATCCGGTGCTTGCCAGATCAATTGAGATTGAGACAGTCCGCCCAGTGGGGCGTTACAAAAAAGGTGCTTTATGCCAACCACAATGGAAATGGTTGCAACTATATTGTTTGCAACGGCAATTATTCATACGTTTTCGGTCCCCGTCTTTGCGCGTTTAGCTAATAAGGGCGGGCCCCATGCAGGCCTTTGGCATATGTTGTCCGAGGTCGAAGCCGTTTTTGGTGTGTGGGCGTTTGTTTTAATTGTGTTTATCTCTGTGTTTATCGGCCTGGATCAGGCGGTTGAATACATGGATACACGTAATTTTACTGAGCCAGCTTTTGTTTTTGCGATCATGGTAGTCGCAGCGAGCCGCCCCATATTAGAAATGGTGTCTAAGCTCGTCAAAGTCATTGCTAATATCCTACCGATTCGTAATGAGTACGCCATGTTCTTTGTCACCATGTCCGTGGTGCCACTTTTTGGTTCCCTAATCACTGAACCGGCAGCGATGACACTGGCGGCGTTGTTATTACGGGATCAATATTTTAAACGCTCTGGTAGAGCAGTCTTTAAATACCTCACTATTGGGGTTTTGTTTGTCAATATTTCCATCGGTGGGGTACTGACTTCGTATGCGGCCCCACCCGTACTCATGGTGGCGCAAACCTTTAATTGGGACACGGCCTATATGGCGACACACTTTGGTTGGCGTGCCGCGGTGGCTGTGTTGATCAATGCTGCGCTTTTGACCTTTATTAGCCGCTCTGCCTTAGTGGAGGCCCCCGAATCGATTCCCCAGCCTACCGATACCAAGCAGCGTCCAGATGTACCATGGGTTGTTATGGGCATTCATTTGCTGTTTTTAGTGGGTATTGTTTTGTCTGCTCACCACCCGGTGATCTTTTTGGGTATGTTGATGATGTTTGTGGGGTATGCACACGCCTACTCCAAACATCAAAACCCGCTCTTGATTCGCGAGGGGTTGATGGTGGGCTTTTTCTTAGCGGGATTGGTGATTTTAGGCGGCTTGCAAAAATGGTGGTTGCAAGACCTCTTGGGCGGTATGTCACCCTTGGCGCTTTTTGTGGGAGCGACGGCGCTAACAGCGATCACAGATAATGCGGCGCTGACTTATCTTGGCTCTTTGGTCGAGGGCACTAGCGAGCTTTGGCGTTATATGCTGGTGGCGGGGGCGGTGACCGGCGGTGGCTTAACTGTAATCGCGAATGCACCTAACCCAGCGGGTTTCTCGATTCTAAAAGGTACTTTCCCCGATGGCGCGATTTCTCCCTTGCGCTTGTTAATGGCCGCAGCCGTCCCCACGTTAATTGCGGCGGGTATGTTTTTATTACCTACCTCTTTTTAATGAAAACTGGGTGTTGCGTACCCAAGCACTGTACGTTGGGTGCGCAAACGCGCTAAAATTAGCGCATTGTGTTTGTTTGATTATTGATTTATAGGATTAGTCGTGCCTATTTATGCTTATAAATGCAGCGCTTGTGATCATGAACAAGACGTCTTACAGAAAATGTCTGATCCTGTGCTGACGGTTTGTCCCGCGTGCAATCAGTCAACCTACGTAAAACAGGTCACAGCCGCTGGCTTTCAACTAAAAGGTGATGGTTGGTACGTAACCGATTTCCGCGATGGCCCTAAATCCAATAGTGCCCCATCCGGCGGTTCCTCTGACTAAACCATAGGGCGCTCGGCGCCCTTTTAATCCTATATTGTTTACAAGTTTACTGGAGTCATCCTAGATGCGTACCTGCTACACCGGCGAATTAAACACCCAACATCTGGGTCAAACGGTCACCTTATTCGGGTGGGTTCACCGCCGCCGCGACCATGGTGGTGTGATTTTTATCGACTTACGCGACCGCGCTGGCTTAGCGCAGGTGGTGGTTAATCCGGACAATGCCGATATGTTCGCCACAGCCGAGCGCATCCGTAATGAATACTGCTTACGTATCACTGGCGAGGTCCGTGAGCGCCCCGAGGGCACGGTTAATCCCGATCTACCCTCTGGTCAGGTCGAAGTGGTGTGCTCTGAAATCGAAATCCTTAATCCTTCTGTAACGCCTGCGTTCCAGCTGGATGACGACAACCTATCCGAGACCACGCGCTTAACGCATCGTGTCTTGGACTTACGTCGCCCCCAAATGCAAAAAAACCTCATGTTGCGCCATCAGGTCACACGTGCCGTGCGCAACTACTTGGACGACTTAGGTTTTATTGATATCGAAACCCCCGTGCTAACCAAAAGCACCCCCGAAGGCGCGCGTGACTATTTAGTCCCATCTCGTGTTAACCCCGGCGAATTCTTTGCTTTACCCCAGTCGCCACAGCTATTTAAACAGATGCTGATGGTATCGGGCTTTGATCGTTACTACCAAATCACCAAATGCTTCCGTGACGAAGACTTACGCGCGGATCGCCAGCCAGAATTCACTCAGATTGACTGCGAGGTCTCTTTCCTTAACGAGGAACAAATCCGTGAGATTTTTGAAAACATGGTACGTCATGTTTTTAAAACGGTTTTGGATGTCGAGCTCCCTAACCCTTTCCCTACCATGACTTGGCAAGAAGCCATGCACCGTTTTGGTTCGGATAAGCCCGACTTACGCGTTAACCTCGAGTTCACCGATGTGGCTGACCTCATGAAAGACGTGGACTTTAAAGTTTTCTCCGGTCCGGCCAACGACCCTAACAGCCGCGTCGTAGCACTGCGTGTTCCAGGTGGTGGCGAGCTGACCCGCAGCGAGATCGATGCCTACACGAAATTTGTCGGGATTTATGGCGCCAAAGGGCTGGCTTACATCAAAGTTAACGATGCCAAAACCATTCCTGGTGGCCTACAGTCTCCTATTGTAAAAAACATTCACGATACCGCCCTTAGCCAGCTGATTGAGCGCACCGGAGCGCAGGATGGCGATTTGATTTTCTTTGGTGCTGACAAAACTCAGGTCGTTAATGATGCGATCGGGGCGCTACGCATTAAAATCGGTCACAGTGAGCATGGTCGCAAAAACGGTCTGTTCACCCCTGGTTGGAAACCTTTGTGGGTGGTGGATTTCCCCATGTTTGAGTACGACGAAGAAGACAAGCGTTATGTCGCCGCTCATCACCCCTTTACCAGCCCTAAAGACGGTCACGAAGACCTACTCACAACCGAGCCTCAAAAAGTCTTAGCCAAAGCCTATGATATGGTATTGAATGGCTGGGAAATGGGCGGTGGTTCCGTGCGTATTCATCGCGCTGATGTCCAAAGTAAAGTCTTTGCCGCGTTGGGTATTGATGAAAACGAAGCCCGTGAAAAATTTGGTTTCTTGCTTGATGCCTTGCAGTACGGGGCGCCGCCGCATGGTGGGGTCGCTTTTGGTTTGGACCGCATGGTCACAATGATGGCCGGGGCCGACTCCATTCGCGATGTTATTGCTTTCCCCAAAACCCAGCGTGCGCAGTGCTTGTTAACCCAAGCGCCTTCCGCAGTGGATGAGAAACAGCTCAAAGAGCTACATATCCGCTTGCGTCCTACGGAGCCTAAACCTACGGTTTAATAGGAGTCATGTGTGTCCATTGTCCGCGTTGTTAGCTATAACATTCACAAAGGTCGTTCAGCTACGGGAAATCGTGAATCGTTAGCTGACTTGCGGCTTGGGCTCTACAATTTGGCACCGGATTTATTGTTTCTGCAAGAGGTCCAAGGCCGTAATGAGCGGCGTGCTACCTTAGATGCGCAACACGAGTCTTTAGCTGCCGCGCTGAGCATGCAAACGGCGTATGGTTGTAATGCCGTACGCCAACATACGGATCATGGTAATGCGTTGCTCTCCCGCTATCCCATTTTACAGTTTGAAAACCAAGACGTTTCAGATCATCGCTTAGAGCAGCGGGGTTTGCTGCACGCGGTGGTTGAGATTGATGACACGCCAGTGCATTGTATTGTGGTGCATTTGGGGTTATTTGCGGGTGGGCGTACACGCCAGACACAAGCGCTAGTACAGCGCATCAAAGACCTGGTTCCAGAGCATGCGCCGTTAATTATTGCGGGTGATTTTAATGATTGGACCAATAAATTGGCGCCATTATTTGTCGACCAGCTTAATTTATACGAAGTTTTTTCTTTTTCCCCCGAAGGCCTAGATAAAAAGCGGTTTCGTCTAAAAGCCCCTTCACGCTGGTTAAAACAGGGGTTTACGAACGATGGCCAGCAGATGACAACTATTCCCGAGCTTGGGGCAAATGGCGCAGCACGTATGACGCCGCCACCACGTACTTTTCCCGCTGTCTTCCCTTGGTTGCGCCTGGATCGTATCTATCAGCGCGGTTTTGCTGTGCGTAGCGCCCGAGTCTTGCACGGGGCGCCTTGGTCACAGATTTCTGACCATGCGCCAATCTTTGCTGAGCTTGAGCTGCCTTAGTCTGCGCGTTATTTTGCTACCCCTCTTTTCAGCAGTTTTCCCCATAACGGCGTTTAGCAATAGCTGTTAAACTGGGCTTTTTTATGCCACACAGATATTGGGAGGGCAACAATGATTAAAACCAAAGCAGCCGTAGCTTGGAAAGCAGGCGCCCCATTAACCATCGAAGACGTCATGCTACAAGCACCCAAGGCCGGTGAAGTCCTGGTAGAGGTCAAGGCCACAGGGCTTTGCCATACGGACTTATACACCTTGTCCGGTGCTGATCCCGAAGGTTTGTTTCCTGCCATTCTCGGTCACGAGGGTGCCGGGGTGGTGCTCGAAGTGGGCGAGGGGGTGACCTCGCTCAAACCGGGCGACCACGTGATCCCACTATACACTCCTGAATGCCGTCAATGTAAATCCTGCCTTTCACAAAAAACCAACCTGTGTACGGCGATTCGTGCCACGCAGGGCAAAGGCCTGATGCCTGATGGCACGTCGCGCTTTAGCATTGATGGGCAACCTATCCATCACTATATGGGGACCTCTACCTTTGCTAACCATATTGTTGTGCCAGAAATTGCTTTGGCCAAAATCCGAGAGGATGCGCCTTTTGACAAGGTGTGTTATATCGGTTGCGGTGTCACCACAGGCCTAGGCGCGGTTTTATTTACCGCTAATGTCGAAGCCGGTGCAAATGTGGTGGTCTTTGGCTTAGGGGGTATTGGGTTAAACGTGATTCAGGGCGCTAAGATGGTGGGCGCAGATAAAATTATTGGGGTAGACATTAACCCAGATCGGGAAGCACTTGGCCGTCAGTTTGGCATGACGGATTTTGTGAATCCTAACGATGTGGAAAACGTGGTGGATCATATTATCCAACTAACCGATGGCGGAGCCGATTATTCCTTTGAGTGTATTGGCAATACGCAAGTCATGCGTCAGGCTTTAGAGTGTACCCACCGTGGCTGGGGACAGTCCATCATTATTGGTGTGGCTGAGGCCGGTGCCGAAATTTCCACACGTCCTTTCCAACTGGTTACGGGACGTGTTTGGAAGGGGTCGGCGTTTGGTGGGGCGCGTGGTCGTACGGATGTACCAAAAATTGTGGATTGGTACATGGACGGCAAAATTAATATCGATGATCTCATCACCCACCATTTACGCTTGGATCAAATCAACGAAGGTTTCGAGATGATGAAGCGCGGTGAATCCATCCGTTCTGTGGTGATGTACTAGTCCCACATACTATCCATCTATCCCCGCCGGTGACGGTGGGGGCATTTAGGAGATCAAATGACAGTTCAGTTGGAATTAGTCAGTGAGCACCGTTGTTACGGGGGCTGGCAACGCTATTATCAACATGCTTCCACCGCGATTGGTTTGCCGATGCGCTTTGCTGTATTTTTACCAGAGCAAACCGAAGCAAGCTCGGCCAAAGCCGAAGGCGGTCAGCCTATGGGTACTACGCGACGCCCTGTTTTGATTTATTTAGCTGGTTTAACATGCACCGAGGACACCTTTACGGTGAAGGCTGCTGCCCAACAATATGCTGCGCACCATGGGTTGATCTTGATCACACCAGACACCAGCCCTCGTGGTGCAGGGGCACCTGGCGAAGAGGAGAGCTGGGATTTTGGGACGGGTGCTGGGTTTTATGTGGATGCCACTACGCCTGATTTTGCTAAGCATTATCGTATGGAATCTTATGTAGCCGATGAATTGTTTACCCTGGCTACGACCGTACTGCCTGGTGATGCGGAGCGGGTTGGGATTTTTGGGCATTCCATGGGGGGGCACGGCGCGCTTGTTTTGGCACAGCGTCACCCTGATAAATTCAAATCCGTGTCAGCATTCGCTCCCATCGCGGCACCCACACGCTGTCCTTGGGGGGAAAAAGCTTTTACGGGTTATTTGGGTGAGGATCGTAGTCAGTGGGAACAATACGACGCGAGCTGCTTAATGAGTCAGCAAACCACCGCTCCCTATCCAGGGGGGATTTTGATTGATCAAGGGTTGGCGGATCAGTTCTTAGAGCGCGAGTTGTATCCACATGTGTTTGAAGAAGCCTGCGCTAAAGTTGGGCAGCCTTTGGTTCTGCGTCGTCATGACGGTTATGACCACGGTTATTTTTTCATTATGACATTTATGGGTGATCATATTGCCCACCATGCACGTCAGTTAGGTGCGTAGTCCGCTCCTACTTTTGGCCGGTTGAGCAGGGCTTAACCGGCAGCGTTGTCACAAAAAAGCAACATTACAAAATGAGCCGCATTTGTTAATTTTTTTGCAAAAAAACACAAAAAAAGGGAACTTTAGGGAGTTTTTCGTCTCTAATCTAGTGTAAAGTGAAAATAATATAGTTATTAGCACTCCCAATCTAGCAGTGCTAAAATAGTAATATTAGACATTTATCATTTGGTGTGATAGTGGGTTTTCCCCTTACTACCATTTAATAGGACACGATAATGACCCAAGGTACAACAACATTGGCTCTACCAAACAACCAGTTGGCCGCAGCGGTATCCAACCCTGGCGCGTTGGGCACCATCGAGGCCTATATCACAGCAGTTAACCAGCAACCCATGTTAACTGCTCAAGAAGAAATCGACTTAGGGCGTCGTCTGCAGCAGGACGGCGACCTTGATGCCGCACGTCAACTCATTATGTCGCATTTGCGGCTGGTGGTATCGATTGCACGTCAATACCTTGGCTACGGTTTGCCCCATGCTGACTTAATTCAAGAGGGCAATATCGGCCTAATGAAAGCCGTTAAACGTTTTGATCCTAATCGTGGTGTGCGCTTGGTGTCGTTTGCGGTGCATTGGATCAAAGCCGAGATTCACGAGTTTATTATCCGTAACTGGCGTTTGGTTAAAATCGCCACAACCAAAGCACAGCGAAAACTATTCTTTAATTTACGACGCATGAGCCCCGAGGACGGGCAGACACTTGATCCAGAACAGGTGGACGAAATTGCGCGAGAGCTTAATGTACGTCCTCAAGACGTTTCTGAAATGGAATTACGGATGTCTGGCGCCGAAATGGCACTAGAATCCCCTTATAACGATGATGACGAAAATGGTTTTGCTCCCATTTCTTATTTATCAGATGACGGCGCGTGGGAGCCATCCAATGTACTAGAGCAGCGTGCACATGTACAACTACAGGGCCCTGGTCTAGAAAACGCGTTGGCACGGCTCGACGATCGTTCACGCCATATTATTGAATCCCGTTGGCTCCAAGACGATAAAGGTTTAACCCTGCACGAATTGGCTGCGCAATATGGGGTATCGGCTGAACGTATTCGTCAAATTGAATCTGCCGCTTTGAAAAAACTGCGTGGTTTTCTTGAAGCAGAGGCTGCCTAAAAGATTTTTACAAACTGTTACGTGATGATTGGGAACTTAGCGCTGTCATCAGGGACTAACATCTATCAGCCATACAACATCCCCCTTGTTTGGTATGGCTGATAGCCTGTCTTGGCTTCTCCTTACCCAAGAGTCAGGCGCTGAATGTGCCCCAACATTCACATTTACCCTCCTTACGGAGGGTTTTTTTTTGGGATTTAACCAAACCACTGCTGCATTTTTTCTCTTGCTTTGGTTTTGGTTTCATCGGAGATATGCATAGCTACCGTACCAATAGCGGCGACGATCATACCTAAATCATCGGTATAGCCCACAAGGGGCGCAAAGTCAGGAATAGCATCTAAAGGAAAAATAAAATACCCCAATGCCCCGATCATTACGGTTTTTGCCCAGGCTGGAGTTTTAGGGTCTTGGGCACCATAATAGAGCCACAAGGCTTTTTCCACGACTTCTGCCCCCGCTTTTTTGGCGTAGTGTGCCAGTTTGTTCCAAAAACGGGATTCTGAGTAATGTTGGGCATGGTTTTCGGGTTGTTCCATTACAATCTCCTAATCAGTTATTTATAGATGGGGGCAAAAAGTATTTTTACATCATGGGTAAAGCATACGCTTAGGGTTTGATAAAACACAACGGCTTAGAGACAACACATGACATCTTCACATAAAAATGCCAGCTGGGGAGAGCTGTTATCGGGGCGCAATGGCTTGCGCGCCATTGCCTTGGCGGGTGGGGTGGCCGTCTATGCTATCAATATTTATATTGTGACGACTATCATGCCGTCGGTGGTGCAAGATCTTGGGGGGATAGACTACTATGCGTGGAATACGACCCTATTTGTGGCTGCCTCTATTTTAGGGTCAGCTTTTGCGGCAAGCCTGATAGATTTTCTTGGCTTACGCGCTGCTTATTTATTAGCGATCTTAATCTTTGTATTAGGCTCGATGGTAGCAGCCATGAGCCCAAACATGGGCTTTTTATTAGGCGCACGTACCGTTCAAGGGGTGGGGGGCGGTATGTTATTGGGTTTAAGCTATGCTTCTGTGCGTTTAGTGTTTGCGGAACGTCTTTGGCCAAGAGCCATGGCTCTGATTTCGAGCATGTGGGGGATCGCAACCTTGTCTGGCCCTGCTGTAGGCGGAGTGTTTGCTAAAAGCGGTCAATGGCGTTTGGCTTTTTGGTCTACCGTACCAGTAGCACTACTCATCGCTTTGTTGGTGGCCTCGCAATTAACTTCTCGCCAAGAAAATCGCGACAATGAGCTTAACCGCCCCCCATTATTAAAAATCGCTTTGTTAACGGCTTCTGTTTTTGTTTTAGCGTTTGGTAGCTTAGGATATTCGTGGCTTTGGGTAGCACTCTCTATTGTTGTGGTGTTGACGATTCTATACGGAATTGCTCGGGATGATATGCAAGGCCATAACCCACTTTTTCCACAGGGTACTTATTCACTACGTCATCCGTTAGGGTGTTTATATGCGGGTATTGGCTTAATGAGTATTGGGGTGACCAGTGAAATTTTTATCCCTTATTATTTGCAGCATATACATGGTGTACGTCCTTTAGCTGCAGGCTATATGACGGCATTGATGTCAGCAGGTTGGACTACTGGCTCCATATTAATGGCCAGCCGATCGCCGCGTTTTGCTAACCGGTTGTTTAACATAGGTCCTGTGATTTCAGGGCTAAGCTTAGCCGCGCTTGGAGCATTATTGCCCTGGTTCGGTTTAACCACCTATTACGAAATGACGTGGGTATTATATATACCTTTGTTTGGGGTGGGTTTTGGGGTGGGGATGATCTGGCCGCATTTATTGACACGAGTGTTTAGGTCAGCGCGAGCAGGCCAAGAAAATTTGGCGTCTGCCTCGATTACCACACTGCAACTGTATGCTATGTCGATTGGGGCCGCCATGGCGGGGATGGTGACCAATGCCGCGGGTTTTAATCGTGGTGACCTGATCGGGGCGCAGCATTCTGCCGCGGCGCTGTTATGGGTGTTTGCCGTGGTGCCCTTTGTGTTTTTATTTATTAACCGGCCAGTCAAGCAGGTGGTATAAGCCATTATGCCTTGGGCACAGTTTGCTTTTGAAATGCCCATAAAGGGGGTAAGAAAACTTCGCAAACAAGCACTTGCAAGCTGTCTTTGCTAAAACAGGAGCGTCGAGCCCAAGCGTTATGCTGGTTAAAAGGTTCGGGTAGCCACGCGGCGGGGTAGGAGCAAATCTGCATTTGCCCCCGTACAAATGCTTCGTGCAAAGATAAGACCTCGCCTAAAGGGCGTGTGCCGAGCTGATCCAAAGGGAAGCCACTGCTTTCTAGCGAGGCTTTGGTGGCGAGGCTGCGCGCAAACACCCAGGGCGTACCATGCCCCCGTAGAAATACCTCTCGAACCCATGTAGGGGTATCAGGGGTGACAGCCAGTGCTTGGGCTTCATCATCACGTATGTCAAGCCAACCTTCGGCCAAAGGCTCAACCGCAAATTGCTGTTGGCTGAGCTGTTTGAGCCGTGCCGTTAAGGAGCCTGGCTCGAATAGCCAATCGTTTAATAAGGGGTGAGGGTGTGGGTCTTGGGACCAGTGAATAGCCATAGTGTGTGGGTATCAAAGCAAAAAGCAGCAAAACCCCAAGAATACCACGAGCTTGCCCTTATTTAGGTAAACGGAAAAGCACAGGGTCTGGTCCAAGCCGGTTCGCATCATCATGCAACGCAGCAATAGCGCGCATGTCTTCAGCGTCTAATGTAAAATCAAAAATCGCAAAGTTACCGCGGATACGTTCAGGGGTAACGCTTTTACTGATCACCATGTTGCCAAGTTCAATTTGCCAACGTAGCATAATTTGGCCTACATTGCGTTGATGCTTTGCCGCAATTTCCGTTAAAGTTGGGTTATCCCAAAGCGTGCCTAACCCCATCGGGCTCCAAGCCTGTGTTTGGATCTGATGTTGTTGATTAAATGCGCGCATGGCGGCTTGCTGAAAACCTGGGTGGAGTTCAATCTGATTAACCACGGGGGTTTCACCGGTTTCGTGGATTAAACGCTCTAGGTGATCCTGGTTGAAATTACACACCCCTATGTTTTTAATTAAGCCTTCGTCGCGCAGCTGGATCATGGTCTGCCAGGTTTCAACATATTGGTTGATTTTAGGAACAGGCCAGTGGATTAAATACATATCCACATAATCCAGTTTTAAGCGCTCTAGGCTTTGGTAAAAAGCAGTTTTGGTAGCGTCATGACCATGGCTATCGTTCCAGACCTTGGTTGTGACAAAATAATCGCTGCGGGGCAAGCCACTGGCAGCCAGACCTACGCCCACGCCCGCTTCGTTTTCGTAGATGGTGGCTGTGTCGATGAGCCGGTAGCCGGTTTCCAGCGCGGTTTCAATCGCTTGGGGAACGTCATCGTTTGGAATTTGCCAGACCCCAAACCCCAGTTGTGGGGCGGTATGGCCGTTGTGAAAAGAAACCAGAGGGCTGACTTGCATGGTTAAAGCTCCTAATTTTGTCTCTTACTAATGAGGGTTGGAATGAGTGTTCATAGTGAAATAAAGCGCCGTACAGTGCCAGAAATTATGGCCTACAAAGGCCAGAAAAAAATCGTTTGCTTAACGGCGTACATGGCTCCCATTGCGCGTTTGGTCGATCCGGCTATGGATTTGATTTTAGTCGGGGACTCCACCGCAATGGTGGGCTATGGTATGCGTGACACCCTAAGTATTACTTTACAGCAAATGGCCGATCATGGTGCGGCCGTAGTTAATAGCACGGAACAGGCTTGCGTGGTGATTGATATGCCTTTTGGTTCCTATCAGGTTTCACCCCAGCAAGCATTTGAAAATGCGGCTTTTATGTTAGCGCGTAGCGGTGCGGCGGCTGTAAAAATCGAAGGGGGGGCTGCCTTAGCACCCACCACGCAGTTTTTGGTGGAGCGGGGCATTCCCGTTCTGGCGCATGTAGGCCTGATGCCTCAGTATGTGAATACCATGGGTGGTTTTAAAGCGCAGGGCATGAGCGACGAGGCCGCAGAGCGTATTTTGGCGGATGCCTTAGCCCATCAAGAAGCCGGTGCTTTTGCCGTAGTGGTCGAGGGGGTAGCAGAAGCCCTTGGGCGGCGTATCACAGAGCAATTGGCGATTCCCACGATTGGTATAGGGGCGTCGCCTGCTTGTGATGGGCAAATTTTAGTCACCGAGGACATTTTAGGTCTAAGCGGTGGCCGTATTCCCCGCTTTGCTAAACAGTTTGGTGATGCCGCGACCGTAATCCAACAAGCGGCGCAATCTTATGCTGATGAGGTACGAAATGGTACTTTTCCTACTTTAGATCATTGTTTTGGCGTAAAAAAATCTGCCAACTCTTAACAAAGTGTGTTAGGGAAATTACCCGTTCGCTCCTTATCTAGACGTTGTAACATGAATCTAACTGGATAATAGGGCAGTAGTGTGCTGCTAAACAGGAGAAAGACGATGCGAAAACGGTTTAAAAAATCCTTCTTTTCCAATGGGCTTCGTTTAACACTTGGAGCCGCCATTTGCTCAATGATGTTGGCACCTTTGCCCGCTGCGGCTCAACAAAAATTTGTGAGCATTGGTACGGGCGGCGTCACGGGTGTGTACTATGCTGCGGGTGGCGCAATTTGTCGTTTAGTTAACAAAGACCGCGCCGAGCATGGTGTGCGTTGCTCTGTAGAGTCTACGGGCGGTTCGGTCTTTAACGTTAATACTATTAAAGCCGGAGAATTAGACCTGGGCGTGGTGCAGTCTGATGTGGGCTACAACGCTTATAACGGCGAAGGTCAGTTTAAAGATGCCGGTGCTTACAAAAAGCTACGCTCTGTTTTCTCTATTCACCCAGAACCTTTTACCGTTGTGGTGGGCAAAGATTCAGGCGTGGAAAAATTCGAGGACTTAAAAGGCAAACGTTTTAATGTGGGTAACCCAGGTTCTGGTACTCGCGCCTCGATGGAGCAGCTGTTAGCAGCTATGGGTACAGATAACAGCTTTTTTTCTCTAGCTTCAGAGCTCCGGCCTGATGAACATGGTCAAGCTCTATGCGATGGCAAGATCGATGGCTTTTTCTATGGTGTTGGCCACCCTTCGGCAAATATCCAAGACCCCACGACGACATGTGGCGCTAAAATTGTCTCGTTAACGGGGGAAGCCGTTGATAGCCTAGTTGAAAAATACCCCTACTACGCTAAAGTCAACATTCCTGGGGGGCTTTACCCAAATAACCCAGATGATATTCCTACCTATGGGGTATTAGCGACCTTTGTGACTTCCGAAGACACTGACGAGGCGGTGGTCTACGAGGTAGTAAAATCGGTCTTTAACAATTTTGAAGACTTTAAGCGTCTTCACCCCGCTTTAGGGCATCTGGTGAAAGAAGACATGGTGAAAAACGGGCTTTCCGCACCTTTGCACCCGGGTGCAGAGAAGTTCTTCAAAGAGCAGGGGTTGCTGTAATACGAGCGTGACATCGCTGTGTTACACCGCATCACTGGGTATCACCGGTTGCTATGTTGTACGTAACGGGCTGCCTCATAAGGGCAGCCCGTCTTTCCTAGCTGCAGGGCTAGGCTCACAAGGATGTCTATATGAGTTCCACGCCTAACGAACACGATCTACAACAGTTGGTCGAAGAGGTCGACCGCGGGGGGCGCCGTGTCAGCGGCTTATTCGGAGCCTTAGTTTTTACGGTGGCGCTATTTTGGGCTGTATTTCAGTTGTGGTATGCCTCGCCTTTACCGTTTACCTTTAATTTTGGCATTTTGAACGACACCGAAGCGCGAGCCTTACATTTAGGCATTGCGATGTTTTTAGCTTATGTGGCTTTTCCGGCTACATCGCGTTCGGCGCGGGATCGCATACCTTTGCATGATTGGTTATTGGCCCTGATTGCTGGTTTTTGTGGGGCGTACCTGTTTTTATTTTATAACCAGTTAGCGCTACGCCCCGGTATCCCCACCACTATGGATGTGGTGGCCGCAAGCATAGGTTTAGTACTGCTGCTCGAAGCCACGCGCCGGGCGCTGGGAATGCCGATGGCGGTATTAGGCACGGTGTTCATTTTGTATGTGTTTTTAGGGCCGTGGTTGCCCGATGCTCTTGCCCATCGCGGGGCCTCATTAGAGCGCTTGGTCTCGCATATGTGGCTAACCACCGAAGGGGTATTTGGGGTAGCGCTAGGGGTATCGGTTTCTTATATCTTTATTTTTGTGATGTTGGGCTCGTTGCTAGACCGATGCGGCGCTGGCAACTATATGATGCAGGTGTCTTTTTCTTTGCTAGGGCATTTGCGTGGTGGCCCAGCCAAAGTAGCGGTGTTATCGTCGGCAGTCAATGGGGTGGTGTCGGCGTCTTCGACCGCTAACGTAGTGACTACGGGTATTTTTACCATTCCGCTTATGAAGCGAGCAGGTTATGGGGGCGTACGCGCTGGTGCTATTGAAACCGCCGCCTCAGCCGACGGACAAATTATGCCACCCGTTATGGGGGCTGCCGCGTTTTTAATGATTGAGTACGTGGGGATTCCCTACACCGACATTATTAAACACGCCTTATTGCCCGCGCTATTATCGTATATCTCACTGTTTTATATTGTGCATTTAGAAGCCCTAAAACTAGGGATTCAGCCAATGATGGCAGCGGCCACACCACGCACCTTAATCCAAAAAGTCGCTCGCATCGGTATGGGGGTATCCGGTACGCTGATCGTGATTGCCGCTATTTATTGGATTGGGGTGGGCACCCAGCGGCTGTTCCCACAGCAGGCTTTTGGTATCTTGGTCACGCTGCTGGCGTTGCTTTATGTGGGCTTGGTCTGGATGGCCTCACGCCACCCGGACTTGCCTGATACGGTCAGCGTGACCGATCCTGTTCGTCCAGAGGTCTGGCCTACGGTGCGCACTGGTTTATTTTTTCTTATCCCTATCGGTATTTTGGTGTGGAGTTTGACCATTGAACGTTTATCCCCTGGGTTATCCGCTTTTTGGGCGGTAGTGGCGATGTTGGTTCTTATGGTGACACGGCGTCCACTGCAAGCCTTTTTCCGTCAACAACAGATTAGCGCTGCTTTTGTGCAGGGGTTGCGAGACGCTATCGATGGCCTGCAAGCGGGCGCGCGTAACATGATTGGGATCGCTCTGGCATGTGGCACGGCTGGGCTGATTGTGGGGGCGATTACGTTAACCGGCTTAGGCCTACGCATGACCGCTTTTGTAGAGCTGGTTTCTATGGGCAATGTATTGCTCATGCTGGGCTTTACGGCGTTGGTGTGTTTAATCTTAGGTTTAGGCATGCCTACTACCGCTAACTACATTTTGATGGCTACGCTTATGGCGCCAGTGGTGGTGGAGCTTGGGGCGCAGAATGGCTTGATTATCCCCTTGATCGCTGTGCATATGTTTGTGTTTTATTATGGGCTGATGGCCGATATTACCCCTCCAGTGGGTTTGGCGACATTTGCAGCGGCGGCGATTGCTGGTGAAGACCCGTTACGCATTGGTATTCAAGGGGTGAAATATGCGATGCGCACGGCGGTGTTGCCTTTTATGTTTATCTTTAATCCACTTCTGTTGCTAATAGGCATAGACAGTTGGTACGAGCTAATTTTTGTGGTGGTGGGATCCATTATTGGCTCATTAGCTTTTGCGGCAGCAACCATGGGGTGGATGCGCGTTAAATCCAAACCTATTGAAATTATCCTGTGCTTGGTGGCGACATTTATGTTGTTCCGCCCCGATTGGTTTATGGATTATTACCAACCTAAATATCTGTCGGTAGCTCCTTCTCAGATCTACGAGGTCGCAGCGGATCTGGCGCCCGGTAAACGTTTTGTTGTGGAAATCGAGGGCATGAACTTAGAAGGGGACGAGCTACGCAAAACGGTAGGTACGGTCTTACCCCCTTTACCAGAAGGCGCAACCGATCTGGATACCCAAGCGGCTGGGCGTAAACGTTTAGCCGATGCTGGCATTGGTTTGATGGCGTTTGGGGATATGGTGCAGATTTCAAACATCAGCTTTGGGAGCCAGGCGCGTCGAGCGGGTTGGGAACAAGGTTGGGACGTGGTGGCGGTAAAGCAGCTGAATCCGCAGCGCCCCTCTGAGTATTTGGTGTATATTCCTGCTTTATTGATTTTATGGTTAATTTGGTGGCGTCAGGGGGCTCGTCTCAGAACGGAGCCTCAGCCGGTGTTACAAGCTGGTCAGAGTATATAAGATCAGCCTAGGATAACGACATGAAAGAAACCGCAGGGCAGCAAGGGGGGCTTCAGGCCCCTCTTGCTGTTAAAAATGGGATTGCACCCAGCCGCGTTTGGTTACCAGAGGGTGATTGGCACTCTGTAGGCGAATTTTTACTGCAACGTTTTGAGCATGTGGCACCCGAGGCATTACAGAAACGCTTAGCACAAGGGGATATTGTGGATGCACAGGGCAAGCCCGTGCATTTTCATACACCGTATCGGCCGCAGCAGTGGCTCTGGTATTACCGCTATGTGGAAAACGAGGTGCCCGTGCCTTTTGCGATGCCGATTTTATATGCAGATGACACACTGATCGCCGTGGATAAACCCCATTTTTTAGCTTCTATACCGGGGGGGCAGTATTTGCAGCATACGGCGCTAACGCGTGTGCGCCAGTTGTTTGATGATGCCACTATTACCCCTTTGCATCGCCTTGATCGCGAAACGGCTGGTGTCTTGTTATTTTGTCGGCAGCCCGCTTTGCGTGGAGCGTATCAGAGCCTTTTTCAAAGCCAATTAGTGGATAAGGTTTATGAAGCCATTGCCCCGGTTTCTAGGGTAGTTCAGTTTCCTTTGCAATACCGCAGCCGTATCGTGGCACCTAAAGGGCAGTTTTTGATGAAAGAGGTAGCGGGTGAGCCCAATAGTGATACGTTTATTTCCTTGCTGCGTACGTGGCAGGACCCCGATCACGGTGTTTTGGGCTGGTACAAATTACAGCCCAGCACAGGGCGTAAACATCAGCTGCGTGTGCATTTACATGCGCTAGGCACACCGATTATTCATGATAGCTATTATCCCCCAGGGCAGCCGCCATTGGCAGCTGACGATTTTAGTCATCCTTTGCAGCTACTAGCGCGCTCTATTGCTTTTATCGACCCGATCAGTCACGAGTATCGCGTATTTACCAGCCAGCAGCAGTTAGCTTGCTTGCCAACGGTGAAGTCTTAGTAGTGTTGTAAATAATGGTGGATTTGTTGGCGATCGGCGGACTGAGCAAGGGCTAACGCACACAGACTGCGCGCCGCTAGTGCTGAAAGCTGATAGGCGGGCAGGGTATGGTAGCGCTTATCTTGCTCCGAAGGCGCAACTGGACCATTGGGGATACGGCTGGCGCGCACACAAAGCACCCCTTTTTCGGCGGCATACAGGGCACCTGCACGCGCAGAGGGGCTCAAGCTACCATTGCCGACGGCGGCAATGATTAACGCTTGTGCGCCGGTATCCACGGCAGCTTGATATAAGGCAAGGGGGGCGTCGACGTAATCATAAATCAGATCAACACGGGGCAGATGAGGGGTAGCAGGCAGTTGTAGCGCACATGCCTTACCAAAAGCAGGGCGGGGGGCGTGGTGGATATAGACTCGTCCCTGACTGACCAGCCCTAGGGCTCCAGCTGTGGGGGCTCCAAAAGCCTCTGGCATAGAGGTATGCGTTTTTTGTACAAAGCGTGCACTAAAGAGCTGGTCGTTCATTAAGACCAGTGTGCCAAGGCCTTGTGCGGCTTCGGTACAAGCCGTTAAAACGGCATGATATAGATTTAATGGACCGTCGGCACTTAAAGCCGAGGCAGGGCGCATGGCGCCTGTGACCACCACAGGTTTAGGGCTTTTAATGCACCAGTGTAAGAGCAGGGCGGTTTCTTCGAGCGTATCGGTACCATGTGTGATCACGACGCCATCAACGGTGTCTTGATCCACAAGCTGTTGTACGGTTTGGATCAAACGGTGCTGAACGGCAAAATTCATATCTCGGCTATCAATATGACTGACCTCATGCAGCATTAGGGTAGCGAGATCCGTTAATTCCGGCACGGCGGTAATCAGGTCGTGGGCAGATTGCGCTACTTTGTAGTCTCCCAAATGGGTTTGATTGGGGTGACACGCGGCAATGGTGCCCCCGGTTGTGACAATAGCAATGGTTTTTTTAGACATACTATGCCCCAAGAGGGTTAGCTAGAGGCTTTTAGATGTAATTGGCGCTCAATCAGATGAATAACGGCCAATAAGCTAAAGTTAATGGCCAAATACAAGAGCCCAGCAATCACAAAGGTTTCAACGATGGCATAGTTTTGACTCATAATACGGCGAGCGTAGCCGGTGAGCTCAAGCACCGCAATGGTAGAAGCTAAACTCGTGCCTTTGATAGCAATAACAATTTCGTTGCTATAGGCGGGCAGGGCTTGGCGTATAGCAAGAGGTAAACGCACTCGTTTAAAACACTGCCAGGCAGACATGCCAATGGCTTGAGCGGCTTCGATTTGCCCTTTGGGCACGGCCTGAAAGCCCCCACGAAAGACTTCGCCCACATACGCACCACTATTGAGCGCAATCGCTAAAATCGCCGTGCGGGTGCCATCACTAAATAACCACCATAAAAAGGGGACTTGTTTGACCCAGCTGATCATGCCTACGCCGTAATACAGTAAAAATAACTGCACTAATAAAGGCGTGCCCCGAAAAGCGGTACTGTAGCTAAATGCCACGGCACGTAATACGCGTTGATTGGATAAACGCATCAACGCTAACCCAACGCCAAGCAAAAGCGATAGGGCAATCCCCCATAGGCCAATATATAACGTCAGCCCAAAGCCTTTCCATAGCACACCTATGGTGTAAGAAAACTCGTCCCAACTCATCATGCCACGGCTCTCATGCCACGACCGGCGTATTTTTCTGCGATGACAAACAAGGCCTGACTACCTATACCAATAATAAAAAACAAAAAGCCGGCAATTAAATACATGGCTAAAGGCTCGCGCATAGCAGCGGCGCCAAGCTGTGCCGCACGCATGATTTCAACGAGACCAACCAGAGCAATCAGCGCTGTGTCTTTGAGGGCGGTTTGCCACACGTTATTGCACCCGGGCAAAGCAAACCACGTCATTTGTGGAATAACGACGCGCCATAAACGCTGCCAGCGCGACATACCAATGGCTTTTGCGGCCTCGATTTGACCGGTAGGAATCGCTTGTAAAGCACCCCGAAACACTTCTACGCTATAAGAACCCGCCACTAAGCCTATCGCTAAAATACCCACCGCGGCAGGAAACCAGCGGTTGATGAGTTCTTCCAGTTGGAGAAAGTCACCCAGCTGGCTAACAGAGTGAATCGAGCCAAAAAATAACAGGTAAATAATAAGCAGTTCGGGAATACTGCGAGTAATGGTGGTGTAGACGCTAACCAGCCCGCTTAACCACCGCGGGCCGTTTAGTTTAATGCTGGCACCGGTTACACCGATGAGCACACCGAGTGCCATGCCCAAGACCGAAATAAATAAGGTCATGGCAGCACCGCGCAAAAACATCCAGCCCCAACCATCGTTGAGGATGCGTAACAGGGTTTCCAGCATGGTTATCCGTCGTTAGGCCTTACTTGCACGCATCATAGTTAGCGATATCAATGTCGAACCATTTTTCGCTGGCGCTTTTAATGGTCCCGTCTTCGATGAGCTCGCAGAGTGCGGCATCCACACGGGCTTTTAAGTCAGCATTGTCTTTGTGAATCCCCACAGCAATGCCATAGCCTAAGGTTTCGGGGTCAGAAGAGCCCTTGATGACGGTTTCGGTTAGTGCATAATCTGTGGTATTCATTTGCTTTAAAAAGCGTGACTGTGAGGTCAGGTCAGCAAAGGTGCCGTCTAAGCGTCCAGAGTCCAAGTCAATCTGCATTTGATCAAGGGTCTCGTAGTCTTTGATATTGACTTTTGGGGCTACCTTGGCAAGAAAAGCGCCATGTGTGGTGCCGCCTTGGACGCCAATGGTTTTACCCGCCAAATCGGTGTAGATGCTTTCGGCGGAATCGGCTTTAATGGCAGGGGTATCGGCTTTAAGAATAAAAATGGCGTCTTCTACCGCATAAGGCAAGCTAAAGTTAATACGCTTGGCTCGCTCAGGAGTATAGGACATACCAGAAATAATCAGGTCGAAACGGTTTGCGCTTAACGAAGGAATTAAGCTATCAAAGGCTTGCACCACGAACTGACAGTCCGCGTCCAGTTTTTTACAGAGTGCGGCGCCTACATCCGCATCAAAGCCAGTGACGTTGCCTGCGGCATCTACCATACTCCACGGGGGGTAGCCGCCTTCGGTGCCGATTTTATAAGAGGTTGCGGCGATGCTGGCAACGCTAAACAGAGCAAGTCCTGCCCCGATAAGGGTTTTTTTCAGATTCATAAGGGTCTCCTTTAAGCCAAAGGCTGTAAAAACTGCTGTAAACGCGTGGATTGTGGATGATCGAAAAGCGCAGCAGGTGTGCCAGCTTCTTCGCACAAACCATTGTGCATAAAAATAGCATGGTTGGAGACTTCACGGGCAAATTGCATTTCGTGGGTCACCAAAATCATGGTGCGGCCTTCTTCAGCCAGTTGACGAATAACTCGTAAGACCTCGCCGACCATTTCAGGGTCCAGCGCCGAGGTAGGCTCGTCAAACAACATGACCTCTGGATCCATGGCCAGAGCGCGTGCTATTGCTACGCGTTGTTGTTGACCACCAGAAAGCTCAGAGGGGTAGGCGGTGGCTTTGTGAGCCAAACCGACTTTATCCAATAGGTGTAAAGCATATTCGCTGGCTTGCGCCTTGGCGATTTTTTTTACTTGGATAGGCCCTTCGATCACGTTTTGCAAAACGGTACGATGTGACCATAAGTTAAAGTTTTGGAACACCATCCCTAGACGGGCACGCACTTTTTCGAGCCGTTTTGGGTCGCTACTGACCATCGTGCCATCACGTTTGGCGTGGCTGCGTAATACATCTTGACCAATATGGATCTCGCCTTGGTCAGGGACAACCAAGTGGTTGATGCAACGCAGCAGCGTGCTTTTACCTGAACCGGAAGCACCAATAATGGATAGCACATCGCCCTGTTGGGCTTGGAAAGAAATCCCTTTTAGGACAGGTAGGTCGCCAAAGGATTTATGAATGTTGTGTACCTGTATCGCACAGGTCGCAGAATCAGTAGGAACGGTCACTGTTTCGGCCGTAGCAAAGAGTTAAAAGCAGTATTATAAACGGCTTTTGCGTTTCGGGCGCACCACGCGCCTGTTCAAATATATCGCGTGGTGAAAAGCCCTTAGCATTCAGGTAAAAAGAGCGCGCATGCACGTGTTTAGGGATATAAGCCACGCAGGTCGCGTGCTTCTAAAATGCGGGTACAGGCGCTGATGAAAGCCGCTGTGCGTAAGGTCACATTGTGAGTTTTAGCAACGGCTGCTGTGGCATGATATGCATCGCGCATCATACGACCTAAGCGCTCATTGATAAGGGCTTCTTCCCAGAAGTAGCTGGAGAAATTTTGTGCCCATTCAAAATAGCTAACCGTGACACCACCGGCGTTCGCGATGACATCTGGCACCACGGTAATACCGTTTTGGGTCAGAATATCGTCGGCCTCTGGTGTGGTGGGGCCATTTGCGCCCTCGATCACGATTTTGGCGCGGATTTTGTCGGCATTGGCAGCGGTGATTTGGTTTTCCAAAGCAGCCGGAATCAAAATATCACAGTCCAACGCCCAGAATTCGTCGGCTTGTAAACATTCACCCGCTTGCGTATGGGCGGCTAACCCGTCTTTGGGGTGATATTGGCTTAAGATTGTAGGAATATCCAGCCCTTGATCCTGATAAAGGGTGGCGGTGTGGTCTTGGAGTGCAATGACTTTTGCTCCTGCCTCATGAAACAGTTTTGCGGCAATGCCACCCACATTCCCACAGCCTTGAACAATGACGCGTGCGCCTTGCAGATCAAGGCCAGCATCTTTAGCGGCTTCTACGCCAACGGTAAAGACCCCGCGCCCGGTGGCTTCCACGCGGCCTAAGCTCCCGCCCAAGGATAACGGTTTGCCAGTGACCACGCCGGTGCTTAACTGCCCCGTATTCATGGAATAGGTGTCAACCATCCATGCCATGGTTTGAGCGTTCGTGTTGACATCGGGGGCAGGAATATCTTTATCGGGCCCGATAATCATGCCGATTTCAGTGATATAACGACGGGTAACACGCTCTAGCTCACGCTCAGAATATTGCCGTGGGTCGATACGGATCCCGCCTTTAGCGCCGCCAAAAGGCACATTGACCGCCGCGCATTTAACGGACATCCAAGCAGAAAGTGCCATGACCTCGGAGAGCGTCACGTCTTGATGGTAACGTACACCCCCTTTACCCGGGCCGCGGGATAAATTATGTTGAACGCGGTAGCCTTCAAAATGGGCGATGGTGCCATTGTCCAACTCTACTGGCACATCAACCGTTAAAATACGCTTAGGACGTTTTAGGGTTTCGACCCATTTTCCCAGTTTGCCCAAATAAGGGGTGACACGCTCTACCTGTTCTAAATAAATACCCCACGGGCCGAGCTCGTTTGGGTTTAAATAGGAGGGTAATTCGTGTTGAGATGGTTGGTTCATAATTTCCTCTTGCATGGATGCGGAGGTGGACATCGGTATAGATGCGAGATTATTGATATTATTTGCGCAGAAAAATACCGAAAATTTGACAAATAAGGCGCAAATTTTAGTATTTGCTCCCCCAAAGTCAAGTTTACTGTGCCGCCAAAATCAAAAAAGATACTACAGTGTATGGACTTTAGGCAATGATTTTTATGAAAAAAACGCATAAAAAGCCATTAAAAGTCGCTTTTTGCTGGTAAAAACACGAAAAACCCTTCAGGCCGATGATTTGATGAGTAAAGTAATGAAACAGCGACTTCAGCAGTTATTGCAACGTATTGCCATCGCTTGTGAGCAAGCGCAAAGAGAGCCCCAGTCTGTGCGGTTGTTACCTGTAAGCAAAACCTTTTCCCATGAGCTGGTGCAGCAGGCCATTATGCTTGGGTTAACTCGATTTGGTGAAAATCGCATACAAGATATTCGTTCAAGATATGAGTATTTTGCCGAACAGCCGGTGCAATGGGTGATGATTGGTCACGCCCAGACGAATAAAGCGCGCGATATCGCTCGCTATGCCGATGAGTTGCAATCATTAGATCGCTTAGCTTTGGCCGAGGCACTCCAACGCCGTTTGGACGGGGAGCAGCGTTGCTTACCTGTTTACATCCAGGTCAAAACTGCCCAAGAAGACAGCAAGTTTGGCTTAGACCCGAGCCAGCTGATGCCTTTTTTAGCGCAGCTTAAGCATTTTGATCGTTTGCAGCCCCAAGGCTTAATGACCATGGCAACCCAAACCGACGACCCCAAAGAAATACGGCGTTGTTTTGCACAGTTGCGCCTGTTGCGTGACCAAGCCCAAGAGGCCGGCTATGAAAACATCACCCGACTATCCATGGGGATGAGCGGGGATTTTGAGCTGGCCATTGCCGAGGGTGCGACCGACATACGGGTTGGCTCGGCCTTATTTGGGCACCGTGCTTAATCCACGTGTGCAGGTGAGTGCTATTAAACGGTGCGCTTATAAATTAGGGAAATATGTGCAAAGGCGATTTGTAGCTCGGGGCTAGCCCCTTGAAAAACAACGGGCCGCCCCCGCTTAGTAAAGCAAATCAAACGCTTAGAAAAAAATAGCGGTACAAATTTAGCAAATTTTAAATCCTCCCAGGCCAGCTCGCGTTTGAGTATCCAGTCTTGTTGAATACCGTGCTCGCTGATGGTGGTTTGCCCTGTGAGCATATAAAAAGCCACAATAATCATACCGCTATAAGCCAGTATCACCCCAGCGATAATAGGGGTGTCGACTTGCTGACCATAGGTGGTGGCGATATAGACTAATCGCACACCAATAATAGCAATAAGCAGCCATGCCAAGATGGCGATAGCCTTGGGCCAAGAACGCCCCCGCACTGGTAGGGGGCCTATAGTAGAAAATAACGCTGTGGATTCAGAGCTCATTGATTTTTAAGAAATAAAGCGCGACCAGCACGACTATTAGTGGGTTTGCCGATCTGTGCCGAGATCCATGCACCGGTATCCACTAACTGGGGCAGATCTAAACCCGTATGAATACCCATGCCGTGCAGCATATAGACCACATCTTCGGTGGCGACATTACCTGTGGCTCCTTTGGCGTATGGGCAACCACCCAGACCTGCAACAGAGCTATGGAAAATGGATACTCCCACCTGTAAAGCAGCAAGTATATTCGCTAAAGCCTGCCCGTAGGTATCATGAAAATGTCCAGCGATTTGTTCCATGGGAACAAGGGTGGCTACGGCCTCCATGAGCCGTGCCGTTTTCAGCGGTGTACCCACACCAATGGTGTCGGCAATGTCAAACTCTTGGACGCCTAAGTCCTGCATACGTTTTACTACATCCAGCACCGTTTCTATGGCGGTTTCCCCATCATAGGGGCAGCCAAGCGCGCAACTGATGCTTGCACGCAAGCGTACCCCCGCATCCAAAGCGGCTTGGGCCACTGGGGCAAAACGGGTGATGGATTCGGCAATACTGCAATTGATGTTTTTTTGAGAAAAGGATTCGCTTGCGGCACCAAAAATCACGACCTCGTCGGCCTTGGCTGCTAGTGCGGCCTCGAAACCACGTAGGTTGGGCGTGAGGGCAGAGTAAATAGTCTGAGGACGCCGTTCAATGCCGGCCATGACCTCGGTGCCATCGGCCATTTGCGGTACCCATTTTGGGGATACGAATGATGCCGCCTCGATATTTTGAAAGCCTGCCGCACTGAGCCGGTTAATCAGTTCGATTTTGATGGCGGTATCAACAAAATGTTTTTCGTTTTGCAAACCGTCGCGAGCGGCGACTTCGACGATTTTGACGGTGGTGGGCAAGCTCATGATAATGTCTCCTAGCGGCGTTGGTATTTGCCGTCTTTGTGTTGAATAATATGGTCAGAGAGTTCCAGCTGCACTAATAGGGACCCTACCTGAGCGGTACTGAGCCCACTGCGAAGCTGAATATGATCGGCGCTAATGGGATCATAGCCCATGCAGTCCAAAAGCTGTTGTTGTGCGTTGGATAGGGGGGCAGTAGCAGCAGGGATTATGTTTTGGAGCAGCGGCTGAGTGGGTTGTAGCTCCTCTAAGATATGCTCAGCCGACTCGACGAGTTTTGCTCCACTGCGGATCAGCTGATGACAGCCTTTGTGTAAAGGGGAATGGATTGAGCCGGGTATAGCAAAGACCTCGCGACCAATATCGGCGGCAAAGCGTGCGGTAGTCAGTGAACCGCTTTTGAGGGCGGCTTCTACGACCAGCACCCCTTTAGCGAGCGCTGCCACGAGCCGATTACGGCGTATGAAATGATGGGGTAACCCCCGTGTTCCCAAAGGGAATTCACTCAGCAGCAAGCCCTGCATCGCAATCTGATGAGCCAAAGTACGATTACGAGCGGGATAAACAAAATCTAGGCCTGTACCAAAAACCGCAATGGTACTATGGGCTTGCTGGGCGGCTAAAGCCCCTTGATGGGCGGCCGCGTCCACCCCTGATGCTAAGCCACTAATAATGCTCCAGCCTTGTTGGCACAAAAACTGGGCAAAATCATAGGCGTTTTTTTTGCCAGATTCGGTAGCACTGCGTGCGCCAACGATGGCAAGCCCCGGATACTGGAGCTGGCTGAGATCGCCTTTGGCGTAGAGAATTAACGGTGGATCAGCGAGCGTTAACAAAGCGGACGGGTAGTGGCTGTCTGCTAAACAGATCAAGTGCTGGTCGGGGGATTGGAGCCAGTGCAGCGTGGCCTGGATTTTGGCTTCCAGTTCATCGGGCAGGGTGCTGCGTAATTGGGTAGCAAGAGCCGTAGGAATAAAACGGTTGAGCGTACCTACAGACTGCTCATAAATCTGGTGTGGCAAACCAAAATTGGCCAGCAACAAGCGAGCCGCATCTGCCCCCAGATTGGGTTCTAGGGACAGACGTATCCAAGCATAACGTTCGTGATCCGAGGCAGTGGTTGTATTCATGCTGATATTGTAGTTATTTTTAAATACCACGCCTATTGTGACATTTACGTAGAAAGGTAAATCAACCTTGAATTAATGGAGGCATGTGGTCTATATTCCAGCGGGTTTCTTGCTCATAAGCATAGCCAAGTTGTAAAACAGTAATATCATCATAAAGCCTCCCCATTAGTTGCATGCCCATAGGTAGTCGATTCTGATTAAAGCCAACAGGAACGTTCAAGGTGGGTAGTCCCGCTAAGGAAGCTGGGGTTACGACTTCCATCCAACGATGATAAGTATCCATTTCTTTATTTAGAATTGTTTTAGGCCAATAGATGTCAGCATCAAAGGGAAATACTTGAGCTGTGGGCAAGACCAAAATATCGAAGTTTTGATATAGAGTTAAAAAAGCTTGATATACCCGCGACCTAGCTTCTGCCGCTCTAAATGTATCGACTGCATTCATTTTTAATCCGCCTTCTAACTCCCAGATAATCTCAGGTTTGAGCTGTGACTTCTTGTTTGGGTCTAGGTAGGCTTCTTCTAGTAGCCCGGCAGTCATCCAATGACGCCAGCCTAGCCAAGCCTTCCAAATTTCTATTTCGGATAAAGGGAATTGAGTGGGTTCTACGTGATGTCCCATTGCAGCAAGTGTGTTAAGACCCTGTTCGCATAAGTGCAGAATATCGGGATCAATAGGTAGTGACCCGTTTAAATTACCTAGCCACCCTATACGTAGTGATTTTGGTGGTGTTAAGGGCTGTAGAAGTGGAGTTAAGTCTATATGGGCAGAAAGAGGGGCGCGTGGATCTGGACCTGCTTGAGTGGCTAATAGTCGAGCTGTATCAGAAATGGTTCTCCCCATAGGGCCCTCATAGCCCAATTGAGTAATGTAGAGCTCTTTGGTTGGGCCGACAGGGACAATACCTTGACTAGGACGATATCCAATAACATTGTTAAATGCCGCTGGATTACGTAGAGAGCCCATCATATCACTACCGTCAGCGACAGGAAGCATTTTTAAAGCCAGAGCCACAGCTGCACCGCCACTACTTCCTCCCGCCGTTTTGGAGGGATCATATGCATTGAGTGTTGTACCAAATAGGGTGTTGTAAGTTTGTGAGCCATAACCAAACTCAGGTGTGTTGCTTTTTCCAATAAAAATGGCACCCGCTTGACGGATTCGACTCACCATAATGCCATCCTCTTTGGGAATAAAACTTTTAAAAAGAGGGGACCCAAAGGTAGTTGTAATCCCTTGCGTTGCGGAAAGGTCTTTAATCGCGTGAGGAAAACCATGCATCCAACCTAGATAGTTTCCTTGGCTAAGCTGTTGATCTTTTTCACGAGCTTGCTGAATGAGTACCTCAGGATCTTGCAGGGAAACTAATGCATTGACTTTAGGGTTTAATAGATGAATTTTATTCAGATAGGCTTGCATTACCTCTACACAAGATACTTTTTTGTTTTTGATGTTTTTGGATAATGTCAGAGCATCCCAAAGGGTGATTTCATTTTGTAAGATCTGCTGCTCGCTAGGGCTCCAGGTAGTGTTAGCCAAAATACTGCGTGGCAGGATTAAACTGGGGGTGAGTAAAGCCGCAGAGGCTAAATAAGAACTTTTTTTGATAAACTCACGGCGAGAAATGGTCATAGTTTTGTCTCCTTGTTTTATGAGGTTTTTTATTATTATGAGTAAGGAGAGTGGCTCTGGGATTAAGAGAAAACCATAAGTTTTTGTGCGGATGTAAACTTGTTTTTGTGATTTTGTGCACGGGGGTGTCCGATGGTTTCGTATGCCTTTCTAGTAAAAAGAATAAATTAGCTTAAAATAAGTAGAACTGAATATTACTGACTTGGATCTAATCGACATGTGTTTGTCGGTAAAGATCAACTGGAAATTATGGCTCTATTACCTATACTTCAATATCCTGACGAACGCTTACACACGGTAGCTAAACCCGTAGAAAAGGTGGATGATCGTATTCGTCAATTAGTTAAAGACATGGCTGAAACCATGTACGACGCTCCTGGTGTGGGTTTGGCAGCCACTCAGGTAGACGTGCACGAACGGGTGGTGGTCATTGATGTCTCGGAAAATGGCGATGATCTGTTGGTATTAATTAACCCCGAAATCACATGGTACAGCGATGAGAAGCAGGTCTACGAAGAGGGCTGCTTATCGGTATCGGGCATTTATGACAAAGTCGAGCGTGCTGCCGAAATCAAAGTTAAAGCCTTAAACGAAAAGGGTGAAACATTTGAGTTTCATGCGGACGGTTTACTCGCTGTGTGCGTGCAGCACGAGCTGGATCATTTGGACGGCAAAGTGTTTGTAGAACACTTATCGTTATTAAAACAAAATCGCATTTTGACACGTATCCGTAAACAACAGCGCGAAGCCAAAAAAGCCGCAGAAAAGGTAATGGTATGACGCTAAAGGTGGTTTTTGCAGGTACGCCAGATTTTGCTCGATTGGCGCTGGAAGCGATTTTAGCGGCAGGCCATCAGGTTCCTTTGGTTTTAACCCAACCCGATCGCCCTTCTGGGCGTGGCATGAAATTACGTCCATCGCCGGTAAAACAGGCCGCGCTGGATGCGGGCATCCCCGTGGCACAGCCATTAAGTCTTCGTTTAGACGGTAAACACCCTGACGAAGCACAGGCGGTGCAGCAGCAACTGCAAGCCATTGCGCCGGATGTCATGGTGGTAGCCGCCTACGGGTTGATTTTGCCACAGTGGGCCTTGGATTTACCCAAATACGGTTGCTTAAATATTCATGCCAGTTTATTACCGCGTTGGCGTGGTGCTGCACCTATTCAGCGTGCGATTGACGCCGGAGATGCAGAAACCGGTATTACGATTATGCAAATGGATGCAGGCCTAGATACGGGAGATATGTTGCTCGTGCGAAAGCTCGCTATCCAAGAGGATCACACGGGAGCAAGCCTGCATGACGAATTGGCTCAGTTAGGTGCCGACGCAATTGTTGAAGCCTTGGCACAGTTACCACAGCTCACGCCCACACCACAGCCAGCTGATGGTGTGACCTATGCGGAAAAGCTCCATAAATCCGAATCCCCCTTGGATTTTACCCAGCCTGCGGCGGTGTTAGCGCGACGGGTGCGGGCATTTAACCCTGTACCAAGTTGCACCATGATGTTGCCGGGGCTAGAGCAGCCGATTAAGGTCTGGCAGGCGCAGGCTATTGATCAGCCAACCACGGCTACGCCTGGTTCGGTGGTCGCAGTCTCGGCACAAGGTATTGATATTGCGACGGCAGATGGTGTTTTACGTTTAACCGAGCTACAACGGGCAGGCAGTCGGCGCCAACCCGTGGCTAGCTTTGTGCAGGGCTGGCAGCTGCCAGCTTAGCTTTTTGCTGCTGGCGCCATTCCCACACGGCGATTACGGCGCCACTGCCACACACGATACCAATTCCTACCCAGCTCAGCGCGTCGGGAAACTGTCCCCACAGTAGCCAGCCTAGCCCCGCCGCGCTGATAATCTGTAAATACACAAAAGGGGCCAGCACTGAGGCCGGTGCGCGTTGGTAGGCTTGTATTTGTAATAAATGACCGAGGGCACCAAACACCCCAGTAGCGGCGAGCGCAAACCAGTGTGGCGTATCAAAGGTGCTAAAAATCGGCCATACCTCGGGCAAAATAAAAGGCATCAGCAGGGTGGTTAACACCGTACCTACTAAGCCACTCCAAATGAGTGTGGTCATGGCATCATCAACGGCCACGCGTCGCGTCACAATATATTGGGTTGCAAAAAGCACAGCGGTAATTAAACCAAACACCACTCCTAATGGGTGTAAACCAGAGCTGGGGCGAATGATTAGCATCACCCCCAAAAAACCAACTGCGGCGGCGATCCAGCGTGAAATACGCGGGGGCTCTTTGAGTACCCATGGTGCCACAGAGAGCACAAGCAGTGGGGCTAAAAAATTAATTGCCGTGGCTTCGGCTTGGGGTAGATAACGTAGAGCAGAAAAAAAGGACAGCGTGGCAAACAGCATAATTAAGCCACGTAGGATTTGGTCTTTAGGACGCTTAGCCTTAAGGATTTTGATGCCTTTTGTAGGTAAAATAATCCCAAGCACTAAAAGCAAATGGATCATATAGCGCGCCCAGCACATCACCAATAAAGGCAGTCCGGCGGCCATGATCCATTTGCCACTGGCATCCAGAGAGGACAGCGCCCAGGTTGATAAAATTAATAAAATAATACCGAAAATAGGGCGCTGAGGTGTCATAAACGCTAAGAAAGTAAAATTGATTCGATGGTTAAACCCACATTAAGTAGATGCAGGTCATGATAAGCGGGCGCGGCGACCATAAAGCCAACAGGCGCGCTTTGAGCTGGTTGGCAAGGGATTGAGAGCGCGCATCCATTTAAAAAATTGATAATAGCAGGATTACGCAATATCGTCCCATTGATACGGAAATAGGCTTCCTCGTCCTCTAGCTCAGCCAGTGTTGGGGGCACAATGGGGGTGGTAGGTAAAATCAAAGCATCATAGGGCGCTAAGCGTGCTTCCATGCGAGCAATCCAGTCCATGCGCGCATTTTGTAATTCGATGTAATCGGCGGCACTTTGTTCTTTGCCGCGTAAAATACGAGATGCCACGCGCGGATCATAGGCGGCTTCGTGGTTAGCTATGTGGTCTTTGTGATAGAACCAGGCCTCTGCACACACAAAGCCCCCTAAACGATTGATATAAGGCAGCTCATCCAGTTCGGGGATTTCCACCTCGTCAACGTGTACCCCTTGGGCTTTAAGCTGCGCTACGGCATGCTGAAACACTGCAAGCACCGTTTCATCGGCACGTCCAAACACATAGTTGGTAGGCATCAGCAAACGCAGCTGCTGAGCGGGAATGGCTTCAAGCGAGGGTTCGGGCTCACCGCTTAGGACGGCATCGACCAAAGCACAACACTCTACAGACAAGCCCAACGGACCACTGGAATCCAGAGAGTGCGACAACGGCATCACGCCCTCGGAGGGGATCCGATCCGCAGTGGGTTTGAAACCGGTAATCCCACAAAAAGCCGAAGGAATACGAATGGAGCCACCGGTGTCTGTACCAATGGCGGCTACTGCCATGCCATCAGCAACCGATACACCTGCACCCGATGACGAGCCCCCAGGAATGCGACCTGTTGCTCGATCCCAAGGAGAGCGTGGTGTGCCATAGTGGGGGTTAATACCCAAACCGGAAAAAGCAAATTCGGTCATATTGGTACGCCCCACAATAATGGCGCCCGCATTGATTAGGCGCTGCACTAAGGTAGCATTTTCTGTGGCGGCGGGTGCATCCTTTAATAAGGCCGATGCGCCGCGTGTAACATCCCCTTTGTAATCAAATAGGTCTTTAATAGAAATAGGGATACCTTCAAGAGCAGAGCGAGCCAGACCGGCGGCACGAAGCGTGTCAGAGGCACGAGCGGCTGCGCGGGCCTGCTCGGCATAAACGGAAATAAATGTCGTCGCGCCTTCGCCGTTAGGATCAGCGATACGCGCCAGCGCTTGCTCAGTTAAAGCCAAGGCGGTGGTTTCTCCAGCATCTAAAGCACGCTGTAGTTCGCGAATACGGGCAAACTTAGACATAATGGTATCCCTATAAATAAAAATGATTAAGCGATTTCGGGGAGGAACTCAATCTCGTACGTATGGCGGATACGACGGTTTAAACGGGGGTCGAATAACTCCATCGTAAACTGGCTTGCGGGACGAATGGTTCCTATGGTTGCTACTGTACCGCAAGTCATCACCGTTTTTTCTGGTAATTGGTCTTGTTGGAAGTGTTTTTTTATCAAGTCTAGCGGGTGCAATAAGCTAGCCACCGCCCCATCTTGATAGGCAACTTCTTGGCCATCTTCGGTGATCCAGGCGCGTAGAATCAGCTCATCCCAATGCGCGGCCACGTCGCTAAAACGCCATGCCGTCGTGGCCACGGGCTTAACACAGACCTGCTTGGATAAGGCCACACTGTGTGCTTCTAAGGCACGGTCAGTGTGGTCAGAGGCCAAGCCCACACAAAGCTCACCGTTGTGCTGAAAAACCAATACCTCGGCTTCACCAGAGCTGTGTGGACCCACAACTTGTACCCGTTCGCTTTGTACGAGCTGATTGGTCGCAATGCGATAGTACAAAGGCACATCGCTAGGGCGTGGCACACCCAATTCGGCAAGCTCTAAAATATGATGCTCAATGGCTGCACGATCGCGCCCCGCCCAGCCCGCTACAATACAATAGTCCACACCTACCTGAATGGATTCGATACGACCATCCGCTGCTAAAAGCTCAAACTGTAACTGCATAACACACCAACCTTAACCAAAGACACGGGGAAGCCAGAGCGCGATATCTGGGAAAATGGCTAATAAAAACACCATGCCCAATAACATCAGCACAAATGGCAAACTACCTATCATGACGTCATTCATACTGCCTGCGGGACGTAAGCTTTGTACCACAAACAGGTTGAGTCCAACCGGGGGCGTAATCAGTGCGACTTCAACCAAGACAATGATTACAATACCCAGCCATACGGGATCAAAACCCAAAGCCATCATAACGGGCGCAACAATAGGAATGGTGGTGATCATCATAGAGAGGGTTTCCATAAAACACCCCAGCACCAGATAAAACACCACAAGGACAAGCAACATCAATGTGGGTGACACCCCTAAACCAGTGATCGCGCTTGTGATGGCATTGGTGAGTCCAATGCCAGACATAATAAAGTTTAAAAATGCGGCACCAATAACGATCAACATGATCATGGCAGTGGATTTCATGGTGCCCTCAAAGGTTTCTTTGAGCATTTTCCAGCTTAGGCGACGGCTAAATGCCGCTAAAATTAACGCCCCGATCACACCCAATGCTGCCGCTTCGGTAGGGGTGGCGACACCGGCATAAATAGAGCCCACAACTAAAAAGAAAATCGCTAAAGGAGGAAGCAAATGCACCAGGCTTGCAAAGCGTGCACGCCAAGGGGCTTGGACTTTTTTGCCCCCCCATGCGGGTTTGACGATACAGGCTAACGCAATCACTAAAATAAACAGCAATGCCATACCCAAACCAGGCAAAATGCCAGCTAAATAGAGCTTAGGCACCGAGGTATTGGTCAACACCCCGTAAATCACCAAGTTAATCGACGGGGGAATTAAGATCCCGAGCGTGCCCCCAGCGGCTAAACTGCCTAAAAATAGCGGTTCGTGGTAGTTTTGTTTTTTAATTTGCGGCAACGCCACCGTACCGACCGTGGCCGCGGTCGCCACACTGGAACCCGATGTTGCGGCAAAAAGAGCGCTGGCGCCAATATTGGCGTGCATTAAGCCGCCGGGTAACCATGATAACCACAAGCTCATGGCGTTATACATGCGCTCCGCCAGACCAGAACGTAAGAGAATTTCGCCAAGCATAATAAAGAGCGGCACAGCAACCAATAAAAACTCATTACTGGTTCCCCAGGCGACTTCGCCCATAGCACGGCTTAGCGGTAAAAAAGAATACAGCGGATCTAAAATCAGCCCTAGCACACCCAGAGCCGCCCCAACGGGGATACTGACCCCGATTAAAATTAACAACAGAGTTAAAGCGGTAGCGATCATGATTGTTGCTCCATTTGCACTAAACGCTTACCGGATTCGGCCTCGGCGCTGGCTTCTTCTTTGGTGGTGCGGATACCGCAAATACGTTGGACCTCGGCCATGTTACCCGTAACTAAGGCTAAAGAAGCACGAATTAACATCAATGCCAGTACTACACAAAGCCACACTAGCCCCGCTGCCCAAAGGGTCTGAGGGATCCAGAGAGGTGTACCCAAAATGGTGTTTGCGGTGGATTGGCTTTCCCATGACATGCCGGCGACTTCGGCGGCATAACGGGTTAAATACACAATAAATACGGCCAAAGCGACTAAAGCGACCCAGTCTAAAAAGGCCGCAATACGCACTGGCAAATGCTGGTAGATAGCATCAATACGGATATTGGCGCGATCCAGTGTGGCAAATGACAACGCCCATGACACACTAATCGCAAAAGCATAGCCGGACAGCTCGTCCGAACCGCCAAGGGGAGAGTTGAGAAACTTACGACTAAGTACATCCAGCGTAATGTAAATGGCGCTTAGCAAGGTCAAACCGCCGGCGATCCAGATCGCTATGCGTGAAAGCGTGGTCGCACCATTGAGCAGTCGCCCCAACAAAGAAGTGGGAGTAGAAGTTGTCATCGGTCACACCTGATAGAAAAAAGAGGGCGTTTGACCCTGTGTGACATCAAACGCCCTTGGTTTATGGCTGCGGGAGGAGCAGCTAAACCAAAAAGAAAACAAATTATTTGTTAGCTTTTAAACCCAACACTGGGCCAATGTACTGGTTAAAGCTATCCACACAGTCGGCTGAACAACGTTTGGCCCAACCTGGAATCACGGTTTTATCCATGACGTCTTTGAGCAGCTTTTGGTCTTCTGCCGAAGGCTCAACTAGTTTCATGTTGCCTTTAGGCTCAAGCGTACATGCCTCGGCACCGGTGTTGCAGTCGTAACCCTGTTGGGTTTCCGTGGCGGCAGCGGCCCAAATGTCATCAACAAGGGTTTTAACATTGGTTTCTAAGAACTGTTGCACTTTGGGGTCGAGCTTATTCCAAAAAGCTTTGTTCGCCACAATTAATTGTTGGTTCCAGTTAATAGGCAACGCATACAGGTGGTCGCTGACTTCGTACCATTTGGCGGAATAGCCAGAGAGTGAGCCGGTAATCGCGCAGTCCACCACACCATTTTGTAGAGCAGGTACGACCTCACCGAAAGGAATGGTTACGCTGCTGCCACCAAATGCTTGTACAAATTCTGCTTGGGTGCGGCTGCTTGTGCGTACTTTTTTCCCTTTCAAGTCACTTAGGCCTGCAAAGCTGCCTTTGCAGAACAAGACTTGGGCTGGATAAGTAGAAATCCCCAACAGTTTGGTGTTGATGCCATCATAGTGCTTTTCGTAAGCGGGTAAAAACGCATCAGTGATTTCACGTGCGGTTTGAATGTCAGGTGCCAAACCAGCTAAGTCAATGGCCTCGTTGATGGGGTTGTCCGTAGCAAAATAGGCTAATGTAGCGCTACCAATAGGGATTACGCCTTGGCTGACCAAGCGTAATACCTCTGGTCCTTTTAAGCCCATCTCGTTGTAGCCTTTGATGTCTACCGTGATTTTGCCATCCGATAGCTCAGGGATGGTTTTAGACCAAAAAGGGTGCTCGCCATTTTGATAGGCGGTGAGATTACTTAAGCCACCGACAACGGTTAATTTAGTTTTAGGTAGGTCGGTGACTACCTCTTGGGCTTGAGCTGATACAGCGGCCAAGCCTAGAAAAGACGCGGCTAACAGACGTTTCATGAAGGGTCTCCTGAAATTAAGCTCACAGTAGGTATAAGTTTGTTTCAGTTTCGATTGCACCTTATTGTTTGGAAACTGTCCAATTGTATGTTTAGATGTGTGTCTATAAATTATTCTTATACATGGGCCGGGTACTGCTCAGAAATGGATTGTGCTAAACGAGCGACAGTACGCGCAGCATGACTGTCGGGTGAGTCCAGCCAATGGGCATAAAAAGCCAAAGACGGAAGCGGCTTTTCTACTTTCAAACGACGCAGTTTTCCTTGGGAAAGTAGCGGTTTTGCCAGCTCTTCTGCTAGCACGCTAGGTCCCATGCCGCGCGAGGTCATATGTAAAATGGTACTCAGCGAAGCACTGCCATAAATACGCGGAGATTCCACTTTAGCCTCGTGTAAAAGTTGATCAACAGCACGATAAGGTAAGCTGCCTACCGGATACGTAATAACAGGGTAAACCCCTAGTTCCGCAACACTTACTGTACGTCCATGTAAGCGTAATGTAGGGCTGGCAACCCAGACTAAAGGGTACTCACCAATGGGGAGGTATTCGGTTTTTTTATCCGTATCATTTCCCACAAAAAAAGCTAAATCTAACTGATAATTCAGGAGCTTTTCCCGTAATACTTGACTGGTATCCACGTGAATTTCAATAATGAGAGCAGGGTATTGGGTATGTAGCTGCTCAATCAGAATATGCAGCCACGTATGAACTAAGGTTTCTGCCACCCCTAAATGAAAAGTGCCACGAATCACGTTGGGGCTTTGAGCGACACGCAGCATTTCGTTACGTAGCTCTAACATACGCTGAGCGTGTGAAAGTAATTCCTGACCTTTTTCTGTGAGCTTAATACCGCGCGCACTACGGTCAAAAACCCGTGTTGAAACCTGCCGCTCAAAGCTGGCAATACGTTGAGAAATCGATGGTTGCGTGGTGTTTAGTTTTTCGGCTGCGGCACTAAAGCCTCCTAACTCGGCCACCCAAACAAAAGCTTCAATCTGTTTGAAATCAATCATAAAAATTCCCTCGGTGCAGGGAAGAATACGCGTGTAAAAACACGAACACTTCGCCGCTGTTGGCGTAAATCAATTGGAAATGATGGGGATGTCACCTAACTATCAGTTACTATAGCGCTTGATAATAAAAGCTGTTAGTTGTTGTACCCACTATAATCGACGCTATGAGTAAAAAAATCTTAATTGTGCGCACCTCATCATTGGGGGATTTGGTGCATATGTTGCCGGCGATGAGCGATATTGCCACGCATTACCCCGATGCTCAGATTGACTGGGTAGTCGAAGAGTCTTTTACCGAAATCCCACAATGGCACCCAGCCATCCACGAGGTGATTCCGGTCGCGCACCGCCGTTGGCGTAAAAACTGGTGGTCGGCCACATCACGCGCTGAGCGGGCTGCTTTTAAACAGCGCTTGCGTCAAACCCGCTACGACATTGTGTTAGATATGCAGGCACTATTAAAAACAGTATGGATCACCCGTTTAGCCTATGGACAAAAACATGGCTTGGATTGGAAATCCGCGCGCGAACCGCTAGCTTCGTTGTTTTTTCAGAAAAAACATCGGGTCGAGTTTTGGCAGCCGGCCATTACGCGCCAGCGTTTACTGGCATCGTTAGCCTTAGATTATAGCTACCAAGGGGAGCCGGACTATGGGCTACAAGCTATTACCACTGCGGTAGAGATTGAGCCCGTTGCTTTGATTATGCCATCGGCGAGTCGTGACGATAAGCTCTGGCCCGAAGCCAGTTGGCATAAAGTTTTTGATTATTTGCAAAACCAAGGGTTGGGTTTACGTTTATTAGCAGGTAGCCCAGCAGAAGCACAGCGCGCACAACAATTGATTGTAGGACGTCACAATGCTGAGGTTTTGCCGCGTATGGGTTTAACGGATGTGGCCCATGCGCTAGCCAAGGCGACGGTAATGGTGGGCTTAGATAGTGGATTAACCCATTTGTCAGCGGCATTAGAGCGCCCAACCATAGGGATTTATAAAGCATCCACCCCTGTGCGCACGCCACTGGTGAGTCGTGCTTACACTGCCAGTTTAGGCGACAGAGGTCAAGAGCCTAGCGCTGAACTTGTGCTTAGTGCAGTGCAGCAAGCCTTAAGTCGCGGTTAACGGTACAATAAGCATTCAAGGTTAAAGGTTGGATACGTTTGAATCGTTTTATTTACACGTTGTTATTGCGGCTGGTTTCACCCTTTTTATTGGGGTGGATGTATGTGCGTGCGCGTAAATCCGGCGGCCGATGGCAGGTTTTTAGCCCATTACGTTTTGGGTATTATGGCAAGACAGCACGCCCTAAACAGGCGGGGCTAATCATGGTGCATGCTGTCAGTTTAGGCGAAATGCGGGCGGCTCAGCCACTAGTACAAGCCCTACTTTCCGAAGGGCATACGATTTTGTTAACCCATCTGACTTATACCGGTTATGCCGAGGGGCAGCGGGCATTTAATGCCGCCATCGCAAACGGGCAGCTAATACAACAGTGGTTGCCTTATGATTTCCCCGGTGCTGCCAAGCGGTTTTACGCTTTTTATCAGCCTCAGCTTGTGGTGGTGATTGAGCGTGAGGTTTGGCCCAATTTGCTGTATCAGGCGATTCGCGCTGATATCCCTGTGTTTTTAGTTAGTGCGCGTTTTTCGGCTCGCTCATTGCGTAAATCATTACGCATGGGGGCACTTATGCGTAACGCTTATGCGCGATTTGCCGCCATTTATGCTCAAACCTTTCAAGATGCACAGCGTTTAGAGCGCGCCGGTGCTAAAGGGGTACGGGTATCAGGCAATTTTAAATTTGATGTGCAACTTGCTCTGGATCAGGTAGAGCGTGGTAAGCAGTTTGCAGATCGTTTAGGGCGCAAAATTGTCGTGATTGCCAGCACCCGCGAGGGCGAGGACCAAATGTTTATTGATGCTATGCGTCGTTATATTCGGCGCGAGCACCAAATGGATCTAGACGCCCGCGAGCGCACCCTGTTTTATTTGATTCCACGTCATCCTCAACGCTTTGAGTCCGCAGCAATTTTATTAGAAGCCGAGGGCTGGAATGTGGTGCGGCGCTCGCAATTGGTACAGAGCGGTGATTGCACTAGCCGTTCTTTAGCGTGCTGCAAAGAAGCCGATGTGCTTTTAGGCGATTCGCTGGGGGAGATGCCTTGGTACTATGCACAAGCGCAGGTGGCGATCATTGGTGGTAGTTTTGCTCCACTGGGTGGGCAGAATTTTATCGAAGCTTGTGCGCTGGGCGTGCCGGTGATTGTAGGGCCGCATACACGTAATTTTGAGCAAGCTGTAGATGATGCCCTTAAAGAAGGCGCGGCCTTGCGTGTGCAAAATGCTGAGATAGCATTAAAAACGGCAATGCAGCTTCTTGAGGACAGTACGCAGCGCCAACGTATGGCCGATGCAGGCTTACATTGGGTACAAAAGCATGCCGGCTCTGTAGAGCGGGTCATGGCAGGGATTCATGAGATCCTAAAACAACAGCATGTACGCCAAAACCGCTTAGATAAATAAAGCTCAAAGTGAGTAGGCGTAAAAAAACCGCATGGTATACATGCGGTTTTTTTTAATCTTTACAAAAAATTAGATTTTTTGTACGGATTTGGCTTGAGGGCCTTTTTGACCCTGAGCGGATTCAAAAGAAACGCGCTGGTTTTCGTCTAAAGACTTGTAACCGGTGCCAAGAATATCAGAGTGGTGTACGAATAGGTCTTTACCACCGTTTTCGGGGGTGATGAAGCCGAAGCCTTTTTCGTTGTTAAACCATTTTACGATGCCGTATTCTGTTTGCATGATAGATGCTTCCTAAAAAATAAATGAGCGACTGCGCCCGACGAACAGATTTTCAAGGTACAAAATTGGGCAATGCAATTTACTATGTAGCAAACAGATTGAACGAACTTCGACGAACTTGATAACCTACTGATTAAACACTTTAGTATGAATGCTAGGTCTACGTCAAGGAATATATTTAGATATTTTTCATATAAGTTGTGTCATTGTTTTGCAGAAACTCCAATAATATTTTTGCACTGGGCGAAAGCTCCTTTTTTCGCCGTACACCAATGAGGAGTTCGCGTTGTGCCCAAGCATCATTAAGCCAAACAAATCGTGTGTTGGGTATCTGAAATGTTTGTGTGCTCTGATGGGGCAAAACCCCGATCCCCATACCCGCATTGACCAGCAAGCACATGGCCTCGTAGCTGTCGATCTCGGCGCGTACAGGAACACTGCGGTTGGCCTCCATCGCAATTTTGGTAATTTGGTAATTTAGCTGGGTGCCTGCTCGTAAAATAATATGGTCATAATCCAAACACTGTTCAAAAAAAAGACGATCAAATTGAGCTAAATCATGGTCTAAAGGAACCAGCACCCCAAGATGATCATGCCGAAAAAAATAACTCTCAATATCGGCATCGTGGGGTAATGCTGTGTAAATTCCTATATCGGCTTGTGATTTTTCTATTTCATAAACAATTTCTAAACTGTTTTTTTCTTCTATTTTTAATTGCACCTCGGGGTGTGCAGAAATAAAATCCGCTAAAACATGGGGTAAATGCTGGGAAATAACGGATATATTTGCTAACAAATGGATATGGCCTTGTTGCCCCTGTGAGTATCCTTGTAAATGACTTTTTAAATCTTGAACGCTATTTAAAATACTGCGGGCGCGGTATAGCAGTTCCATACCGGCTTGGGTTGGGTGTACCCCCTTGTTTGTGCGCCGCAGCAAAGGTGTGCCGAGCTGATCTTCCAGGTCGGCAATACGGCGGCTAATTGCCGCGGCGGCAATATGCTCGCGCTGCGCTGCTTGGCTAATTGTGCCCTCTTCGACCACGCGCACAAAAAACCGCAGGCTGACCAAATCCATGCCTATCTCCCTATTGGCTTAAAAGCCGTATTTTAACGCAGGCACAAAAAACCCCGCCAATAGCGGGGTTGGGGCTGAAACAGCGATTAAATAGCGGTCTTGCCAGATAGCAAGAAGCCCGCATCGGGTACACGGGTCTCTAGACCCAGGGTTTTAAGCATCTGGTATACCGTGGCCACTGCTGCGGACAGCACGGGTTTGCCAATCATGTCCTCAGCACGCTGGATCGCAGGCAAAGAAGGCATCTGCACGCAGGCAGACAACACAACGGCATCAACGCCATCGTGGTCTAAACGCTTCACGTGCTCTAGTAAGTTTTCGGGGTTGAGCAAACCAACCTCAAGGTTATCCGATACTTCAAGACTGATCGAGTCTTTGACCTCGATGCCCTCGTGTTCGATGTACTCCACCACACGCTGAGTCAGTGGCTTCATGTAAGGGGTAATAACCGAAATTTTCTTGATGCCAAACTCGCTCATGCTGTTTACCAGCGCCCCGGCAGAGCTGAGAACCGGAATATCCACGCCTGTGCTTTTAACAGCGGCCTCTAGGCGCTCTTGGGATTGACGGTGGTAGCCATTACCCTGTGCCATAATCGCCACTAAGCAGGCGTAAGCCATCACATCACAACGCGCATCGGCAAGCTCTACCACACAGCGATCGCTAGCAGCGTCCATGGCTTTAAGCTCTTCGGGTGTGACGTTCATCATGCGCATACGCGAAGAGTGAAACGTAAAGCGATCCTCTGGCAAAATCCCCATGCGAGCATTGAGCATGGCTGGGATTTCGGTTTCCATGGTGGTGTTAGAACTGGGTACGATTTGACCAATACGATAGGTTTTCATTTTTGTCTCCGCCTTAAAAAAATCGGTATGACTAACAGGATAAAGGTAGTGTAGCGTCGCATTGGTCGTGCGTAAAACAGTATTTGATCATGCTGCCATCACAATTTGTGATGGCGAGAGTCGGGTTATGATTAAATACGTTCAAGCCGATAGCTGCCGCTCAGCACGTCTTGCCACCAGCTTTCATTATCTAAATACCATTGCACGGTTTTGCGCAGACCGCTTTCAAAGGTTTCCTCAGGAGCCCAACCTAGCTCGCGTTCGATTTTAGTAGCATCAATGGCATAGCGCACATCGTGCCCAGGGCGATCCGTAACAAACGTAATTAAATCGGCGTACGGTTTAGGCTGACCATCGACCACCCAAGGACGCATCTCATCGAGCAAAGCACAAATCTGTTTGACGACATCGATATTGGCTTTTTCATTATGACCGCCGATATTATAGGTTTCACCAATAGCCCCACAGGTAGCGACTTTGACTAAGGCGCGGGCGTGGTCTTCGACATAAAGCCAGTCGCGAATCTGCTGGCCGTTACCATACACCGGCAGTGGTTTGCCTGCCAATGCGCTCAGAATCATATGGGGAATCAGCTTTTCAGGGAAATGATATGGCCCATAGTTATTCGAGCAGTTCGTAATCACCACCGGTAGCCCATAAGTACGATACCAAGCGCGCACTAAATGATCCGAGCTGGCTTTAGAGGCCGAATACGGAGAGCTAGGAGCATAGGGGGTGGTTTCGGTAAATAAATCGTCGGTACCGTCTAAATCGCCGTAGACCTCATCGGTAGACACATGATGAAAACGGAACGCGGTTTTCTCTGTTTCGGGTAACTGTGTCCAGTAATCTCGTGCGGCTTCTAAAAGCGTATAGGTCCCTACAATATTGGTTTGAATAAACGCACCGGGCCCTGTAATCGATCGATCCACGTGCGATTCGGCCGCTAAATGCATGACGGTCGTGGGCTTAAATTCTGAAAAAATACGTGCCACCGCTTGGGCATCGCAAATGTCATGGTGATAAAAGGTATAGCGATCGGCGTCTTTGGCGTGAGCTAAAGACGCCACATTGCCCGCGTAGGTGAGTTTGTCGAGGTTAGCAACATGAAAAGTCGTGTGATCGATTAAATGGCGAATCACTGCAGATCCAATAAAACCTGCTCCTCCAGTTACAAGGATACGCATAGGCTTTCCAATTGGCATAGGTAGATAAATCACTTAAATTGGTTAGTTAAATAGCTTTTCAGGCTCATAGCTGCTTGATCTTTGGCAGATAGGATTGGATCTCCTGTAAAAGGCCAGTCAATATTTAAATCAGGGTCATTCCAAGCAATAGTGACTTCAAACTGTGGAGCATAATAATCCGTGGTTTTATATAAAAACTCGGCGCTCTCGGAGAGCACCAAAAAACCATGTGCAAAACCCTCGGGCACCCAGAGCTGGTGTTTGTTTTCAGCTGATAAATACGTTCCTACCCATTGGCCACAGGTAGGCGAGTCCGGGCGAATATCCACCGCCACATCAAAAACCTCGCCCTGTATCACGCGTATGAGTTTGCCCTGAGGCTGTTGAGTTTGAAAGTGCAGCCCGCGTAACACATGTTGAACAGATTTAGAGTGGTTGTCTTGCACAAAATTAACTGTACGGCCAATTGCTGCTTCGAATAGGCGGTGATTAAAACTTTCAAAAAAGAAGCCTCGCTTATCATTGAACACCTTGGGTTCAATCAAGAATATTTCGGGAATAGCTAAGGCTGTTGCTTTCACTTCAATAACCCCATTAAATACTGCCCATAGCTATTTTTAGCTAGTGGTGTGGCTAAGCGTTGTAGCTGCTCGGCATCTATCCAGCCTTGACGATAAGCGATTTCTTCTGGACAGGATATTTTTAGCCCTTGACGCTTTTCAATGGTGGCAATGAACTGGCTCGCTTCTAGTAAGGAATCCGGGGTACCCGTATCGAGCCAAGCATAGCCTCGCCCCATAATCTCGACATGAAGTTGGTTTTGGGCAAGGTATAGTTTATTTAAGTCGGTAATTTCTAATTCACCGCGAGCCGAAGGTTTAAGATCCCGTACTAAATGCACGGCCTGATTATCATAAAAATATAACCCCATGACGGCATAATTAGATTTAGGTTGCGTGGGTTTTTCCTCTAGGGATAAGACCTTTCCTGTGGGGGCGAACTCTACTACGCCATAACGCTCAGGGTCATGGACGTGGTAGGCAAACACTGTGGCACCGATCTGTCGTTGACAGGAGCTTTGTAATAGCTTATGAAAATGATGACCATAGAAAATATTATCACCCAGCACTAATGCAGAGGGGTGATTACCGACAAAGTCTGCCCCAATCATATAGGCTTGGGCTAAGCCATCGGGGCTTGGCTGCACGGCGTAGGATAAATTTAAACCCCATTGTGAGCCATCACCAAGCAGCTGCTCAAACCGTGGTGTGTCTTGCGGTGTAGAAATCACTAAAATATCGCGTATACCCGCTAACATTAGCGTAGAAAGCGGATAGTAAATCATGGGTTTATCGTAAATAGGTAAAAGCTGTTTATTAATCGCTAGTGTGACAGGATACAGTCGTGTATTGGATCCGCCAGCTAAAAGGATACCTTTGTGGCCCATTGTGTTTAAAGCTTTGTAATAGGGGGTTAAAGCTGTGCAAATAGAGCTAATTGCGCTACGGCACGTCGTACATGAGTTTGCCAGTGAGGCAACTGTAAGTCTAGCTGCTCCAGTAACAAGCTACTATCCAAATGAGAAAAAGCAGGGCGTGTGGCAGGGGTTGGGTAATCTGATGAGGGGATGGCCAAAACATTGTCAGGCTGTACGCGGGGGCGCATACCATGCGCAATCATCTGTTGCACAATATAGCGAGCAAAGCCATGCCAACTGGTTTGACCAGCGGCGGTAAGATGATATAAACCCGAAGGCATTTGTTGCCGACGATACGCCCAAATGGCAAGGGCTGTCACATCTGCGATCAGCTCAGCAGAGGTTGGCGCTCCAAATTGATCGTCTACTACAGTAAGCTGTTCGCGCTGCATGGCTAAACGCATCATCGTGCGCAAAAAGTTATTACCGTGCCCAGCAAATACCCAGCTGGTTCTAAAAATTAGCTGCTCACAGCCGCTGTTGCGCAGGGCGATTTCCCCGTCCCATTTGGTTTGACCATAGACGTTTTGAGGATTGGGTTGGTCTTTTTCGGTATAGGGTGTAGTTTGTTTACCATCAAAGACATAATCGGTGGAATAATGCACCACTAGGGCATGATTTTTATAAGCAAACTGCCCAATACAGCCAATGGCTTCGGCGTTGATACGCTGTGCGGTGGCTTGGTCGGATTCGGCTTTGTCCACGGCAGTATAGGCGGCGGCGTTTACGATGACGCTGGGTTGAATCTGCGCCAACGTAGTGTGTAATGCTTTTATATTTAATAAATCAGCGCGGTCACGACCTAGCGCCGTTACTTGCCCTAGAGCAGATAAGCTACGTTGTAATTCTGTACCAACCTGTCCGTCTTTACCTAAAATTAAAATATGCTGCATTCATACATTATATGGCTCTAACAGCGAGCCGGTTGGCTCGCTGAGAATAAATAAGAATTATTTCATGCCAAGGGCTTTTAAGCATTGTGTCAAAGAACGTTGCGCGGTTTTTTGATACATGCTTTGTTCATCGATTACAGCACAGCCTAGATCGCGCTCAAAGCGCGCTTGGTTAGAGAGTTGTTTGTATTCAGTGGTGCGATTGTCGCCCAGATTGGATTGAAAAATCCCCGCGGCACTGACGGGCAAAAAATCCTCGTACACAATAGGGTCTAGTTGTACATCACCATTTTCAACAAGCTGAGCGATGGAGGTGTCGGTGGAGTATTGGCCGGCTTTGGCTAAACCTTGTTCCGTTGGAGTGTAATGAAAATACGCTAAATCTTGCTGGAATAGACTGAATAAATCATCGGGGAAGGCCTGAAAATGGTGTTCTAGGGTAGCGTAATACTGCTGAGCATTGGCTTCGGTGGGGGCGCCGCCCATGTCGTTGCGTGTGGCAGCTAGCAGTTGGTCATATAGCTCGCGCCCTTTGGTAGTGAGGGCGGCACCGCGCTGTTCAATTTCCCCAAAGCGGGCGGTGTGGCTACCACGCTCGTGGCCGTGTTGGTCTGTAAAGCGTACGGCCTCTTCTAGGGCTTTAAAGCTGGTTTGGCGCAATAAAATGGGGTGTTGACGGCGGGGTGGGCCTTCGATGACGGCTTTGGGTTGAATACCACGTAGTGGCATTTGGTGTTGTACGGCATCAATATCCAGAGTGCGAGGCGTCAGGTGGTTAATATGCGGGCCTTTAAATGCAACCACGTCGGCGATCAAGCGATGCTGGTCATGTAGCGCGTCGTATTGTGTGCTGGTTACGGTGGCGTCGGCATGCCAACGGAAGGTTTCCAGCGCTTCTTGGACAAATTGCTCGGCATCGGCAGCATGGAGCCCACCCTGTTGTTCGTGTTTTTCAATAAGTGCAAGCGCACCAGGGGTAAAGATTTGTCGGCGTGCCAAAATGGCGGCAGCGTCATCACGCAGTGTGGCGTTGTCGATAAGCTCTAAGCGCAGCAGTGACGTAAATACCCGAAAAGGGCTTTGTTTTAGCTCGTCTTCGTGCAGAGCCCGAAAAGCGGTGGAATGAACCGGCACACCGGCAGGGGCTAGGTCATAGTAGCCTACAGGGAACATACCCATGACTGCAAATAAGCGACGGATGGTGTGGAGTTCTTGGGCGGTGCCCACCCGAATCGCTCCATGGCGCTCCTCGTCTAATCGCGCCAGCTCATGGGTGTTGTGCAGATGTTGGCGCAAGGCGGGGTCGTGCTCTAAGCAGTGCTGGTTCACTGCTGCCACCAAATCCATCAGATCACCATATAAGGGCACTTCGTTTTTGTACATGGCGGACATGGCCGCAGAAAACTGGGCGCGGATTTGGCTAGGTGAAACAAAAGAGGTAGCGCTCATGGGGTCTCCTAAGATTTTTAATGTAGAGGCTGGTGATGTTTTAACACCTGTAAAGGGTGTTGGATTTTTTGTTGGCTAAAGCGGTCGACTTGGCTACGGCATGAGTAGCCGGTAGCAAGCAGGCGACCACTAGCACCATGGCGTGCCACAATGGGTTGCCAAGATTGTTGATAAATGGTGGCCGAGGTGGCTTGGTGCTGGCTCTCGTGACCATAGGTGCCCGCCATCCCGCAGCAGCCACTGGCTAGATTCACCAAATGCAAACCAAATTGCGCAAAGACCTCGCGCCAGAGAGCGGCTGCTTGGGGCGCTGTGGTTTTTTCTGTGCAGTGTCCCAGCAAATAGTAGGTGTTGTCCGCGGTGGTGGCTGGAGCGTTAGGGGCCAGGCCTTTGGCGCTGAGCCACTGGTGGAGCCACTCTTGGGGTAAAAGCACGGTGGGTACGGCGGTGTGGGGGGCGAGCGCTTGTTGGTATTCCTGGCGATAGACCAAGGTCATGGCTGGATCGATCCCAATTAACGCCACGCCCTGTTGGCTAAATTGATGAAGTCGCTGGGCATGGCGTTGGGCTTGTTTTTTAAATGCCGGTAAAAACCCATGAACATGGAGCGGTTTGCCGTTTGGCATAAAGGGGGCAATAAAGATACGAACATCTAGCTGATGCAGCAGTTCGAGCCAGTCTGCCCATAATGGGGTTTCAAAATAACGGGTAAACGCATCTTGAACCAACACCACGCTATTTTGCTTTTGCTCGGAGCTCAGTTGGGACAAGGTTTCTGGTGTGGCAACCTGCGCCCCATAGCGGTTAAGTAGCTCTTGCCAATTGTCTTCGGCAAGTAAAGGAATATCGCTTAGCCCCATGGTTTTTTCCATGAGTTTTTGTGCCCAGGGTTGGCGCATGACCCCGTTATAGAGAGCAGGGACTTTGGCAGCATAGGGCAATGCGTACTCTAGGGATGCTACCGCATAGTCTTTGATTGGGCGCAGATAGCGACTGTGATACAAGTGTAAGAATTTGGATTTAAAATCGGGCACATTGACCTTGATAGGGCATTGGCCAGCACAGGATTTACAGGACAAGCAGCCGTCTAAGGCTTCGTAGACCTGATGGGAATAATCGCTTTGTTTTTTGCGTGGTTGTTGCCAAGTGAATTTTAGTTTTTGTCCAAACTGTTTGGCGTGTTCAAGCCAGCCTTTTGGGGTTTGGTATTGGCTAAGATCCACACCCGCTTGGTTTTGTAAGCGTAGCCATTCGCGTATGGCCGAAGCGCGCCCTTTGGGAGAGTGTAAACGGTCGCGGGTAGCTTTCCACGAAGGACACATGGCATCGTCCACATCGTAGTTGTAACAAGCGCCGTTTCCGTTACAGTACACCGCGCTGTCAAACTGTTGCCAGTTAGAAGAAAAAATTTGGCGATCAAAATCCCCCCGAAACGCGACATCATCTACTGCTAGTAATGTGGCATTGGGTAGGGTGGCGGGGGTGGCGATTTTGCCCGGATTCAGCTGATTATAGGGATCAAAGAGGGCTTTGATCTGTTGGAGAACGGGGTACAGATCACCAAAAAACTTAGGGGCATAACCTGAGCGCAAGCCTTTGCCGTGCTCCCCCCAGAGTACGCCACCGTATTTATGTACCAGCTCGACCACTTGGTCGGTGATGGGGCGGATTTTTGCCGCTTGTTCGGGGTCTTTCATATCGAGCGCGGGGCGCACGTGCAGCACCCCCGCATCCACGTGCCCAAACATGCCATAGCTGAGCTCAGCTTCGTCCAACAGTGCTCTGAATTCGGCTATGAAATCGGCCAGGTTTTCGGGGGGGACGGCGGTGTCTTCCACAAAAGGTTGGGGGCGGACTTCGCCTTGGACGTTACCCAGCAGGCCGACGGCGCGCTTACGCATGCCATATACGGTGTTGACTTGTTGGGCACCGGTGGCCACGGTGTAGCCTAAGCGCGTAACGCTTTGGTCTTGGTCAAGGTGGTCGATAAACGCATCGACCTGTTGTTTTAAGGCAACATCATCATTACCGGCAAATTCGACTAAGTTAATGCCGCGGGTGGGTGTGCCGTCGGCGTTGTCGGGGAAATAGTCGGCAACGCTGTGCCAAACAATGTCATTTTGCGCAAGCTCTAGGACTTTGGAGTCCACTGTTTCGATAGAGAGCGGTTTGAGCGCCATGAGTGCTTTGGCGTCACGCAGCGCCGCTTGAAAATCCGCATAGCGGACGTTGACTAGAATCTGCTCGGTGGGGATGGGCAACACATTGAGCTTGGCTTCGGTAATAAAGCCTAAGGAGCCTTCGGAACCGCAGAGTAAGTTGTTTAGGTTAAATTCGCCATTTTCTTTGATATGCGGCAAATCATAGCCTGTTAGGCAGCGGTTTAGCGGAGGGAAAGTGTCTTGAATTGCTTGGGCATGGGTGGTGATCAAAGCATCGATCTGCTGGTAGATGTCACCAAACTGAGGATCGTTTTTAAATGCTGGAAGCTCGTTTTCGCTTATAGCAAAGGTATCTAGAACATGTCCCCCTAAGACAACGGTTTTGAGCCCTAAAACATGATCACGGGTTTTGCCATAAGTGCAGCTGCCTTGGCCGCTGGCATCGGTGTTAATCATGCCGCCAATGGTAGCGCGGTTCGACGTGGAAAGTTCGGGGGCAAAGAACAAGCCATGCGGTTTGAGTGCGGCGTTGAGCTGGTCTTTGACTACCCCTGCCTGCACAATAGCAACGCGCTCACGAACATCAATGTGCAGAATTTGATTCATATGGCGGGATAAGTCCACCATGATGCCATCGGTAAGTGACTGCCCGTTGGTGCCGGTGCCGCCGCCGCGTGGACTCAATACAATGCCACGGTATTTTTCTTGTGCTACTAGGCGGGTCAAACAGATGACGTCCTCGGTGTGTCGAGGAAACACGGTGGCTTGAGGTAAGCGTTGATAGACAGAGTTATCCGTAGCGAACACGACGCGTTTAGCATAATGCGATTCGATTTCACCTTTAAAGCCTTGTTGCTTTAAGTCGGTTAAGAAATCAGCATAACGCTGCGTTTGCGGCGTGTTCGGAACAGGTAAAAAGGCAATGTGTTTCATGTCTTCCTTAGCAATGGGCTAAGCAGTCACCCAGAATCGCCAGCCCTTGGTTCAGAGTGTCTGCTTCGATAGTAAGCGGGGCGAATAGACGCATCATAGGATGACTTGCTCTGCTAGGCACAAATGGCTGTTTTTTGGAGCATGACCCATTTATCACTACGATTTCGTCAAAGCCATTTTCTATTTTACCTAATACATGGCAAAGCACTGATGGCTTCTTGCACGCAGATGCCCAATCATCATCACACCAAAATTTCATGAGCCTGACAAACGAAATTAACACATGGATTTATTCCTTTTTTTCATGATGGTTTGCGGTGATGCAGGGGTTAGCTTGAATCCAGGTAATAAACTGGCGTAGTGCAGGTTCGTGGGCTTCGTGCTCGGCATAGGTTAAATAGTACGCCCCTTGACTAGCCAGCTCGGCAGGCCATGGTTGGATTAAGTGTTGCTTAGCTAAAGCGGGGGCAGCTAAAAAATGCGGCACTAAGGCGACTCCATATCCGCTGAGTGCGGCTTGAATGCACGCTGACCACGTGGCAAAGCGCGGGCCTTGATAGCTGTGTAGTGGCTCGACGCCTTGTTCGAGGAGATACTGATGCCAAGCGTTGGGACGTGAGCCACATTGAATGAGAGTCATGTGTTGTAGATCAGCGGCCTGTTGGACGGGATGGCGCTGTAATAAATCGGGGTGACAGACGGCAATCATGCCTTCATCAAATAATTTAAGTGCACTGATGCCTTCCCAGTTGCCCTGGCCAAATAAAAAGGCAGCATCACAGTCTAAATGCAACCGCTCGTGAGGGTGGAGTAAATCAACAAAATTTAATTGAATATGTGGATGTTGGTGAAAAAAGGGACTGAGGTAGGGGATCAGCCAATACGCCCCAAAGCTAGGGTGAGCACCGATGGTAAGAGTTTCTAATGTGGCATCTTGGCTGAGCATTTCTAAGGTGGCATGCTCGATATGTTGGAGGATTTTTTGGGTATGTTGTAGATAGCGCAGACCGGCTGGGCTTAGAATTAAACGTTTGCGTACCCGACTAAATAGTTGGGTCTGTAGGTTGGACTCAAGTTGTGCTACTTGTTTGCTGACGGCACTTTGGGTCAGGTTAAGCTCCTGGGCAGCCAGCGTAAAACTCAAGTGGCGTGCAGCGGCCTCAAAACACTGCAACGCGGTGATGGAGGGCACTTGGTGACGAGGTAAGCCAAAGGGCAAAGAATGTCGCATTTTGTTAACAAAAAATGATAAAGTGAGGGTTGCGGCTTTTTAGCATCTTAAACGCTTCTTATTCTCAATGTCTTCATGTCTACCGCATTACAACCCGCTCTTTCTCAGGTTTTGCTCGCTTCAGCGCGCCATATTCAAGACGTGCTTCAGGGGGCGTCGCTTACCGATTGCTTAGCTCAAACACCTGCACCGTTACGGGCAGCGTCGCAAGCGCATAGCTTTTATTGCTTACGCCACCTAGGCTTGGCACAGGAATTACGCCAATTATTGGTGCCGCGCCAGCCTAAAGAGGCATGGTTTGATGCGTTAATGCTACAAGCGTTGTTGTTAGTGGATGTGGCAGTGCAGGTACAAGCAGATAAAAACGTATTTGCAGATCGCCCTGAAACACCGGTGTATTCGGTGCATACGGTGGTAGATCAGGCGGTGGAGGCCGCGCAATCACAGCGATCGATGCGTCCGCTAAAGAACTTGCTGAATGCGGTGTTGCGTCGATTTATTCGTGAGCGTAGCGCGTTATTAGAAAAGGCACAACGTAAGCCGCAAGCTCGTTGGAATCATCCTATGTGGTGGATTCGGGCTTTAAAAAAAGCGTATCCCTCGCAATGGCAAACTATTTTACAGGTCGCTAATATCCCTGCGCCGTTAACCTTGCGCGTGAACCAGCGGCGTTGTTCGGTAGCACGTATGTTGGCTTTATTAGAGCAAGCGGGGATCGAGGCTTGGTCGCCTGCAGAGCCTACCATTGTGTTAGCGCAAGCGCGGCCTGTGCAACAGATTCCAGCCTTTGATTTGGGGTGGTGGTCGGTACAAGATCATTCGGCACAGCTGGCAGGGCAGCTGTTACCGTTGGCGGATGGGATGCGGGTATTGGATGCTTGTGCTGCCCCCGGCGGCAAAACCGCACATTTGCTAGAGCAGGCTGACATTGAGCTTATCGCTTTAGATGCGGATGCCCGACGGCTGACGCGGGTGCATGAAAACTTAGCCCGTTTAGGTTTGGACGGGGCACATGTACAGATTCAAGCTGCAGAGGCTCAAGCGGTGGCGCAGTGGTGGGATGGAAAACCGTTTGATGCCATCTTAGCCGATGTGCCGTGTACGGCATCGGGCATTGTGCGGCGCCACCCAGATATTCGTTGGTTACGGCGAGCTACCGATGTGGCGGCAACGGCAGCATTACAACAGCAGATTTTGCAAGCGCTGTGGGGCACGCTGAAACCAGGGGGGCATTTATTATACGTGACCTGTTCGATTTTCCCCGAAGAGGGGCAGCAACAAATTGATCATTTCTTAACACAGCAGGCAGATGCGGTATTATTACCACAGTCGCCTTTACAACGCTTACCCACCGTAGATACGCCTGAACAAGCAGGTGGCGATGGGTTTTTCTATGCGCTTTTGCAAAAACGCCCAAACTAATGGACACGCAATGAGCTGGCATCGTCTTGTTACTACTTTTATGCTGCTTTGGCTATTGAGCCTGCTAAGCCCTTTAAGCATGGCCGTAGCAGATGAGCTCACCCTATCGGCGACGGAAGAGGTGACTATGGTCTCTCCTCATATCGCTGATAACAAGCTTTATATCGATGCGGATATTCATTTTGACTTGCCTGAGCAACTACGCGAAGTTGCTCTAAAAGGGGTGCCTCTGCATTTCACCGCTGATGTGGAAATTAAAAGCCGACGCTGGTGGTGGTTCGATAAAACCGAAGTCAAAGAAAGTCAAACTTGGCGCGTGGTATATAACGCGTTGACGCGTCAGTGGCGTGTGGGTTCTGGGGACTTATTATGGCCGGAGTCTTCTCTACAAGACGCGTTATACCCCATGCGTCATATTCGTAATTGGGCGGTAGCGTATGCGATTGATCTAGATCCGAACCAAGTGTATGACGGCAAAATCCGCCTGCGTTTAGATACCTCGTTACTCACTCGTCCGCTACAGGTGGACGCTTTAAATGGCCGTGCATGGACTGTCGCCACCCCATGGAAAAATTTCAGTTTCTCCGTCGACGCGCTCCAGCCTTAATCCGCTGGTCGCTACGTACCGCTGCTTTTGTGGCGGGGATCAGTGCCGTGGCACTACTGGCGCTGTTGGTCTGGTCGACGGCGAATGCTTCTCGTTTTGCACAGTACTATGACGTTTTATTTAGCTTAAACGTAGTACTGGCTTTTGCGCTGATGTCTTGGGTGCTGATCCTGACGGTGCGACTATTACGGCAAATTCGTCGGCGTCAGTTTGGCTCGCGCATGACCGCGCGTTTTGCTTGGTATTTTACCTTGATTGGTATTATCCCCGGAGCGTTGATTTATGTGCTTTCCGTACAGTTTTTATCCAAGTCGATCGAATCTTGGTTTAATGTGCGGGTAGATACCGCGCTGGAATCGGGGCTAAATTTAGGGCGTGCGGCGCTGGACCAGCAACTTGATGATTTAAAAATCCGCGCGCGGCAGCTCGCGCGTAATCTTGACGATAGCCAAGGCGACGTGGCATTGATTTTAAGCACGTTGCGCGAAGGCTCCGGCGTGAGCGAGGCCATGGTGTTTACGGGCGGGGGGCGTTTGTTGGCGTTTTCCTCATCAAATTATGCCGTGTTGATGCCTGATATGCCGCCGCAGCAGGTGTTCAACCAGTTGCGGGTAGCACACGAATATGCGGCCGCCGAAGTCGATGAGCAAAGTCCGAATGAAATGGGACTGCGCTTACGTGTGGTTTTGCCTTTAACAGGAAATGACAATACGTTAAGCCAATACGGGATCAATCCTGATAAACGTTGGCTACAGGTATTGCAGCCTGTACCCGAAAAGCTCGCCCGTCATGCTAATCAAATTCAACAGGGGTACAGTGATTATCAAGAGCTGGCCTTATCGCGTACCGGCTTGCGCAAACTATACAGCCTGACGTTAACTTTGGCGCTGGTGCTAGCGGTGTTGGCGGCGGTTTTGTCAGCTTTTGCGTTATCACGGCGTTTAGTACGCCCACTTTTGACCTTAGCCAGTGGCACCCAAGCCGTCGGGGTGGGGGACTACCGTCCCTTGCCTGAAACGGCGGCTAAGGACGAGGTCGGACAGCTGACGCGTTCGTTTAATGCCATGACACGTCAGCTCGAAGAGGCGCGGCGCATGGTGGAAAATAACCGCCGTCAGCTTGAGCGCTCCAATGTGTATTTAGAGTCCGTGCTTAGCCACTTATCTTCGGGGGTGTTGGTTTTTGATCGGGACTTTAGGCTAACGCGTTATAACGAGGGCGCAGCGCGTATTTTGCAGGTGGATTTAGCGGCACTTTTGGGTAAACCTTTGCATCTTAATGATGCCGTCATGGATTTTGAACATCATATTCAAGACGCCTTTGCAGCCCATGTGGCGGTGGAGTCCGAGCGCGAACACTGGCAGCAGCAGTTTGAGACCCAAATCGCCACCGAGCACGATGTGGAGCCGGTGACGATTACGCTGTTAGCGCGGGGCACCACTTTGGTGGTGGACGGAATTCGCAATGGCTATTTAGTCGTGTTTGATGATATCAGTGATGTGATTTCGGCAAACCGTTTGGTTGCATGGGGTGAGGTCGCGCGCCGTTTAGCGCATGAAATTAAGAACCCTTTAACACCGATTCAGTTGTCAGCGGAGCGTCTTGCGTTAAAATTAGTCGACAAGCTTGATGAGCGCGATGCGAATATGTTGAAGCGGGCTACCAATACCATTGTGAATCAGGTGGCCTCGTTAAAACAAATGGTGGAAGATTTTCGTGAGTATGCACGGACTCCACCGGCACAAATGCAGGCGGTAGATATTAACGCGCTGATTACAGAAGTCTTACACTTATATGGTTGGGATCCACAAACCCAAAGCACAGCAGAAAATCAACAGGTACAATTACAAATTAGCCTTCAGGACAATCTGCCTTTGGTGGAAGGCGACCCAACCCAGTTACGACAGATTATTCATAATTTACTTAGCAATGCAACGGATGCATTGCTGCAGGATGCCAGCCAACCGCAGCCGTGTATAGTCGTACGCACGAGCCTGACAGCGGATAACCAAAACTCCCAGTCTGCGGTACGATTAGTGGTGTCGGACAATGGGCCAGGCTTTGACGAAGCCATTTTGGCACGGGTGTTTGAACCCTATATCACAACCAAATCCACTGGTACTGGCTTAGGACTTGCTATAGTTAAGAAAATTATTGAAGAACATGGCGGTAAAATTGATATTGCAAATCGCCACGACGGGGGGGCGCGTATTTCGATTTTATTTACGCACCTAGCCAACACGACGCAAACACTGCATAATCAATCCGAAGGCAGTGATGATGCCTAAAAAGAACGTAGGGACGGTTTATGGCCAGAATTCTGGTAGTTGATGACGAAATCGGTATCCGTGAACTCTTATCGGAAATCTTATACGACGAGGGACACTCGGTAGAGGTCGCCGAAAATGCGGCACAAGCTCGCGAGGCGCGTCTGCGCGCACGACCAGATCTCGTGTTATTGGATATTTGGATGCCTGACACCGACGGGGTCAGTTTGCTCAAAGAGTGGGCAGCACAAGGGCTTCTGGATATGCCAGTGATTATGATGAGTGGTCATGCAACAGTAGACACCGCGATGGAAGCCACCCGCATTGGTGCGGTGGATTTTCTCGAAAAGCCCATTGCCATGCAAAAGCTGCTCGATGCGGTGGCGTCTGGGTTAGAGCGTACGGTGGTGGTACCTAAAAATATCGCGCAAAATACGGCACGCGCTGCGACCGCGCCGGCGGCTGCCGCAGCACCAGCGGTGGTGCAGCAACAAGACGAGTCGTATTTGGGTTCGATATCGTTGGAGCTGCCGTTACGCGAAGCACGTGATGAGTTCGAGCGCATTTATTTCGAATTTCATCTTGCCCGCGAAAACTACAGCATGACACGGGTTTCCGAGCGCACGGGACTAGAGCGTACCCATTTATATCGCAAACTAAAACAGCTGGGCATCGATGCCTCTGCGCGTCGGCGTCAGCAGTCGTCTTAGTTTTTGCGCTTAATACTTGACAAGGGGATATGGATTTCATTCCCTTGTTTTTGTATGGCTGCGCGCCAAGCGTGGCCATAGGCGACTTCTATACTTAAATGAATCGTGCCATCCATATGGCGTTGGGCTTCTAGCGCGTCGATCACACGTAAATAGTCGGCTCGGCCGATAATATGCCGATGGGGGTTTGGGTTGCCGCCCATCGCGCGCACGTCCTGCAATAGGGTTTCTGCCGATTTATACGTCAGGGTGATGATTTCTTGATCCATGACGGGGTCACTAAACCCATTTTGCAGCAGCATATCACCATAATCATGCATATCTACAAAAGCCATGGTTGCCGTCGTGACTTGGGCTTGCTCAAGCGCGTGGCGTAATTCTTGTAGCGTAGCCGGGCCAAAGGTAGAAAACATTAATAATTTATCCGGGCGCAGTAGTCGACGCCACTCTTGAATCACCTGCGGGGGATTAGGGTGCCAATGTAAAGCCAAATTGGACCAAATCAAATCAAAAGATTGGGGGGATAGGCCTGTTTTAGCTAGGTCGGCTTCTACGAAAGTGGGTGATTTTAGGGCTTTTTTTCGTAAACGTTGCCATAGACTAGGCTGGTGGCCGTAGCGTTGTTGGGCAACGGCCAATAACGCAGCGCTGTGGTCTATCCCTACGTAGTCCATATCTACATAGCGTGCGCGCAAGGGGTCAATGGCATGACCCGCACCGCAGCCCGCATCAAGAATCTGCTCTGGTTGCACCACGATATACGCTAAACGGGACAGCATACGTTGGGCGATTTCGCCGTACAAAAACTGGGGCGCATCTAAGGGCGCACGACGATTAAATTGCTGTCGCACGGTTTCGGAAGAAATAGGGCGGGAAGGGGTCATGACACACAGCCTTTTGGTAAACATACTCCTAAAGGTTTTATTATGGCTGATTTCCTATCTCTAGGCGACTTAGGGCGATGGTGGCAGATAGTGGATGCATTGCGTCAGCGTATTCCTACAGCGTGTGTGTTGTGTGGGGAGCGCACACAAGGGGGCGGTTTATGTTCATTTTGTGTCGCCGATTGGCATTATCGTTATAAACATGTGCGTTGGCGCTGCCAAAGGTGTAAAGTAGCGCAGTTGAGTGGTGTATGTCGTGCGCAGCAGCTATGTCAGCGTTGTTTAGTACAGCCGCAGGCTTGGCATGCGCTAGCAGTCGCTTTTGATTATGTGGCGCCTTTAGACAGTTTGATTTGGCGTTTTAAAAATTACCACCAGCTGCGTTTAGCGCCAATGTTAGCGCGTATGATGCAACAAGCGATGTGGCGTGATGGTTGGGAGCTCCCTACAGCGATGGTGGTCACGGCGATTCCTTCGCGGCGGCAGGCATTGCGCCGGCGTGGATTTAATCCCGCCATGGAGCTGGCGCGTTATTTGGCGCGTTATTTGGGTTTGCCTTTAGCCTCGGATTTGTTAGCGTTGACGCAGCCCAAAGCAGATCAAGCGCAAAAACACCGCACGCAATCGCAGCGCTGGGTGCATGCACAGCATGCTTTTGTTTGGCGGGGGGCCCCGCCTCCTGAAACGTTATTATTGGTTGATGATGTATTGACTACGGGCAGTACGCTACACAGTGCCGCTTGTTGCGCCCTAAATCATGGGGTGAAACAGGTCTATGCTGTGACGTTAGCGCGTGTGCCGTGGTCGATGTTGTGATGGTGTTATGTTCCATATTGTTCTTGTATCCCCTGAAATCCCTCCTAACACCGGTAATGTGATTCGCCTTGCGGCTAATACCGGTGCCTATTTGCATTTGGTGGAGCCATTAGGTTTTAGGCTCGAAGACAGCAAGCTTAAGCGAGCGGGTTTAGATTATCACGAGTGGGCACGCTTACAGATCCACCCCAATTTACCCCAGGCATTGCAGCATATTGGGGCAGTACCAGAGCGCTGTTTTGCCATGACGACCAAAGGCTCATCGCTGTTAGGTGGGCAGCGTTTTCAAAAAGGGGATGTATTTGTATTTGGCTGCGAAACGGCAGGATTGAAACCCGAGCAAGTGGCGCTTTTTGCACCAGCACAAAGGCTGCGACTACCCATGATGCCTGAGCAGCGCAGCCTGAATTTATCGAATGCTGTCGCCGTAACGGTGTTTGAGGCCTGGCGCCAGCTGGGTTATGAGGGCGGGGTTTAATCCAGTGTTAATTGTAAGCGCTCGATGACTTCGTCCCAAACCACTTTTTCCGATTGAATGCGTTCGGTCATGGCGGCGGGGCTAGAGGATTCGGGCGTAAAGTACAACGCACGGATTTTTTCTTGTACCTCGGGGCGAGCTAAGACCTCTTGGGTCAGTTCGTTTAAACGGGTTACGATGGCTTCTGGTGTGCCGGAGGGTACAAAGAGAGCATCCCAAGAAATGGCCTCAAAGCCTTCAAAGCCCTTGGTTGCGGCCACGGGTGGCATATTCGGCACCAGCTCGCTTTCCTCCAAACTGGTTACGGCTAAGGCACGGATTTTGCCCGAGTTGACTTGGGGCATGGCAATACCGGGTACCATGAATGCGCCGTGAATATCCCCTGCAATCACACCTGAAATAATCTGCGGAAAACCGCTATAAGGGATATGGGTGAGCTCAATGTCAGCCGCATGTTCTAACATAGCCATGCTCAGATGCGATGCGCTACCGGCTCCGACCGAACCGTAATTTAACGCCCCTTTTTCTTTTTTAGCTAGCTCGATGAATTCAGTTAGGTTAGTAGCGGGTGAATCGGCGGGCACAATTAACACATTGGGACTGGTACCCACTAAAGAAATGGGTTGTAAATCTTTGAGTGGATCGTATCCTAATGATTTTTTATACAGGGTGGGGGCTGTCACCATAGGACCATTGATGGTCAATAGTAGCGTATAGCCATCGGGTTTGGCTCTGGCGACAAAACGTGTGCCAATATTGCCACCTGCGCCAGGTTTGTTGTCGACGATGATGGTTTGCCCGAGGGCTTGAGACATGGGCTCGGCGATCGTGCGCGCCAATACATCAGGCGATGAGCCTGCGGGAAAGGGAACAACCATTTGAATGGTTTTTTTAGGCCAGTCGGCAGCGATCGCCGCGCCAGTCGAGGCCAGTAATGCCACACCAGTGGCAGCGGCAAGCACTGTTTTTTGTAAAAATTTAAGCATAGTTAGTCATCATAGGAATGTTCTAAGCGGGCGACGCGGGCGAGCAGCTGCTGCACGGCTTCCATGGGAGATAAGCCATGAAATAATACGTCGCACACCGCTTGGGTGATCGGGGCTTCGATTTGGTGTTGTTGGGCAATACGCAAGGCGGCTTGAGCACAACGCACTCCCTCGGCCGTTAAGCCCGAAGCCAAAATAGCATCCAAGGTTTTGCCTTGGGCAATAGCTAGCCCCACCTGTCTATTGCGTGATAAGTCGCCGGTAGTGGTTAACACCAAATCGCCTAATCCAGTTAGTCCAGAGAAGGTAGCGGCTTGGCCACCCAGCGCGGTACCGATGCGTTGCATTTCAGCTAAGCCTCGAGTAATGAGTGCCGCGCGGGCGTTAGTGCCCAGAGCAAGCCCGTCGCTAGCACCGCAGGCGATGGCGATGATGTTTTTGAGCGCCCCGCCTATTTCTACCCCGATTAAATCAGTGCTGCTATAAATGCGCGCAGACTGTCCATGCAAAATGGATACGGTGCAGGCGGCCAAATCTGGTGCGTGGCTTGCTACAGTGAGCGCTACGGGTAAACCTTGGGCGACCTCTAGCGCAAATGAGGGGCCCGATAAGGTACCGGTTTTGAGCCATGAGTAAGCAGGCAGGTATTGAGCGGTGATTTGATGCGGCAGTTGGGAGGTTTTCGGATCAAAGCCTTTGCAGGTGCGCAAAATATACAACGGGTGACGACGCTGCGTTGGTAAGTAATCGTGTAAACGAACGCAGATGTCTTGTAAACCGGCTAAGGGCACACCCAGAATAATTAATCCGGGTTGGCTATCATCGCCCAAAACGTGATCAATGGCGCGGGCAAAATCATCGGTAGCCTGTAGCGTGGTGGGCAGCTTTACCCCCGGCAGATAGTGCGGCAGCTGGTGTTGCTGGTTAATGGCGGCGGCGCTGTGGGCATTACGCGCCCAGATTAAGGTGGACGCACGGTGGCTGGCAAGCGCCGCTAATGCGGTGCCCCAGCTACCTGCGCCCAGTACCGTGACGGGAACAGTAGATAGGGCGTTTGGCATTACTGAACCTGTTGGTTTTCTTCACCATTGGCGGCAGCCATTTGCTCTGCCACCCGCTGCTCGTAGAGTGCTTGGAAGTTAACTTCGCTTAGATGCAAAGCAGGCAACGAGGTCCGGTTGATGGCATCGGCGATGGTGGCTCGCAGATAGGGGTACAACATGGTGGGGCAAACAATACCAATGAGTGGATCGAGCTGCTCATCAGGAATGTTGGCGATTTCAAAAATACCGCCTTGGGTGGCCTCGACCAAATATAAGACCTTGTCTTCGATGCGGGTGGTTACGGTGGCGGTTACGGTGGATTCAAATACCGTTTGCGCCAAGCGCTTTGCACCAACATTGATTTCTACGGAAACGCTTGGGCCCTCTTGTTCTAAAAAGATTTCTGGCGCGTTGGGCATTTCCAAAGATAAATCTTTGACGTAGCTGCGTTGCAAGCTAAAGACGGGGGCGTTTTGCTCTTCGGCACCTACGTTTTGATTTTCTTGGTTTTCAGCCATGATGTACTCCTGTGGGGTAAATGAATAAATAATAAATAAGACGTATTACGCCGATAATAAGGGCACTAAGCCACCCGCTTGATCCAATGCGGCTAAATCATCATAGCCGCCAATATGTTGATCGCCAATGTAAATCTGGGGCACAGTGCGGCGTTGCGTGCGCTCCATCATGATGTCACGCTGGGCGGGATCACGATCAATGAAGATTTTTTCAATCTCTGTTACACCGCGTTGTTTGAGTAACATCTCTGCGCGGGTGCAAAATGGGCACACTTGGGTGCAATACATTGTTACCTTAGCCATTCGTCATACCTTTGTAGATAGTTTAGGATTTCTTAGTGGGTAAACCGGCCTGTTTCCAAGCCATGAGACCGCCTTCCAGGATAGCGACTTCTTTAAAGCCTTGTTTACGTAGCAAGGCGGCGCTGCTGTTGGCGCTGCGGCCTGTGTCACAAACCACGATAACGGGTTTGTCTTTAGCGAGTTTTTCTGTCTTGGAGGCTAGCTCTGCTGCTGGAATGTTACGCGCTTGGGGAATATGCCCTGCTTTATAGCTATCGGGCTTGCGTATATCGATTAAAATAGCTTGGCGTTGGTTGATTTGTTGTACGGTATCATTGGGGCTGATGAAGTTTCCACCCCGTTTGGATAGACCTGGAAACAACAACATCATGCCAGAAATAAATGCCACGACTAAAATCAGCAGATTGTTGGTATCGGTTAAAAAGTCCACGATGAGTCCTGTGTAAAACCTAGTTTAAATAAAAGAGTTAATTGGGCAAAATCGACTAATTATAATGGACAAAAATTTTGTAATCTAAAGGCTATTTTTACCATGTATAAACTTGTACTGATGCGCCATGGCGAAAGCCAGTGGAACTTAGAAAACCGTTTTACCGGTTGGACAGATGTCGATCTTACCGAAGCGGGGCGTGAGCAAGCCCGCCAAGCCGGTGAGCTCTTAAAGCAAAACGGTTTTAAATTTGATATTGCCTTTTGCTCCGTTTTAAAACGGGCGATTCGTACATTATGGATTGTTTTGGATACCATGGATAGCGTCCATATCCCCGTAGGCAAAAGCTGGCGTTTAAACGAGCGTCACTATGGGGCGCTGCAGGGTTTGAATAAAGCGGAAACCGCTCAAAAATATGGTGATGAGCAGGTTCATATCTGGCGTCGCGCTTATTCAATTGGTCCAGACCCAGTTGCCGAGGATGACCCTCGTCATCCTAAACATGATCCCCGTTATGCCAATCTTAAACCAGAAGACTTGCCCGCTACAGAATGCTTAGAGCAAACCGTAGCGCGCGTTGTTCCATTTTGGAATGATTCCATTGCACCAGCGATTCGTTCAGGTCGCAGCGTATTAGTCACTGCACATGGTAATAGTTTACGTGCTCTGATTAAACATATCGACAATATCTCCGAAGAGGATATTGTGAATTTGAACCTACCGACGGGGCAACCTTTGGTTTTTGAGCTTGATGAAAATCTTAAGCCGATTCGCCACTATTTTTTAGGCGATGAAGAGGCCATCAAGGCACAAATGGCCGAGGTTGCAAACCAGGCGAAAGCCAACTAATCAATCAAAAGGTAATTATGCTGTTGCGTATCTGGGCGCTTCTTTTACTGAGTATGGGTGTCATGAGTGGGGCCTGGGCTCAGGCATCGCTCAGTGCGCAGCAGGCCGAGGCACAAAAGCAGCGCGCTGAGCTTCAACGGCGCATTGCTGAAATCCAAAAACAAATTGAATCCACACAAAGCGATAAAAAACAAGCGCTCACGGCTTTGCGCGATGTAGAAAGCCGCATTTCAGATACCGATCGTGAGCTAACGCTTTTGCAACAACGGCAAACGCAGGTGCAAAAACATCTGGCTGATCTGAAACAACAAATTCAACAACAACAAAAAAAGCAAGAACAAGGTCAACAGCAGTTGGCGGAACAGCTTCGGGCGCAATATGCCAGTGGCTTATCACCATGGACGGCATTGTTGTCGGGCAAAGACCCCCAGCAGATCCAACGTGAGCTTGGTTATTTAGGGTATGTGACCCAAGCTCAAACTGAACAGGTTCGGGTATTGCAGCAGGGCTTAGCACATTTACAACAGTTGCATGCTGCCGTAGCCAGTAATGAAAAAGAATTGGCGCAGCTAGCCGCACAAACCGAGGTGCAAAAACAACAGTTCATGCAACAGCAGACCGAGCGGGAAAAGGTGTTGGCGCAGGTGCAAGATCAGCTAAAACAGCAGCAAACGCAGGCCAAAACCTTAGCCAATAATGATGTGCGCTTAGGGCAGCTGATCGACGGTTTAGAAAAAGAAATCGCCCGCCAAGCAGAGCTACGGCGTCAAGCCGAAATTCGCCGTCAGGCAGAGCAAGCACGTCGTCGCGCAGAAGAGCAGCGCCGTCAGGCAGAGCAAGCTCAGCGTTTGGCCGAGGAAAAAAAGCGTCAAGCCGAAGCCGCGCAGCGTTTAGCACAGCAGCGTGAACAGCAGGTTCAAGAAACCCAAGCCCTTGCAGCCGTGGAACAAGAGGCAGCTCGTAAAGCCGAGGATGCGCGTTGGCAGGCCTTAGCGCATACGCCCGCTCAGCCAGCAGCACCCGTGGCGCCACCCCCGCCACCGCCTTCTCCCAAAGCACCAGCGCCGCCACCTGCTGTAGAGCCGGAGCGTGGCTTTGCGGGTTTAAAAAGGGGCTTAACCCCACCAGTACGGGGTGAGACTCTAGGGCGGTTTGGTGCTGAGCGCCCTGAGGGTGGGCCATGGCGTGGGGTGGTGTTTCGCGCGCCAGCAGGTACTCCTGTTAAGGCCATCAGTGCTGGGCGGGTTGTATTTGCAAACTGGATGAGTGGCTTTGGTAATTTGTTAATTATTGATCATGGCGCGGGTTTTTTAAGTGTCTATGGTAATAATCAAAGTGTGTTAAAACAGGTCGGTGACGTAGTGCAAGCAGGTGAAGCGGTAGCACGAGTTGGGGCAACAGGCGGGCAGGTAGAGCCGGGTGTCTATTTTGAAATACGACAAAATGGTCAGCCCGTAAACCCCTTGATTTGGCTAGGCAACTGATTGCCTAAACGCCTATAATGCGGCATAAAGCACAAACAGATTGCGTTGTTGATATTACAAATATAGGACTCTTTGCATGGGCTCTCGTAGGCTAAACCGAATTGGGTTAATTTTATTAGGTGGTGTGGGGGGGGTGCTCGCTAGCTTGGCTATTAATGCCGTGGCACAGCGTGGAGAACCTTTGCCATTGCGCGAACTACAACAGTTTGCCAATGTTTATTCAGCCATTAAAAGCAGCTACGTCGAACCCCTCGAAGACAGTGCTTTAATCAACGAAGCCATTAAAGGTTTATTTAATGATCTGGATCCCCATTCCACTTATCTGGATGCCGAGGCGTTTAAAGAAATGGAATCCATGACGCAGGGCGGTTTTGGGGGGTTAGGGATCGAGATTGGCCACGAAAATGGTTATCCCACTGTGATCTCGCCGATCGAAGACACGCCTGCGGCCAAAGCTGGGATTCTCGCTGGTGATGTGATTGTGAGCATTGATGGCAAGTCCACCAAAGATATGTCTTTAAATGAAGCCGTCAAAAAGATGCGTGGCGAGCCTAAAACGTCGATTACATTGAGCATCCAGCGCGGTGAGCAAAAGCCTTTTGACGTCACAATTGTGCGCGACCACATTAAAGTCAAAAGTATTCGTGGTAAGCGGCTTGATAATGATATTTTATATGTACGTATTTCTCAGTTCCAAGAGCGTACGGCTGCCGATCTAATCACACAAATTCAAACCCTAAGCAATAATCAACGTCCACGCGGCTTGGTGCTTGACGTTCGTAATGACCCGGGTGGGTTATTGGATAGCGCTATTGGTGTGACCTCCGCTTTTTTGGATCAGGGGGCATTGGTGGTGTCGACTAAAGGGCGTATTCCCTCGTCCAACCGTGAATACTACGTGAAGCCACTAACACAGGTGGTAGGTAGCAATGATCGGGATGTGGCCCAGCAGTTATCTTGGCTCAAAGATATCCCTATTGTAGTTCTGATTAACGCGGGTTCAGCCTCGGCCTCGGAAATTGTCGCGGGGGCATTACAAGACCATGGCCGCGCTACCGTCATGGGCACGCGCAGCTTTGGTAAAGGCTCTGTACAGAGTGTGTTGCCGTTGGATAGTACGTCTGGCATCAAACTCACTACCGCGTTGTATTACACCCCAAGCGGTAAATCCATTCAGGTCACGGGGGTTGAGCCGGATATTTATGTGGATGATACCGCCCAAGGTAATCTATTCCGTATCCCGCGCGAAGCCGATTTGCAGCGCCATTTGAACAATGCTGGGGTCGAGGATGAGTCCTCTTTTAATGCGGACGAGGACAGCTATGTCAAAGAGCCGAAGATGTTTGAGTTTGGCGGCGAGGATGATTTCCAGCTACAGCAAGCTATTAACCATCTCGAGGGGCGTCCAGTGAAGAAGTCCGATCCTTCTGCACAGCCTAAGTCGGATAGCGACACAAAGGATACCAATGAAACGGCAAGCCCCGAGGCTGAAAAAAAAACTCCAGTAACTAAGTCCGGGGAGGTAAAACGTTACCGTATTACGCCCGAGGGCTTACAACCGGTGCAGTAAATGGCGGATACGTCTTTAGATGATGCGCAGTTAATGCGCTATGCGCGGCATATTTTGCTTGATGAATTTGGCATTGAAGCCCAAGAGCGCATTTCCTCTGCTCGAGTTTTAATCATCGGTGCGGGGGGCTTGGGCTCTCCCGCCGCCTATTATTTGGCCGCCGCAGGGGTGGGGCAGATCACATTGGTAGACAATGACGAGGTGGATTTAAGTAATCTACAGCGCCAGATTTTGCATAACTCCGAACGTGTTGGGGTGAATAAAGCCCTTTCAGGTCAGCAAACCTTGCATGCACTTAACCCCCTCATTCACATTGTTCCTTTACCAGATCGTCTGGATGAGGCAGCGCTGCATCAGCTTGTCCCACAACACGATGTGGTTTTAGATTGCACCGATAATTTTGCTACTCGTCACGCGATTAACCGCGCTGCGGTGGCGCACCGCGTCCCTGTTGTATCGGGCGCGGGGATTCGTTTTTCTGGGCAAATCAGCGTCTATGATCTACGCGACCCCAACGCCCCTTGTTACCATTGTTTATTTCCCGAAGCCGATGATGTGCAGGAATTACGTTGTGCGACTACCGGTGTTTTGGGGCCATTGGTAGGCATGGTGGGGTGTGTACAAGCCGCCGAAGCCTTAAAGCTGCTTGGCGGCTTTGGCGAACCTTTAGTTGGTCGTTTACTAAGCGTGGATGCGCTGACCATGCAATGGCATACGGTTCGCTTTAGAAAAGATCCAGAATGTTTGGTGTGTAAACAGTAGTATTACATTTAAGCTTTTTTCAAAAACTCAGATTTTAGTTCGTATGAAATACCGTTGATGCGACAAGCCACATCGTGATCGCCATCGATAAGTCGAATTCCACGGGCCTTAGTGCCTTTTTTTAAATTGGTGGAAGAACCTTTGACTTTGAGGTCTTTGATTAAAAGCACGTCGTCGCCGTCTTGTAAAAGATTGCCGTTGCTGTCACGGACCTCGCGGCTTTCTTCTACAGGGGTGTCAGCCACCATGGGCCATTCATGGGCGCAGTCGGGACAGATATAAAGATCGTCATCGGGATAAGTGTGCTCCATGGCGCATTGGGGGCAGGCTGGAATATTTTGCATTGGGTTTCCTTTGTATCAATTAGTGCAAATCAGGGTGATTTGCTTACCGTTGAGCGATTTTAACTGCTTTTCTTGTTTTGTAGACTAGCGCCAGCTTGTTGTGGCAAGCGTTTAAAGGAAAAAAAGGAAATCGCAGTGAGCCCGCCGATGACTATGAACCCCCAAAAGAGATCCTGAGTATGGACTTGAGCATGTTGATGCCAATGCATGCTGATGTTTAGCGTGATCGCAGCACAGGCCACGCCTAAGCTGATCCCTAGTTGTTGAGCCATCGCCGCAAAAGAGCTGGCACGGCTCATGGCCTGTTGATCTAGATCGGCGTAGGTAAGGGTGTTTACGGCCGTAAACTGAAGAGACCTAAACACCCCACCTACGCCTAAAATGCATGACATCCACCATAGCGGTGTGGATTCGCTAAAAAAGCCGCATAAGGCAATAAATAGACCCGTGAGCAAAGCGTTATACATCAGCACATTTCTATAGCCAAAGCGGCGAATAATCCGTGGCGCAAGGGGTTTAATTACAATCGCGCCTACGGCACTGGTAAAAGTCACAAGCCCTGCTGCCAAAGCGCTCATGCCAAAGCCAAGTTGCAATAAAAGGGCTAACATAAAGGGTACTGAGCCCAAGGAAAAGCGACATAAATTACCGCCAAAAATAGAAATCGCAAAGCTGCGCGTGCGTAATAATGACAAATCAATAATAGGAAAGGCGACGTGTTTGGCATGCCATATATACCAAGTAGCTGTAATTAGCCCTGTGCCAAACAATAGTGCTAATTGCTTAGGGCTCAATTCGCTATGCCCGATGGACTCAAAGCTCACCACCAGACAAGCTAATGCCATCGCACTTAAAAAAAAGCCCAGCCAATCTAAAGGAGGCGCTTCATTGGGTAAATCGGCTCGTATATAGCGTAAAACCAAAGCAATACCTAATAGGCCAACAGGGATATTGATTAAAAAAATCCAGTGCCAAGAAAAATAGGTCACAAAAAATCCCCCTACGGGTGGGCCCACAATAGGACCAAGTAGGGCGGGTAGGCTTAAAATGGCCATGGCACTGAGCAGATCGGATTTTGGGGTGCGTCGTAGCAAAATAATACGCCCAACAGGCACCATCATGGCTCCTGCCAGCCCTTGTACAATGCGGGCAGCAATTAGCTGGTTCAGGCTTTGTGAGATGGCGCAGGCTAGTGAACTTAGCGTAAAGAGTAAAATCGCGGCAATAAATACGCGTCTGGCGCCAAATTTATCTGCAGCCCAGCCGCTGACTGGCACAAAGACCGCAACGGCAAGCAAATAGCTGGTGATAATGGTGTTCATGCGAATGGCATCGGTGTTCAACGATGCTGCCATCATGGGCAAAGCCGTAGCCACTACGGTGGAATCGAGCATTTGCATAAAGAGGGCACAGCCTACAATGTAGGGAATAATGCGAATCGCACGGCGTTCTTGGGGGGAAAGTGGGGTTGGTTCCGATGACATGTGTTTTGTGGGCTCAGTTTGCAGTACACTACGTGTATGTTTAATGACTTCTCTACGCACCATTATGGCAAAGAATTACGAATCTGAAATCACCCAATTTTTAAATGATTTCAAAAAACAAAACCCTGCAATCGAAGCCGGTCAGCGTGAAGGGCGCGCTCGGCTTTGGGACAAGCATATTGATCCCGAGCTTCAAGAGGGGTATCGTGCTGCCGCTGTGCCACAACCCCCCTATGTGTATTATCAAGACAATTAATTTGTAGCTTAAGGTCTACGGCCGTCATATAGATTGAACACTGCAGCAGATAGTCGTCATTCCGCCTTAGACTCTAAGGAGGTCTACGCTCGCCTATATGGGGAGCCGCTTTTTGCGATTCCACAGGATTTATACATCCCCCCTCAAGCATTAGAAGTGGTATTACAAAGTTTTGAGGGGCCCTTAGATTTACTGCTTTATTTGATTCGTAAGCAGAACTTTGATGTATTAGATATTCCGATGGCCGAAGTCACCGAGCAGTATTTGGAATATGTAGAGCAGTTACGTCAATCTAATCTTGAATTAGCGGGTGAGTACTTGTTGATGGCGGCGCTACTGATCGAAATTAAGTCGCGTATGTTGCTCCCCGTCAAGAAAGCCGATACGGGCGAGGAAGTTGAAGATCCTCGCGCAGAATTAGTGCGTCGTCTTTTGGCGTATGAGCAAATGAAACAGGCGGCTTTGGATTTAGATGCGGTACCACGCGTAGAGCGAGATTTTTGGATAGCGCACGCTAAAGCTGACTTGCATATTGAGGAAATTCTGCCCGAGGTCTGCGCAGAGGATTTACGCCAAGCATGGCAAAATATATTGCGGCGCGCCAAGCTCCATCAGTCGCACACCATTACGCGAGAGCAGTTGTCGGTGCGTGATCATATGAGTCAAATTCTAAGGCGCTTGTCAACGACCGAGTTTTTAGAGTTTAATCAGTTATTTAATGAATTGTTACAGCAGCATACTGCAGATGCTACTGCCGTGGTGGTAGTGCATTTTTTAGCCATGTTGGAACTGGCAAAAGAAGCATTGATTGCGATTAGCCAAGCCAAGCCGTATGATCCGATCTATTTGCGGTTGGCTTATCGGCAGCCAGCAGTACCTGCTTGATTTTTTCCATCGGAGTTCCGAGTGAAAGTTGTTCACACCATTCAAGAGTTGCGTGATCAGTTGCAAGGTCAATTGCGGGTTGCGTTTGTACCCACAATGGGGAATCTGCACGACGGGCATTTGGCCTTAATGAAAATGGCACGGCAACACGGAGACCCTGTGGTGGCCAGTATTTTTGTGAATCCATTGCAATTTGGGCCAAATGAGGACTTTGCTGAATACCCGCGTACCCTTGCACAAGATATTGAAAAACTAGAAAAAGCACGGGATGTCTATGTGCTTTTTGCTCCATCTGAAAAAGAGATGTATCCAGAACCGCAAAGTTTTCGTATGCAACCGCCTAATGACTTAGGGAACATTCTCGAAGGTGAGTTTAGGCCGGGTTTTTTTGATGGTGTTAGCACGGTAGTGATGAAGCTGTTTTCTTGTGTGCAGCCCCGCGTTGCTGTCTTCGGTAAAAAGGATTACCAGCAGTTAATGGTGGTGCGCAAGATGTGTAGGCAGTTTCAACTGCCAGTGGAAATTCTGGCACACGAAACGGTACGTGAAACGGATGGCTTGGCCATGTCCTCGCGTAATCGTTACTTATCCGAAGCCGAGCGCAGCCAAGCCCCACAGCTTTACGCCTGTTTACAAGCGGTGCGAGAGCGTGTGTTGGCCGGTGAAACCGATGTTAAAAAAATCGAAAGCGAAGCAGCAAAGCAGCTAGAGCAACAAGGGTGGCAAGTGGATTATTTATCCTTGCGTCGTCAAAGCGATTTGTTAATGCCATCAGCCGAGCAAATCGCTCAAGGTGAGCCTTTAGTGGCACTAGGTGCAGCCCGTTTAGGGCAAACGCGATTGATTGATAATTTAGAAATCTAATCGCTCATATGGATAGTTTGAGCGCTGAGCTCAAACCCTCCTAGCGGGATACGGAGTGGGATTTTTCTTAAAGCCTCTTATGCTTTTTGTAGCGAAAAGCATAGGAGGTTTTTTTTATGTCTGTAGCTGTGTATTTAAGCCGTTGGACGGTCCAAGAACGCAAAGTGATGTATCAGGTGATGGTTGGGACCCCTAATAAATGTATAGCAGGGGATTTGACCATGTCGTTACGTACTGTGGAAGCGCATCGCGCAAGTGGTATGACTAAAATACGACTGCGCAATGCGTTAGAGCTCCAGAGTGTGTTACAGCGTAAGTCTTTAGAGCAAGCTCAAGGACGACAATTAAGCCCTACGTGGTTTGGTAGCTCCTCGATCGGGTCAATATCGGGTTGACGGCTGAGATGGGTTTCTAGGGTGGGACGTACGTAGTTAAACACATTGACGCGGAGCTGGTGGTCATACATGAAGCTAAAGTCACCAAAAACGGTTTCGTTTTGCGTCATTAACACAATGCGCGTAGGGTTACTGCCAATTTGGTGCCAGCAGCCTTCGCTGGTGACTGGAGCTACATTTTGTGTGATATCGGTGGCACGCATACGCCATACACCCTCTGGGCTCATGGTAACGACTAAGCGTACAGGCATGCAGCTTTTATCCGCTGGTGGGCAGGACATCGTGCCTAAAAAGGTGCGCGGCTCTAGGAGCTCACGGATTTGCCCCGATGTAAGACCGTCAGCTTTGTTTTGGCTAAGGGGTTGATTTAGGCCAAAGTTGACTTGTGACGTTGCTTTAGCCTTATCGCGACCTCCGCGGGCGTGGTCTTGAGCCTCGGTTAAGCTGCCACGTGGGCTGCTCGTTACAGGGTTTTGGGCGCAACCCGCCAAAACAGCGGCGGTAGTGAGTGTACAGAGGGGTAACCACAGGCGTAAAAGTGATTTTTTATGCATAGACAGCTCCTTTTGAGGCGAAGGCGGGCAGGATGTATTTATGGGCATTATATATTGGGCTGAGCGCAGCCGTCATAAGTCGTGTGTATTTGGATGCGCTCCCATTTTATGCACAACGAGTGCATTTAGGGCAGACTGCTGACGAGTCCTTGTGGTGGATGAGTGTACGGCATGGTTTCCTGCAGCGCTCCTCCTATGCTTTGGTGTGGCGCGTAGGCACCGCAGGACTATTTGGGATGGGGCTGGCTGTCTTTGCTCTTTATTGGCCATGGCTACCAACTCAGCCAGACTTAAACGTAGTAATGATGAGTGTATGGCTTGGATGTTTGCTATGTTTAGCACGTATCGATGCACTCTGTAGGCTATTGCCAGATGTATTAACCCAGCTTTTATTGTGGATAGGGCTCCTTTATCAACTGCTCATTTCAGAGCCAGTAGTAACACAGGCGTTGTGGGGGGTGCTGGGCAGTTATGTATTTTTGCGGGCCTTGAACGCTTTTTGCGTTTTTTGTTTTAAACATCCAGTCATGGGGCACGGTGATGTTAAATTACTGGTGGCATTATCTGCTTGGCTAGGGCTAGGTACGCTGGGGGTGTTATGGTTTTGGGCGGCGCTTTTTTGTTTTATCATACAGATAATTTGGCAAAAAACGTGTTGGCCCACAGGGCAGTGTGCATTTGGTCCGTATTTGGTTGCGGCAGCTTTTTTGGTGTGGTTACTTCCTGATAGCCGACTCTTCTAGGTGATCAAAATATGTTGAAAATAGGGTTAACTGGTGGGATTGGTTCGGGTAAGTCTTTTGTGGCGGATCTTTTACAAAAGCATGGTGCAGCCATCGTGGACACCGATGTGGTGGCACATCAGCTAACAGCTCCAGGTGGTGCTGCGATACCTGCCATTCGCCAGCAGTTTGGCAGTGCATACATAACGGCTGAGGGCGCTATGGATAGAGCGCGTATGCGCGAACTCGTCTTTCAGCAGCCAGATCAGCGCGAGAAGCTACAAGCTATTTTGCACCCTTTGATTCGAGACTTTACATTTAGAAAGGTGCAGCAAGCTCAAGGGTGTTATGTTGTTGTGGTTGTGCCATTGCTGGTTGAGTCTGGCACATGGCTTCAGTATGTGGATAGGGTTTGTGTCGTGGATTGTGATGAGCCAACACAAATCGAACGTGTGATGCAGCGCAGCGGGCTGACAGCCTCTCAAGTCCAGCGTATCATGGAGGTTCAAGCCTCTCGCCAACAAAGGCTAGCGCATGCTGATGATGTCATCGTCAACGACGGGACCACCTCTATTGAGCAGTTAAATGTGCAGGTGCAGCAAATGCACGCAAAATGGTGTGAGTAGGCAAAAAAGTAGTAGCCTCTCAATAACTGATTGAATCATTTAGGGTTTTTATTACGTGATTTTGTACGAGTACCCCTGTAACGAACGAGTACGGACTTTTCTGCGTATTGAATCTTTATTCAAGCGCCTTTTTTACTTTACCCAAGGCTCAGACCCTTATTTACATCAGGTGGCGATAGCGACCTTGTTTGACCTGCTTGATGTAACTGAACGTACCGATTTGCGTGGGATGGTATTACAAGATTTAGAGCGCCAGCGTGTGGCGCTTAATGCATTGCGTGAGCACCCGCAGGTCTCTTTGGATGTTTTAGAAAGTACGTTAAATGAGATTGCACGCATTGTTCAGGGTTTATCAGCGCAAGGTCGGATCGCTCAAGATTTGCGTGATAATGAGTGGTTATGCAGCATACGTGGGCGATTAGCTGTTCCTGGAGGGGCGTCTCAGGTTGATATCCCTTCTTTTTATAGTTGGCAGATGTTGAGCCCTGAGCATCGTCAGGCCGATATTAAAGCGTGGACGCAGTCTTTTATGCCGTTGTATCAGGCGTTGGATCTTATTTTGCGTATTTTGCGCGGGGCGGGTGATCGCGTGCAGCAGGTGGCAGAAGCGGGTGCTTATCAAGAAATGCTGGGCGGAAAAACTTTTCAATTGTTACGGGTTTGGGTCGATGAGCAATATGGGGTCTATCCCGACATGAGTGCAAATAAATACGTGATTTTAGTGCGGTTTTCTCGTCATGGCGCTGATCATAAACCCGTTACGGTTAAGCAGGCGATTCCTTTTCAGCTAGCGCGCTGTAATATAGGTTAACACTAGGTTAGGGATCCGACATATATGGCAGAAAAAACGGGGCAGCCCATCGCTAAAAAGCGTAGCTGGCTATTGATAGTGATTTTTATTCTCGTTGTAGGCGGGACATGGTTCTGGTGGGCAAAAAAGCCAGCAGCACCGTCTGCGGGGCGACCTCCTATGGGCATGCGTGCTCCTCAAACACCCGTGCGTGTGGCTGAAGCCATTCAGGGTATAGTCGAGGAACGTTTGCATGCGGTAGGGACTGTGCAGGCGTTTAATACCGTTACTGTACGTAGTCGCGTCGAAGGCGAGCTACAAACGTTATTTTTTAAAGACGGTCAATTTGTGCAAGCGGGCACTGTCTTAGCTCAGATTGATCCACGTCCTTATCAAGCAAAACTGGACCAAGCTCAGGGGCAGTTACGTCAGGTTCAGTCTCAGTTGCAACTAGCACAAAGCGATTTACAACGGTTTCTCCAGTTAGAAAAGCAGCAATCCATTGCTAAGCAACAGGTTGATAATCAACGGGCTTTGGTAGAGCAGCTTAAAGGCTCAGTTACCACGGCACAAGCGGCCGTTGAGGACGCGAAGCTACAACTTGAGTACACCAAAATCACCTCGCCTATTGATGGACGTCTAGGGCTGCGTAATTTAGATGAGGGGAATTTAATTTCTGCAGCCAATACGGATGGTCTAGTCGTGATTACGCAAACGCAACCGATTGCGGTGAGCTTTTCACTACCAGAAAAAGATTTATCCCGCTTATTTGAGCATTTGCAACTTGAGCAGTCGCTGCCTGTGCAAGTTAGTGATCGTCAAAATAAGCTCATTAGCACAGGGTCGATTTTAGCGGTAGATAATCAAATCAATTTGAATACTGGTACGGTGCGAGTTAAGGCCTCAATGCCAAACTTAGATAATCGATTATTTCCTAATCAGTTTGTGAGCGTGAATGTATTGCTAACCAAACATCAGGGGATTGTGATACCTGCTGCCGCTGTTCAAACTGGCTCTATTGGGGATTTTGTGTATGTGGTTGGCGCTGATCAAAAGGTGTCTATACGCCCAGTAAAGGTTCAGCTTACGGCCGATGAACAAAGCTTAATTGCAGACGGTTTGGCTCTGGGTGAGCAGGTGGTGGTAGAGGGCACTGATAGGCTGCGAGAGGGTAGTCAAGTCAATCCGATTAACGGTAAAGGGCAGGCTCAAGGGGACGCAGCGCGCGCAGCAGCTCCCACGTTGGTACAACCCTAAGGGGGAATAGGTGAGCATTTCCCGTACATTTATTTTGCGGCCAGTAGCGACTACTTTAGCCATGGTGGCGTTATTGTTAGCAGGGCTAATGGGATATAAGGCGTTGCCCGTGGCCGCTTTGCCACAGGTGGATTATCCGACTATTCAGGTGGTGACCTTGTACCCAGGGGCTAGCCCAAGCGTAATGGCATCCTTGGTGACTTCACCACTGGAGCGGCAGTTTGGACAAATGCCAGGTTTGGCACAAATGAGCTCCGCCAGCTCTGGGGGGGCGTCGCGGATTACATTACAGTTTGATTTAGGGCTGTCGTTAGCTATTGCAGAACAAGAGGTACAGGCCGCAATCAATGCAGCGTCAAATATGCTGCCTTCTGATTTGCCCTCGCCACCTTTATATAACAAGGTAAATCCGGCGGATCAGCCGGTCATAAGTTTGGCGGTGACCTCACCGACGATTCCGTTGCCACAGGTGCGCGACCTAATTGATTTGCGTGTGGCACAAAAGCTGTCACAGGTAAATGGGGTGGGTTTGGTCAGCATTGCGGGTGGGCAGCGCCCAGCCGTGCGCATCCAAGTGGACCCCGAGGCGTTAGCAGCGCGTCAGTTGACCATGGCATCCGTGCGCCAAGCGGTCGTGGGGGCGAATGTCAATCAGCCTAAAGGCAGTTTGGATGGACCACAGCGCTCGACCACAATTAGCGCTAACGAGCAGCTACGTTCGGTGGCTGACTATGAAAATCTCATAGTGCAATATGTGGACGATGCGCCGTTACGATTAGGGGATATTGCCACCATTGTGCATGATGCCGAAGACATTCGCCAAGCGGCATGGTTGGGCACAGAGCCAGCGATTTTGTTGAATATTCAACGCCAACCTGGGGCAAACGTGATCGAGGTGGCCGATCGTATCAAAGCCCAGTTAGCTAGCCTACAAGCATCATTACCTACGGGTATTGATATTCAAGTGGCCACGGATCGTACGTTGACAATCCGTGACTCGGTCAAGCAAGTGCAAGCAGAAATGCTGATGGCGATAGGGCTCGTGGTGCTGGTGACCTTTGTGTTTTTGCGCACTTGGACGGCGACTTTTATTCCCTCGGTGGTGGTGCCATTATCTATTGCGGGCACGTTTGCTCTGATGTTTTTGTGGGGGTTTAGCATTAATAACCTCACACTGATGGCGCTGACCATTGCGACGGGTTTTGTGGTAGATGATGCCATCGTCATGATAGAAAACATCGCCCGCTACATCGAAGAGGGGATGGCGCCTTTGCCCGCTGCCTTAAAAGGGGCGCAGCAAATCACTTTTACTTTGATCTCGCTGACGGTGTCTTTGATAGCTGTGCTGATTCCGTTGCTGTTTATGTCAGATGTGATCGGACGCTTATTTCAGGAGTTTGCGATCACGTTGGCAATAGCTATTGCGCTGTCCTTATTGATTTCACTTACCTTAACGCCGATGATGTGCGCTCGTTTGTTACGTGCGCCAGAGGCCATGGAAAAACGGCCTAATGCGTTTATACACTGGGCAGATCAGGCCATGCAGCGTGTGGTGCACGCCTATGATCGTGGTTTACATTGGGTATTGGCACACCAGCGTTTAACGCTATGGGTAGCAGTGGCTACGTTGTTGCTGACGGCAGGGTTGTACTGGATTGTGCCTAAAGGGTTTTTTCCGCAACAAGATACCGGCATGGTGCAAGCTATCACCGAAGGGCCACAAACAGCCTCGTTTAAGGCAATGGCGCGGCTACAAACTCAAGCTGCAGAAACCATTTCGCATCATGAGGATGTGGCGACTGTGACGTCTTTTATTGGGGTGGATGGCAATAACCCCACGTTGAACACGGGACGTATGCAGATTGCGTTGACACCGCATGCGCAACGCACAAAAACCGCGGCGCAAATTATCGAGGAGTTGGCGCGTGATTTTGGCAATGAGCCCGATTTCAGAGTGTATTTTCAGCCAATCCAAGAGCTTACGGTAGATGATCAAATCAGTCGTACTGCGTATCAAATGGCGTTGTCAGATCCCGATCCTCTTGTGCTTAATACCTGGGTACCATCGTGGTTAGAGCATTTGCAACAGTTGCCTCAGCTGGCAGAGGTAGCGACGGACCTGCAGAGCCGAGGTCAGCAAGTGATGGTAGAGATTGATCGGGATGCTGCGGCACGGCTAGGGATCAGTAAATCTACCATTGATGATGTGTTGTACGATGCCTTCGGGCAGCGATTAATTTCAACGATTTATACGCAGTCTGCTCAGTACCGTGTTGTGCTTGAGGTGGCGCCCTCGTTTAGTCAGTCTCCCGAAGCATTACGTGCTATTTATGTGCCTACGCGCTCGGGCGAAGTCGTGCCTTTGGCAGCGATTGCTCAGATGCGGCAAATGGCGGTAGAGCTGTCTATTGATCGTTTGGACCAGTTTCCTGCAACGCAGTTATCGTTTAACGTGGCAAAAGGGTATTCCTTATCCGATGCGGTGCAGGCAATACAACAAAGCGCAGTGGATTTAGGGTTGCCAGATTCCACGGAGCTGCGGTTTTTGGGGGCAGCGCAAGCGTTTGAGGCGTCTTTGTCGAGCACATTATGGTTGTTGTTGGCAGCGGTGGTGACGATGTATATCGTGCTGGGTATTTTATACGAAAGCTATATTCATCCTATCACGATATTGTCTACCTTGCCTTCAGCCACGATAGGCGCCTTAGCGGCTTTGTTAATAACAGGGCGAGAGCTCGATATGGTGGGGGTGATTGGCATTATTTTGTTAATAGGTATTGTGAAAAAAAATGCCATCATGATGATTGATTTTGCCTTGGTCGCACAACGCCAAGACAAGCTGCCTGCTCAGCAAGCCATTCACCAAGCCGCACTCTTACGCTTTAGACCTATTTTAATGACGACGTTTGCCGCGTTATTTAGTGCGATTCCCTTGATGTTAGCCAGCGGCTCGGGGGCTGAAATGCGTCAGCCTTTAGGGCTGGTGATGGTAGGGGGGTTGATTTGCAGTCAGGTATTAACGCTGTTTACGACACCGGTGATTTATTTGTTTTTTGATCGCTGGTCACAGCGTTGGTCACGTATGCGACAGAGGTCAGCATGAAACGCTGGTTAACCGGCTTTATTATGCGACCGGTGGCGACCACGTTGTTGTGTGTGGCGATGGTGTTTACGGGGTTGCTAGCTTTACGGCAGCTGCCGGTGGCGCCTTTGCCACAAATGGATTTTCCGATGATCTCGGTCAGCGCAAGCCTACCGGGGGCGAGCCCCGAAACCATGGCTTCCAGCGTGGCTACGCCTTTGGAGCAGGCTTTGGGGGCGATTTCTGGCTTGTCAGAAATGAGTTCCCGTAGTTCTGAAGGCTCGACTCGTATCACGCTCATGTTCGAGTTGGAGCGGGATATTGATGAAGCAGCACGAGACGTACAAGCAGCCATTAATCAGGCACGCCCCATGTTGCCGTCGGGCATGCGTGGTGTTCCTACTTACCACAAAGTGAATCCATCTTCGGCGCCGATTATGGTGTTAGCGATGACCTCGCCAACGGCAAACCAAGCGCAGTTATATGATTTGGCGACGACGATTGTGGCGCAAAAATTGGCGCAAGTAAAAGGGGTGGGAGAAGTATCCGTGGGTGGGGGGTCACTGCCGGCGGTACGGATTAGTATCAACCCCCAAGCGTTGGCGGTGGCTGGATTGGCTTTAGATGATGTACGCACAGCGATTACAAATGCGAACCCATTACGCCCGAATGGGTTTTTAGAAAATGACCACGAGCAGTGGTGGTTAAGCACAGATCGCCAAATGAATCAGGCGCAGCAGTTTGCTCCGTTAATTGTTGGTTGGAGTAACGATAGCCCGATTCGCTTACAAGATGTGGCTACGGTCGAAGATTCTGTAGAAGACATTAATAATTTTGGTTATGTGAATGATCAGCCGGCGGTATTGTTGATGGTGCGGCGTCAAGCCGATGCCAACATTATTGAAACGGTTGAAGCCATTCGTGAGCGTATCCCTCAGTTTGAAGCCATGATGCCCGCTGGGGTACAGATTCATGTGGCGCAAGATCGCACCCCGAGTATACGTGCCTCGATGCAAGAAGCACACAAAACGCTGTTCATTGCAGTGGGATTGGTGGTGTTGGTGGTGCTGGTGTTTTTACGTGATTGGCGTGCGGCATTGATTCCTGCCGTAGCGGTTCCTGCCTCCTTGATCAGCACATTTGCGCTCATGTATCTTTTTGGCTTTACGCTAAATACGATTTCGTTAATGGCGTTGATTGTAGCAACGGGCTTTGTGGTGGATGATGCCATTGTGGTGCTGGAAAGCATTATGCGCCATTTAGAAAAGGGGGCAACGCCGCTACGGGCCGCCGCCCGAGGGGTTCGGGATGTGGGCTTTACCGTTACCGCCATGAGCGTTTCTTTGGTGGCGGTGTTTATCCCGATGTGGTTGGTGGGTGGTTTAGTGGGGCGGCTTTTTAAAGAGTTTGCCGTCACGCTGTCTGTGGCCGTGATGATTTCTTGGTTGATTTCCTTGATGCTAACGCCAATGATGTCTGCCAAGCTATTACGTGTACGCCCACGTCATGAGCAACAACGTTCTGGAAAAATAAGCCGATTGTTTTATCGGACGGGGCAGTATGTGGTACATGGCTATCAGCGTAGTTTAGGCTGGGCGTTACGACATAAGTTTCTGACCTTGTTGTCGTTGTTTGCCACGATTATTTTAAATGGTTATTTATATACGGCGATCCCTAAAGGCTTGTTTCCTCAGCAGGATACGGGGCAATTGATGGGATTTTTCCGTACAGATCGTGGGATGGCTTTTGAGGCCATGGTGCCAAAATTAGATAAATTTAGAAAAATTATTTTAAATGATCCCGCCGTAGCGAATGTGGCGGTGTTTGCTGGGGGTAGAGGGGGGAGCAACTCATCAATGATTTTGGTTGAGTTGTTGCCAATGAATGAGCGCGAGGCCACTGCGTTCGAAGTGGTGGCACGGCTGCGTAACCAATTGCAGTCGGAGCCAGGAGCACGGATGTTTTTAACGCCACAGCAAGATATTTTTGTAGGGGGCGGTTTAGGTCGTGCCGGTTCGTATAGTTACAGTTTATTAGCGAGTGATTTAGCTCTACTAAAAGAGTGGCAGCCCAAAGTTCAGCAGGCGATGGCCGCGCTACCAGAGCTAACGGATGTGGATACCGATTCTGATGATAAGGGCTCGCGTATTGAATTGCGTATTGATAGAGAAAAAGCGACTGCCTTAGGTATTGATATGGCTTTGGTGGCTTCAACGCTAAATAATGCGTTTAGCCAACGACAGGTGTCGGTAGTATATGGGCGCTTGAATCAATACTATATCGTAATGGGGGTAGAAAAGCGTTTTGCGCGAGACCTCGAGTCATTACAGCAACTGGAGGTCGTGGCGCGCGATGGGCGGCGTATCCCGCTGGCGGCTTTTACACATTTTGAGCATGGCAATGCCCCCTTGAGTGTGAGCCATCAGGGGTTGTTTGTGGCAGAGAGTGTGTCTTTTGGCTTAGCGGACGGTGTGTCTTTGGATCAGGCGTTAGTTGCTATTGACGAGGCAATGGCAAGAATTAGCCTGCCTACGCATGAAATCCAAGCAGGCTATGAGGGCTCGGCACGCATGATGCAAAATGCCTTAGCGCAACAGCCTTGGTTGATTTTAGCTGCCCTAGCAGTGATGTACATTGTCTTGGGCATGCTTTATGAAAGCTATATGCACCCACTGACCATTTTATCCACATTACCTTCGGCCGGGATTGGAGCGTTATTAGCACTTATGTGGGTAGGGCAAGAGTTTTCTATTATTGCCATGATCGGGGTGTTTTTATTGATTGGTATTGTGAAAAAAAATGCCATTATGATGGTGGATTATGCTTTAGATGCGCAACGCCATCATGGTATGACAGTGACCGAGGCCGCTTACGAGGCCTGTCTGGTGCGATTCCGACCTATTATGATGACAACCATTTCGGCAATTTTAGGAGCCGTGCCGCTGATTATTGCGACCGGCCCCGGGGTAGAGATGCGACAGCCTCTCGGTTTAACGATTGTGGGTGGTTTGATTTTAAGTCAACTGCTTACGCTTTACACCACACCAGTGGTCTATATTTATCTTGAAAAACTCGCCCAACGATTCCGGATTAAAAAGGCATAACAAGCATGATGCGATGGTATAAAACAGTAATAGCTTGCGGTGTAATCATTTTAGCTGGTTGTGCCGTGGGTCCGGACTATGTACGCCCTAATATAGACGTGAATGATGAATATGCGCATTCGCTGGCAGCGGACCGTTCCGCTTGGGTGCCGGCAACGCCTTTGGGGCAAGCAACAGATCAGTGGTGGCAACGCTTTAATGATGATCAGCTGGCACATTGGATACAGGAGTTATTTGAGCATAATCAGAACCTTGCGCAAGCGGAAGCGCGTTATCGCCAAGCTCAAGCGGCGTTAGGACAAGCGCGAGCCGGCTTATTTCCGACTTTAGATATGGGGGCATCGGGGCAGCGTGCTGGCTCCGGGCAAAGCGCACCTACCAATCAATATAATCTGAACGCGAGCGTTAGCTGGGAGCTGGATGTCTGGGGGCGTGTGCGGCGTAGTGTAGAAGCGAATCAAGCAAACTTAGCGGCTAGCCAAGCAGATCTAGCGGCGACGCGTTTAAGTCTTGCTTCAACGTTTGCACAAAGTTATTTTCAGGCCAAATATGTACGTGCAGCTCAACAGCTTTACGACCAAACTATTGCCGCTTATGAGCGCAGTTTAGCTATGAATCAGCAGCGCTTGGCTGTTGGTATGGTGTCTGTGGCGGATGTGGCAGCGGCTCAGTCTCAGTTGGAAAATGCGCGTGTACAACGGCTAGCCTTGGATCGACAATGGGGGCAGTTACGGAATGCGATGGCAGTGTTATTAGGGCGTGTGCCATCCCACTTTGCTTTACAGGCTGATGCGGTGTTTTCCGCACTTCCATCCGTGCCCGTAGGTCTACCTGTACAGCTATTATTACAGCGACCAGATGTAGCCGCTGCTGAACAACGAATGGCTGCTGCCAATGCCCAGATAGGGGTGGCAAAAGCGGCGTGGTTACCGAATCTTAGCCTTTCAGCGCAAGGGGGCTATAGAAGCGGGTCGTGGTCGGATTGGATCAGTGTGCCAGCTCGTTTTTGGTCGTTAGGGCCGGCATTGGCATTAAGCATTTTTGATGGGGGGGCGCGTACCGCACGTGTCAATGAGGCCATGGCGGCCTACGATGCACAGGCAGCGGCCTATAAACAAACGGTACTCGAAGCCGTGCGCGAGGTTGAAGATGCTCTAGTGCAATGGCATGGCCTGCATAAAGAGCTAACGAATCAACAACGCGCTTTAGACGCTGCTCGTGTATCTTTACAATTAACGCGTAATCAATATGAAGCGGGGCTGATTGACTATTTGTCGGTAGTGCAAGTCGAAACTAACGCATTAAATGCCGAGCGAGCAATGCTCAGTCTACAAAGTGAGCTATTTATTGCCGCGACTAAACTCATGACGGCGCTTGGGGGGCAGTGGTAGAGATATAAAGAGTAACCCTACTAGTAACGATAGCTCTTCTCAGTTACTTTACTCCTAAATATTTTTTATAAAAATAATGGAGACATGAATGAAATTTTGGAAGCTGAGCTGTTCTGTCCTGGGGGTTAGTTTACTTTTTGGCTGTGCAATCTCGCCTAGTGATTTAGGTAATCAAGTAACAATCAAAAGAGATACCTATGGCGTACCACATATTTATGCAAAAGATACCTACGGGTTATTTTATGGATACGGCTATGCCATAGCGACAGATCGCTTATTCCAAATGGAAATGGCTAAAAGAATTGGGCAAGGAAGGGTAGCGGAGGTTCTAGGCAGGGACTATTTGTCGTTAGATGAAGTTACCCATAGTAGATTTGACCCTAAAAGTATTACTACACAGTTGAGCCAGTTGTCTGATGAGGATAGACAAATTTTCAAAGGTTATGCTGCTGGATTTACTAAGAGAGTTGAAGAAGTTTTGGCCAGTCCTGAAACCTTATTGCCAAAAGAGTTTATTGATTACGATTTTTTGCCGACAGTCTGGCAAGAGGAAGATATTGCTCTCGTGTGGGTAGGGCTGATTTTGAATCGGTTTTTTGCCACGAGCTCAGAGATTGCTAATTTGACTCTTTTAGAAAGGTTGAGAGACACGCTGGGTGAGGATTTAGGGCGGGATTTTTATGAACAAGTAAAATGGTTAAATGATCCTAGTGCCCCTGTAATTATTCAATCAGAGCATCAGGAGGTGCGCTCTCAGACCACCACAACTTATTTGAGTTCTTTATCACAGCATACAGCGAGTTACTTATTAGAAAAAGACCGTTTAGCCTTAGGAGATGCTTTTATTAATGGTGTTCCTACGGCGAGTAATGCTTGGGTGTTACGAGCAGAGAAAACGCAAGAAGGAGTTCCCGTTTTATATAATGGGCCACAGCAAGGTTGGTATACCCCGGCTATGACATATGGTGTGGGCTTACATGGTGCTGGTTATGATTTGACAGGCTTAACGCCTGTAGGTCTGCCTGCTATTTTATTTGGCACTAATGGAAAAATAGCATGGGGATCTACAGTAGGTTCTTTAGATACGAATGATGTGTATCAGCTAAAACTCAACCCCAATAATCCAAAAGAGTATCTTTATAATGGGAAGTATATTCCTTTTGAGCATAAACAGGTTTCTATACCTGTCAAAGGGGAACGTGAAAAACTTATCGACGTTTACAAAAGCAAGCAGGGGTTTGTGAGTGCTTTTGATCTGGAAAGTAAGACAGCTTACGCAAATAGAAGAAGTTGGGAGGGATTAGAAATTGAAACGCTACTAGGCTGGGCAGAAGCCGCTAAAGCGACATCATGGGATGAGTTCATGGAACAAGCTAAGCGGGTAGCGGTTTCAATTACATGGTTTTATGCGGATAAGAATAATAATATTGGAGCGGCTGGTTTAGGTCGTTTACCCATTCGGTCAGAACAACAACATATTCAGTTCCCAGCAGTAGGTGACGGAACTATGGAGTGGTTAGGCTTTTATGATTTTGACCATAATCCTAAAATATTAAATCCTACAAATGGATATATTGCTAGCTGGAACAACAAGATATTTTCAGGGCTTCTAGCAGACTCCGCCCATTTTTCGTATGTGGATCGAGTGCAGGAATTATTAGTAGAGCTAGAAGCCAAAGAGAAGCTTACCCAAGATGAAATTTGGGGGATTGATAATAAAGGGGCGTGGGCGGATTTACATGCTCGTTATTTTGTTCCATATATTATTCAAGCAGCGTCTAAAGCAAATATGCCTGATTTTTTTCAGCAGGTCGCCGTAGAGCTTGAGGGTTGGGATTACAAGTTAATACCTGATGAGACAAAATCGTATTATCAAGGAGCTGCACCAGCGATTATGCGAGCATGGCTAGAAGAAATGGCACATTTGCTTTTATCTCCCGTTTTACCCAAAGACATCTTGGAGGGATATCTCTCTGATTTATACATATCAAATGACGATCCACGCAGTGCGCAACCAGCTTTAGTTGCTAAATTAGTTTGGAATGCACTACAGGGAGAGGAGTCTTCAGTGCTTCAAACGATTGACCTATTGCAAGGTCAGGCCGCGAGTGATGTGGTGCTGCAAGCCTTAAAAAATGCAGTGGCGTCTTTAATAAAGCAACATGGAGAGAATATAGATGATTGGCGAGTGCCTGTTGCTACCATGCTTTTCTCTCATCAAAGTGCGGTGAGAGTGCCTTGGGGAGACAAAGATAATGAGGTCAGAACTCCTGTTTATGGCAATACGGGTAGCTCAAGCTACATGGTGTCTTTAATGGGAGGGAAGTTTACGATGTGTTCGGTTACCGCACCAGGGCAGAGCGGTTTTGTTAGCCCTGACGGAGTAACTCATCCTCATTATAAGGATCAGGTGCCTTTGTTTGAGGCATATAGTTGTAAAAAGGATCCCGTTGGGGAAAAGCAGATTAAAAAAGCGATACATTCGCAACAGAAAATTTTTTATTAGGTTGTTTTAGTCCCCCTGCATCCACTGCTCTAATCCCTCCACCCAGTCTGCTGCTGGCAACCCGTAAGCCATGGTGATTTGGGTGGCGCGGTCATAGAGAGCCTCAAAATCAACCACCGGCGGGGTTTTGAAGGCGATGGCAACAATGTTGCCATCATGGGATTCAGGAAGCCAAGCCACGGCGCCAAAGGCCTGTTGTAAATAGTTTAAATGGCGAGCATGAACATGAGCATTGCCTAAAATATTTATAGTTAATAAGCCTTCATCCGTTAGTACGCGTGCGCATTCATTATAGAAATCTTGTGAGCCGAGGGCCGGTGCATGCGCTTCGGCACCATATAAATCCACTTGTAGCACTTCTACGCTTTGCATTGGTGCAGATTGTAGATGCGCGAGAGCACAGCGATGAATGACATGTAAACGCTGATCATCATCAGGTAATGCAAATAATGCCCTACAGGCACGAATGACATCGAGGTTGATTTCGACGGCAGTGATTTTGCTATCGGGGTAGTTCTGATAACAAAACTTAGTCAGCGAGGCAGCGCCCAGACCTAATTGCATAATATGCGTGGGCTGGTCCATAAACAGCTGCCACATCATCATTTGCTGAATATACAGCAGCTCTAGCTCATTGGGTTGGCTTAGGCGCATAGCGCCTTGTACCCATTCGGTGCCTAAATGTAAATAACGTACGCCATCGTGTTCGGATATGGTGACAGGGTCCATGGTCTTAATCAGTAATGAGTTGTCGGATACCGGCAATACCGTGCGCACCAAATGTTTGCGCTTGTTTAAAGGTGGTAGGGGATTGTCCCCCAATTGCAAAGGCAGGTCGCCCTGCTTGTTGTGCGAGCTCGTAAAACCTTTCCCAGCCTAGTGCCGGTTGATTTGGGTGGGATGGCGTATCTAATACATGCCCAATCACAACAAAATCACTATTTAGTTGTTGTGCGTGCTTTATATCTTGCGCGTGGTGAGCCGAGACGGCAAGGAGCTGGCGCTTGTTAATGGGGGCTGCGTGTTGATTTTGTGCAAGGCGAGCCGCATCGTGACTGCGTAAATGGAGTCCGTCAGCATAACCAACCCAATCCCAAGGGTGGATACTATTCAGTAAGCAGAGGGCTCCCCATTGGTGACATAAATCCACTGTTTGCTGTAAGGCGGCTAAACAATCAGGGTCATTGGGATGGTTGTTCTCCCAAGCAGGCTCTCTGAATTGCACCAGTCGTACTCCCTGTTGTAATGCCTGATGCAGCTTTTCTAGCCAGATCGATACGCCACTTTTTTGTCCGATATTGCTAAGTAAATAGTGTTTGGGTAAGCGTAACCAACGGAGAATCGGGAAGGTGGCAGGCAAAATAGGTCCTATCGTTAATGGAATAGGCTGCTCGGGATGACACCAAGCTAACTGCTGATTTTCTTGTGGGGTTGGAGTGCCCTGCCACTCGGTGACTTGATAAAAGTTAAGCTCTACCGTACTGCGTGGATAGTGATGGATATAGCGGATCCAAGGTGATAGGGTCGTTGCATGGATACCGATTTCCTCGTGGAGCTCGCGGATGAGCGCTTGGGGCACGCTTTCATTGGTTTCGATTTTACCGCCTGGCAGCTCCCACCAATGTGGCCAGGGTTTATCGGCAGGACGACTGCCAAGTAGTACATGTCCCATTGGATCCAGAATAACGCCCACGGCAACCCGAACGTAGGGGGGATGGGTTTTAGTTGTCATGGCGTGCTACCCAGTCCCGTGCAAATTGTTGTGCAACACGCCCCGAGCGGGAGCCGCGGTGTAAGGCCCATTGTAAGGCTTCGCGACGGGCATCCTCGACACGCTCAGCAGGATAGCCCAGTGTTTTAAGCCAGTAATACACAATATCCAAATAATCGTCTTGTTTAAACTGATAAAACGATAACCAAATCCCAAAGCGTTCAGATAAAGAGACTTTTTCCTCTACGGCTTCGCCATAATGCAGTTCGCCCGTAGCAGGTGTACTGGTCTGTAAGTTTTCCGCTGCGTATTCCGGCATAAGATGGCGCCGGTTTGAGGTCGCATAAATCAAAACATTATCACTGGGAGCGGCGACGGAGCCATCCAGTACAGATTTTAATGCTTTATAACCGCTTTCGCCGTCTTCAAAGGATAAGTCATCACTAAAAATAATAAAGCGTTCGGGGCGGTCAGCAATCAATTCAATGATATCTGGTAGGTCTCCCATGTCGTCTTTATCAATTTCAATCAAACGCAAACCTTGATCTGCAAATTGATTGAGCATAGCTTTGACTAAAGAGCTTTTGCCCGTGCCGCGGGCTCCTGTCATAAGGACATTATTGGCGGGTTTGCCTGCTACGAATTGAGCGGTGTTGCGTGTAATGATATCTTTTTGTTGCTCAATATGTTGTAAATCTTCAGGGGCAATGGTGGCAATATGTTTTACGGCATCTAACCAGCCACGCGCGCCTCGACGCCGCCAGATAAACGCGTGGGCATCCCAATTAATAGCGGGTGGGGCTGGCGGCAAATAGGCTTCGAGCTGTTCAAGCACACGTTCGGCGCGTTGTAACAAATTGCTTAAGTCGTAATTCAACATATTCTCCATTTAGGCTAAAAGACGTATGATGCTGGGTAGACGTGGTTTTTTTGTCTTTGTGATTTTTATGCGGCGCTAAATTCGGCGTTATCGCCACAACACCGTATAATTATCCCTTTACTCTTGGATTTTTACCAAGGTTGGTATTTTTTTCGTTCGGAACGCGCTTTGAATCTCCCAAATCTAATGACCCCCATCGCAGATGACATGAAAGCCCTTGATGCGGTAATCCGCGGGCGATTAAACTCAGAAGTCGTCCTTATTCGTACTATTGGGGAATATATTGTGGGCGCGGGTGGCAAAAGAATGCGCCCCGCTTTGTTATTGTTAATCGCCAATGCATTAGGCTACAAAGGCTCACATCATCATCTATTGGCGGGTGTGGTGGAGTTCATCCATACTGCCACGTTATTACATGATGATGTGGTTGATGAGTCCGACTTACGCCGAGGCCGTAGCACGGCTAATGCGGTGTTTGGTAATGCTGCCAGTGTGTTGGTGGGTGATTATTTATACTCTCGCTCTTTTGAGATGATGGTGGAAACGCAGTCAATGCGTGCTATGGCAGTACTCTCTGAAGCCACTACTATCATTGCCGAGGGCGAGGTCTTACAGCTGTTAAACGTACACGATCCGGATGTGTCCGAAGAACGCTATATGCAGGTGGTGCGCTATAAAACCGCCAAGCTTTTCGAGGCCGCAGCACAAGTGGGGGCGATCTTATCTGCAGCCAGCCCCGAGCTTGAGTCGGCCGCTGCTGCGTATGGGCGTCATATTGGTACGGCTTTCCAGCTGATTGATGATGTCTTGGATTACAGTGGTGACGCGGAAGCGCTAGGAAAAAATGTGGGCGACGATCTGCGCGAGGGCAAGCCTACGCTTCCTTTAATTCGCGTGATGCAAGTCGGTACCCCAGCCGAACAACAGTTAATTAAATCCGCCATTGAAACCGGGGATGCGGATTTTGAGGCGGTGGCAGCCGCCATCGCGAATACCGATGCGGTTGACTATACCCGTCAAGCTGCTGATGCCGAGGCTGGGCTAGCTTTACAGGCCATACAGGTTTTTCCTGACAGTATTTATAAGCAAACATTGGTTGATTTTTGTACCGCTGCGGTGCAGCGCGACCATTAATCACTATGCAGCGGGTTTTTGGTATTGTTGGGCGCTCAGGTAGTGGTAAAACCACGCTGATTGAAGCCATGATGCCTTGGTTTAATGCCCAAGGTCTAGAGGTGGCTGTGATCAAGCACAGTCATCATCGCTTGGAATTCGAACCACCCCATAAAGATAGCGCTCGTTTCCGTAATGCCGGTGCACGCGAGGTCATTGTGGCCTCCCCCTATCATTACGCTTTGTTTCATAACTTAAATCAAAACGACGAGCCGTTATTGGTAGACTTAGTACAACGTTTGCAACCGGTTGATGTGGTTTTAGTAGAAGGATATCGGCAAGCAGATATTCCGCGCTTAGAGGTTTATCGCCCTTCGCGTGGGGTAGAGCCAGTTTATCCGCATACAGAGCAAGTGGTCGCCATTGCGACAGATACACCATTGGCTATGACTGATCGTATCTGCTTAGATTTAAATCAACCTCAGGATGTTGCTGCTTTTATTTGGGAGCAGGTACGCGCTCGTTGCGCTTAGGGCTACCACGTCGCACAGAGGATAACCATGCTTATACAGCTTGATATGGCACAAACCGTAGCGTTGGCAGCGGTGTTTTTAGTGATAGGGAAACTTATCAAAAATCGAGTGCCTGTTTTATCGCGTTATTTTATTCCGAGTCCCATTATTGGTGGGCTGGTATTTGCGCTTATTGCTTTATATGGGCATCAGACGCAAAGCTTCTCGGTTGAGCTGTATGACAATATGCGTGCCTTTTTGCTAATGGCATTTTTTACAACCATTGGTTTTTCTGCCAGTTTTGAAATGCTGAAAAAGGGTGGGGTAGGGGTGGCCCTGTTTTTAGTGGCTGCAGTTCTACTGTTGACCTTGCAAAATATCATTGGTGCGGGCTTGGCTTATGTCATGGGAGCGAGCCCCTTATTAGGACTAGCGGCGGGGTCGATTTCTTTAACCGGTGGACATGGGACATCGGCAGCGTTTGGTCCCTTGTTGGAATCGTATGGGGTAACCGGTGCGCTACCTGCTGCTATTGCTGCTGCCACGTGGGGCTTGGTTGCAGGGTGTGTGATTGGGGGGCCTGTGGGCTCACGTCTCATGCGTAAACATGGCTTAAAAGGTCCTCGGCAGCGAGCCGCTGTGTCAGTGCCAACCCCTACTACAGGGGGGGCTGCTACTCAGGAAAATACCACCCCTCAAAAAGAACCACTTTTTGATTTGTCGATGTACTCTGTGCTGTTACTAGCCGTATGTATGGGGCTAGGTTCGATGCTTATTGAGTGGCTGCAAACCAAAGGGGTGACGTTGCCAGCGTATTTGGGGTCGATGCTGATTGCTGTGGTCGTGCGCAATATTATTGACTGGCGTGGTTTTCGTTTTCCACAAGCACAGCTAGATGCTATTGGATCCGTCTCTCTGGGGTTTTTCTTGGTAATGGCTTTAATGTCTATGAAGCTTTGGGAGCTAGCGGATGTAGCGGGGCCGTTACTTGTGATCCTAGTTGTGCAAACAGCGGTCATGTTTTTATTTGCGACCTACGTTACCTTTAGGATTATGGGCAAAGATTATGATGCGGCCGTAATGGCCGCTGGTCATTGTGGTTTTGGGATGGGGGCCACTCCTAATGCGATGGCTAATATGCAGTCATTCACCGAGGTAAATGGTCCGTCACCTAAAGCGTTCTTTGTTATTCCTTTGGTTGGCTCCTTATTCATTGATTTTGTGAACGCTATCATTATTACCGCCTTTGTAGGAGTGTTGAGCTAACGGTAGGGGCTTGGTTCTATTAATCAAAGACCTTACCGGGGTTTAGGATCTGATGGGGGTCTAAAGCCTGCTTTAGGGTACGCATCAGAGCCAGCTCGGCGGGGGTACGGCTGTAGGCAAGCCAGGGCTTTTTGTGTAAACCAATCCCATGTTCCGCAGAGATCGACCCCTGAAGCGCTTGGGCTACTTCATAACAGCGTTTTTCAATCTCGTGTTCCATGGTTTTATCTCCGTGGGGGATAGGGCCAACGAGCAGATGAATATTGCCATCACCCACATGACCAAAAAACATTGTGGTTAATGTTGGGTCTACCGCGTGTACGCTTTGTCGTAAACGCTCAACTCCTAACCCAATTTGTGAAATAGGGAAGGAAATATCAAAGTTAATGGTTGGCGCATAATGGGGTAGGATTTCGGCAACGGCGTCGCGTAATATCCAAAAATCTTCTGCATCGGCATGTGATTGTGCGATGGCGGCATCCAGCGCCCAGCCTTCATTAAAAGCATGCTCTAGCACCGCCTCAAAGGGGGCGGCGGTTGTTTCAGGATTGGCGGATTGCAGATCCATTAATACATAGAGAGGATAATCGGCGGCAATGGGTGCGCGGCTGCCCCCTACAGTGGTGGCGATGCGGTAATAATCCTGCCACATGACCTCAAAGGCGCTCACCAGCCCCGATAGCTCTTGTTGTGCGTAGCGTAAAAGGCGCGTTACGGCGCTGAAATCAGGTAAAGCGATCAAGGCGGTATTGGCGCCATTGACTTTAGGGTGCAAGCGCAGGACGACTTGTGTCACGATGCCTAGGGTGCCTTCAGAACCAATAAACAAATGTTTCAGATCAAAGGCTGCATTGTTTTTTGCCATTTTATTAAGCATAGACAAAACCGTGCCATCGGCCTGAACCACCTCTAGTCCCAGCACCAAATCGCGAGTCATACCATAGCGGATGACGCGGTTACCACCTGCGTTAGTAGAAACATTCCCACCAATTTGGCAGGAGCCACGCGCTCCAAGATCCAACGCAAACAAAAAGCCCGCTTTTTCGGCTTCGTTTTGAATGACCTCTAATGGCGTACCTGCCCAGACAGTCATGGTAGCGGATTCGGCGTCCAGCTCAATGACCCCTTTGAGTCGCTCTAAAGAAAGCGCGATGGCTGCGCCGCGTACTGTTGCTCCTCCAGCTAAACCTGTTAGTCCTCCTTGGGGGACAACAGCGCAACGCTGTTGGTGGCAAAGCGCGAGAATACGGCTGACATCTTCAGTGGTTTTAGGGCGAACGACAGCCAAAGGAGCGTTGCCCTGTTCGCCACTCCAATCCGTGAAATAGCTTTGGCTTTGACTGGGATCCGTGATCACATGATCTGGACCCACGATAGCGGTTAAGGCTTGTAAAAAAGCAGGTTCGGGTTGGTGCATGGTTTGTCTCTAAAAACAATTAACAATGGGTTAAATCATAATCCACAATGAGCGGTGCGTGATCACTATAGCGCTCGTCTTTGTATACCCATGCTTTTTTGGCGGCCGCGGCAGCGCCAGAGGTGGCCACATGGTAATCAATACGCCAACCGGTGTTATTGGCCCATGCTTGTCCGCGATTGCTCCACCAGGTGTAGCTTTCTCCGGTGTGATCGGGGTAAAGGTGGCGGTAAACATCCACCCAGCCCATTTCATTAAACACCTTGGTTAACCAAGCTCGCTCTTCGGGTAAAAAACCGGAGTTTTTTTGGTTACCACGCCAGTTTTTTAAGTCGATTTCATGGTGAGCAATATTCCAATCACCACAAATAATATATTCCCGACCGGTAGCTTGATGGTCAGCCATAAAGCCTTGCATAAGCGCTTCAAATCGATCTAAAAAGCGATATTTGGCCGCTTGGCGTTCGTCACCACTGGTGCCTGAAGGCAAATAAGCACTGATGACACTCAGTTTGTCGAAATCAGCACGGATCACACGCCCTTCGGGGTCGAATTCATCGCAATCCATGCCAATATGAACGGCTTGGGGCTCGTCTTTTAGGTATAAACCCACACCACTGTAGCCGGGTTTTTCGGCTAGATTAAAGTAGCCGGTATAGCCGTCGGGATGGCGCATGGGATCTTTTAGGTCTTTGTCTTGAATGCGAACCTCTTGTAAGCAAACCATATCGGGTTGGTGAGCTTGAAGCCAATCAGCAAAGCCTTTTCTATAGGCGGCACGGATGCCGTTCATATTTAAACTACAAATGCGTAACACGGAAACTCTCTAAAAAAGACGGATGAATCATCCTAACCGAAACGATAACTGCCGTTCATAATACCGGTTGTACTGGTGCTATTCAAAATTCGTGTGACGGGGTCTTGCTCTGTGGCGGCTCCAGCAACCACAAATAAAGGCACTAGATGGTCTTCGCGCGCATGAGCCACACGCGCTCCAGGGGCTTGGTCCCAATGTAAGAGGGCTTGCTCGCGTGCAGGAGCTGGGGTGTGTAAAAGTGTTTGATCTAACCATGCATCAAAGGCTTGCGAGGCGGGCGCGGCCTCGGGTCCCATCAAACGTAAATTATGGTAGCTGGCACCACTGCCGAGAATCAATACGTCTTCGTCGCGTAAAGCGCGTAAGGCTGCACCCATGCGTAAATGGAAAGCCGGATCATAGTGCGCATCAATAGAAAGTTGCACCATAGGGATAGAGGCGTCGGGGTACATGACATAAGCAGGAACAAATGCCCCGTGATCAAAACCGCGTTCAGCGTCTTGTTGCACATCGAATCCGGCTTGCTCTAAGCGTTGCTGGACGTGCTGAGCTAATGCGGGCTGACCAGAAGCCGGGTAAACGACCTCGTAGGTATGGGCAGGAAAATTATAATAGTCATAGACCATTGGGGGGTTAGGGTGGCTTTGTACTCGTAGGGGGCCTTCGGTTTCCCAATGCGCAGATACCATCAAAATCGCCTTGGGTGGGCGGGGTAGGCTTGCAGGAAGCGCCGTTAGGCTTCGCTGTAAATCCGCATAGCGCACCAGACCTTGTTCCATCCAAGGCCATGGGCCACCACCATGGGAGAAGTAAAAAACGGGCATGCTCATAAGAATTCTCCTTTTTAGGTAAAGCCGATGGGCTGATTTTAGCCATACATCTTTGAGGCTTTCATGGAATAATAGTGGGGTTTATGGATGCACTTTATTTGGAAGCACATCATGCTCTCTCAACGTAATGAATTTGTGCGCTTCGCTCTGGAACAGGGCGTATTGCGTTTTGGTGAATTTAAAGTTAAATCAGGTCGTCTAAGCCCCTATTTTTTTAATGCTGGGTTGTTCAATAGTGGTGCTGCCGTGGGGCGTTTGGCACAGTTTTATGCACAAGCGCTTGTTAGCTCGGGGGTGCCTTTTGATATGTTGTTTGGTCCAGCATACAAAGGCATTCCGTTAGCGGCGACAACAGCCGTGGCCTTGGCACAGCATCCTGATCTTGCTGGTCGCGATATACCGTTTGCTTTTAACCGTAAAGAAGCCAAAGCCCATGGCGAAGGGGGCACGCTGGTGGGTGCCCCATTACAGGGCAAGGTCATCATCATCGATGATGTGATTACCGCAGGTACTTCTGTGCGCGAATCCGTGGATATTATCCGGGCAGCGGGTGCGGAGCCGGCGGGTGTATTGATCGCTCTTGATCGCATGGAGCGCGCGGGCACGGATCAACAGCTTTCTTCACACTCAGCCGTACAAGAAGTAAGCCAAAAATATGGGATGCCTGTTATTAGTATCGCATCATTGGCCGATATTATGTTCTACCTGGAGAACAATTCAGAATTAGCTGCGCATCAACAATCCGTCGCTGCTTATCGTCAAAAATATGGGGTGTAAGCAAGTTAAGCAGTTTGCCTATAGTTGAGCTTTATAATTCTTGACATTGTCATAAAATAAAATAATTGGTCCATTTTTATTATTTTATGATCAAATAAGTCGCCGCACGCCTTGTACGTGCGGCTTTTTTATGTCGAATCCATATATTTTAAGCTTAAAACACATTTGGTTTAATTGTGTTATTTTTCGATACGCCTACTAGCAGTAGTGTTTTTTTATAGCTTAGCTTTTAGGTTCATTAGCATAAAGAGCAAGACCTACTTGTCGGTAGGTCAACTACACACAGATATTTTTCCCTAAAAGGGTACAAAACAATCATGCCTTAAAAGGGCATTTAAGAGGTGAAATGATGGCAAAAGGTCTTCCTATGACACGACGCCAGCTCTTGTCCATGATTGGTTACGCCGCCGGAGCCTCGGTGATGTATCAATCCATGACAAGTCTAGGCTATGCAGCAGAATCCCCTTACCGTAGTGGTAAGAAATTACAAGGCGCACCGAAAAAAGGGTCTTCAGTCGTTGTATTGGGTGCTGGTTTGGCTGGTATGGTGGCTGCTTTAGAGCTACGCGATGCAGGTTATAAAGTGAAGATTCTGGAGTATCAGGATCGTGCTGGTGGTCGCAACTGGTCTTGGTACGGTGGCACCGAATATACCGAGCTAGGTGGCGAAAAGCAGGTTTGTGAATTTGATGAGGGCCTTTACTTAAACCCTGGACCATGGCGTATTCCTTATCATCACTATGCCGTCTTAGAGTACTGTAAGCGCTTAAATGTGAAGCTAGAGCCGTTCATTCAGATGAACTTTAATGCGTATTTGCATGCTCAAAATGCTTTTGATGGTAAGCCACAGCGCTATGCGCATGTGGTATCGGATTTTCGAGGTGGGATCAGCGAGCTGTTAGCCAAAGCGGTGAATACCGATAAGCTTGATATGCCTGTAACGGATGAAGATAAAGAAATTCTTCTGGCAGCATTGAAAAATCATGGCGCTTTGAATGACGAGTATAAATATGTAAAAAGCTTGGATACCAGCGCGCGCCGTGGCTATGCCAAAGCACCGGGCGGTGGATTGAATGCGCGTCCAGAGCCTTCTGAGCCTATTAATTTTAAAGAGCTAATCGATTCTCGTGTTTGGGCAAACATGGATGTGCATTTTCTGGAAGAGTTCCAAAACACCATGTTTCAACCAGTCGGCGGAATGGGCAAAATTGGGGAAGCCTTTCATCGTGAGCTAAAAGACTTGATTCAGCTAAACGCACAAGTGGTAGAGATCAAGCAGGATGATAACGGCGTAACCATTAGCTACAAAGACCGCAATGGTGGCGAAGAAGTAAAAACAGAGACGGCGGACTGGTGTGTTTGTACCTTGCCCTTGTCTGTTTTAAGCCAAATCCCCATGAATGTGGATCGCAAAATGCAAGATGCCATTAATGCGGTACCTTATGCGCCAGCAGTGAAAGTGGGCACGCAGTATAAACGCCGCTTCTGGGAAGAAGACGAACAGATTTATGGTGGTATCAGCTACACAGACTTACCTATTACACAGATTTCTTACCCCAGCGACAATATGTTTAGCTCGGGCAAAGGGGTGCTTTTAAATGGGTATGTGTTTGGGGTTGATGCCGTACAGTTTAGTGCGATGCCACCCAAAGAGCGTATTGCTAAAGCGTTGGAATACAGCGCACAAATCCACCCGCAAATTAAAGAAGAAGCGGAAAACAGTATGGCAATGGCGTGGAGCCGAGTACCTTGGACGCTGGGGTGTTTTGGGATCTGGACGGACCGTAAGCGCGAAGAGCACTACGATAATTTGTGTCGAATGGACGGGCGTATTGTTTTAGCAGGGGAGCATGCTTCTTATATTCCAGCCTGGATGGAAGGAGCCATGTTGTCGGGTTTAGCTGCCATTGAACAGCTTCACGAAAAAGCCATGGCGCAATAAGGAGTCTAGATCATGAAAAAATCCCTGTTATCTTTAGGTCTAGCGTCGGTGTTATCGGTCGTGTCTGTAGCCAGTTTTGCGGATTCGGCGGTGATGAATGATGTGACGACGGGTATTGAAGCCAAAACCGGTAAAGAAATTTACCAAACCGTTTGTATTAGCTGTCATATGGCCGAAGGCAAAGGTGCTAAGGGCGCTGGGCAGTTCCCGGCTTTTGCGAATAATATGCGTTTAATGGCGGCGGAGTACCCAGCTTATATTGTGTTATATGGTCAAAAGGGCATGCCTGGTTTTGGAAATTATTTAGATGACGACCAAATAGCAGCGATTGTGAATTACATTCGTACGAGCTTTGGTAATGATTTCAAACCTGACTTCACGCCTGAGCAAGTGGCAAAAATGCGCAAGCCGGATGCGGATTACGGCACGTTAGATTAAGGAGTGCTTATATGTTAATGCGAACAACGTTAAAAACGGTTGGTTTGGTGGCGGGGGCATTACTTGCCTTTAGCGTGCAGGCGCAAGAGATTCAACGTGTGCCAGCTCCGAATGACTTTCCTATAGCTACCTCTGTGAGTATTCCTGCAGGGGCACAATTACATTATTTAAGTGGTGTGGTTCCCAGCAAGGACGCTCAAGGTCATTATGGTGATACCGAAGCCCAAACCATTAGCGTTTTAAAAACCATTGAATCCAACCTTAAAGCGTTAGGTTTAGGTATGGGCGACGTGGTTAAAATGCAGGTGTATTTGGTTGCTGACCCGAACAAGGACAATAAAATGGACTTTGAGGGGTTTATGAAAGGCTACCAGCAGTTTTTTGGCACTAAAGACCAGCCTAATTTACCCGCTCGCTCTGCGATGCAAGTTGCCGGTTTAGTGATGCCAGAATGGCTCATTGAAATCGAAGTAGTCGCGGCGTCTAAATAGTATTTACTATAAAAAACCCCAGCTTATTACAAGCTGGGGTTTTTTTATGGGGATGTGCCAGAGTGTTAACCCAGTTTGGCTTTTAGAATATCAGAAACCTGTTTGGGGTTGGCTTTACCTTTAGCGGCTTTCATGACTTGACCGATTAATGAGTTAAAGGCTTTGTCACGACCCGCGCGGTACTGTTCCACAATCTCGGGATTTGCGGCTAAAACCTCATCGACCATGGCTTCGATCGCACCGGTATCGCTGATTTGTTTTAAGCCACGTTTTTCAATAATGGCGTCAGCGTCGGCGTTTTCTTCGCCTTCCCACATGGCAGCAAAAACATCGCGAGCGATTTTGTTAGAGATTGTGTTATCCGCAATACGTGTGATGAGTTTAGCCAACTGTTGGGGGGTGATTTTACTTTGGGATATTTCCAGTTCTTCGCGGTTTAATACCGCTGTTAGATCAGTAATAATCCAGTTAGCCGCCAGCTTAGCGTGATCCTGCCCTAAGGCCGCATAGGTTTGCTCAAAGTAGTCCGCCACATCGCGTGATACGGTCAGCTGGTTGGCATCATAAGCGCTTAAACCCAGTTCGGATTCGAAACGGGCTCGCTTTTGTGCGGGCAGCTCAGGCATATCGGCTTTCACGCGCTCGATCCACTCGGGGCTAATAAATAGTGGCGCTAAGTCAGGATCGGAAAAATAACGGTAATCGTTCGCATCTTCTTTGGTGCGCATGCTACGCGTTTCATCGCGGTCGGCATCATAAAGACGTGTTTCCTGGATCACCGTGCCCCCGTCTTCGATAAGTTCGATTTGGCGGCGAGCTTCGTAGTTAATGGCACGCTCTAAAAATCGGAATGAGTTGATGTTTTTTAGTTCACAACGCGTACCGAATTCTTTTTGGCCTTTGGGGCGTACGGAAACGTTCGCGTCACAGCGAAATGAGCCTTCTTGCATGTTGCCATCACAAATCCCCAACCAGACAACAAGCGCATGCAGCGCACGGGCATAGGCTACGGCTTCGGCGGCAGAGCGCATTTCGGGCTCAGAGACAATCTCTAATAACGGTGTGCCAGCGCGGTTCAGGTCAATTCCGGTAGAGGATTCACCATGTAAACCGGTAAAGTTTTCGTGTAGGGATTTGCCGGCGTCCTCTTCGAGGTGAGCACGGGTCAGATTGACGCAGTGCGGCTCGTCACCCACAAAAAAATGGATTTTACCACCGACGACTACCGGTAGATCAAACTGACTGGTTTGATAGTTTTTAGGTAGGTCGGGGTAAAAATAGTTTTTGCGTGCGAACACGGAGCGCGGGGTGATGGTCGCGTCGACGGCTAAACCAAAGCGAATGGCTTTTTCTGCGGCGGCCTCGTTAAATACGGGCAGCGTGCCTGGTAGCGCCATGTCGATGGCTGAGGCTTGTGTGTTCGGCGCAGCACCAAACGCTGTGCTGCTGTTAGAAAAAATTTTCGATTTTGTTGATAGCTGGGCGTGCGTTTCTAGCCCAATCACAATTTCCCATTCCATTATTTTGTTCCTGCAATGCGTTGGTGCCAGTCGCTGTGTTGTTGGAAACGGTCGGCAATGGCAAGGAGCTGACCTTCGCTAAAGTAGTTTCCTATTAGCTGTAAACCAATGGGCAGCTGGTTTTGGCTAAAACCACATGGAATAGACATAGCGGGTAAGCCAGCAAGGTTTACACATAGGGTGTAAACATCATTGCGCCAATCCGCCGTTGGGTCGGATTCTTGATGATCTAAGCGAGGAGCCGGCCGTGGAGCAACGGGCCCCATGATCACATCACATTGCTCAAAAGCGCTGAGAAAGCTTTGGGCAATTAAGCGACGCACGCGCTGTGCTTGTAAGTAATAGGCATCGTAATAGCCCTCGCAAAGTACATAGGTACCTGTCAAAATACGGCGAATGACTTCGGGACCAAAACCTTCGGCGCGGCTATTGCTGATCATACTCTGAAGGTCGGTGTATTCAGCAGCGCGGTGACCAAAGCGAACCCCATCGAAACGCGACAAGTTACTAGAGGCCTCGGCGGGTGTGATCACATAATAAGCGGGGATGGCTTTTTGTGTGAGCGGCAATGAAATAGCAACGCGTGTGGCACCCAAGGATTCATAAAGCTGTAAAGCGGCTTCAATGGCAGCGGCACTGTCGGTATCGATATTGCCATTGAAAAATTCGTCCGGTACCCCAATGCGTAGGCCTTTGAGGGGTTGTTCTCCTTGTTGCTCATAGTGGGTTTGATGTTGGGTAAACTGCTCGCGCACACGAGCGCCCGTGTTAGGCTGCCCCGAGCAGTCCGATAAACTGGTGGGGTCATTGGCATCAAAACCTACCATGGCTTCGAGTAACGCCAAAGCATCACGTGCGCTACGGGCTAGTGGACCGGCCTGATCCATGCTGGAGGCGTAAGCAATCATGCCAAAACGAGAAATGGTGCCGTAGGTGGGTTTAATCCCAGTGATGCCGCAGTGAGCGGCTGGTTGGCGAATCGAGCCGCCTGTATCTGACCCTGTGGCAGCCATGACTAAGCCAGCGGCAACGGCTGCCGCAGAGCCACCTGAGGAGCCACCAGGGGTGCGAGTTGGATCCCATGGGTTTTTAATCGCTCCAAAATAAGAGGTGGTGCTATCGGAACCCATCGCAAACTCATCACAGTTGAGCTTACCTAAAGAGATGGTTCCTGCCTGTTGTAAGCGTGAAACCACAGTAGCATCAAAAGGGCTAAGGTAGTTTTCTAGCATTTTGCTGCCTGCGGTGGTGCGCCAGCCTTGGGTGACAAAAACGTCTTTGTGCGCAATAGGAATACCCGTTAGTGCAGTGGCCTGCCCAGATTGTAAAAGCGCATCTGCGGCATCGGCTTGTGCCAAGCTGAGATCAGGGTTGACGTCAATAAAGGCGTTCAGATCGCTTTGTTGTATATGGGTTAGGCGATCTTGGACAAGCTCGCGCGCGCTCATTTTGCCATCGCGTAGCGCCTGTCCCAATGCGGTGATATCGGGAAAATCGGAAAATAAAGACATAGTAATAAACGCTTATTCGATAACAGTAGGAACCAAAAACAACCCTTCGGTTTGTGCTGGAGCATTACGCATGAGCTGCTCACGCTGTTCGGGGGTGTTGGTGGGAGCAGGTTCGTCGGGGCGCATGCGCAGATTGACCTCTTGGATAACCGCTAAGGGTTGTACCAATGGCTCTACTCCCGTGGTGTCCACGCTTTGTAGCTCTTGAATAAGCTCGATAATTTGAGTGAAATCCTGTTCGGCTTGGGCAGTTTGCTCAGGCGTCAGCGCAATATGTGCTAATTGTGCAATATGCGCGACATCTTGCTGTGTAATTGCCATAAATAGATCCCTGAGTCCGTATCAAAATTAAAAAATGAGTGCATTGTCCCCATTTTGGGGCTATTTTATTTAAAAATATAGCCTAGCAGATGTTTTAGGCTGTAATTCATCCTGAATAGACTTAAATTATAAGTTATCATTGACAGTTTCATTGTCAGGTTTTTTGCGTGTTCGCCTACGTAGGGCAGGTGTGCCTACTTTGCGTTGTGCGAAGGCCGCGTCGAACTGACACCTGTTTATACCAATCCTTATCTACATTGCGCACCCATGTTCGGATTCCTACGCAGTTATTTCTCTAGCGACATGGCTATTGACCTTGGTACCGCCAACACCCTTATTTACGTGCGGGGTAAAGGCATTGTACTGGACGAGCCATCGGTTGTTGCCATTCGCCATGATGGCGGTCCTAACGGCAAAAAAATCATCCAAGCAGTTGGTCAAGAAGCCAAACAAATGCTGGGCCGTGTTCCCGGCAACATCGAAGCCATACGCCCCATGAAAGACGGGGTGATCGCGGATTTTACCGTGACTGAGCAGATGCTTAAGCAGTTTATTCGCATGGTGCATCCGCGTAGCATGTTTGCGCCGAGCCCACGTATTATTGTATGTGTGCCGTGTGGCTCGACTCAGGTAGAGCGTAGAGCGATACGTGAATCAGCACTGGGAGCGGGTGCTAGTCAAGTTTACCTTATCGAGGAACCCATGGCAGCAGCGATTGGTGCGGGCTTGGCAGTTTCAGATGCAAGCGGCTCAATGGTTGTAGATATTGGGGGGGGCACGACCGAGGTTGCCGTCATCTCTTTAGGCGGGATGGTTTATAAAGGCTCGGTGCGAGTTGGCGGTGATAAGTTCGACGAAGCCATTATCAACTATATTCGTCGTAATTACGGTATGCTTATTGGTGAGCCTACTGCTGAGCGCATCAAAAAGGAAATCGGTTCGGCTTTTCCAGGTACTGAAATTCGTGAAATCGAGGTCAAGGGCCGTAATCTTTCTGAAGGGGTGCCCCGCAGTTTTACGGTGTCCTCTAATGAGATTCTTGAATCCTTAACTGATCCGTTAAATCAGATTGTTTCTGCTGTTAAAACGGCGCTTGAGCAAACCCCTCCAGAATTGGGGGCGGATATTACAGAAAAAGGGATTGTTCTAACAGGTGGTGGTGCATTAGTGCATGACTTTGATCGTTTGCTCCAAGAGGAAACTGGATTGCCTGTAGTGGTGGCAGAAGATCCGTTAACATGTGTGGTGCGTGGTTGTGGTGAGGCATTAGAACACCTAGAAAAACTAGGTGCCGTATTCATTTACGATTAATCTTGCCGTCCAGTTCAGATAGCGCCAGCTTTGGCTCTCTTGGCTGGTGCTATTGATGGTTACACATGCAAGTACAGCGTTCTATTCGTTTATTTAAGCGTGGCACGGCGCCAGGGGTGCGCTTAGCCCTTTTTGCGTTGCTTTCAGTTGTGTTAATGGTAACGGATGCACGTTGGACGGTTTTAGAGCCGGCGCGGCAAGCGTTGTCGATGGCGATTTACCCTTTTCAGCGCGCAGTGATGGCGCCGGGTGATTTGTTTCAGTATATCGATACGTGGATGAATGCCACAGCGTTGGTGCATAGTGAAAAAGAAGCCTTGCAGCGTCAGCGTATTGAACTGGCACAGCTTTCCACCCATGCAGCACAACTAGCAACTGAAAATGAACAGCTGCGACGTTTACTACAAGTCGCTGATACGGTAACACAGCCAGCGGTCGCCGTTGAGGTATTTTATGAGCCCCCCAATGCTTTTAATCGTCGTTTGGTGTTTAACAAAGGGGCGACAGATGGTATTCGACCAGGTATGCCGGTAATTGACGAAGGTGGTGTTGTTGGGCAGGTCATACGTGTAACCCCCTATACGGCAGAGGCCGCATTAATCACCGACGACAAAGTTTCTATTCCCGTACAGGTGTTACGCAATGGCTTGCGTCTGGTGGCTTTTGGGGGGCACTCAGCAGCAAAAGTTGAAGCACGTTACCTTACGAATGAAGTGGACTTAAAGGTTGGGGATGTTTTAATTACTAGTGGTATCGGGGGCCTATTCCCAGCTGGCTTGCCAGTGGCCGAGGTCGAGCGTATTGATTTTGATCCTGCAACAGGTTTTGCGGTAGCCGTAGCGCAACCATTATCTCATCCTGAGCGTTATCGTCACTTTTTGGTTTTATTGGTGGATGAACCCAAATTGCAGCTAGATGCTGAGCAGCACCATGAATAATACTTCCTATTCTCAATCTAAAAAATCTGCTGCGCCCCAAAAAAGCTCGCTGAGCTCATTGCAACCTATTGATAGCTCGCCTTTTAAACCTACTTCCAGCCCTTGGATGGTGTGGGGGTCGGTTTTTCTGATGTGGTTGTTAGCCTTGTTGCCTTGGAGGCTATGGCTGATGGCTCCAGACTTGTTATTGATGGTGTTGTGCTTTTGGAATTTGCACGAGCCACGTCGAGTCAACATGTTATCTGGCTTTGTGCTAGGACTGCTTTTGGATGTACACGGAGGGGCATTACTAGGTGAGCATGCTTTAAGCTATGTGTTAGCAATTTATGGGGTAGGGCTATTACGTCGACGACTACTCCTATTTGGGCCATGGGTACAGTTAATCCACTTGTTACCGATTTGGCTGTTGGCGTTTATTCCCTCACGCTTTGCTCACGCTTGGTTAGCAGGTGAATGGGCGGGGTGGGATTGGCTGTGGTCAGCTGTTTTTATGGCTGCTTTATGGCCTATTGCCGATTTATTGTTGTTACTGCCTCATCGTCTGATGGATGAGGATACTGAAAGCTCCGCCTAGCAGGATTGTATGTTTGAGTTCAAAAAAACGTCTCAGCTCTTACGTCGACGCACAGTGATTCGTGCCAGTGTGGCTGGGTTGGTTGTGATTTTGATGCTCGGCATTTTGGTTTCTCGCTTATGGTATTTGCAGGTAGTACGTTACGAGGGGTTAGCGGCGCGTGCGGACCAGAATCGCATTGCAGTGGTCCCTATCCCACCACGGCGAGGCGAGGTTGTTGACCGTAATGGTGTTGTACTTGCGCGTAATTATCGTGACTACACGTTAATGGTCACTCCGGCTCGAGTAGAGGGTGGGATAGAGTCCATGCTCGATGAGCTAAGCACATTGGTTTATATTTCTGCCCGTGATCGTCGTCGATTTTTACAGAGTTTAGGCAAGACCAGTCGTTATGCGCAGGTAGTACTGCGTAATAATCTAAATGAAATAGAAGCGTCGTGGTTTGCCGCTCATTCTTTTAAATTTCCTGGGGTAGAGTTACAGGCGCGCTGGGTACGGGAATATCCCCAAGGCGAGTCCGCAGCGCATGTGATTGGTTATGTAGGTCGTATATCTCAAGCCGATGAGCAACAACTCGAAGAAGAAGGGCGTTTGGGGAACTACCGAGGCACATCAATTATCGGTAAAAAGGGGATAGAGAAAACGTGGGAAGAAGTTCTACATGGGCAAACGGGGTTAGAAGAGGTTGAGGTGACCGCATCGGGGCGCCCCGTACGCGTATTAAATCGGGTGGATCCGATTCCTGGGGCTGATTTACAGCTTTCTATTGATATCGGTTTGCAAAAGCATGCTGAGTCACTTTTTGAGGGGCGACGCGGTGCTCTTGTTGCCATTGAGCCTGCTACAGGAGAGGTATTGGCTTTTGTTTCCGCTCCTTCATTTGACCCAAACCTATTTGTTGATGGTATTGATGTAGATAATTGGCGCAAGCTTAACGAATCTCCTGATCACCCCTTGATTAATCGTCCTTTGTTTGGGACGTATCCTATTGGGTCAACTTATAAGCCATTTGTGGCGCTAGCCGCTCTAGAAATGGGCAAACGTAAGGCGCATGAGCGTATTCCGGATCCAGGCTATTTTGAGTTTGGTGGTCAGCGTTTTAGAAATGCAGGAGGAGCCGCTTATGGGTGGACCGATATGCATCGAGCCTTAGTGGTGTCCTCTGATACATATTTTTATTCTTTGGGGCCTGAAATTGGTGTGGACGCGCTTCATGACTTTAGTAAACAATTTGGTTTCGGGCAAATAACAGGTATTGATTTAGAGGGGGAACGTCGAGGGATTTTGCCATCGCGCGAATGGAAGCGTAAAGCGTATAAAAACCCATCGCAGCAACGTTGGTATGCGGGAGAAACGGTGTCTGTTGTGGTGGGGCAGGGCTATAACTCGTTTACGCTTTTACAGTTAGCTCAAGCTACTTCGGTCTTAGCCAATGATGGCGTTTATATGAAGCCACATCTTGTACAGCATATTGTAGATCCTGCAACAGGGGAAAAAACAGCAACAGTGACAGAGCCGTCGCATGTGATTCCGTTAAAGCAGGAGAATATTGATGTGGTAAAGCGGGCTCTTGTGGATGTGACGCGTACGGGAACAGCACGCCGTGCCTTTGCGAATGCGCCCTATCAAGCGGCTGGCAAAACGGGGACAGCACAAGTGTTTAGTTTGCGTGGTGCTAAGTACAACGCCAGTACGATTGATGAGCGTTTACGTGATCATGCTTTATTTATGGCCTATGCTCCTGCAGATAACCCTAAAATCGCAGTAGGATTGATTGTGGAAAATGCGGGCTGGGGGGCGACAGTGGCTGCGCCGGTAGCTCGCTCTGTTTTTGATTATTGGCTTATCGAGCGAGGAAATCTACTGCAATGAAACGGTTATGGCTAGGTATAGCGCACGCATTTCGTTCGTTAGATTTGCCCCTGTTTGTACTGCTTATGTTGATGGCCGTGTTGGGGCTAACCGTCATGCATTCTGCTGTAGGTGGAACCGATTGGCGTTTTGCAGAGCAAACCAAACATTTTATGGTGGCTTTTTGTGTTATGTGGGCGGTTGCCATGATACCGCCGCCGTGGGTCATGCGCGCTGCACCCTATGTCTATGCGGTCGCAGTAGCTTTATTACTAGGGGTGGAGTTTTTTGGGGAAACCAGTAAAGGAGCTACTCGTTGGTTAAATTTAGGCTTCACGCGTATTCAGCCATCTGAAATGCTGAAAATTACCGTGCCGATTATGCTGGCTTGGTATTTTCATAAGCGTCAAAACACCGAGCTGCGACTCGTGGATTTTATGGTGGCTACGGTGTTGTTGGCAGTGCCTTTTGTGCTGATTGTGCGTCAGCCTGATTTAGGGACCGCATTATTAGTATTAGCTGCTGGTTTTTTTGTGATTTATTTTGCGGGTTTATCCTTTAAGCTTCTTGTCCCAGCGGCTATTTTACTCGTGTTAGGGCTTGGGGTGATTTTGTACTTTGAGGATACTTTATGCGAACCGGGTTTTGACTGGGTGATTTTGCGAGAATATCAAAAACATCGTGTTTGCACCCTGCTTAACCCAGGTATGGATCCTTTAGGAAAAGGTTTTCATACGATTCAGTCGATGATTGCCGTAGGCTCGGGTGGGATTTATGGTAAAGGGTATATGCTTGGCACCCAGTCCAGATTAGATTTTATTCCTGAACGCACCACAGACTTTATTTTTGCTGTGTTTGCCGAGGAATTTGGTCTTTATGGTGGGGTAATGCTTTTGGCTTTATACGCGTTAATCATTGTGCGGGGTTTGGCGATCACCGCGAATGCCTCTGATCAATATAGCCGATTGGTAGCAGGGGCTTTATCAATGATGTTGTTTACCTATGTGTTTGTCAATGTTGGGATGGTGACAGGGGTTTTGCCCGTGGTGGGTGTGCCGTTGCCGTTTATGAGTTATGGGGGAACGGCACTGTTAACCTTAGGGGTAGCGTGTGGCATGCTGATGGGCATTAGTCGTTATCAGCCTGTGGTGGACTCTACTCATCGCCGACTTTAACTTTAGTAGCGCATATTGCTTGTATAAGCTTTTTAATCGGGGCTGGAAAAGCGGCGTGGGGGGCCTGAGTTAAAGATAGCCATTGTTGATGAGGTGCAGGCTCATGGACAGTTACTTGGCGTACCCACCAAGGGGTAATATGCAGTTTAAAATGACTAAAAACATGGGTGAGTGTCGCCATTTTTTGTTTGGTTGACAGTGATACGCCATGATTAAGCAAAAACTGTTGTAGTTGCTCTTGATTTTCAAATTGTGGTAGGGCTAGTAAGCCACCCCATATGCCTTGATCTGGGCGTTGTTCTACTAAAATCTGTTCGTTTTGTTCCCAAATTAATAAATGACAACGACGCTCGGGTTGTTTGGCGCGTGGTTTTGGCGTGGGCAGTAGATGTTGTTTTTGATGTGTTTTGGCATAACAGCCGTCTTGAAGTGGGCATTGCGCGCAAGAAGGTGTCCCCCGTGTACAAATTTGGGAACCAAGATCCATTTGGCCTTGGGTATACGCGGTCATATCAAGATCCGTAGGGGCGAGTTTTAGTACTTGATGGGCTAGCTCCCACAGTTTTTTTTCGGTAGCGCGAAGATGGGTGAGCCCCTCTATACCAAAATAACGACAAAAAACACGCTTAACGTTGCCATCCATGATGGGGGCGCGTTCACCGTAAGCAAAGGCTGCAATAGCAGCAGCCGTAGAAGGACCAATACCAGGTAGAGTCGCTAAGACCTCACTATGGGGTGGAAATACCCCTTGATAGTCTTTGACGATGACTTGAGCGCAACGGTGCAAGTTACGGGCTCGAGCATAGTAGCCAAGTCCAGCCCAATAAGGCATGACCTCGTCTTGTTGGGCTTGGGCTAAGCTTTGCACGGTAGGAAAGCGCGTCAAAAAACGCGTGTAATAATCGAGTACCGTGGTGACTTGGGTTTGTTGGAGCATAATTTCTGACAGCCAAATTCGATAGGGGTCTTGGGTATGCTGCCAGGGTAGATGTTGGCGACCGTGTTGCCGCTGCCAGCGCACAATGCGCTGGGCAAAGGTAGAAAGATAAACAGACATTAAAAGGTAGATTGACGAGTAACGGACCAGCGCGCGGCGGTGGCGGCCAGCACCATAACAACGAGGGTAGCAACCAGCAGGTCGCCAGAGTCAGGGAGTGTTAAGCTTAGTTGCGTATTGTAGCTTAGGGCGAGTCGGTTTAAGGCTTCACTAATAGGCCTGAGAGCAATTTGACTTAGTCCCATAGCTAATAAGCAGGATAGCCCGCCGCTTAGTGCACCGACGTATAAAAAGGGGCGTCGGACAAAGCTTTCGGTGGCACCAACGAGGCGCGCGACAGCGATTTCTTGGCGTTGAGTAAGCGATTGCAGGCGAATCGTGTTAAATACAGTAGCAATTACAATAATGCCTACACTAGCACTCAAAATAAATAAGGCAATACGCCCAAAACTTAATAACGCTTCGAGGCGCTTAAGCCAGTCACGGTCCAGTTGGACGCGATCGACTTGTGCCATTTGTTGGATTTCGTTAGCAAGCAAGACCGCTGCTGTGCTTTGAGCCTCGCCGGATTTGAGGCGTAGCACTAGTGTATCGGGGAGCGGGTTATGAGGCAAAACGGCGAGGGCATCGGCCCAGGTGGGGTCTTTTTTTAGTTGGTCAATAGCTTGGTTTTTATCAATTTTTTGAATGTTTTCTATGAGTTCTGCGTGCTGCGATTGCAACTGCTTGGCTAAAGCCTCTGTTTGCTTTGCTTCGAGATCAGGCTTCAGGTAGATCGTCACCTCTGTGGCAACGGGGATTTGTTGCACAACGGGTTGTGCTGATAACAAGATCGCCCAGCTGACGAGGGGCACACTCAAGGCCAGCGCTATGACCACAATATTAGTCAACGAGGAAAAGGGTTGGGCTAATAAACGTAAAATAGCCACCCGAAATGCGTATTGATGTTGTCTAAGCCAGCTTTTCATAGAGAATGTTGTGTAATGTCGGGGATTAAAGAGGGGTGCCTATGAGATCGCTAAAACGATCTGGCTCAATGAGTAGAGTACGGCGTGCATAGTGGGCCATGAGAGCTCGATCATGTGAAGCGATCAAAGTGGTAACCCCCACGCGGTTAAAATCTTTAAAAACATCCATAATGCGTTTGGCGCTGACGGCATCAAGGTTAGCTGTCGGCTCATCAGCAATAACAATGGCAGGTTTGTTTACAATAGCACGAGCTATTGCTAGGCGTTGTTGTTCACCCCCAGACATTTCAATAGGGTATTGGTCCTCTTTGCCAGCTAAACCGACTTTTTCCATGGCAGCACGTGCACGCTTTGCGGCGATTTTATACTCTACACCTAAGACTTCTAGAGGGAGCATGACGTTTTGGATAGCACGACGGTCATTGAGTAAATGTACGTCTTGTAAAATTAGGCCGATATTTCGTCGAATATAAGGTTGAGCGCGAGCAGGGAGCTGATCAATACGATTCCCTTTGACATGTACTGCTCCACGTGTGGGAGTTTCTAAACCGCCAATTAAGCGTAATAATGTTGATTTACCTGCTCCAGATGGGCCAGAAATGAACACAAATTCGCCAGGCTGAATATGAAAATTAATATCCGCCAAAATATTTGGCCCTCGACCGTAGGATTTAAAAACGTGTTTGAACTCAATCATAAGGGCAAAGAGAAAATAGCATAAAGTCCTATTATGCCGTAAAGCATCCCAAGAGTGGGAACCGTATAAAAAATGCGTTTTTGGTTAAGCTTTGTTAAAAGCCCTTTAATAAGCGGTCTTTGTAACAATAGGGTACAGACTCAATTGCCCACATCGGTTACATTTTAAAGTGAGATTGATATAACAAGGAGAAGCAAATGAAAAAACTCAGTCAAATTGCAGCCAGTGTGAGTATTGTGGCGTTGCTAGCAGGTTGTGCTGCCACAGACACTCAGGGTGGGCGCACTGCAGTGGGTGCTGGTGCTGGTGCCGCTGTAGGCGCGGGCTTAGGTGCTTTAATTGGGGATAGCAGTAAAGCAGCTGCTATTGGTGCAGGGATTGGTGCGGTTGCAGGTGGGGTGGCTGGCTACAACTGGGCCGGAATTAAACAAGATGTACAGCAATCAGGGGCAACCAGTTTAGGTGTGGATGTAACAGAAATGCCTGATGGCACGTTACGCGTGAATATCCCAAGCCATGTTTCTTTTGATTCTGGTAAAGCCCAATTAAAAGCAGAGCTATTGCCTGTATTGGATAGCGTTGCTCGGGCGTTGGTTCAGCACCCTGAGCTTCGCGCCAAAGCAATTGGTCACACCGATAGCACTGGTGGTGCAGATTTGAATCAGCGCTTGTCGTTAGAGCGAGCTCACGCGGTAACGAACTACCTTGTGCAGCGTGGTGTTAATGGTGGGTATTTGATGGCAGAGGGCCGTGGACCTAATAGCCCTATTGCTGATAACAGCACACCAGAGGGCCGTGCGATGAACCGTCGTGTTGAGCTATATTTGTACGCCATTCAGCAGTAATTTTACGCACTTTATGTGCCACCGCCCCAAGCGAATCGATTGGTAACGGTGCGCTTGGGGTTTTTTAATTATCCGCCTGCAGCCGCTGATAGATGGGGTGCGAGGGGGCGATCAGCTCCATTAGGCGTTGGCTTAATTCGGGCGCATAGTCCTGATGACGAATTAGGGTTAGCAGCAGCTCCACATCATGGGTTTGCTGCAATAGCAAACTGAGCCTGGCCTCTAAATAATGGCGCCAATTAATTAAAAACGGGCTGTTGCTTTGTGGCATAAAAAGACCGGTTAGGTTTTGTAGTGCGGCCTCTATATAGCCGGCGGTGATCAGGGCTTCTAATTCTAAAAAGTCCGCACTAATAGGTACAAGTAAGCGATAGGGGCGCGAAGCAATTACCCCACCAAGTCGACGGCGTAGGTGGGAAATCTCGGCTTTTAGTGTGGTGGCGCTGACTTTGCGCTCCCCATAAAGCGCATGGTGCAGTTGATCCAAGTGCAAACCTTTAGGGTGTAAAGCTAATAGGATCAGCACTTCGATTTGTCTTGGGGTAAGCTTTAGGGGTTTTGTGCCAAAATGCGCTTGTGGTGTGCCCAAAGCGCGTAGTGTTAGCGTGTGTTGATGTTGGTGTTGTAGATGTTTTTGAATCCGTTGCGCACAATGGGTTGCAGCAATAAGCCCAAGCTGATTTTGCCGCGAAAAATGCGTCGATAGATCGATTACACCAATAAGCTGTTGCGTTAAGGGATGAAAAATAGGCGCCGCATAACAAACCCAATCACAAATAGAGACCATGGTGTGCTCGGCCGCAATCACCGAACTAGGCTGGGCGATTTTAATGGCCAGCGCCAACGCATTATGCCCAACGGCACTTTCTGCCCATTGCCCACCGGCTACAAAATGCACTTGCTCTGCGGCCTGTTGCATGGAGCGTCCAGATTGCGTCCATAAAATAGTGCTGCCCGCATCAGCTACGGCTAACACCATATCGGCTTGGTTTGCGATATGCTGCAGTTCGGCTTGGCAATGCTGTAGTGCGAGCAACAAAGGTGATTGATAATGTCGAGTGGATAAATCCACCAAAGGCGCGGCCGTCTGCGGGTGACCGGCGGGCTGCATGAGAGAATCAGTAGAAGTGTTCATCGTTGTCTCCTAGCCATAATTGCCGTACCAACCTATTACCAACCGGGTTTGTTTATTCTGATTTTTCACGTAGATGATTGGCTGTGGTAGTCAGTCTGAACTTCTACTGTAGTCGAAAAACGTGAGTAAATAAACGTACTAGGAAGGAGACAATCATGCGTTACACCGATCCTAATCAACCTGGCTCCATCGTTGAATTTAAATCACAATACGAAAATTTTATTGGAGGCCAATGGGTGCCCCCTGTAAAAGGGCAGTACTTTGATAACCTTTCCCCTGTTAATGGGCAGGTCTTTACGCGTGTACCGCAATCGACCGCCGAAGATGTAGAGTTGGCTTTGGATGCCGCACATCGAGCAAAAATCCGCTGGAACGCTTCGTCGCCTGCAGAGCGCGAGCGTTTACTTAATAAAATTGCAGATCGCCTAGAGGAAAACCTGGAAAAAATCGCCGTGGCAGAAACGTGGGATAACGGCAAGCCCGTCCGTGAGACCTTGGCTGCTGATATTCCGTTGGCCATTGATCACTTTCGCTATTTTGCGGGTTGCATTCGTGCCCAAGAGGGGGGCATATCGGATTTAGACCAAAATACCGTTGCGTATCATTTTCATGAGCCATTGGGGGTGGTTGGGCAAATTATTCCTTGGAACTTCCCTATTTTGATGGCGGCGTGGAAAATTGCGCCGGCTTTGGCAGCGGGTAACTGCATTGTGTTGAAACCCGCAGAGCAAACCCCAGCTAGCTTACTTTATGTGATCGAGCTGATTCAGGATTTATTACCCGCAGGGGTTTTAAATATTATCAATGGGTTTGGGGCGGAAGCAGGGCATGCTTTAGCGACGAACCCACGCATTGCAAAAATTGCTTTTACAGGGTCAACCGAAGTCGGACAGGTGATTATGCGCTCTGCGTCGGAAAATATTATTCCCGTCACCTTGGAGCTAGGTGGCAAATCGCCCAATATCTTTTTTGCTGATGTGATGGCAGCCGAGGACGATTTTTTAGAAAAAGCTTTGGAAGGCTTTACGATGTTTGCTTTAAACCAAGGCGAGGTTTGCACTTGCCCTTCACGGGCATTGGTGCAGGAATCGATTGCTGATGCGTTTTTAGAGCGCGCGATTGAGCGAGTGAAAAAAATCAAAACCGGGCACCCCTTAGATACCGAAACCATGGTGGGGGCTCAGGCCTCTCAGGAGCAGCAGGATAAAATCTTACGCTATATGAAAATCGGCAAAGAAGAGGGCGCGAAGTTATTAACGGGCGGTGAGCCGCGCCAAGAGGAAAATAAAGGCTTCTATATTGACCCGACCGTGTTTAAGGGCAGTAACGATATGCGTATTTTCCAAGAGGAGATTTTTGGGCCGGTGCTAGCCGTCACTACGTTTAACGATTTTGATGAGGCGATTCAGATTGCCAACGATACGATGTATGGCTTAGGCGCTGGGGTGTGGACGCGTTCCATTCATGAGGCATATCGCGCTGGGCGTGCGATACAAGCCGGACGAGTATGGACAAACTGCTACCATATTTATCCAGCACATGCTGCTTTTGGTGGCTATAAAAAATCAGGAATAGGCCGAGAAAACCACAAAATGATGCTTGCGCATTATCAAAATACCAAAAACCTATTAGTAAGCTACGACACTAAGCCGATGGGGCTGTTTTAATCTAAATTAGCGGCGTAAAAAAACAGGGCAGCTTTATTATGCTGCCCTGTTGTGATTTTAAGCCTCGTGGTAGAGCTTACCGCCTTTTTGTACAAACTCGATGGATTTTTCTTCCATTCCTTTTTGTAAGGCCGCTTCGGTATCTAAACCGTGCTCACGTGCATAATCACGTACGTCCTGGGAAATCTTCATACTGCAGAACTTGGGCCCACACATGGAGCAGAAGTGGGCGACTTTCATGGAGTCTTTGGGTAAAGTTTCATCATGGAATTCGCGTGCGGTATCTGGATCTAGCCCCAAGTTAAATTGGTCTTCCCAGCGGAACTCAAAGCGTGCTTTAGATAGGGCATTATCACGAATCGCTGCAGCGGGATGACCTTTGGCGAGGTCTGCTGCATGCGCGGCGATTTTGTACGTGATGATCCCATCTTTTACGTCTTTTTTGTTCGGTAGGCCCAAATGCTCCTTAGGCGTGACATAGCACAGCATGGCTGTACCGTACCAGCCAATCATGGCAGCACCAATCCCAGAAGTAATATGGTCGTAGCCAGGGGCAATGTCAGTGGTCAGTGGTCCTAAAGTGTAAAAAGGAGCCTCGTGACAATGCTCTAACTGCATGTCCATGTTTTCTTTGATTAAGTGCATGGGCACATGGCCTGGGCCTTCGATCATGACTTGTACATCATGCTTCCAGGCAATTTGTGTGAGCTCACCGAGGGTTTTCAATTCAGCAAACTGGGCTTCGTCGTTCGCATCGTAACCAGAGCCTGGGCGCAAGCCGTCTCCTAATGAGAAGCTAACGTCATAGGCTTTCATGATTTCACAGATTTCCTCAAAATTTTCGTAGAGGAAGCTCTCTTTGTGGTGCGCTAAACACCATTTGGCCATGATTGAGCCACCACGTGACACAATGCCAGTCATACGATTAGCAGTCATGGGGACATAAGCCAAACGTACACCAGCGTGAATGGTGAAGTAGTCTACCCCTTGCTCAGCTTGCTCGATTAAGGTGTCACGGAAAATTTCCCATGTTAGGTCTTCGGCAACGCCATTTACTTTTTCTAGGGCTTGGTAAATAGGTACCGTACCAACCGGAACGGGCGAGTTGCGGATAATCCACTCACGCGTTTCATGAATATTTTTACCGGTAGACAAATCCATGATGGTATCACCACCCCAACGGATAGCCCATGTCATTTTTTCGACTTCGTCGTGAATGCTGGAGCCTAGGGCAGAGTTACCAATATTGGCATTGATTTTGACCAGGAAGTTGCGCCCGATAATCATGGGCTCAATTTCTGGGTGGTTAATATTGGCAGGGATGATAGCGCGACCACGAGCGATTTCATCTCGGACAAATTCGGGTGTAATCACAGGTGGGATCGAAGCACCAAAGCTTTGGCCAGGGTGACTACGGGTTAGACGCTGAGCCATACGCTCGCCATCTGGACCACTGTTGCGCAGGGACTCAATATATTGTTCGCGGCGTAGATTTTCGCGAATTGCGACGAACTCCATTTCAGGGGTAATAATGCCCTGACGTGCATAGTGCATTTGGGTTACGTTTTTGCCTGGCTTGGCACGGCGAGGCTGACGGGTAAGCTCAAAGCGCATGGCTTTTAAAGCTGGATCGTCTTGGCGCGCCCGCCCGTAGTCACTGGAAAGTCCATCTAAGACTTCGGTATCGTTGCGTTCCTCGATCCATTTGGCGCGTAGGGCAGGAAGCCCTTTACGAATATCGATTTTGACCTCAGGATCCGTGTATGGGCCACTGGTGTCATAAACCGTGATCGGTGGGTTTTTCTCGTCACCAAAAATACCACCCGTATCGCTTTGAGAAATCTCACGAAAGGGGACACGAATATCAGGACGTGAGCCAATTTCGTAAATTTTACGTGAATTTGGTAAAGGCTTAATGGCCGCTTCGTCTACGGTAGCGGTTTGTGCGGAAAATTCAGGATTTTTAGTCAAGATTCGCTCCAAGGTGAATAAATGGAGCCGAAGGGGAGATATAAGAGTCGCTTATATTTTGGATAATGTGTGGTGCGACACGCTCCCAGCATCGGCATTATCCGTACTGGTACGAAGGGTTTATCTCAACCTAAAGCGCAAGTAGTTGAAAGCTCAACCATTTGCACAATAAGTACCCCCGCGTATCCAACAGTATATAAGATTTCTCTTGGGCTTTAAAATAAATTAGGGATAACCTTAGTTAATAGCATTAAGAAGCTCTCAGTACGCGTCTTAGTGTGCATATTTAGTAGTAGGATAATAAAAACATAGTGGCAGTTTTATTTCTGTTTTTCCCATGTCTCGATTAAGGTTTCAAGTACATTTTCTATTAAAATACGTTGCTGATCAGTTAATTGATTTATTTTATCGGGGCTTACCCGCGAAAAAGGCCACGTTTGACTGTAACTTTGATTCGATTCTTGTAGCGTAGGGTGCATTGCACCAATCCCCTGATCTAGCCAAAGTGGATTTACTCTTAGTGCTTTAGCAAGATTAAATAAATTTCGGGTGTGCAAGCGCGCCCCACTTTCATAGCTCGCAATTGTGCTTTGGGAAACCCCACACAAATTAGCTAATTGAGACTGGGTATAACCTCGTTGAGTACGAGCATACAAAAGGCGTTGAGCAAATGTGTTCACTCCTTTATTGAACGCTCAAAACTCATGACTTTGGTGATTGCTTCTATTACTATTGTGATATTTAAGCTATGTATGTAACGAATGGGTTCATTTGGTAAAAAAGGATGGGGAAATGCTGGCACAGTGTATTCCAACTCTTTACTGGTATGGTGCTGAACAGGCTGAAATGGAGCAAATCTATCAGGCTCATCAACAAGCGCTTGAAGCGACGGGTTTCCAGCTCCAAGTGTTATCTGACCACAAAGCCTTATTTCAAGCCCTCACATCCACACAAAGAAAAAATCATGGTCAGTTTTCCCCGGCAATTTTTCTACTTTCTGCACACTTAAAAGGTGCTTTGAGTCTAATTGCTCGTTTGCGAGCACAGGATCCTTATGTGCCCTTGGTGATTGTGCAGTCTGTTTGGGACGAGGCTACTTTATTGCCATTTTTGTATGGTGGAGTAGACGCATACTGCATTGGTACAGACAGTCCTGAGCTATGGGCTGCGAAATTTTCTAGTCTATTACGACGAATCAGGGTATCAGTGCCTATGTTAGATGTGACGAAAGTTTCTTCAGCGAAGTCGTTCTCTCCGCCTGATCCTATGTGGGCTTTAGCTAACGAGGGTTGGCAGTTATTTAGCCCCGATGGTCGTTCAATAACACTAACATCTACCGAGCGGTTCTTGTTATTAGAATTATGTCGGCAGCCGGATAAACGGGCCTCACATCAACAGATTTTGCGCGCGTTAAATGATGGAGAGGAGGACACCAGCGATCCTGTGATCGCACATAACCGACTAGGAGTCATAATTAGTCGTCTCAAGCGTAAAGGCAGCTTAGAGGGGGTTGCCATCCCCATCCGTTCTGTGCACAAATGGGGATATATGTTTAGTGCCCCCGTACGTATCGAATAGCTAATAGCGGCTTAGGTTTAAATCGTCAACGCGGATGGCAGGCTCTTTGCCGGAAATAATGTCGGCAATCAGTTGTCCACTACCGGCGCTCATGGTCCACCCGAGTGTGCCATGGCCTGTATTCAAATATAGGTTTTTAGCAGGACCTTGGCCAATAATGGGGGTGCTGTCGGGGGTTTTGGGACGCAAGCCCGTCCAGAAACTCACATTCTGCTTCTCTTTGCTGGCTTTGGGAAATAAGTCGTTAAGCACCATTAATAGGGTAGCTTTGCGTTTTGGGTTAAGGGTTTTATCAAAACCAGCGACCTCGGCCATGCCACCAACGCGAATACGCTGATCAAAGCGTGTTAGGGCAATTTTATAGGTTTCGTCTAGCAAAGTGGACTGAGGCGCATAGTCAGGCTCGTCAATGGGTACAGTAATGGAATAGCCTTTTAGTGGGTACACTGGAATGGGAGCAATATTACGCATCAGACGGGTAGACCAGGAGCCTAAGCAGATCAAATAGGCATCTGCGGTAATCAGTCGGTTATTACTAATAACCCCAGTGATCGTGTCCCCCTGACGTTGGATTTGCTGAATGGACTCATTGAAATGAAACTCTACACCTAGTTCTGTCGCTAATTGAGCCAGATTTTGTGTATAAAGATGGCAATCACCGGTCTCGTCTTCGGGTAAGCGTAGGCCTCCTACAAACTTGTCTTTTACTAGCGCTAAGGCTGGCTCGGGGGTGGAAAGTTGATCGCGTTGTAAAAGCTCAAAAGGTACTCCCATTTCTTCGAGTACGCGCATATCGGCCGCTGCCGCTTCCATTTGTTCTGCGGTGCGGAATAATTGTAGGGTGCCTTTTTGGCGCGCTTCGTATTGTATGCCGGTTTCTTCGCGTAATTGGGCCAAACACTTACGGCTGTAGTCTGCAATGCGCACCATGCGCTCTTTATTGATTTTATATCTGCTAGCCGTGCAGTTAGCCCACATTTGTAGCATCCATTTAAGCTGGAACAAGGTACCATCAGGACGAAAACTAAAAGGAGGGTGCTCAGCAAAAAGCCATTTTGCGGCTTTTAAGGGGATACCGGGCGCTGCCCAGGGTGAGGCATAACCAAATGATACCTGCCCTGCATTCGCAAAGCTGGTTTCCATGGCTGGAGCATCTAAACGATCAATCACCGTAACGCTGTGACCTTGTTTGGCTAAAAAATAGGCGCTACTGACACCGGTAACACCTGCGCCTAGCACAAGCACTTTCATGATTTTTCCTTAGTAGTTTGCGTTTATAAGGGGTAGTTAACCACCATATTATCCCGATGGATGAGCTCAGGATCAGACATTGAGCCTAGAATATCAGCAATACGGTGGGAAGGCTCCCCCATAATGCGCCGGGTATCGGCGCTGGAATAGTTGATTAACCCACGGCCGTGTTCTTTGCCGTCTGCATCGATGCAAGCGACGACGTCCCCACGGTTAAAATCCCCTAAGACCTCAGTAACACCAATAGCCAGTAGGCTTTTATGCCCATCGGTAAGGGCTTTGACGGCACCGGCATCTAAGCGAACTTTTCCGCGTACACGTAAATGGCTAGAGAGCCAACGTTGGCGGGCGGATTGTATTGGCAGCTCAGCTCGTAATTCGGTACCAATGCACTCACCGGCAGCCAGACGCACTAAGACATTTGGTTCATGGCCTGAGGCGATCACGGTATGGCCACCGCTATTGGCAGCGCGCTTTGCGGCTAAGATTTTGGTAATCATGCCACCCGTACCCACATTTGAGCCGGCTCCGCCAGCCATTTGCTCAAGTTCCGGGTCGCCGGCTTGTGCATGAGAAATAAAACGTGCTAGAGGGTTATTGCGCGGGTCGGCGCTATAAAGGCCTGCTTGATCGGTGAGGATAATCAGTGATTCCGCTTCGATCAGATTAGTGACCAAAGCGCCTAGCGTATCATTATCGCCCAAACGGATTTCATCGGTAATCACCGTGTCGTTTTCATTAACAATTGGCACCACGCCCAAGTTTAATAGCGTGTAGAGTGTACTGCGCGCATTAAGATAGCGTGTACGATCAGCGAGGTCTTCGTGTGTGAGTAGAATCTGTGCGGTACGAATGCCGTGTTCGGCAAAAGCGACCTCGTAGGCTTGCACCAAGCCCATTTGCCCAACGGCCGCTGCCGCCTGTAGTTCGTGCATCGCTGTAGGTCGGCGTGGCCAGCCTAGTCTAACAATGCCTTCGGCAATGGCGCCGCTAGAAACCAGAACCACTTGTTTGCCTTGGCGATGAAGCTGGGCGATTTGGGCGGACCAGTGCGCTACAGCAGCACGATCAATGCCTTTGCCTTGGTTGGTGACTAAAGAAGAGCCTACTTTAACGACGAGCCGATGCGAGTCGGCGACTACAGATTGTGCGGTGTCGGACATAGAAGAACCATAAAAAGAAAGCAAAGTCGCCTTATTTTACTCGAAATAAGGCGTTGCTTTGCTTGTTGAGCTGGCAATTATTGATCAAGATCGATGTTTTGACGGTTAGGTTTAAACCGAGGATCATCGGGCTCAAAGTCCGGTGCAGCCTCATCGATGGCTTGTTGCTCTTGGGCTTTTTGCTGATCCAACCAGCTTTGAATCTGTAAAACCAGAGGCTGTGTGCCCTGACCCGTTAGGGCGGAGATCCCAAAGACAGGACCTGTCCACCCTAAGCGAGCAACAAGTGCTTTTTTGAAGGCGTCGGGGTCCTCGACCATATCGAGCTTATTTAAAACAAGCCAGCGTGGTTTTTGATAGAGGTCTGGGCTGTATAAGCGCAGTTCTTCAATAATTGCGGCAATATCTGCGCAGGCTTTTTCGATGGGATCAATTTCGGGATCTAAATGACTGACATCGACGATGTGAAGCAGCAAACGGGTACGAGAAAGGTGGCGTAAAAATAAATGCCCAAGTCCTGCGCCTTCGGAGGCACCAGAAATCAACCCGGGTAAATCCGCCACCACAAAGCTATGGGCGGCAGAGCTGCGCACCACACCTAAATTGGGGTGTAGGGTAGTAAAAGGGTAGTCGGCAATACGCGGGCGCGCGTTAGAGACCTGACTGATAAAGGTGGATTTGCCGGCATTAGGCAAGCCGAGCAGACCCACATCCGCTAGAACCTTGAGCTCTAAGCGTAAACGACGCTGCTCGCCTTCCTCGCCGTAGGTAAATTGGCGTGGGGCACGGTTAGTACTGCTTTTAAAATGCAGATTACCGAGCCCGCCTTGCCCCCCTTTGGCTAGGGTGACCGTTTGCCCATGATGGTCTAGGTCAAAAAGGAGTTCGCCGGTGTCGGCATCATAAATGGTGGTGCCGACGGGAAAGCGCAAGGTAATATCAGCACCTGCGGCTCCATATTGATCTGAGCCGCGCCCATGCTCGCCATTTTTGCCTTTGTGTAGGCGCGCATAGCGATAGTCAACTAAGGTGTTAATGTTACGGTCGGCTACGGCAAAGATGGAGCCGCCGCGCCCACCGTCACCGCCGTCAGGGCCGCCTTTAGGGATAAATTTTTCACGTCTAAAGCTGGCAGAGCCGTTTCCGCCCTTGCCGCCCTGGACTTCAATGGTGGCTTCATCTACAAATTTCATAATTATTCCAATATACCGGTAGCGTATTTCCGTTTTGCCCCGTCTTGCCGATGCGCAATATGGCTTAATAACAAAAAACTGCACCAATTGCAGCGGACACAGGTTCCGACTACAAGGGTGCAGTTTTGGTGTTCAGTGTTTGAACGAGGGCTTATTCAGCAGCGATAACGGAGACCGTGCGCTTGTTCATAGCGCCTTGGATGCTGAATTTTACGTGACCATCTACCAAGGAATACAAGGTGTGGTCTTTGCCCATGCCTACGTTAGTACCGGGGTGGAATTGGGTACCACGTTGACGAACAATGATGGAGCCAGCTTGGATAGCTTGGCCACCGTAAACTTTGACGCCTAGTCGTTTAGCCTGTGAGTCGCGTCCATTTCGCGTAGAGCCGCCGCCTTTTTTCTGTGCCATGGTAATGCACTCCTATGGGTTGTATCCGTGATCGTGATCGATGTGGTTAAGGGGTTAGGCGTTAACCGCGTCGATACGAATTTCGGTGTAGTTTTGACGATGACCTTGGGTGCGACGATAGCCCTTGCGACGGCGCATTTTAAACACTTTGATCTTGTCGTGACGGCCTTGTGCAAGAACAGTAGCAGTTACCTTGGCACCATCAACAAAGGGTGCACCCAATTTAAGTGCATCGCCTTCGCCTACGGATAAAACCTGGTCTAGCGTGATTTCCTGCCCAATGTCTGCCGGTATCTGTTCTACTTTCAATTTCTGGCCGACGCAAACACGGTACTGTTTACCGCCGGTTTTTATCACCGCGTACATAGGGTATTCCTATTAAAAATTTAACTAATAATTGAGTCTTTTTTAGCCTAAATTTTGGCTAATTAATGATTATAAATAGCAAAGCCATTGAAATGCAAGCCTTTTTTCTGATTTTGCGACCCAATCACAACAGTTGCTGATCTGCTTCAAATGCAACCTTTTGTATGCGAAAACTCCCATTACCAGTGTGTAGCAAGGCAAGTCGTGAGCACTTTTCTTACATTTGAAATGCCTCGCGACTTCCGTGCCGCGCAAATCGGCGTAGGGTAGTAGTCATGCGGCCATATTTGGTTGTGACCGAATGAGCGCCGTTTTATTACTATGTAAAGGAGTTTTGTTATGAACAAAGACACCCTAGAAGGCAAATGGACTCAGCTCAAAGGTAAAGCTCGCGAAACATGGGGCAAAATTACTGATGACGAGTTTGAACAGGCCAAAGGCGATGCCCAGCAGTTAGCCGGTTTGGTGCAAGAGCGTTATGGCAAAACGAAAGAAGAAGCAGAAAAAGAAGTGAAAAACTTTTACGATAACAACCCTTACTAATTAGTAGGGGGGAGTCCTCCAGTGCAACCTGAGTGCTGGAGGTAAAAATAAATAGGGGGATATTATGCTGAACTATGCATTATTGTTTTTTATTGTAGCGATTGTAGCCGCCGTATTTGGATTTGGTGGCATTGCGGCTGGCGCTGCCTCCATTGCGAAAGTGCTATTTTTTGTCTTTTTAGTATTAGCTGTATTAAGTTTGATCCGCGGTATGATGCGGTAGCGATAAGAGTGAGTTAACGTGGTGGACTTTGAGCCCAAAAGCGAATACGTGGTTCGCTTTTGGGTTTTTTGTTGCGTGGATTAAGCCAGCCAGCGTTTACGGCGTCGATAATGCTTAACATTATGGTAGTCCACCCGATCGGCTCCCCCAAGATAGAATTCCTGCACATCTGGGTTTTCCTTGAGGACTTTGGCTTCACCGCTCATGACCACATTACCATTTTCAATCAGGTAGGCATGGTCGACAAATTCGAGTGCAGCCGCGGCGTTTTGTTCCACGAGCAAAACACTCATGTTATTTTCTTGATTGATCTTACGAATAATCCCAAAAATCTCTTGTACCAAGCGGGGCGACAATCCTAGACTAGGTTCGTCGAGCATAATGAGCTTGGGCTCGGTCATGAGCGCGCGCCCAATGGCAAGCATCTGTTGCTCGCCACCCGATAAGTAGCCCGCCTTGGTTTTTTGAAATTGGGTTAAACGAGGAAAATAATCATAGACCATATCGCGCAGTTGGTTTAAGCGCGCCCGCGAGCCGCCATTACGATAGGCGGCAAGTAAATTATCGTCTGGGGTCAAATGCCCAAAAATACGACGGCCCTCCATGACGTGTACTAGTCCCATGCCAACGCGTTTGGGTGCACCGTAGGGGAGAATATTTTCCCCTAGAAACTCAATGCTACCGCGAGTGACCTCGCCTCGCTCAGGGGCAAGAAGCCCACTGATGGATTTGAGCGTTGTGCTTTTACCCGCACCGTTGGAGCCAAGTAGGGCGACCATGCCGCCCTCATTGACTTGTAATGAGACACCGCGAATGGCTAAGAACACTTTGTCATAGACCACCTCCACGTTGCTCAGTTTAAGCATTAGCGACCCTCCTTAAAGGCGGCGGCATCTTGACGAATGGACTCCCAGACAATGTCTTGATAGGGGTTAGACCACTCATTTAAAGGTGCCCATTTTTCACCATCCCAATGGGATACGCGTCCAAAGCCACCCCCTTGGTGATCTTTTTCACTAAAGGATAGCGGGGGCAGTAAACCATTGGCGTCATAGTCTTTGATCATCTCAAAGCCTTTGCGTAGCTTTTCTCCATCTAAAGGAGCACCAAATTCTTTCATGGCTAAGCGAGCAGCTTCTACCGAGACCGCCATGGTAGCAACACCGATGTTGTAGTAAGAGCGGCCAACGTTTTCTTTAGGGCCGGATCCTTTACCTGGCTCGATGACTTTTGCCATGATTTCTTGAATCAAAGCAGAGTTTGTACCGTTGTCTGTGCCTTCAAATTTACGTATGCCTTTGGCGGTGTCTTTGCCAACGGATTCCATATCCGCTTCGGCGAGCCAAACTACCGAGTGAATTTTTTCAGGGGCAATGCCATTACGAATGGCTTCGCGTACAGAAACGGCTTGGCCGCCACCGGCACCCCAAATAATGACTTGATCAGGACGGAAGCGGCGCACCTCAGACCATGTGGAGGATTGCTCGTTACCTGGGCTGGCGTAAGGGAAGGTGCGCAAGGTAAACCCAAGCTTATCCGAGAGTTTTTCTAAGACGGGAATGGGCTCGCGTCCGAAAGGGGAGTCAATATAAACATGAGCAACTTTTTTGCCTTTTAAGCCGCCTTCGTGTTGCTCCATGTAATCAATCAGCGTAGCAGCTTGGGACCAATAGGTGGACATCACAGGAAAAACATAAGGGAAGGTCTCCCCATCACTGGCATCACCCCGCCCATGAAAAGCTGTAATCATCACCACCTTGTCATCAAGTACGCGGTTGACCATGGCGCGCGCAACGGGGGTACTGAGAAAGTCAAACCAAATAGCGCCATCACGTAGGGCACGGTTATAGGCTTCGATACCGCGTTGGGGCTGGTTACCGGTATCCGAGGTCATATACTCAATTTTATGCCCATCGATACCACCACTTTCATTGACCATGGTGACGTAGTCTTTTTGTCCTTGGGCGTACTCATTGGTTAAAAAAGTATAGACTGCGGTGTAGTCTAAGGGGGCCGCAAATTTAATGGGGTCTTTGGCATGCGCCACACCAAAAGAAAGCATGCCAGCGACTAAAGCGGCGCCCACGGTTAGTTTTTTCATCTGTTGTCTCATCGTTATCCTCCTAGAGGTATCGTTTTTACTTCGTTATAGGAATTACAGCTTTGAGTGGCGGAAAGGCCAAACCAGTAAATAATTACGGAAGTTATCGTAGATTTTGCCTAAGCCAAGGGGTTCAAAAAGCAAGAAGCCAATGATTAGTGCCCCGTAAATCATGAGTGGGATATGTGCTAAAAGGTTAGTGGATACATCTAACCAGCCCATCCCTGAGAGCAGAATCACACCGTTGGTCAGTAAGATGGGGACAAGCAATACAAAGCCGGCGCCTAAGTATGCCCCTAGTACACTGCCTAAGCCTCCCACAAGTACCATGGCGACTAACTGTACAGAGATATTAAAATTAAATTGCTCGGGGGTGACCGCTTGGTAATAGCAGAAGGCCAAGATAGCACCAGTGACACCACCTAAAAAGGAGCTGGTAAAAAAGGCGACCAGTTTATAACGTACAACGTTGACACCAATGACAGCGGCGGCATAGTCTTTATCACGGACTGCGACCAGAGCTCGGCCGATACTGGTGCGTTTGATATTGAGAATCAATAGCGTGACAAAAACTACCCAGAGCAGCGCTAAGTAATAGCGCGCCATATCGGTTTTTAAGGAGATAAAGAAAAAGGTGCTGGCAGGAGTTTGCAGCGTGGCTTGTGCGCCGCCGCTAATGGCGGGCACGTTGATAATGGTCCAGTCGACCAGATATTGCATTGCTAAAGTCGCCATCACCAAATATAACCCCTTGACGCGTAGCGCGGCTGCTCCAAAAACACTACCAATCAGTGCCGAGGCCAAGCCGGCACCAAGCAGGGCGAACTCTAAAGGTACTCCAGCCCGAGTCAGGTGAATACTCGTATAAGCCCCTATCGCCATTACGGAGGCAAAACCAAAGTGCAACTGACCAGCAATTCCCATTAACAGCGTCAGGGAAAGGGCGGCCGCACTGAGAATCAGCCAAGGCATGATGTAGCTAGTAAGATAAAAATTACTAAATACAAAAGGGGCGGCTAGGCCGAGTAGGAGTAAAAACCAAACCTGGCGTCGATCTGCGGGTATAGGCCAAAGACGACGAGCGGTTTCATAGCGAGTATGGTGAATGCCAGATAAACGATAAAACATAATTACACCCTTTCAATGTCTTCGCGACCTAAAATCCCATAGGGACGGAACATGATGGTGAGCAAAATAATGACAGAGGTCACCACATCGCGTGTGCCACCCCCTGCGATTTCGTCCAGGTAGCCAGGGATAACACTGCCTAAAATGCCAACGATTAGGCCGCCAATCAGCACCCCAAGCACACTGTCTAACCCCCCAAGGATGACGACGGCAATCGCAGGGAAAAGTAGTTCGGATAAGGTCCAGTCCACGCCTTGTACAGAGCCCCAGACCACCCCAGCAGCCAAGGCTGAAATTCCTGCAATACCCCAAGACACACCAATGGCACGCTCTACCGAAATACCTACGGACCAGCTGGAAATATGGTCATCGGATACCGCACGCAGTTTTGTACCGGTGCGAGTACGGAAAAACAGTGCAGATGCCCCGATCAGTAACAAGGCAATTACACCACCCACAAGATAGATTCGGTTGATAAACACATCGCCGATGATAATTGGAGCAAGCGAAACCCCAATGCTGATTTGTTTGGGCGCAGCACCTAAGATACCTGGACCAAAGCCGCGCAAGAAAATCTCGAGCCCTAGCGTTAACATCACGATCATGATGATGGGCTGCCCCACCATTTTGCGCAGTAAAAAGCGCTCGGCGAGCATGCCAAAAATGAACATGATGATCGCCCCGATCAGAATGGCAAGCAACATGGGCACGCCGTAGGAGCTTAAAACCCAAACAATGTAGGCGGCGGACATCACCATAGCGCCTTGGGCAAGGTTGGGTACCCCGGCGGATTTATAAATCAACACCACCCCTAGCGCTACGAGGCTGTACATCAAGCCAGTTAGCGCACCGTTAATCAAAAGTTCGAGGAAATACGCCATGGTTAATTCCTTTTGCTAGTCACGTCTTGAATCTGGAGGGTGCGTTTTAGTACACCAGTTTCCCCAGTCTCGTAGACAATAGGAGCTTCAAATTCAATGGATTCGTGGCCGTTATAGATAGCATCGATAATGGCTTTGTAGTTTTGGTCAATCACATTGCGACGCAGTTTACGTGTGCGCGTGACCTCGCCATCGTTAGCATCGAACTCTTTGTGCAAGTTCACAAAGCGACGGATTTGTAATGGCTCTGGGAGCATGTGATTGGTTTTGAGGATTTGTTCACGAATCAAGTCATAGACTTTGGGCTGCTGAGAAAGCTCGGCATAGGAAGAATAGGGCACCCCGTTTTCTGTAGCCCAATGCCCCACCGCCTGAAAATCAATACAAATAATGACCGTGAGATAATCACGATCCTTACCCAGAATGCAGGCGTCTTTAATGTAGTGACTAAACTGTAAGCGGTTTTCAATATAGGTGGGAATAAAGCGCTCTTTTTGGGCGGTGTACACTACTTCAGAGACACGCCCTAACACCACCAGCTGACCGTCCTCTTCGAGATAGCCCGCGTCACCGGTGTGCATCCAGCCATCGCGTAAGGTTTCAGCCGTGTCTTCGGGCTTTTCATAATAGCCGTCAAAAACGTTATCTCCCCGCATAAGGATTTCGCCATCATCATTGATTTTGATTTCTACTCCGGGGAAAGGACGTCCTACAGTATGCAGTTTGACCTCATCAGCGGATTGCGCCGCGGCCAAAGCACAGTTTTCGGTTTGTCCATAGAATTGGCGCAAGTTTAAGCCTAGCGCTCGGAAAAATAAGAACACATCTTCTCCGATGGCTTCTCCTGCGGTATAGGGCTTGGTAACGCGCGATAAGCCCAGATGGTCTTTGACCGGTCCATAAATAAGCTGCTCGCCGACCCAGTACCACAGCTTTTGCCCAAACGAAGGTTGTTTGCCATTCAGTCGTTTGCGCTCGAGCTCAAGGGCAAAATTCATAAAGTGGTGATACATGCGCTGCTTAAAGGGGGGGGATTCGTCAATGCCGACTTGGATACGAGTCAGCATGTTCGACCAAGCTCGTGGTGAACAAAAGTACAAGGTGGGGGCAATTTCGCGCAAATCGTGCTGAGAGGTTTCTTGGCGTTCGGGGATATTTACCACAAAGCGTAAGGCTAAAGCCGCCCCAATGGAGAAAATAAAATCCCCCACCCAAGCTATGGGGAGATACGCCATGTGTACTTCCCCCTCGGAAAAGTAGCCTGCATTCGCCGCATTCCGTGCGCCATATAAGATATGGCCGTGTTTAAGAGGGATTCCTTTGGGGACGCCGGTTGTCCCTGACGAGTGCAAGAGCGCCGCCGTATCATGAATCGAAGGGCGATTAATTAGGTCGTTAAATAACGCGGGTTCGGCGTTAAGGCGCGCTTGGCCGTTGGCAACCACCTCTTTAAACGCGATGGTCAGGGGGTGGTTCTGCTGCTCCAGCCCGCGGGGGTCATCATAAATAATACGGCGAATGCCGCTTTGATCCCCTTGGATTTTGACTACATGTAGCAGTTTATCCACTTGTTCCTGGTCTTCGGCCACCGCAAATGCAATGCGCTCGCGTTCGATTTGACCAGAGAGCTCTTCGGGGGTGGTGTCAGGGTAGGCTGGCGAAGGGATGGCACGCAAGGCAATAATGCCTAACATGGCGAAATATAACGCGGGTCGGTTATCGCCCAAAATCAATACGATGTCATTTTCTTTGACACCAAGCTGTTCTAAACCCGCCGCAAAACCGATGACATGGTCAAGGTAGTCTTGCCACGTATATTCTTGCCAAATACCGTGGTCGCGTTCGCGCATGGCGACTTGCTGAGGAAAATTTTTGGCATTTTCAGCCAGTAGCGTCAGTAAATGGTCTGTGTCCTCCCAGTGTGGGTGGAGCTGGCGCGATAATTCACGGGCATCAAGCTGCTGCATTATCAACCCTCCCAATGTAGGCAGCGACAACTGTGGGGTCGCTAATGGCTTCAAGCGGTTGGCCTTCTTTGATTTTTTCGCCGTTATTCAGCACGACGAGTCGATCACAAATGGCAGTAACTACATCCATATGGTGCTCAATGAGCAAAATAGTGAGACCCAGTGCTTCTTTAGCATCCAAAATAAAGCGAACCATGTATTCTTTTTCTTCTTGGTTCATGCCCGCCATGGGTTCATCAAGGATCAAGAACTGAGGCTCAGCGACCAAAGCACGGGCGAGCTCGACCCGTTTTTGGGTGCCTAGTGGCACTACGTCAACCATTTCATCGCGCACATCCTCTAATTGCAGCAAGTCGATAATTTCTTCGACTTTATAGCGGTTGCTGACCTCTTCTTTTTGTGCAGACCACCAATAGAGCATGGCGCGTAATACACTGGGTTTCATAAAGTTATGGCGCCCTAGCAAAATATTGTCTAAGACACTCATCCCTTTAAACAGAGCGACGTTCTGGAAAGTTCGTGCAATGCCTTGTTGTGCAATTTCATGCGGGCGCATTTTTTGGATAGGGCGCCCCATATAGAGAATCTCACCTTCTTGGGGTGGGAAAAAGCCAGTAATGGCATTTACCGTAGTGGTTTTTCCTGAACCATTTGGCCCCACTAATCCTAAGGTTTCTCCTTTGCGTATTTCCATCGTCACGTGCTTGACGGCGTGTAACCCGCCAAACCACCGACTGATGTTATGACACGCTAACACCACCTCGTTGTTAGGTGCTGTTGACGTTAACGTTGACGTTAAGCTCATGATGTCTTCCTCACAGTGCGACCTTTGGTAGCGTCGCCCAATCTAGGTATAAGTTTTCGGACTAGAGACCGAGTTTTTGAATGGCGTCTGCTTCTAACAGATCTTTAAGTGATTGATTTGGTCCTGCGCTGGGGAATTGGTCATAACACAACACATAACGAGGGATTTTGTAATGGGCGATTTGACCATGGCAGTACTGACGAAGGCCATCGGCGTCTAGCGTATGACCCTCGTGTAGGCGAATGGCTGCGCAGAGCTCTTGGCCCATGCGCGGATCGGGTACGCCAAAGAGGATAAGTTCGGCAATTGCAGGGTGCTGCCGCACAAAAGTGTGGACCTCGGCTAAATAAATGTTTTCCCCGCCGCGGATAATCATGTCTTTGATATTGCCCACGATTTGGCAGTAGCCGTCTTCGTCAAAACGCGCTAAATCACCGGTATATAACCAGCCTTCGCGAATGACTTGTTGGGTAAGATCGGGACGTTGCCAGTAGCCTTGCATGACGTGGTAGCCTTTAACACAAAGCTGACCTACAGTGCCAAGGGGAACGATTTGATTATTCTCATCGAGGATTTTGGCCTCGATATGGGGTTGAACCTGACCCACGGTGCTGACCCGTCGATCAAGCGGGTCATGAACAGAGCTCATAAAAGAAACAGGAGAAGATTCCGTCATGCCATAAGCAATGACAACCTGAGGCATATGGAGCTCTGTAGTGACGCGCTGCATTACCTCAATGGGGCAGGGCGCACCGGCCATAATCCCTGTACGTAGGGAGCTAACATCGCTTTGGGCCAGCATGGGATGATCAAGTAGGCTGACAAACATAGCCGGAACCCCGTATAAGGCTGTGCATCGTTCGGTGTGAATCGTATGCAATACCTTTTCAGGATCAAAGGCTTGATCGGGATAAATCATCGTCGCCCCATGGGCGATGGCAGCCATATTACCCATGACCATACCAAAACAGTGAAATAGCGGTACAGGGATACAAATTCGATCAGCGGGAGTGAGCTGAAGCTGCTGGCCAATAAAGTAGCCGTTATTGAGAATGTTGTGGTGGCTAAGCGTGACCGGTGCGGCTTCGGTACCAAGCGCACTACTAAATTGAATATTGCAGGGCTGATGGCAATGCAATGTGCGCTGAACGGTGTTTACTTGCTCGGCAGAAACGCGCTGCGCAAGCTGTTTGACCGTGCGTAAATCCCACATGCCAGTCGGGGCATCATCATCGATTTGGATCACATGCCGCAATGACGGGATGGCTTGGGCTTGTAGTTGACCCGCCTGGGCTTGGGCAAGCTCTGGCAGCAGCGTTTGCACCATATGGGTGTAGTCACTGCTTTTGAATTTTGCTTGAAATAATAAGGCCTTGGCTTCCACGGCATTTAGCTGTTGTGCTAGTTCGCTGCTGCGGGCAGAGGGGTTAATATTGACCAGAATAATCCCCGTTTTGGCGCAAGCGAGCTGGGTGATAAGCCACGTGCTGCTGTTTTGTGCCCAAATGGCGAGCCGGTCGCCAGTGGTTAGCCCCAAAGTAAGCAGCCCCGCAGCCAAGGTTTGAGTGGCTTGGTGTAGTTGTTGCCAATTGAGACGCAGGCCTTCAGCAGAACTGATGAGCGCATCATGGTTCGCCTGCTTTTGTACGATTTGATCAAAATAATCACCAATGGTTTGGTTGGTGAGTGCAACTTGGGTACTGCCGTGTACATAGCTACTGCGACTCATGCGCCTCCTCCTGCTACAAATACTACGGGTAGTGAATTACTGTTTAATTATGGTGTATTACAGTAACCCCCCAATGGATGTTGCTACATTGGGGATGAGATCTTTTAATTAGAATATCAATATATTGTGGGTTTGGGTATGGGCTTTTATAAGGGGATAATACTGATCGGGTTATAGCCTGTTGACATTTTTTTTTATTTGAAATCAGTAAAAAAAGACTGAATTTTCTCGGGGGTGACCGCCTCTAGCGTTGCGGGATTCCACACAGGTTTTTTATCTTTATCAATGCTCAGGGCACGAACGCCTTCCATAATGTCGCCTCGCTCAAACCAAATACTATCCATATAGAGTTCCATATCGAAACAGTCTTTTAGTGTCATGTGCTTGCCTCGTTGCTGTAATGCTAGAGCCATACACATAGCAATAGGCGAGCGGCTGGTGATGGTGGCTAAGGTTTGTTGTGCCCAGTTTTGGTACTCAGGACGGGATTCATTTTGTAGCGAAGCAACGATATCGGTGACGGTGTTGTGCTGGAAGTGTTGTTCAATAGCCGCCCAATAGGGGTTAAGTTCAGAATCAGGTTGTGTGGAGGGCTGCTGCAGTAGCAGACGTTGAATGGTTTCAAAAGCGTCTGCCTCCCAGTGGATTTGTTCTAGTTCGTGTTGCAGATGGGCCAGATGGGAAAGGGGTAAGCAGTAGTCCGCTAAACCCACGGTGAGCGCGTCGGTGGCATTGAGTGTATTACCCGTAATGCCCATATATGCCCCAGCTTGATGCGGTAAGCGTGATAAAAAATAACTGGCACCTACATCAGGGAAATAGCCGATGGCAACTTCGGGCATACCTAAGCGTGTTTGCTCACTGATTACCCTAAAGTCAGCGCCTTGGAGTAACCCCATTCCGCCGCCTAAAACGAGCTGGTGAGCAATAACTATTACGGGCTTTTTATACGTGTGCAAAGTGTAATCCAGCGCGTATTCTTCTTGAAAAAAAGTGACGTTTAAGGCCGGATCTTTAAGGTGGTTGTGATACATATCACGAATATCTCCGCCTGCACAAAACGCTTTTTCGCCGTTACCGCGTATACATATGGCATAAATATCTGGGTCGTGTTGCCAAGCGTCGAGCTGCTGTTGCATGGCTCGAATCATCTCGATATTAAGTGCATTAAAGGCTTGGGGGCGATTTAAAGTCAGGTAGCCAATATGATTATGAGTATGAGTGAGAATAAGATCGGTAGCCGTCACAGTGTTGTCTCCAGGTAAATAAAACACCTATCCCAATGGGGAGGATGGCACCGTGAGTGATATGCACTACTGCCCTGTTGTTACAGGGCAGGAAAAGCAGTGAGGATTAGGAGCGATAATCAGCGTTAATGCTTACGTAATCGTGAGAAAAGTCACACGTGTAAACGGTTTCACTGTGCTCGCCGCGGGCTAAGTCCACACGCACGAGAATCTCGCTTTGTTCCATAACACGTTTGCCATCGGCTTCAAGGTAATCGGGATTGCGCCCCCCGTCAATGGCAACCAGTACATCCCCTAGCCATAAGCGGAGCTGGCTGACATCCAGATCCGTGACACCGGCATAACCAATTGCTGCCAAAATCCGACCTAGGTTGGGGTCAGAGGCATAAAATGCGGTTTTAACTAAGGGAGAGTGAGCAATTGCGTAAGCGATTTTTCGTGCTTCTTCAGAGGTGGCGGCCTTTTCTACGGTAATGGTGATGAATTTAGTGGCGCCCTCGCCGTCGCGCACAATTTTCTGTGCTAAATCGATGGCGGCTTCCTTGAGAGCCTGAAAAACCTGAGCATAGTGCGGGTTGGCTACGCTATCAATATGGATGCCACTTTGACCCGTAGCGGCGATCACAAAAGAGTCATTCGTAGAGGTATCACCGTCGATGGTGATGCGATTAAAGGATTTGTTCGCAATAGCGCGTGTCATTTCTTGGAGTAGGTCAGGCGCAATGCCTACGTCTGTGGCCAAAAACCCTAGCATAGTGGCCATATTCGGGCGAATCATACCCGCCCCTTTACTAATACCTGTAATGGTGATGGTCTGGTCTTCGAGCTGGAGCTGTGTGGAATGGATTTTGGGTTGGGTATCCGTGGTCATAATGCTGTAAGCAGCATTAAACCAATTGTTATCCTGTAGGTCGGCAACCGCGGCGGGTAGGGCACCAAGTAGTTTTTCCATGGGTAAGGGCTCTAAGATCACGCCAGTGGAAAAGGGCAGTACCTGAGAGGGGCGTAGTTGTAAAAGCTCGGCTACGGTTTCGCAGGTTTTACGCGCATCGACTAAACCGGGCTCGCCCGTGCCGGCATTAGCATTACCCGTATTGATGACTAAGGCTTGAGGGTCTTTGTCAGAGGCCAAATGGGCTTCGCAAAGCTGAACGGGTGCGGCTTTAAAGCGATTGGTGGTGAATACGCCAGCAATGGCTGTATTCGGGGCAAACTGAAAAATCGTGATGTCTTTGTTGCCAGCCTTGCGGATACCAGCGGAGGCAATACCAATTTTTACCCCTTTGACCGCATGGATTTCTGATTGGGGCGGAATAACAAGATTAACAGCCATAACACACCTACAAAAGCGTTGATAATAGAGATGGATCTATATTACCGCGCTTTTAGCTTATTGATTAGGGGTTAGGCGTTGTGAAAAGATGAGAAAGCATTTTGAGCTCGTTTAGGCTGCTTAACATGTTTTGTACGGTTTGGTCAGAAAGTTGTCCAAAGAGATCACATACCCATTCATTGTGAGCAGCATTGATTTCTGCCAGGTGTACGCGCCCCTTTGCGGTGAGCTTAAGCAGGGAGCTACGACGGTCTTGTGGTAGTTTTACGCGCTGTACATAGCCATCTTTGACGAGCTGATCGGTAATGCCGGTGATGTTGCCATTGGTTACCATCATGTGACGCGACAAATCGCTCATCTTGATACCCTTAGGGAATTTTTCTAAGTGTGCCATCAAGTCATAGCGAGGTAGGGTCGTATTGAATTCTTTGCGTAAACGACTACGAATTTCATTTTCAATCAAGCGGTTGCAGCTTTGGAAACGTAGCCAAGTCCGTAAATGGTCGCAAGCGGTAGGATTTAAACGACTTTCAAGGTCAGGAAGCTCGGTAAGAGTGGTTTCGGCTGGAATGTCATTAATCATCATTATTATGCCCCCCAATATGTCATACCATTTTTAAATTGAACATGGTATTGATTCTATGGGGGGCAAAATGATTATGCCTTGCGAATAATCAAGAGAGAATCAAAGAGTTAGTCTTTAATCTGCTTGAAAACTTTAGCGGCGGCATCGAGCGTGGCTTGAATCACCTCGTCGGTATGAGCGCCGGAGGTAAACGAGGCCTCAAAGGCCGATGGTGCCCAATACACGCCCTCATCGAGCATGGCGTGAAAGAATTGGTTAAATTTTGTGGTGTTGCTGGCAGAGACTTCGGCAAAAGAGGTAGGTATGGTTTCGCTGAAATACAAGCCAAGCATGCCGCCGACGGAATCAGTACAAAAAGTGATGCCTTCGGCTTTGGCTGCGGCTTCTAGGCCTTGTGCTAATTTTTGGGTTTGTGCAGCAAGCTGTTGATAAAACGCCTCGTTATCTAGCAGTTTTAAGGTAGCGAGACCAGCAGCTACCGCCACGGGGTTACCGGATAGCGTACCGGCTTGATAAACGCCGCCCAACGGGGCAATGGCATCCATAATATCGGCTCGGCCACCAAAAGCACCGACAGGCATACCGCCGCCAATCACTTTAGCGAGGGTAGTCATATCCGGTTTAATGCCGGTTAGGCCTTGTACACCTTGTGGCCCTGCCCTAAAGCCGGTCATGACTTCGTCAAAAATTAAAACGGACTGGTGTTCGGTACAGAGCTCGCGCAGGGTTTCTAAAAAACCGGCGACGGGTTTGATTAAATTCATATTACCAGCTACCGGCTCAACAATGACGCAGGCAATATCTGAGCCATGCTCTGCAAATGCGGTTTTAACGGCTTCGATGTTGTTGTAGTCTAGAACTAGGGTATGACGAATAAAATCTTCGGGTACGCCTGCCGAGGTGGGATTGCCAAACGTTAGCAAGCCCGAGCCGGCTTTTACCAACAAGCTGTCCGCGTGACCGTGGTAGCAGCCTTCAAATTTAATGATTTTGTTGCGACCGGTATAACCGCGTGCTAAACGAATTGCACTCATGGTGGCTTCGGTGCCAGAGCTAACCAAACGAACTTTTTCAATAGAGGGCAAGCGCTGACAGATTAGCTCGGCCAGTTCCACTTCGCCTGCTGTGGGCGCACCAAAGGACAAGCCATCGGCAGCCGCTGTTTGTACGGCTTTTACCACGTCAGGATGGGCATGACCCAAAATGGCTGGCCCCCAAGAGCCAACATAGTCAATGTATTGTTTGCCTTCGGCATCCCACACATAAGCACCTTGGGCGCGGGCAATGAAGCGTGGTGTACCACCCACGGAGCCAAAAGCGCGCACGGGCGAGTTCACTCCGCCTGGAATATGCTGGCAAGCGCGATCAAAAAGTTCTTTATTGGTAGACATAAAAAATCCTGTTAATTACATTTGAAAAAGGCGGCTAAAGGCACGGGCTTCGGTGTAGATGTCTTCGGCTTCAAATAGACTGCTGATAACTGCAATGCTATCTACACCGGCCTCGATTAAAGGTGCGGCATTGGTTGAGGTAATCCCACCAATTGCCACTACCGCAGCACGTTCATTTTGAGCAAAGCGCTCGCAAAGCGCTCGCCCCTGTTGCAAAACAGTGAGCGTGGCACGTGGGGCGTTAGGTTTAACCTGTGAGGGGTACACCGCACCAAATGCCACATAGTCGACACCAATTTGCAGGGCTTGTTCGGCAAGGTCAAGACGGTCATAGCAGGAGCTACCCAGCCATTGCTGGGGAGCGAGCCCGGCTCGGGCATGACGCAGCTCACCGTCCTCGCGGCCTAAATGGGCCCCGGCCACACCGAGCTCGCGAGCGCTTTGCCAGTCGTCATTGATAATGAGCGGTAGCCCCAGTTGTTGACAAAGCGTTTGTACAGCCTGACGCTGTTGGTGGTGTAAGGCCGTTGGAGCGAGCTTACGACGCCATTGCAGCACTTGCATGCCCCCATCATAAGCAGCACGAATCGCGTCCAGTAGGCGCGCAGTATCCTCCCATTCGGGGGTGATACCGTATAAGCCACGTGGAAAGCGTAAGGGTAAAGAGGCTGTCATTCTAGTTCCGGTTCAGACCTTGGTTTATAATGCGAGCGCCCATTCCTGCTTGAAAAGCATGGGGAATGGCATCATGTATATGGTGGATTGCTGCAGCACAGGCCTCGGCCATTGGTAGTCCTTTGGCCAAAAAAGCGCAGATGTTGGTGCTTAATAATCCTTCGGTGTCTTGCAGCCGTGCTGATGGCACAGGGCTTTGCCATTGCTGTTGTAAACCATCTTGATTATAAAGCTGGTGCAAAACTGTAACGGACTCAGGCTGGGGCAGTGAGCAAAATACCCATTCGGTACCACAGTCCAATAAACTGTTGATCGGGTTGTTTTGCTCGGGCAGCAGCCCGTCTGCCTGCCATTGCATCAGAAGGGTCTGGTCAGCCACGACCAAATCGGCTTGTGGGACGACGAGCTGACAGATGGCGTCGGTAATCTCATCCACATCGGCATTATTGCTTAAAATACTGTCGTCAGGGATGGATTGTAGGTGGAGCACCAAGGGCAAATCCGGGTAGTCCGCTGCGATTTGCGCTAACACGCTGGCGGTATCAATGCTATAAATAGGACCGGCTTTGATACTATGTACCGACATATCCTCAAGTAAGCACCGCATTTGATCATACAGAATATCCGGTGCTGTAAGGGTGATTTGTTCCGTGTGAGTCGTATCTTGAACATGTGATGCGGTGACGATACTCAAAGCGTGACAACCGACAGCGGCGCAGCTGATGGCATCGGCAGGCAGATACATAGCCCCCGTTGGGTCTAATGGTGCAAAAATCAATACGGTGGGCGGAGGGGTTGCAGTCATAGCAGCCATGAAAATGAAAAAATGCGAAACGATTAGCGTGAATCAAAAATAAACAGGTACTATCTTTTGTTTATTTTCAGTATTATCAGTTCATTTTAATAGATTGCCTCTTGTTTCGGGCAATCCTTGTTTTTTAGTGAGTTTTATTATGAGTACATGGATGTGTTTGATCTGTGGATGGATCTATGATGAGGAAGCCGGTTTACCCGAAGAGGGCATCGCTCCAGGCACCAAATGGGAAGACGTCCCCCCTAACTGGGTGTGCCCTGAGTGTGGTGCGCGTAAAGAAGACTTTGAAATGATTGAAGTCTAACGTATCCATGTCTTTAACGCCTTATTCCCTTGGTTGTTTTGATTCCAGGAGATTGTGATGCCAACCACAACAACATCGTCTCACCTACAGCGCGTGGATTTTTCGCGGCAGTTGCTGGTCGCCATGCCCGGCATGGTGGGAGGAAGCTTAGCGGATACGGTCATCTATATCTGTGAGCATAACGAAGAGGGCGCTTTAGGGATTGTGATCAATCGACCGACAGATTTAACTTTGGGCGACCTACTTCAGCGCATTGATTTAGACCTATCACTAGAGATTGGGGTGCGTCAAGACACACCGGTGTTTTTTGGGGGGCCGGTACAGACCGATCGTGGTTTTGTGCTGCATCAGCCTGTAGGGGATTACAGCTCGAGTATTCGTATGGGGGATGTGGCGTTAACGACTTCGCGTGATGTATTGCAAGAGGTGGCAGCTGGTGGTGGTCCTGATCAGCTGCTGGTCACTCTGGGTTATGCAGGCTGGGGCGAGGGGCAGCTTGAAGAGGAAATGGCCCAAGGGGCTTGGCTCCATGTGGAGGCCAATGTGGATATTTTGTTTACTATCCCCGCTTCGGAGCGTTACCAAGCCGCGTTAGCGCAGCTTGGTATTGATCCTATTATGTTGACAGGAACTGCAGGTCATGCCTGAGGCTGCAACATTACTCGGCTTTGATTATGGCCTTAAAAAAATCGGTGTGGCCATAGGCAATACCCTAACCGCACAGGCGCGTCCGTTGACAATTTTACGTCCTGTGACAAAGCAAGAACGTTTCGCTCAAATCGAGCAGTTATTAGAGGAATGGCAACCTGATGCTGTCGTAGTGGGGCTGCCATTAACCTTGGATGGGCAGGAGCAGTATAGTTCGCTGCGTTGTCGGCGCTTTGCGCATCAACTGCATGGGCGCTATGGCCTGATGGTGCACTTAGTCGATGAACGCGGCTCAAGTCTAGAGGCACAGGCTATTTTAGCGACGCATGCTGACGATGATGCAGTGGCAGCGGCGGTGATATTACAACGGTGGTTGGATCAAAAAGCAGAATGAGCGTGTGGCGATTTGTATGGCGCCTTAGCGCGCTTTTTTTGTGGGTAGGGCTGGGGCTGCTTTTACTTGCTTTAGTTTTTCCTTTTTTGCAGCAAGCAGGGCGTAATCAGCAAATTCGGTGGTGGTCCCGTGGATTATTGCACTGGTGCGGAGTTCGCGTGGATTATATAGGGCAGGTGGTGACGGCCACACCGGTGTTATTTGTGTCTAATCATGTGTCATGGTTAGACATTTTTATTTTGAATGCTCAGCGTGCAACGGCTTTTGTGGCAAAAAGTGAAATTCGCCGTTGGCCGGTATTGGGTTGGCTAGTAGCGGGGGCTGGTACGGTGTTTATCGAGCGCGGGCAGCGCCAAGCCATTAAGTATGTATCAGAGCAAATGCAGGCGTTGTTTAGACAAAATCAAGCGATTGGATTGTTTCCTGAGGGCACAACTTCTGATGGTTTGGCAGTGGGCAGTTTTCATGCAAGCTTATTTGAAACCGCATTGAGCACAGGGGTGGATATTCAGCCCTTAGTGTTGCGTTTTTATGATGGTGAACAGCGCAGCCCCCGAGTGGCGTTTGTCGGGGAACAAAGTCTTTTGCAAAATATGTGGTTGCTTTTAAGTCGCCCCGGAGTGCGGGTGGAGTGTGAGTTTTTAGCCGTATTGCCGCATGCGCAGAATCGACAGCAGGGGCGCGTGGAAACAGCACTTCAAGCTCAGACCGCTATCCAAAAAGCGCTTTAGCACTATGCTAGTTTGGGCGTAGGGGACCGTCTTGGTTGGCGACTTGTACAATTTGGCGTGTACGTAAATCCACCGCCGTGAGCTGCCCGCCCCATAAGCATCCGGTATCAATCCCCATCACATCGGCACGCATATATAAGCCTAGTGTCGACCAGTGGCCAAAGATTACAGGTGTTTCGATTTGGCGGTTTTCCATATCAAACCAGGGCGTGAGGCCTAGTTGGGCTTTGGGGGCGCCTTTATATTGATGGTCGATTTCACCTTTGGCTGTAAAATGCCGTAAGCGTGTTAGCGCATTAACGGTGTAGCGTTGTCTTGCGATGGGCTCCAAATCGTTTGCCCACTGGCTGGGCTGATTGCCAAAGAGTTGAGCAATATGGTCCTGCCAATGAGGGCTTTGTAATGTTTGCTCAACCTCATGGGCTAGGTGTAATACTGTCTGCAAGGACCAAGCAGGGTGTAGCCCTGCATGAATGATAAGGTGACCGGCATGGTGCAGCGCTAAGGGTTGGTGGCGTAACCAGTGAATCAGCGCATCGGCATCGGGAGCGGTTAGCACCGAAGACAATGTATCCGATCGATTACATTTGCGCTGACCAGCCGCTACACCAAGTAAATGCAGATCATGGTTGCCGAGTACCGTTTGTGCGCGTTTTCCTAGAGCTTGAATTTGACGCAATACTCCGACAGAGTCAGGACCTCGATTGACCAAATCCCCTACAAAAATAAAGTGAGCGTTGGGGTCTTGCAGTGCAGGTTGTTGGAGTAAGTGACGTAGGCTTTGTGCGCAGCCTTGTATATCGCCGATGACCCAAATAGAAGAACGGTGTGTCATGCCGCATGCTCCGAAGTGATTTTTTTACGCCAGCGGTGCTTATTTTCAATAATAAACAAAGCCAGTAGCGCCAAACACAAAGCCAATAAGCTGGGTAGTAAAGCCGTAACCCAAGGTTGCCAACGGCTTAGCATGCCAACGTTTAAGGCGAGCTGGTTCATCATAAAAAAGCCGACCCCGATTAAAATGCCAATAAAGATTTTACTGCCCACACCACCACGGCGTGTCTGCATAAAGCTAATGGGCGCGGCAATGGTAATCATGACCAATAGCGAAAAAGGGTAGGCAATTTTGCGCCATAAGGCCACCGTTTGGCGGTCGGATTGCAACTGGTTACTGTCTAAGTAATCAATATAATCCATCAGGTCATTGATCGTCATGCGCTCAGGAGTGAGAATACGAGCGAGTAAGCGCTCTGCACTTAAGCTTGTGTTTAAACGTAGATGGTCAATGCTTTCACGAATGAGTAAGGGTTCAGTACGTACGTATCCTTGCTGTAAGGCATCTAAGACATTTTCAGGAAGCTGTGCATGTTGCACTTGTTGTAGATGCAGTTGACCGTCTTGGAAGTAACCGCTTTTTGCTTGAATATAAGCGCGTAGATGCTGTTTTGAGTTAAATTCAAAAACCGTAATTTCTTGCACCGTGGATTTATCGGCTAAGCGACCGATATTGATGAGACGCATTGTGTCTTGGCTCTCGTTTTCTTTAAACCAGTAGCCACTATGTAAGCGCCCTCCACCCGCACGCCCCAGCAGTTTTAAACTGCTTTCGCTGGCTTGGATTTCCGCGCGTGGGGTGATGTATTCGGATAGGGCTAATGCCCCTAGCATGGCTGGAATCGTGATCACCCACAAAAGTAATAGCAGCTGTAAACCACTAACACCCGCAACACGCAGCACAACAAGCTCATTCCGTTGTGCTAGTCCAGCCAATGCTAATACCGCACCGATGAGCAACCCAATGGGTAAAAGTTCATAGAGTTGGCTAGGTAAGCTAAGCGCTTGTAGATATAACAGATTGGTTAGGCTAAACGTGGCGCTTAATTTGTCTAAATCCTCGATTAAATTAAAAAAGCTAAATAAACCAATCAGAGCCAGTAAGACGACTGCACTGGAGCGGTAAATTTCGGATGCAATGTAACGGCGAGCGGTGCGCATAAAGTAAATCCATTAAGGTATGCGAACTTGGCGCATACGTTGCATGATGGTGTTAGTGCGGCGTTGTAAATAAGGGGTGTTGCCATTCCTGTCATAAAAAACAGGGTTAGGTAGCATAGCAGCAAGCCGCGCCGCTTGGCTAGCGTTGAGCTGTTTGGCATCTGTTTTAAAATAGCGCTGTGCGGCGGCTTGGACGCCAAAGTCTACTTGCCCCCACTGGGCCATATTTAAATACAGTTCTAATATACGTTGCTTAGGCATCACGTATTCGATCATATAGCTTAAGATAAGCTCTTGGCCTTTACGTGTATAGCTACGGGACGTAGAAAGAAAAAGATTTTTAGCCAATTGTTGCGTTAGGGTAGAGCCACCACGACGTCGTTCGGACCCCTGAGCCGCCTGTTTTTTATTGTATTCCCACGCTTGGCGTATGGCCTGCCACTCGACTCCGGTGTGATCCAAAAAATTGGCGTCTTCGGAGCTAATCACCGCGCGTTTAATATGTGGGCTGATTTGATCATAATCCACCCACTCAAAACGTAGCTGTACGTTTGGATCGTCTTTGCGTAGCTCGCTTAGGGTCTGACGCATCACGGCACTGGAGTTAGGATTATAAAAATTAAACCAGACGATACGCACCAAAAAGCTTAGCTGATACAGCAGTACCAGCGCTATGGAGACGAGTAAGACAACGGCGAGCCGTTTGGCAGGGCTAGGGGATGTGTGTTTCATGACTCCAATTGTTGGCGTAAAAAGGTCAGTACTGGGGCAGGATCTGGACGTTGTCCATGCCAAATCGCAAAGCTTTCTGCTGCTTGGCCAACGAGCATACCTAAGCCGTCAGCACTGTGGCTGGCGCCTTGTTGTAAGCAGCTTTGCATAAATGGCGTAGGCTGAGCCCCATACACCATATCGTAAGCCAACGCCTGTGAGCTAAAACTAAGGGGTACGTCTAATGGGTGGCGCGCTTGTAGGCTGCTCGAGGTGGCATTGATAACGATATCCCAGATGCCCTGGGTGTTGTCTAAACCGCCGGCCTCTAAAGCTGAAGTCGTATGTGCTAAGGGGCTGATGAGTTGTTGGGCTTTGGCTGCTGTGCGATTAACCACACGTAGTTGCTTGACCCCTGCTTCGATAAGAGGAAGAAGCACGCCGCGCGCTGCACCACCCGCACCAATCAGCAATACACGTTGCTGCTTTGGATCAAAACCTAAACGGATTAAGTCTTGTACTAAGCCAATACCATCAGTATTACAACCATGCAGTTGGCCATCTTGCATCCAGAGAGTATTGATTGCACCTGCTTGTTGGGCACGGGGGCTGATTACATCTGCTAAAGCAAAGGCCTTTTCCTTGAAAGGGACCGTGACATTTAAGCCCCGTCCACCTTGAGCAAAAAAACCACGCACATGATCAGAGAAATCATTGTCATTTGCTAAGAGACGCTGGTACTGCAGAGCCAATCCACACTGCTTGGCAAAGGCATGATGAATCTCTGGAGAGCGGCTATGCGCAATGGGATTGCCGATGACGGCACATTGTAAGGGATAAGAAGTCATGGTGATTGCGTACTAAGTTGACCTTGGGTGAAATGCCAGCTCCGTGTGATCGCAAGCACATCAATCTCTGCTTTCATTTCTGGACTAAATGCTTCAAAAGGAGCAGCTAAACGAATAATGCGCTGAGCCGCTACATTAAATAGCGGATTGTGAGCTGGCTGATGAATATCGACCTTGAGTAAATGTCCTTCATTATCTATGTATACCGTCATTTGTAAACGGTCAGAGAGCTGTCCCTTGGCTTGTTCCGGATAATGCTCTGTGCCTAAGCGTTCGACTTTAGCGCGCCAAGCCTCGATATACGCCGCATAGGGCGAGGCTTTGGTCGTAGGTGCATCAAAATGAATGCGTGGTTGGGCATTATGGTGTTCGATCTTGGCTTTAAGCACATGAATTTTTTGTGCAAGCTCATTTTGATGAGTGGTTTCCTGAGCGGCGTGAAGGGTTTCAGTCTGATTTTGGGCAGACTCTTGTTGCGCATGCTGCCACTCGGACTCGAGTTGCATCAGCAATTGTAGTTGTTCTTGTTCTGCTTGGCGCAAGCGCTCGCGTAGCGCTTGTAGCACGAGCTCATTGGGGGTGGGTAGGGCTTGCCCACTAAATGGTGCGCTGGCGGCATTGGTAGGCTGCCCGCTCCCTCCACCAGCGGACTGCCATTGTGCTAACAGCAGTGCTTCAAGCACAGGCTCATCATTTTTGTAGTTAATGAGAGCCACTTCTGGTTCGTTGGATAAGCGTAAGGAATGGTTGGTGGGCCAAAAAAGATAAAAAAAAGCGCCATGAATGGTGAGCGATAAGGCAATAGCTAACCAAAGGTAATCAAAAGGAGATAAGAGGCGCTTTATCATCATTCGAGCAAAGGAGCCTGATCGGGTTCAGGTAGAGGAAGAATTTCACGAACGCGACAGCTAACGGTAAGCGTTAACTCGTCGGTGGTGAGTAAGTCCAGTATAACTTTTTGCCCACGTGTCACTTCTGTTAGGCTAGGCACACGCGTTATAAAAGGTGCAATATCAAAGCGTACAAGATCCTCTTTGATGACAGTGGCGGGGATTTGTTCAATTTGTTGCTGTTTTAGCCAACGTAATACCCAGTAGCGTTCAAGGCGTTGTTGGAATTCATTCCATGCCGTATATTGCGCATCAAACGCCCCAATAATTGCAAATAAATCGGCTTCTTTAGGTTTAAAAGGCGCAACAAGCCGCGCCGATACCCCATGTTCAGCCGCCGCCATAATTTGCCACTGATTGACTAAATCCACATAGCGGCGTAACGGAGAGGTTGACCAGGCATATTGTGGCACACCAATGCTTTCGTGAGGCAGGGCATGGGTCGACATGCGGGTACGCATATTTTGTTGTGAGCGATAAATCCCAGGTACATCGTATTGGGCGAGTAAGCCACCCCAAAGATTATTAGCCAAAATCATCATTTCAGCGGTGATTAAGCCCAAGGGGGCATTGCGCACACGTGGTATGAGGTGCACGATGCTATCGGGGTTGTCGGGCTCCCCTTCGAGTTCAAATAAAAACTCAACCCGATTATTGTTCTCGGGTTTGCCTCGAATCTGTTCACGCTGCTTGGCTAAAAACTGGGTCACGGCCCATAAGGGGCGTATCCAGTCGGCATAGGGCAGGTCCTGATTAGGGTCATTAAGCGCTTCTAGGGTAACGAGTGGATCAAGATCGTTTTGCCGTAGATTTTCTTTGACTTGAATTCGTTCCAGGCGTGTATGGTGTTGGAGAATTAGGCCTTGCTCCAGATCAATGTCCACGTATAAGGACACAGCAGGGCGCTCTAACCCAGCATCCAAAGAAAACTGACGAATCACATTTTCGGGCAACATGGAAACTTTTTGCCCGGGGGTATACAGAGTGGATAAGCGTTTGCGCGCTAGTTGATCTAGCTCGTTATCACGCTGTACTGCTAACCCTGGGGTAGCAATATGAATACCTACGCGCCACTGCTGTGAGCCAATGGCTTGAATAGAAATAGCATCGTCAATCTCGGTGGTGTTAGCGTCGTCTAAAGAGTAGGCTTGTACTTCGGCCAAGGGGAAGTCCTGCCCCCAACCATTTTTTAGCTCGATTTCAGGAAAATCGGTGCCCTTAGGAAAATAGTGTGAGAAAAACCGATATCGATGAAGGGCTAAGGGGCTAGACCAGGCATTTAAATCCAGCAATAACTGTTCTGGGCTAATCGCTAAATGCTGTACGGCAGCATCAAAGGCTTTCCACTCTATACTATTTTTATCGGGTGAAGTGAGCAGGTGATTGGCAACAGCGGCGATCTCGGCGGGTAGCTCGCCAGCGATCATGGCTTGCGTCCAAGCTTCTTGTTGTTCTGCTTGCTGACGTTTTTTTTCTATAGCTGCCAAAGCGGCTTGAAGAATGTCCTTGGGGGCGGCTCGGTATAAGCCTTTGCCCCGTCGGTGGAAGTAAGCGGGCGCACTATGCAAAGCCAAGATCAAAGCCGTTTTCTCGACGGCGCTAGGTGGGTGACCAAAATATTCTTGAGCAAAATCCACCGCATGGAACTCGTCTTCGGGTGCGCACTCCCATAAAAAATCAATATCAAAATCCGCAGCGAGTTGTTCTGCTTGTTCTAACAGTAAAGTGGGTTCAGGCGCACTAAATTCAAAAAAAACATTATTTTTACGAATTTTACTGCGTTTGCCAGTGGCTGACTCTACCTGTAACGTGGTATCAGCTTGAGAAAAAATTTTTTCGGCTTTGAATTTGCCGTTGTCTTCAAAAAGGACGTACATAAGAACCTTGGGTGTTAGAACAAAAAGCAGAGTGTCAGCTACACAGGGTAGGGTCTATAAAGTGTAAAACAGGGTGTAGGTAAAGATCAAAATCCGCGATACCGTGATCACTGCCAAAAATGAGTAGGCCTTGGCTGCCATGAAAGGCCTGGAGCATTTCTTGGTGGTTTAAGACCTCGTCACCACTGGCCGCGAGTAAATAATAACGTTGAGGGCTGCTAACCTGCTGTGGTTGCATGGCGGAGAGCTCATCAACATACTGTGGCAAAAACTCAAAAGGCTCATCAGAGTGGTACATTGTGTGGGTACCCACCTGCGTGGCTAAATCACGAGGAGCGTGAACCGCAGGATTAAGTAGAACGGCCTTGCAACCCCATTGCTCTGCGAGTACATGAGCATAAAACCCACCTAATGAAGAGCCGATGATTACGAGCTCTTGGCTCGGATTGGTGAGTTGGGCTTTTTGGATCAAGTCATTACACAGGGCAATAGCGGCCGCTGGGCTTGCCGGTAACTGGGGGCAGACCCAACGATGGCTTTGGTTTTTAGCCTGCATTACATGTGCTAGTACTTGCGCTTTATAAGACTGGGGAGAGGAGCGAAAGCCGTGAAGATAAAGAATCATATCAACCTTTACTCTGAAAAACGGTGGTCTAAGCCATTGAGAATATGGTCATGCACACCCCCAAAGCTGCCATTACTCATAATTACAATATGATCATGGGGTTGCGCGTGAGCCACCACGGCTTGGACCAGCTGATTGAGATCCTGATATACCGTGGCTTTGCTGCCTAAAGGGGCAAAGGTAGCGTGGGCATCCCAGTTGAGCGCGTGCTTACCTTGGGATTCGCTATAGCAAAAAGTATGATCCGCATCAGCTAAAGCGCCGGGCAAGCGAGCCGCCATGGCGCCGAGCTTCATGGTATTGGAGCGCGGCTCAAGCACGGCAATAATGCGCTCTTGATCGGTTATTTGTTGGCGTAAACCGGCCAGCGTTAAGGCAATCGCCGTGGGGTGGTGAGCAAAATCATCGTATACACGGATATGATTTACTGTGCCGCGTAGTTCCATGCGTCGCTTAATACCCTGAAAATGGCTAAGCGCCTCGCAACTTTGTTGAGGGGAAATTCCTACATGGTGGGCGGCGGCAATGGCGGCAAGCGCATTGAGCCGATTATGCTCACCGCTTAGGTGCCAATGAATGTGACCTTGTGGTTGCTGATTAAAATCAACGCGTACAGACTGTGGGTCGATTTGTTCGGCGTACCAACCAGTGGGGGAGTCCAAGTAACTGACGGGTGTCCAACAGCCGCGCTCAAGCGCACGGTCTAATGCAGGGCTGTCTTGGGGACGAATAATCAGACCATGGCTAGGAATTGTACGCACCAGATGATGGAATTGGGTTTCGATAGCGGCCAAATCCGCAAAAATATCCGCGTGGTCAAATTCTAAATTGTTTAAAATGGCAGTGCGCGGTCGATAGTGGACAAATTTAGAGCGTTTATCAAAAAATGCGGTATCGTATTCATCCGCTTCGATGACAAACAACGACTGTTTGGCATCAAAACGAGCGGATACCCCTAAATCAGGTGCGACGCCACCGATTAAAAAATTAGGTTGGCGCTGATGGTACTCCAGAATCCAAGCTAACATGGAACTGGTGGAGGTTTTACCGTGGGTGCCAGCGACAGCAAGCACATGCTGTGAGCGTAGTATATTCTCGCCCAACCATTGTGGCCCAGAGGTATAAGGTAAACCTTGGTCTAAAATGGCTTCCATCAGTGGGTTGCCACGACTGACTACATTACCAATCACGAATAAATCAGGCTTGAGCTGAACTTGATCGGCATCATAGCCTTCGATTAAATCGATCCCTTGCTCTTGCAGCTGGGTACTCATTGGGGGGTAAACACCCGCATCGCAGCCTGTAACACGATGCCCAGCAGCACGGGCTATCAGTGCTAAGCCCCCCATAAACGTACCGCAAATACCTAATATATGAATATGCATAAAACCTCCATTTGCTCCCATTTTAGACAACATTTGCTTGCTATAAAGCAAAAATGGAACTTTTTATAGAACCTCAGTTCTAAATAGAGCAAAAACCAAAGGAAAGGATACTGAGATCGTCATGTTTTTACGCCGTTTAGCTGCTTTTTGGATCACCATTCTCTTTGCGTTGGGGCTAAGACCTGCGTTAGCACAGTCTGTGTTCGAGTTAAGCGTTGATGACCTGAATGGCGAAAGCACCGCGTTATCACAATACACGGGAAAACCCTTGGTTGTTAATTTTTGGGCGACATGGTGCCCGCCTTGTGTAGAGGAAATGCCTGACTTAGAGGCGCTGAGTCAATCGCATACAGATGTACAGTTTGTTGGTTTAGCCATAGATACACAGCGTAATGTCAAAAGATTCTTACAGGAAATACCCGTTTCGTATGATCTTTATGTGCCGGGGCATAGTGGCGTCAAGCATATGCGTGCGCTCGGTAACCCCAAAGGGGGGCTGCCTTTTACTTTGGTGATCTCGGCAGATGGTACGGTGGTGCATCAGATTCTTGGTCAGATCGACAAAAAGGATTTAGATAGCAAAATCAATAATTTGAAAAAAACCCCTTAACTTGCCGGCAAACAACGGCTTTTTCGTTTAAACTACAGCCGTATCTTGGGCTTTTTTATGTTAAAAATGCTTGTTTTTATAGACAAACAGGGCTTTTTGGCGTAAAAAAGCGATCTATAATTATCACGTTATTAAGCCATGGCTCGTCATATACTTGTGATACATGGACCCAACTTAAACTTGTTAGGCCAGCGTGAACCGCATATTTATGGTTCACAGACCTTGGATGATATTAACCAGCATCTACGGCACGTGGCAGCAGACTTAGGGGGTACGTGTAGCACTTATCAAAGCAACTCCGAAGGCGCTCTGGTGGATCGTATCCATCAAGCGCGTCATGAACAGATCGATTACATCGTAATCAATGCTGGCGCGTACACGCATACGAGTGTGGCGATACGTGATGCTTTGGCGGGCGTTGCTATTCCCTTTATCGAGGTACATTTATCTAATGTGCATCAACGCGAAACCTTTAGGCACCATTCCTATTTATCGGACTTGGCTAAAGGTGTTATTGTGGGTTTAGGGGCTTATGGCTACGAAGCCGCATTGCGTTATGCTATGGCTTAATCTTTCATCCAATTTTAACAGCACCCTGACCGTTTTTAGTGATACACGGCAGTGGTGTGGCAGGAAACATGCATGGATCTTAGAAAACTTAAAACCTTAATTGACCTCGTTGCAGAGTCTGATATTTCTGAACTCGAAGTCACCGAGGGTGATGGCAAGGTCAGAATTGTTAAGTCGGCCCCTGCTGCACCTCAACAAATGGTATACGCCACAGCGCCTGCTGCGATGCCGATGGCTGCACCAGCTGCTGCCGCTCCCGCCGCAGCACCCGCCGCAGAAAGTGCTCCTGCTGTGCCCGAGGGCCATGTGGTAACAGCACCAATGGTGGGTACATTTTATCGCGCTCCGAATCCTGGAGCAGCTCCATTTGTAGAGGTAGGCCAAAGCGTTCAAGAAGGTGACGCGCTCTGTATCATCGAGGCGATGAAGCTGCTTAATGAAATCGAAGCAGATAAAGCCGGTGTTATTAAAGAAATCCTTGTTGAAAATGGTGCGCCCGTCGAATACGGTCAGCCCTTGTTTGTGATTGGCTAATTTCATGTTTGAAAAGATCCTTATCGCTAACCGGGGGGAAATCGCCCTACGCATCCAGCGCGCTTGTCGCGAAATGGGTATTAAAACCGTAGTGGTGCACTCCGAAGCAGACCGTGATGCCAAATATGTACGTTTGGCCGATGAATCGGTTTGTATTGGTCCGGCGAACCCCCGCGAAAGCTATTTAAATATGCCCGCTATTATTGCGGCCGCCGAAGTCACGGATGCAGAAGCCATTCACCCTGGATATGGTTTTTTGGCTGAGAATGCAGACTTTGCTGAGCGTGTCGAAAAAAGTGGTTTTGTGTTTATTGGTCCTCGTGCTGATACGATTCGCCTGATGGGTGACAAGGTCACTGCGAAAAAAACCATGATCGAGGCTAATGTACCGGTGGTACCAGGCTCGGCAGGGGCATTGCCCGATGACCCAGAGGAAATCATTCGCATTGCTCGTGATATTGGTTACCCCGTCATTGTCAAAGCTTCCGGTGGCGGAGGCGGGCGCGGTATGCGTGTTGTTTTCACCGAGGGGGCTTTATTGAATGCGGTGGCGACAACTCGTGCTGAAGCCGAAGCGGCATTTGGTAACCCTGACCTCTACATGGAAAAATACCTGCAAAATCCTCGCCATATCGAGATCCAGGTGTTAGCCGATGGTAATGGTCATGCAGTTTGGCTCGGTGAGCGCGATTGCTCTATGCAGCGCCGTCACCAAAAAGTGATCGAAGAAGCACCTGCTCCCGGTATTCCGCGTAAGCTGATCGAACGCATTGGTGATCGCTGTGTGGATGCATGCCGTAAGCTCAACTATCGCGGTGCGGGGACGTTTGAGTTTCTCTACGAGGATGGTGAGTTTTATTTTATCGAAATGAATACGCGCATTCAGGTAGAGCACACCATTACCGAGATGGTTACCGGTATTGATTTGGTGCAGCAGCAGATCCTGATTGCTGCCGGTGAAAAATTCACTTTGCGCCAGCGTGACATCCAATTCAAGGGGCATTCTATCGAATGTCGTATCAACGCCGAGGACCCATTCAAATTTATTCCTAGCCCTGGACATATCTCCAAATGGCATACACCAGGGGGCCCAGGGATTCGCATGGACTCGCACGTGTTTGCTGGCTATACCGTGCCTTCGAACTATGATTCCATGATTGGTAAGCTGATTAGCTATGGCGAAACGCGTGAGCAGGCGATTGCTCGCATGGACATTGCTTTATCAGAAATGATCGTCGAAGGGGTGAAAACCAATATTCCACTTCATCGTGAACTCATGCAAGACCCACAGTTTCAGTCGGGCTCGTTTAGTATCCACTATCTTGAAGAAAAATTGGCAAAACGCCCTTAATGGCGAACTCGCGGTAAAATATAAAGCAGAGGCTTGCCTCTGCTTTTATTTTTTGGAAAACACCTTATGCGTGAAATCGTTTTATTATGTGCGGAAGAGCAGGCAGAACAGGTTTCTGATGCCTTGCTTGAACTAGGCGTTTTGTCTGTTTCAGTAGAAGACGCTGATGAAAATACCGATGCGGAGTCCCCGCTTTATGGCGAGCCTGGTTTAGAACCCGAGGTCTTTGCTTGGCGACGTAATCGGGTAGTGGCGTTGTTGCCCGAGGACGCGGATGCTGCCGAAATGGTTCAGCAGTTGCGCGACCACCAGATCTTAGATATCGACGAGGGAGACTGGCATGTACGAGATGTACCAGATAACGACTGGGTCCGCTTAACGCAGTCCCAGTTTGGTCCGATCGAGGTCGGTGAGCGTATTTTGATCGTACCGAGCTGGCACGCCGAAGACGCTGTGGCGCAACAAGCGCAAAGCGAAGGCAAAGTGTGTATTCAGCTGGATCCAGGCTTGGCTTTTGGCACAGGGAGCCATCCCACCACACATCTATGCTTAGAGTGGTTATCAGAGCATTTGCAAGCCGGACAAACCGTTTTAGACTATGGGTGTGGTTCAGGCATTTTAGCGATTGCAGCAAAGAAGCTGGGTGCTGGACATACTGATGGGGTGGATGTGGATGAACAAGCGGTGTTTTCCACACAGGCAAATGCGCAAAACAATAGTGTGTATGTGAATGCGATGTTGCCAGGAGACCTGCCCGAGCAACAATATGATGTAGTGGTAGCGAATATTTTAGCTAACCCCCTGAAAATCCTTGCGCCGATGTTAGCAGCACGCGTTAAACCCGGTGGTTTTTTAGTGTTGGCCGGTATTTTTGAGTGGCAAACGGCAGAGATGCAAGAGGCTTATAGCGATTATCTGCATTTAACCCCTTGGCGTGAACGCGAGGGTTGGATTGGTTTGGTGGCGCATAAGCAAAACTAATCGTTAGGCTAAGGGCTCATGATCGAGTTAACTACCCAATGTCCGCAATGTCATACACGCTTTGATTTAACGCTGGCGCAGCTGCAACAGCGTAAGGGATTATTTCGTTGTACACATTGTGCGTATATTTTCGATGCGTATGATTCGGTGGTGGAGCCACAGGCAGCAACCATAACAGAGCCGACAGCTGTTACCCCACCGTCATCGCCGAGTGGTCTTAGGCACCATTTTATCGGGGAGGCCCCCTTAGCCTCAGGCGTACCCCTGCCTCAAAAAGCATCGGCTCCTGAAACGCGTGTTCCTCTATCCGAGCCACAGCGGCATGGCGCGCCACCCAAAGTGGTAGACACAGAGCCCACAGAGTCGCCGGTGCGGGTGGTATTGGATCACTCTGAGCGGCGCCAACAGTTAACTGAACCCGAATGGTATGTAGGCGAGCGAGTCGAGCTAGACGTTCCCCGTCGGTCTTTGCCAAGTGCCGCGCCTGTCTCGGTGTGGGGGCGTTTATTTTGGCAACTGTTGGTTGGCGGATTATTTATCATCACCGTGATGCAGTTGGTTTATGTGTATCGAGCCCAGATAGCAAATAGCGTGGCATTTACACGACCAGTCTTACAGACCCTATGCGATGCGGTGGGTTGTGATGTGCCTTATATGCGCGAAGTCGAAGCCATCGAGGTTTTGCATAGTGCTTTGCAGTTGCAGCCAGCTACTGAGCCTTCTAAAAAAAGCACTTACTTACTACAGTTACAACTAAAAAATCATCTCGCATGGCCGCAAGAGTGGCCGACATTGGTGCTAAGTTTTACGGATGCTTCGGCGGCAGTGTTAGCGACAATAGCTGTTACACCGGAGCAGTATTTGCCAGCTAGCCAGCGTTTACGTCCTTTTGCAGCAGGGCAGCAATATGCTGTACGACTACCTGTGACCATTCCTAATAAAAAAATTAACGGTTTTACCGTGGAAAAATATTATCCATAAAGGTTTTTATATTTATGTCTAAGCGGATTTTAGTATGCGGGTCTTTGGCGTTTGATTCGATTGCTGTCTTTGAAGGGCACTTTAAAGATCATATTTTGCCAGATAATGTGCAAGCGCTCAGCGTGTCTTTTTTTGTGCCTGCGTTACGTAAAGAGTATGGAGGGTGTGCGGGTAATATAGCGTATAACCTACACCTATTGGGCGCTCAAGCGGTGCCGGTAGGGGTGGTTGGAGCCGATGGCATCGAATATGTTGAGCGCTTTAAACAGCTGGGTATTGATACGAGTATGATGCAAGTGCGCGAGGACTTATTTTCTGCCCAGTGCTTTATTACGACAGACTTAGATAGTAACCAAATCGCTTCATTTCACCCTGGGGCGATGCTGCATTCGGCGGCCAATGATTTATCTGGTCAGCAGGCGGCGTGGGCGATCGTGGCACCAGACTCCAAAGACGGGATGTTTGCTCACGCAGAACGCTTACACGCCCAAGGTACGCCGTTTATTTTTGACCTTGGGCAAGCCATGCCTTTATTTGAGGGTGAGGACTTAGCGCGGATGTTAGCGTTATGCTCTGTGCTAACCGCTAATGAGTACGAGGCTGAAGTGATTGTGCAACGGACGGGGCGCTCCATGGCGGATATTGCCAAAAATTTACAAGCTGTTGTTGTCACTAAAGGCGCTAAAGGTGCTACGCTATATGTGAATGGTGAAACCGTGGAGATTGCACCGGTTCCTGTGTCAAAGGTAGCCGACCCCACAGGGTGTGGTGATGCGCATCGGGCGGGCTTACTGCATGGTCTGACCGAGGGCTGGGGCTGGTATGAGTCCGCTTGCTTGGGCAATGTAATGGGTAGTTTGAAGATCTCCTCTAAAGGCCCACAAAATCATCAGCCGACAGCGGCACAGATTCAGCAGCTTTTGCAGCAGCACTATGATATAGAAAAAACCATCGGTGCGTAATCAATAGGGCCTAAAGGCCCGCTGGAGTTGTTATATGATGGAACAAACACAAAAATCGCGTTGGCGTATGCTGTGGTTAGGTATGGCTGTCGCTAGTGCGGTATTGGTATCGGGTTGTGCGAATCAATCCGCTTCGGGTTCAGTGTATACCTATGGTCAAGCACAAAATGAGCAAATTGTGCGCTTAGGTACGGTACAGTCTGTGCGCTACGTTACGATTCAGTCAGAGCAGCCCTCGGGGTTTGGGGGGGTGTCCGGTGCCGCTGTGGGCGGGGTGGCTGGTAGCACAATTGGCGGTGGGCGCGGTAATATTCTTGCTACGATGGGCGGTGCCATCCTTGGTGGGCTTGCTGGAAATGCGATTGAGAATAAAACGCAAAAACGTCAGGGCATAGAGATTACAGTGCAGATGGATAATGGTGAAACTCGCGCTATAGCCCAAGAGGCCGATGTGATGTTTACGGCTGGCCAGCGTGTCAGAGTGCTTAGCGGGAACGGCCCGACACGTGTAACGCCGCTTTAATCGCGTTCTTATTTGCCATGAAAAATCGCCCTATGTAAAGGGCGATTTTTTTATTCGGGTTTAGAGCCCGCCTAGGGCCATGCTTAACCGCTGCACCACCATATTGGCGACTTGTAAAACGAGTAAAACAATCAGCGGAGAAAAATCGATAGCGCCCGTAGCAGGAAGATGGCGACGTATGGGTTCCATAATCGGTCGCGTCAGTGCCTGTAATAAAGGCATAGCAGGAGCAGTGGGATTAACCCAAGATAAAATCACCTGGATCAATATCAACCACAATGCTGTATTTAGCCCCCATTTAATCACGGTGAGCACGCCAGCTAACGCAAGGCCGACAAGCTGAGAAGCAGCCACAATAGACTGATGTAAAAGGAGCAAACTCACAACCAAATACACTACAGCACAAAGCCAGGCAGCCAGCAAGCTAGGAAGATCCAGATAGCGTCGAGGGGATACGAGCTTTTTTAAAGGTTGCACAGCCCAGTCTGTGACTTGAATAACCGCTTGTGAATAGGGGTTAAAGGGAGGCATTCTGACGGCAAATAGCCAGGCTCGGAAGATAAATGCAATACCTAGCAGTGATAAGCCGATATGCACAATAAAGTACAAAATATCATTAAACATGCTGTAAGTGTCTATGGTTAGTCTTCGTCTTCATTACTGTATGGGTAAGGCCAGTGTCCGGCGGGGTTCGGTTCGGTTTTTACTGGTTGGGCAGGGGGTAGTTCAGAAACCGTCATGCTTGGTTCTCCTTTTTAATAAAATAAAAAAGCGTAGATATAGTATACCTACGCTTATGGGCTCACGTCAGTTAATTGATTAAGCGGGAGCTTGGGTTAACTGGGGGGAAAAGGGAGCATTTTTGGATTTTTCGAGTAATTGAACGAGTGCGTCATGTTTAATCGGGCCAAAACCACGAATGGTTTGCGCATGACGTACATAAGTTAGACACTGCTCAAAGTTATGTGTGGAAAGTTGTTGAGCGATGTCCTCAAGGCGCTGCATAAAAACATCGCGTGCTTGGCGCTCTAAACGTCGTTCAGCTTGGTAGCCAAAGGGGTCGAGCCAACTACCGCGTAGAGCTTTGGCTTTGGCAAGAACAGGGAATAGGGCTTGTACCCATTGCCCGAGCTGACGTTTAACTGGGCGACCGTGACTACCTAAACGGCTGATCCAAGGGGGAGCCATATGAAAGTTCAATTGAAAATCTCCCTCAAACTGCTCTTGGAGCTGCTGTTTAAAAGAAGGAGCACTGTATAAGCGTGCTACCTCGTATTCATCCTTGTAAGCCATGAGCTTATACAAGCTGTGTGCTGCTTGTAAGCTAAGCGTCTCTGACGTGGGGTTCAGGCGTTGTTCGGCTTGTTGCAAGCGCTCAATCAGCGTTTGAAAACGTTGGGCGTAGGCCGCATTCTGGTAGGCTTGCAAACGTGGTACATACAGGGCTAAAGCTTCAGCCACGGTGGTCGGGCGTTGTGTGTGACTAGGGGCTGGAGCGAGGAGCTGTTGCACTTGCTCTGGCGCAGCGACCCATAAGCGCCCTACATCAAAAGCAAGTTGATTGGCTTGTACGGCAACCCCATTTAGCTCAATGGCGCGCTCAATAGCTGCCAGTTGTAAAGGGATGGCGCCGTGTTGCCAAGCAATGCCAAGCATTAGCATATTAGAAAGAATGCTGTCTCCAAATAGTTGTTGTGCCAGGTCGTGGGCATCGACATGGATGCTGTTTTGGGCGCCGCCGTGCTGTACGAGCTGCTCTACGAGCGCTTTTCGTGGGAGCTGCACATCCGGTTGCCGTGTAAATTCAGAGGTGGGCGCTAAATAGCTATTGATAAACAGTTGCGTTTTGTTGGGGGCAATACATTGGGACGCTGCAGGATGGCTGGCAGCAACACTATCGCATAAAACGGCCACATCCGCTTGCTGTTGATCAATGCGTACCACACCTGCCGGATGTTGGTCTTTGGATAAACGGACATGACTAATCACTGTCCCGCCTTTTTGAGCTAAGCCTGTCATATCTAAGACCGAAGCCGCACGTTGCTCTAGGTGGGCGGCCATCGCGACAATGGCTCCAATCGTAATCACACCTGTGCCGCCAATACCGGCAACGATCAAGTTACAGGAAGCAGGAGCAATGGTGGGCACTGCCACGTGCTCAAGCGCTTGCTGGATATGATGATGTAAATGCTGGCTGTCCATGGTAGTGGCTTTTTTAGGCTCGGCATTTAGCACGGAAACAAAACTGGGACAAAAGCCTTCCACACAGCTGTAGTCTTTGTTGCAGCTCGATTGGTCAATTGCACGTTTACGACCGAGTTCAGTTTCTAAGGGGATAATAGATAAACAGTTGGATTGCACACCGCAGTCACCACAACCCTCACAGACCTCTGGGTGAATATAGATACGACGTTTAGGGTCAGGGTACGCCCCTTTTTTGCGACGTCGACGCTTTTCTGCAGCGCAGGTTTGATCGTGGATTAATACGGTTACCCCTGGAATTTCACGAAGCTCGCGCTGCAAGCGGTCCAGCTCTTGGCGTGGATAGACGTGAACACCAGCCGGCAAAGGCACACCCTTGTAGCGGCTAGGTTCATCTGTGGTGATGACCACTTTTTGGACACCCTCACCGATCACTTGCTGACAAATCCGTGGTACCGAGATAGGACCATCTACGGGTTGGCCCCCCGTCATGGCTACCGCATCATTAAAGAGGATTTTATAGGTGATATTGGTTTTAGCGGCAACGGCTTGGCGAATAGCCAGATAGCCAGAATGAAAATAGGTGCCTTCACCCATGTTTTGGAAAATATGAGCTTGATCCATAAAAGCAGAGGCACCTATCCAATCTGTTCCCTCGCCCCCCATCTGTGTCAACCCCTGTGTGTCTCGATCCATCCACGATGCCATGTAATGACAGCCCACACCTGCTAAGGCTTTGCTACCCGTTGGGACTTTGGTGGAGCTGTTGTGGGGGCAGCCAGAGCAAAAATAAGGGCGGCGGCTGAGTCCAAAATGATCTAAAGCTTTAACGGTGGGGGTAGGGCAATGCGAGTGAAGTTGATGATCCCATTGGACCAGCTGATAATGGTTAAGCCATTCACCCAGAGCATTTTCAACAATAGATGGACTTAATTGTCCAAAACTGGGGACAAGTGGCTTATTTGTGGCGAGCTGCTTGCCATGGATAGTAGGCCGCTCTGGTAGATCGAAGAGAAGACTTTTGATTTGCGCTTCGATAAAATCGCCTTTTTCTTCGATAACAAGAATATGGTCCAAGCCTTGGGCAAACGCATAGAGGCTATCAGGCACCATAGGCCACATCAGCCCCACTTTATAATGCCGGATTGGGGGTAGCTGATGCTGAGCGCGTAGCTGTTGTATGGCTTCTAGGGTGTCCAGCGTACTTTTGCCGGTGGTGATAACACCGATTTTTGCATCGGGTGCTGGATCAAGTAGTTTATCTAAAGGGTAGTGGCGCGCAAATTCTTGTACGGCTTGTAAACGATTTTCTATATGTTGCTCAATGGTGGGCGTTAAAAAATCGCGAGCATTATAGCTACGGGCAAACTTAGAAGGGGTGTTCACCAAATCAAAGGTTGGCACCTCTAAAATGGGCACAGAGCGTCCGCTTTCTACAGTTTCTGTAATGGCTTTAAAACCAACCCAGGCCCCCGAGTAACGGGATAAAGCCCAGCCCCATAAGCCAAAATATTCGTATTCCTCCACGGAGCTAGGGTGCACAATGGGCATACGCAAATGACGCAGCGCCTGTTCGCTACTATGAGGAATGGAAGAGGAAACTCCAACATGGTCATCGCCAACGACCACGAGCACGCCCCCCTGATGGCTTGCCCCCGCGGCATGCCCATGATGCAAAGCGTCGCCAGCACGATCCACGCCAGGCCCTTTGCCATACCACATGCCAAAAACACCATCGACTTTTTTTTCTGGGTGGGTGTCAAGCTGTTGGGTGCCCATCATCATGGAGGCGGCTAAGTCTTCGTTAATCGCAGGTTGAAAGCGAATGCGTGCTGCATCTAATTCTTTTTTAAAACGCCACATGGTGGTGTCTACACCACCTAATGGCGAACCACGATAGCCCGAAACAAAACCAGCGGTATGACGCCCCTCGGCGTGGTCGCGACGAGCCTGACTCAGTAACAGGCGCACTAATGCCTGGGTGCCTGTTAAAAAAATACGCCCCGAGGTCGCCGTGATCGAGTCTTTTAGTTGATAGTCTTGATTGATGTTATTTTGCATGATGAAAACCTCCACTCCTATAGCTTTCATCATAAGGATTTACCTGTAGATTATTTTTGCGTTGTTATTGCGTAAAATCCCTATAAAACGAAACAAACATTTCAAAAAGGAGGGAATATGGATACGATCAATTTAAAAATCTTGCAATGCTTGCAAAAAGATGGTCGTGCCTCGGCTCAGCAGGTGGCCGATCAAGTGGGGTTGTCAACGGCACCGGTATGGCGGCGTATTAAAGCGCTCGAAGAACAAAAGGTCATCACTGGCTATCATGCTGCAGTAGATAGAAATAAAGTAGGGCTCCAAAGCTGCATGTTTACTCAGATTAGTTTAGATCGGCATTCAGCAACGATGGTTGATACATTTATTCAAGCCGTAAAAGACACACCAGAAATACTGGCTTGTTATGCGGTAACAGGGGATGCGGATTTTCTGTTAAAGATTGTGGTTCCCAGCCCAGAAAGCTATGATGATTTTATGCACCGGTTTTTTTTCAATCTGCCTGGTGTGAGACAGACGCGTACGATTGTGGCGCTTAAAGAAATCAAAAATCAAATGCAGTTACCTTTGTTTTAATGCCGTCCCCCACTTTTTATAGGGCTAGGTTAGAATTTGATTTTCTCATGGATTTTTAATAGGACAGGGTATGATGCCGTTACGTATGTTGCGAGGCTTAGGTGTAATCATAGTTGGCGGCGTGGTGGCAGCGTGTGGTTCGTTTCCGCCTCCTCCTGCACCAGCGCCTGAAACGGATCCCACGCAGGTTTGTCAGCCTGTGGCCGCGGAGGATCCCTTGGTGGGCAATTGGCTCAGCAAACGGAGCCAAAAAGGGGTGGTGGGTGAGCTGCGTACTTTATTTACTCTGCAGGCCGATGGCCGCATGCTGTATACAGAACAGCTTAAGCGTCCGCGTCAACCATCACAGGGGCTGAGCGAAAGCGGTTGCTGGTGGCGAGACGGTGATGTGTTGGTGTTAAAAACTTTAGAATCAAATGGGGTGCCGGTTGATGCAGACGATCCGATTTACACCAATACGTATGCGATTAGTCATAGCAGCACGGACAAGCTACGTTTGCGTGGTAGCGATGGCATAGAGCACAGCACAGAGCGTACCTCACAAGGTTATCGGTTACCTTTTTAATAAAAATAGGCGCTGTGTTCAGCGCCTATAACACCACGACGCGATTAAGCCGTGATCTGGTGCAGACGCGCTAAAACGGCCTCTTTACCAATCAGTGCCAATACAGCATCAACCGCTGGGGTTTGTTTTTGCCCTGTCACCGCGACACGTACTGGGATACCTAATTTTGGCATTTTAATATTATTGGCAGCCAAGGTCTCTTTGATAACAGCGGCGATGTTCTCTGTGTGCCAATCTTCTACAGCAGTCAAGCGTTGCGCAAAATCACGCAAAATGGCTTTGGCATCCTCGGTGAGAATCTCAGCTTGGAGCTCTGCGCTAGCGGGGCTAAAAGGCGCACAAAACAGCATGGCACCCTGAGCAAGATCGTTTAGGGTCTCGGCACGACCTTTTAACAGATCCATCACAGCGGTTAAATTGACCGCGTTGGGGCTACCACCTAGCTTTTCAATACGGGGAGCAACCAAGTCGGCTAGCTCGGCGCTGTTGCGCTGTTTGATATAGTGCGCATTGACCCAATTGAGCTTTTTGGGATCCCACTGCGAAGCCGATTTACTGAGACTTTTGGTGTCAAACCATTCGATGAATTGCTCTACGGAGAAAATTTCATCGTCCCCATGGCTCCAGCCTAAGCGGGCCAGATAGTTCACCATGGCTTCAGGTAAATACCCTTGCTCATGATAATCCATAATATTGACCGCCCCGTGGCGCTTGGAGAGTTTTTCACCATCTGGGCCCAAGATCATGGGGACATGACCATACACGGGAACCTGAGCGCCCAAGGCCTCGAGAATGACGATTTGCCGTGGGGTGTTGTTGACGTGGTCGTCACCACGAATAACATGGGTGATGCCCATATCCCAGTCATCGACCACAACACAAAAGTTATAAGTGGGGGTGCCATCGGCGCGAGCAATAATCAGGTCGTCGAGCTCTTCGTTGGCAATGGTGATACGCCCTTTTACCAAATCATCCCAGCTTGTGACCCCGTCTTTGGGGGTTTTAAACCGCACAACCGGTTTGCGGTCTGCAGGAATAGGGGGCAAGGTTTTTCCGGGCTCTGGGCGCCATGTGCCATCGTAGCGGGGTTTTTGACCCAATGCGCGGGCTTTTTCGCGCATGGCCTCTACCTCTTCGGGGCTGCTATAGCAATAATAGGCATGACCGCTCTCTAGGAGCTGGTCAATGACTTCGCGGTGACGGTCGGTGCGTTGCATTTGATAGAAGGGGCCTTCATCTGCATGCATGCCTAGCCAGTCCATACCCTGTAAAATGGCTTGCACAGCTTCAGGAGTAGAGCGCTCAAGATCCGTGTCCTCGATACGTAGCACAAATACCCCATTGTGGTGTTTGGCAAAAGCCCACGAAAATAAAGCAGTACGAGCTCCGCCCAGGTGCAGGAAGCCTGTGGGCGAGGGAGCAAAACGAGTACGAATAGTAGTAGTCATAAATCTAATAGCAGCCAAAAGAAGAGAAAATCCACCTTAAGGGTGAATTGATATGGTCTTATTTTAATAGACTGTGGCAAATCTCGCAGAACTAACTGCTTTGATAAGGGAATGGTTATGGTGTTAACACATCGTTTCGCCGCATTGTTTGATCCGAAAACGGTAGTGACCGTGTGTAGTCCCGATTGTGCGGAGCATTTGAGCTTTCATGAAAACGCGGCCGTATATCGGGTATGTGCGCCCGCAGGGCAAGGGAAACCTCTACAGGGACTAAAGGCCATCCATAGTGAGCGAGTGGATTTGGGGGTGATATGTGTGCCGGCCGAACAGCTACTCGAGGTATTAAACCAGCTAAGCCCCTATCAACCGCGGTTTTTGGTGCTGTTAACCCACCCAAGTAGTCAGCTCTATAGTGCAGAGATGCAAAAGCATTTGGGCGCGTGGGCTAAACAGCAGCATTGCAAAGTGTTGGGGCCACGCTCTTTGGGTTTGATACGACCGCCTGTAGCATTAAATGCCAGTATTCAGCCACGTTGGCCCAAAACAGGTAAAGTGGCTTTGATCTCGCAATCACGCACTGTTACTACAGCGGTGTTAGATTGGGCTGAAGATGCCAACGTTGGGTTTTCCACCGTGGTGGACCTTGGCGAAGAAACCGATATTGATTTGGCGGATATGTTGGATTTTTTAGCCACGGACAAACAAACCGATAGTTTGGTGTTGTACTTACATAGTTATCCCACATCACGCCGTTTTGCTAGCGCCCTGTATGCTGCTGCGGCCACAAAGCCTATTATTGTGCTAAAAGCAGGGGGGCAGGATAACAGTGTGGCGCTGCGAGCCCGTGAAGAGGTGTTTAATGCGTTAATGCGACGTGTGGGCGCTATCCGGATTCGCTATCTGATGCAGCTTTTTGCTGCAGTTAAAATCCTTAGCTTAAAAAGACGGCTAAAAGGTTCACGCATTGCGATTATTGCCAATGGTGATGGGATTGCCCAGTTAGCATTAGCGATTATGCGCCATAATGCTACCGTTCACTTAGCACCATTAAGTGCAGAAACCCAAGCGGCTTTAGCTGCGGTGACCCTGACAACTGACCAAATCACAAACCCCATTATTCGTTATGCTCCGATCACGGTGGATGTGGTCGAGCAAGTCATCCCAGTGTTGATTAAAGATAAGCAGGTAGACGGGGTATTGGTGCTCATTGCGCCAGACCCTTATGCTGACCTAGAGGCTGTGACCGAAGCACTGATTTCCATCAGTCTTAAGCAGTATAAGCCGGTGGTCAGCTGCTTGTTAGGGGAAAAAACCATGCGCCCATTACGACAGCGTTTGGACCAGGCGGGGATCCCCGCTTTGCGCACTGCTGATGCTGCCATGGAAGCCCTTAATATTTTGGCTTCGTATCATTATAACCAGCAGCTTGCTCAGCAAATTCTGCCAGCGTATCCGCTGGGGCGTCCAGCGAATATCGAGGCTGCTAGGCAGCTTGTACAGTCGTTACAAGAACACGGAGTGCGGCATCTGGATGAAATGGACAGCGCCCAGCTTTTAGCGTGCTTTCATGTGCCGATATTAACGCAAGCCAGTCCCTATACCGTACCCACTCTGCCGCCGGTCTGTATTCACATGTATACCGATGCCCAGTATGGGCCGTTTATGGTGTTTGGGGCCGCCTATGGGGATTTGGATTTTATTAGTCAGCGCACGGCCGTGGAGCTGCCTCCTCTAAATCGAAATCTAGCTCGATTGTTGATTGAGCGGGCGCCGATTTGGTATGAACGTTTACACGATATCGCCGGCGAGTCTATTTTTACGCAGCTACAGCAAACCCTAGAAAAAATTTCCGAGCTCATCAGCGAATTGCCCGCGATCAAAAGTATCCAGATTGACCCGCTGTGGCTTAGCCCTAGTGGTTTATATTGCTCGCAAATTAAAATTGAGCTGCACCCGCAGGTGTCATGGTTAAGTCCAGAAAATCTCGGCTACCCGCATATGGCCATTCACCCGTATCCTCGTCATTTAGTGCAGCATCACCATTTTGATGATGGACAGCCGTGGGTTTTACGCCCAATTCGCCCCGAGGATGCGCAGCCCCTACAAGACTTTGTGCGGGGTTTATCGGCAGAGTCCCGTTATATGCGCTTTGTGTCAATGATGAAAGAGCTGAGCCCATCGATGTTAGCGCGTTATACCCGCATTGATTATGATCGCGAGCTGGCCCTGATAGCAACCATTGATAGTGGGCAGGCGGGCACGGAGCAAGTCATTGCTTTTGTGCATTATTTACGTAATAGCGACGGTCGTGGGGCGGAATATGCGTTGGTTGTTGCCGATGACTGGCAGCGCTATGGATTGGGAACGCAGCTGATGCGAGCCTTAATACAAGAGGCCAAACAACAGCGATTGAGCTACATAGATGGTTATGTATTGGCGACCAATGATGGCATGTTGGGGCTATTAGCCAAACTCGGCTTTAAAAGCGAGGTGGATCCTTATGATCCGGGTTTGCGCCGAGTTTGGTTGGATTTAACGAGTTAGTCTACACGGACTAAAACACGCTTTAAAAACTGGGAGATGGCGCTGACCTCCTCGGCGCACACCGAGTGCGGCATAGGGTAGGTATGCCATTCGATGTCATAGCCTAGCTCGTTAAGACGCTGACGTGATTCTTCGGCACGTATTAATGGAACCACGGGATCCTGCTGCCCATGAGCCATAAAAATAGGCGTGTTTTGGTTGGCAGCGTGGCGCTCAGCAGCGACCTTATCGGCCAAGGGAAGATACCCCGATAAACACACCATCCCAGCGAGTTTTTCCTCAAGGCGTAAGCCCGTCTGTAGTGTCATCGCACAACCTTGTGAAAAACCCGCCAGTACTATGCGCTCAGTGGGGATACCCCGTGCGTTTTCACGGGCGATCAATGCTTGTACAAGCTGTTGCGACTCGCGTAAGCCTTTTTCGTCCTCGTGGCGTACTAAGTCCATCATGTATAAATCATACCAAGCGCGCATGGGCATGCCGCCGTTGATCGTGATAGGCATAATGGGGGCGTGAGGAAACACAAAGCGGATAGGAATATCATCGACCTTGAGTTCGGGCACAATAGGGGCAAAATCATTGCCGTCAGCGCCTAAACCATGTAGCCAAATAACAGAAAACTCAGGTTGATTTGAGGTGGTAATTTCAATACATGCTAATTCGGTACTCATGCCTTCTCCGCTTGTTCAACAATGGTTTTAATCGTTTGAAAAAGTTGACGATAGTGCTTACGGCTGGGCGCTTTGTTTTCGGGCAGGGTGGCATTTTGTTGTGCCTCTTTGCGTGCGCTACGTACCGTGGTCCTAAAGGATTGAGGATCAGCCAAAGGGAATTCGTCAAAAAATTGGGTAAGCGCCTTATCATCGCGTAACAGCAAGTCGCGCAAGGCTTCGATGCGGTGCATGGCTTTAGCCTGTTCTTTGGAGCCATTTTCCCAAATATCGAGCTGGTGTCGAATGGCATCAGCATCTTCATGGCGCATTAACTTGCCCACGTATTGTAATTGGCGTCGTTTGCCCTCACGTGCAGTAATACGTTGCGCATCCTTGATGGCAACCCGTAAGGTCTCACTTAGGTTAAGCTTATTAAGTTTTTCATTTGATAACTCGATGAGTTGTTTGCCCAACTCTTGTAGAGCATGCATATCACGCTTTACTTGTGATTTGCTCGGGCCATAATAGCCATTTTCATCGGGTTCTAAGTATTTTTCGGTCATAATAAAAATAAGTACCAGCGGAAATTGAATGCCGCTTTATTTTAAAGAGTATCCATGAGCCAGTCTTCTATTTCTTCTTTGCCCATATCTGAAAACCAATCTCGTTTTTGTCAGCTCGCTGAAGACGTTTTGGTGTATGCAAAACAACTCGGGGCTTCTGATGCCGCCGTGGAAATTGCTGAAAACCAAGGTCTATCTGTGGCCGTGCGTCACCAAGAGGTGGAAACGGTGGAGCAAACCCGAGATCGCTCCCTTAGTGTAACGGTTTTTGCTGGCAATAAGCGTGGTTCGGCGTCGACGTCGGATTTTTCCCCTAAAGCTATCGAGGATACCGTAGCGGCGGCTTGGCATATTGCGCGTTACACGGCCGAGGATCCGATGGCTGGTTTACCAGACCCCGAGGATCTGGCTTTGGACTACCCAGACTTATCTTTGTTTACCCCATGGCAGATTGATGCAGGCTTAGCCGCGCGCTTGGCTGTGCGCGCAGAGCGAGCGGCGTTGCAAGCTAGCCCGCTCATCACCAACAGCGAAGGGGCGTCGGTAGATACTAATGTGGGACATTTTGTGATGGCCAATAGCCATGGGTTTTTAGGTGGCTACCCGTATAGTCGTTACAGTATTTCAGCTACGCCTATTGCCGAAAATGATCAAGGGATGCAAAGAGACTATTGGTACACTGTAGCGCGTAAGCCACGTTTGTTGGATACGCCGGAATCGGTAGGGCGTATCGCCGCTGCACGTACCGTGGCCCGACTGGGGGCAAAACGACTTAAAACGGGTAAATACCCGGTGCTTTTTGATGCCTCGCTAGCAGCGGGGTTACTGGGCTCTTTTGTCCGAGCGGCAAGTGGGGGAGCTTTGTACCGTAAGACTTCTTTTTTGCTCGATCAACTCGGTAAAGCGGTGTTTGCTCCTCACATCCAAATCGTGGAGCGTCCCCATGTTGTCGCTGGTTTGGGTAGTGCGCCGTTTGATTCCGAGGGGGTAAAAACTACTGACCGCGTGATCGTAGACCAGGGGGAGCTCCATGGTTATTTTCTGTCTTCGTATACGGCGCGTAAACTTGGGATGAAAACAACGGGTAATGCCGGAGGCGCCCATAACTTGCGTTTACTATCGTCCTATACCCAAGCGCAGGATGACTTAGCAGCCATGCTTAAAAAAATGGGAACTGGGCTGTATGTGACGGAACTGATCGGACAGGGTGTTAATTACGTCACCGGTGATTATTCTCGTGGCGCTTTTGGTTATTGGGTTGAAAATGGGGAAATCCAGCATGCGGTTGAGGAAATTACTATTGCTGGCAACTTGGCGCAAATGTACCAGCAAGTGGTTGCAGTAGGGGCAGACGAGTTGATCCGCGGTGGCAAACAAACCGGTTCGATTTTGATTGGACAGATGGCTGTTGCGGGGAACTGATGTTACATTTAGCTCATAGCACAACCTAATTACCCTGTGCAAACCCTAGTTACAGATCATATTGGCACGGTGTATGATCAAAGATCGGCCGTGTCATTTCCGGTCATTTATTAACTTGAACGCCACGGAGGATCTACGCGATGCAGCGTCGTTCATTTCTTAAAAAAGCCGGCTTGACCGCCGTCGCAGGCTCTGCCGCGGTAGCTGCGCCAGCTATTGCCGAAAGCCTACCTAAAATCAGCTGGAAGATGACTTCCACTTATGGCCCTTCTTTGCCCGCTTTGTACTCTGCCGCTGAGCTTTTTGTCAAAATGGTCGAAGAGGCGTCTGATGGTAATTTCTCCATCCGTCTTTATCCCGCTGGGGAAATTGTTCCCGGTTTCGAAGTCATGGACGCAGTAGAAAACCGTACAGTAGAAGCCGGTCAAACCGCTTCTTACTACTTCTACGGCAAAGACCCTTCTTTCTGTTTTGATACCGCTGTGCCGTTTGGCTTAAACTCACGCCAAATGAACGCTTGGATGCACGAAGGAGACGGGCTAAAGCTAATGCGCGAGCTTTTTGCTACGCGTAATATTGTTAACTTCCCATTTGGTAACACGGGTACCCAGATGGGTGGTTGGTATCGTAAAGAAATCAAATCCATTGAAGACCTAAAAGGCTTGAAAATGCGCACGGCCGGTTTTGCGGGCGAGGTCTTAGCGCGTCTGGGTGTGGTGCCTCAGCAGGTTCCACCAGGGGATATTTACCCCTCTCTAGAAAAAGGGACATTGGATGCGGTAGAGTTCGTTGGTCCCGTGGACGATGAAAAGCTCGGCCTGCAAAAAGTCGCTAAGTATTACTATTACCCCGGTTGGTGGGAAGGCTCTGCTCAAGTATCGCTCTATGTAAACAACGATGCTTATAACGAGCTACCTAAGGCGTATCAATCCTTAGTAGAAACGGCTTCTCGCGCTGCCGGTGACAAAATGCTTACCGTTTATGACTCACAAAGTCCAGGTGCATTGCGTCGTCTGATCGCAAGTGGTGCTGTATTAAAAGCCTTCCCTCGCGATGTTATGGATGCATCTTTTGCCGCTGCCAACGAGCTATATAAAGAGTTCTGCGACAAAGACGAGCGCTTTAAACGTATTTACGAAAACTACATGAGCTTCCGTGATGAGCTTGTGCCATGGTTCCGTGTTGCTGAAGGCTCTTACGATAACTACTTAGGTATCGCTCTGGCGAACCGCAATAAATAAGCCCTTTGTGGTCAAAAACCCCCATTCGTTATGGAATGGGGGTTTTTTTATTGTTTTTGTTTTTTTTGTGTTAAAATTTTGTGTTTACTCTTTAATCGTGTTGGCACGGGCGAATCATAACGTCTTGGCGAACAAGATTAAATATGATTGTTTATGGCGTAATGCCTTTTTATTAGGAACCTATCATGAAGACCTTTGTGGCCAAACCCCATGAAGTCCGTCGTGAGTGGTTTGTGATTGATGCCAAGGACAAAGTCCTCGGTCGTGTGGCCAGCGAAGTTGCACGCCGCCTACGTGGTAAACACAAACCTGAATACACTCCGCACGTTGACACGGGTGATTATATTGTTGTGATTAACGCAGCAGAACTACGCGTTACCGGCAATAAAATGCAAGACAAAAAATACTACCGTCATACCGGTTATGTTGGTGGTATCAAAGAGACCAACTTCGAAACCATGCAACAGCGTTTCCCTGGTCGTGCTTTAGAAAAAGCCGTCAAAGGTATGCTCCCCAAAGGCCCATTGGGTTACGCCATGGCCAAGAAACTCAAGGTTTATGCTGGCGCCGAACATCCCCATGCGGCCCAACAGCCTAAACCCCTGGATATCTAAGGACAGGTCATGATCGGTAATTGGAATTACGGTACCGGGCGCCGCAAATCTTCGGTGGCTCGTGTTTTTATCAAAAAGGGTACAGGTGCTATTGTTGTAAACGGTAAACCTGTAGACGAATACTTTGCTCGCGAAACCGGCCGCATGATTGTGCGCCAGCCTTTGGTTTTGACTGGGCTACTAGAAAACTTTGATATCAAAGTTAACGTACACGGTGGCGGCGAAAGCGGTCAGGCAGGTGCTGTACGTCACGGTATTACCCGTGCTTTGATTGATTTCGACGAAACGCTCAAACCTACACTTAAACAAGCTGGTTTGGTTACGCGTGATGCTCGTGAAGTCGAACGTAAAAAAGTCGGTTTCCACAAAGCACGTCGTCGCAAACAGTTCAGCAAGCGCTAATTTTTTGCGTATGCGCCAGCTTTGGCTGGTGTATGTACAAAACCCCGACTCTGGTCGGGGTTTTGTTTTTTGATCTCTATGCTGAGAAATCCCCAAAAAAATCACAGATCCTATATCATAAACAGATGATTGATTTATTTTTTCTCATATAAAAAGGGGAACCATGTCCACATCTGCTCAGCCTACAAAAATAAAAGTTGGTATTGTTGGCGCCACGGGTTACACCGGTGTAGAACTATTACGTTTACTTGCTCAGCACCCGCATGCTGAAATCACGGCGGTGACTTCCCGCCAAGAGTCCGGTATGCCTGTAGCAGATATGTTCCCTAGCCTGCGCGGCCATGTGGATGCGGTGTTTAAAACACCGGACGAGGCGGCCTTGGATCAGTGTGATGTAGTGTTTTTTGCCACGCCTCATGGGGTGGCCATGAAAGAAGCGCAACAGCTTGTAGACAAAGGGGTCAAAATCATTGACTTAGCAGCGGATTTTCGTCTGCAAGATACCGCACTCTTTGAAAAATGGTACAAAATGCCGCATGCTTGCCCTGACATTTTAAAAGAGTCGGTTTACGGACTGGTCGAAATCCATAGAGAAAAAATCGCGCAGGCTCGTGTCGTGGGGAATCCGGGCTGCTACCCCGTTACCGTTTTATTGGGCACCGCACCGCTTTGGAGCCCTGAAAAAGCGTTGGTCGAGGCCCGTGTAGTGGCTGACTGTAAATCTGGGGTATCTGGCGCAGGGCGCAAAGCCGCTGTAGGCAGCTTGTTTTCCGAAGCCAGCGATAACTTCAAAGCTTATGGGGTAGCAGGGCATCGCCACCACCCAGAGATCTCTGCACAGTTAAAAGCACTCAATGGGGGCAAAGACGTCCACTTAACCTTTGTTCCGCACTTGGTGCCAATGATTCGTGGCATGTTCTCTACGTTGTATTTACGTATTTTGCCAGAGGCCATGGGTACAGACTTTCAGGCGCTTTACGAACAGTTCTACGCTAATGAGTACTTTGTTGATGTCATGCCAGCGGGTGCTGTACCAGAAACCCGCTCTGTACGCGCCTCAAATAAAATCCGCATTGCTTTGCAGCGTCACGATGATCAGCTTATTGTGATGGTGGCGCAAGACAACCTCGTCAAGGGGGCATCTGGTCAAGCCGTACAGAATATGAATTTGATGTTTAACCTGCCTGAGCAAACAGGGCTGGAGCACGTGGCAATTTTGCCTTAAGTCTTGTTGCTATTTGATTGGAACTAAATCAGGGGCAAGGCGTCATAATAGTAAGACGTCTGCCTCTTTTTTTACTTTTCTTGTGAAGCCATTTTCTTTTTTTTTCTTTATCTTTGGGCTCCTGCTCGGTGCGACGGGAGTGGGTCTTCTAGGCTGGAAGGACGATGCTGAAAGCGGTGCATTACGCGATCAATTACAGCAAGTCCAGCAGGATTGGCAGCAAGCTCAGCAACATATTCTTTCATTAGAAACCCAGCACGCACTGGATATTTCCACCCAGCAAAGCCTAGAACAGCGTTTGGTGCAACATCAGGAGCAGTTAGCTCAGCTTCAAGAGCAGTTGGCCTTTTACGAGCATTTGCTACCCGTGTCGGATAAAGGCACGGTACAAATTAGGGCTTTAGATATCGAAGCCCAAGCGGATGTATTACACTATAGATTATTATTACAGCGTCCTGCTGGTTTAGACCGTTTTGATGGTCATATTGAGTTTATCGCCCATGTAGCAGATGGGGCGCAACAAAAAGATATGGTTTTATACCCCGCAGGACAGGATGCTGCCAAACCGTTAACGATCCAGTTTGACCGGTTTTTACGCACCACGGGTTTATTATCTATTCCTACTGAAACAGCGATACAAGCGGTGACAGTGCGTATTTATCAGGGCAAACAGTTGCGCGCGACCTACAAACACAACCTATCAAAGTAGGCGGTTCGTGCGAATGACGATTTAGGCTTAAAATAAAACTTACTATTTATTTGTTGCAGGAGTATCTCTTATGAATACCCTTACCGAAACGGTTGACCTTCAGGCACCTCCTTCTCCTTTGGTCTTTACGGATGCCGCGGTGGATAAAGTCCGTGAGCTACTGACCGAAGAGGGTAACCCTGATTTAAAACTCCGTGTTTTTGTCCAAGGTGGGGGCTGCTCGGGTTTTCAGTACGGGTTTACCTTTGACGAAGTCGTGAATGACGATGACACCACCATTGATAAAAATGGGGTGCAGTTATTAATTGACCCCATGAGCTTTCAGTATCTAGTGGGTGCCGAGATCGACTACAAAGACGATTTAGAGGGCGCTCAGTTCGTGATTCGTAACCCCAATGCGACCACCACATGTGGTTGTGGTTCATCGTTTACGATTTAATCAGGCCTTATGCCACGCGCCTAAAATACTTGGGTGGTTAGCCCCTGTAATGCTGGGTTGTCCTGCTGGGATATCCTGCCAATACGCATAGGCTAACCACGCAAAGGCCGCTGCTTCGACGCACTGTGCGCCGATGCCTAGCTCATCACTTAAACGGATGGGCTTTTTTATTTGTGTGACCAGCTGTTGTCGTAAATGGGTGTTGTAGGCCCCCCCACCACAAAGAATAATTTCAGTAGCATCCGCAGCATGCTGGTGGATGGCTTGCGCTACGGTGGTAGCGGTAAAACATGCAAGGGTAGCTTGTACGTCTACTGGCGCTAGGGCTGTCCCTTGTAAATGGGATTCTAACCACCTAAGATTAAATAAATCGCGACCCGTGGATTTAGGCGGCGGTAAGGCCAGCCAAGGTTCTGTCAATAGCGTTTGCAGTAGGGTAGGGTCGGGCGTGCCTTGGGCCGCCCACGCTCCATTTTGGTCAAAACGACAGGCTTGATGTTTTTGGATCCACGCGTCCATCAGAGCATTGGCTGGGCCCGTATCAAAGCCAGTTGGGGCGTGTTGCGGGCGTAAAATACTAATGTTGGCTATCCCCCCCAGATTTAAAATAACGCGTGGTGTTGGGGCACCAAAAACCGCCTGATGAAAAACAGGTACTAAAGGGGCGCCTTGACCGCCTGCGGCAATGTCTTTAGACCGAAAATCTGCCACAACGTGGATTTTTGTTAATTCGGCTAGGCGGGCGGGGGCATTTAGTTGTATGGTGTAACCGAGATGTGGGGCGTGACGCACAGTTTGACCATGCACGCCAATTGCTGTTATCGCCGAGGAGGGCACTTGGGCGTGCAGCAAAAGTTGTTGAGTACAATGTGCATAATAATCAGCGAGCTGGTTTGAAACCAACGCGGCACGGTGCAGCTCATCAACCCCTGATTGATTCAGTTGTAGGATTTCAGCGCGTAGCGCTGCATCAAAGGGCTCACTGTAGTGATGGATTACCTCCAGCTGGTCAGACGCATGGATACGGCATAAGGCCGCATCCACGCCATCTGTGCTGGTACCAGACATGATGCCGATAAACAGCATATTAGTCGTCTAGTGCGGCCACGAGCGGCTCATTTAGGCCTTTGAGTACCGCAAACTGGTTCTTGTACTGGGCGGCGACGGTGTCGAATGCCGCGCGCTGTTTGGGATCAAGAACTTTAGCAACAGGAAGGTCTACCGCTAAAGGGTCGACCGGTTTGTTATTGATGCGGAACTCGTAATGAAGATGTGGCCCCGTCGCCCAACCGGTTGAACCCACATAGCCAATGAGCTGGCCTTGACTAACACGGTCACCTTTTTTTAGGTTGGGAGCAAAACGGCTTTGGTGGGCGTATAAGGTGCTGTAACCACTGTGATGTTCAAGCTCAATGGTTTTGCCGTAGCCACGCTGATTACCAATCGATTTGACAACGCCATCGGCGGTAGCGTGAATGGGCGTGCCCGTCGGGGCGGCATAATCTACCCCATTATGATTGCGCCAGTTGCCATGAATAGGGTGGCGACGACCGCCAAAGGTGGAGCTAATGCGAGTGAATTTCAACGCATTACGCAAAAATGCCCCCTGAGAGCTTTGGCCAGCAAAATCATAATAACCACCGCCCTCGCCATCGGGAGCAAACCACATCGCTTCGTGTGTTTTGCCTTGGTTTTCAAATTCCAGCGCTAAAATCTTGCCTGCGCCCACACGCTGTCCTTGGTGACTATAAGTTTCATAGATCACACGGAAGCGGTCGTTTTTACGCAGGTCTTTCATGAAGTCAACTTTGGAGCCGAGAATCTCTGGAATTTGTAACGCTACGGCATCGGGGATGTTAGCAGCATCGGTTGCACCAAAGAGTGAAGAAGTAATCACTCCTTCGGCCATTTGTACATGTGTTTCCACCGCAAGCGATTGTTCAGTAGCCACATAGCTACCTTGCCCATCGGGCCGAACTTCTAGCCATTTAGATACGGCTTCGCCTTTTTCGGTGTCCGCTGGGGTGTGTACATAGCGCAGCCAGAGCAAATCATTGTCTGGGGTTAAAGCAACCTGTAGGGCGCGTCCAGGGTAAAGTTTGTAAATAGAGCGGGCATTTTTATCATGGGTTAAAAATGCCTGTAAGCCGGGAGCCTCGACCTGGAGGCGTTGCAGCAAACCAGCTAAAGTGTCACCGCGACGAATGCGGGTTTCATGAATAAAAGGCTCTGTAGAAAGAGAACCCAGTGGGGTTACTCCTGCGGGTAAGTCGAGCGCTTGGGTGGCCTGATAAACCACCGGCTCATTTTGAGGCTGGACGACGGCAATTGCACCGGCGCCCGCAAAGAGCCCAAAGGCAATGACGAGCAGAGACTTTTGAATGAATTTACTTTTTTTGGGGCTGGCGTGCTGGGGGGCGGAGGAAGGCGTTCCGTTATTCCCTTTGTTAAGCATGAGACCAAAACCTTGTGAGATGTAGAGGTAGAGCCATAACCCAAGTGAATTTAGGGTTACAATCTAAGCCTTTAGCCAAAAAAATACGGTAAAAGCAGGTTTTGCGAGCTAAAGGCTCACAAAATTGCTTTGATATGATTGATACGAGTGCTGGACAACACGCTTTTTGCGTGCAGATTTTAAGTCCAAGCGTTATGCTAGCTTATTTACACTAGTTTTTCGACCCCTTTTGCGATAAAGTTTTCATCAGGTCTATTTATGTCACAACAAGACGCACCCATTACCCCTGCTGTAGAAGCCGATTTGGCGCTAGTTAAGCGCGGTTGCGATGAGCTCATTGTAGAGTCGGAGTTCGCGCGTAAGTTGGCACGTAGCCATGCGACCGGCGAGCCGCTACGCATTAAATTGGGCTTAGACCCTACCGCACCCGATATCCATTTGGGGCATACGGTGGTGCTTAATAAAATGCGCCAGCTCCAAGACTTGGGGCATCAGGTGATCTTTTTGATCGGGGATTTTACCTCTACGATTGGGGACCCCAGCGGCCGTAATACCACACGTCCGCCTTTAACCCCCGAGCAGGTAAAAGCCAACGCACAAACCTATTGCGATCAGGCCAATTTAATTTTAGATCAGTCAAAAACCCAAGTTTTATATAACTCAACCTGGCTCGATCAGCTGGGTTCGCGTGGGTTAATTCAACTGGCTTCGCGTTATACCGTTGCGCGCATGATGGAGCGTGATGATTTTACCAAGCGCTTTAAGTCCAACACGCCCATTTCGGTGCATGAGTTTATCTATCCTCTTTTGCAGGGTTACGATTCGGTACAGCTGAAAGCGGACTTAGAGCTAGGTGGTACGGATCAAAAATTTAATTTGCTTGTGGGGCGTGAGCTACAAAAAGAATACGGTCAAGAGCAGCAGTGCATTTTAACCATGCCCTTGCTTGTGGGTTTGGATGGCGTAGAAAAAATGTCCAAATCTAAAGGTAACTATATTGGTGTTACCGAAAGCCCAGACTCGATGTTCGGAAAAATCATGTCCATCTCGGATACATTGATGTGGACCTATTTTGAGTTGTTGTCTTTCCGTAGCATGGCAGAAATCCAAGGCTTTAAAGAGGCCATAGCGGCGGGAGCTAACCCGCGCGACACCAAGGTCGCGTTGGCCCAAGAGATTGTGGCGCGCTTCCATAGCCAACGGGATGCCGAAGAAGCCTTACAGCGTTTTGAGGCGCGCTTTAAGCACGGCGCGCTGCCTGAAGACATGCCCGAAGTCACGTTAGCGGGCGCACCGATGGGGATTATTCATGTCTTGCGCGAAGCTGGCTTGGTTTCTTCCGGTAGCGAGGCTCAGCGTAATATTACTCAGGGCGGCGTACGTGTAGATGGTACGCGCATTGAAGATCGTAGCTTAGAGCTGGCCGCGGGCAGCTATGTGATTCAGGTTGGTAAACGCCGTTTTGCTCGTGTGCATATTAACCCTTAAAACGGCTTGATTTTCTACAAGGAGCAAGCGATGAAATTACGCAGTGATTCTTTTTTAGATCAGCAGCCCATACCAACGCGTTATGCCTTTGGTAAATACGATGCGCAAAACCGAGTCGCATTGGCTGATAATATGAATCCCCATTTGGCTTGGTCTGAGGTGCCAGAGGGCACAAAGTCGTTTGTGATTTTGTGTGTGGATAAAGATGTTCCCTCTCAGCCAGACGATGTCAATCAGCCGGATCGCGAGGTCCCATCCGACTTGCCCCGTGTGGATTTTTATCATTGGGTGCTTGTGGATATTGATGCAAATACCACAGAAATTGCCGAGGGGGCTTATGCGCAAGGGGTAACGCCGCGTGGTAAAGCAGGGCCCTTGTCGTTAGATGGTACGCGTCAGGGGGTGAATGATTTCACTAACTGGTTCGCACATGATCGTGATATGAATGGTGATTATTTCGGTTACGATGGGCCGTGTCCGCCGTGGAATGATTCCTTAGTGCATCGTTACACGTTTACGGTGTATGCCTTAGCCATTGACGAAGTCCCCTTAAAAGGCAAGTTTACAGGTGCTCAGGTGCTGGAAGCTATCCAAGATCATATTTTGGGCCAAGCCTCGATCACGGGAACTTACACTTTAAACCCGCGTTTACTCGTAGATAAAAATTAGTTTTTTTCATTTATCATGTGAAAAAAACGCGGTTTAGTGTGGTTTTAGCGAGTTTTTGCATAAAATACGGCATATGGCTCGTGTTTTTACAGCTCAAAGCTCGCTAAAGCGGTAAAATGCTGGCTTTAGTTGCCCTCTTTTTTTAGTTAGGATCTTTCATGTTTGATCGTTCTCATACCCTAGACATTGTTGACCCCGAAATCTGGGACGCCATTCAAAAAGAAGACGTGCGCCAAGAGCAGCATATCGAACTTATTGCCTCTGAAAACTACACGAGTCCTGCAGTGATGCAGGCCCAAGGCTCGCAGCTGACGAACAAATACGCCGAAGGCTACCCAGGTCGTCGTTACTACGGCGGTTGTGAGTTTGTTGATATTGTGGAGCAGCTGGCCATTGATCGATTGAAAAAGCTGTTTGGTGCCGAAGCCGCTAACGTACAGCCTAACTCTGGCTCTCAGGCAAACCAAGGCGTTTACATGGCGGTATTAAAGCCCGGTGATACCGTTTTAGGTATGAGCCTAGCCGAAGGCGGGCATTTAACGCATGGTTCTCCTGTGAACGCGTCGGGTAAGCTGTATAACTTCATTTCTTATGGTCTAGACAAGAACGAAGTACTTGACTACGAGCAGGTCGAGGCCCTAACTAAAGAACACAAGCCTAAATTAATTGTCGCTGGTGCGTCGGCATACTCTTTGCACATTGATTTTGAGCGTCTTGGTCGTATTGCCAAAGAAAACGGCGCGCTCTTTATGGTGGATATTGCCCACTATGCAGGGTTAGTTGCGGGTGGACAATACCCCAACCCAGTGCCACATGCTGACTTTGTGACGTCCACAACGCATAAATCCTTACGCGGCCCGCGTGGTGGTGTCATTATGATGAAAGCCGAGCATGAAAAAATCATTAACTCTGCTATTTTCCCAGGCATTCAGGGCGGTCCTTTGATGCACGTGATTGCAGGTAAAGCCGTTGCCTTCAAAGAGGCACTCGAGCCCAGCTTCAAAGACTACGCGGCTCAGGTAGTAAAAAATGCCGATGTACTAGCTCGCACTCTAGTAGAGCGGGGCTTACGCATCGTATCGGGTGGTACTCAAAGCCACGTCATGCTTGTTGATCTACGTGCTAAAGGTCTTACTGGTAAACAAGCCGAAGACGCTTTAGGCAAAGCACACATCACTGTCAATAAAAATGCGATTCCTAATGATCCCGAGTCGCCTTTTGTGACCAGCGGCATTCGTTTAGGTACCCCTGCGGTGACCACACGTGGTTTTACCGAGGCCGATTGCGAGCTAACGGCGCATTTGATTGCTGATGTGTTGGATAACCCCAATGACGAAGAAAACTTAGCCAACGTGCGTAAACGCGTACACGAGCTAACGGCTCGTTTGCCTGTTTACCGTTAATACTTAGGCCCCTTCGGGGGCGTTGATTGCCTATGAAATGCCCGTTCTGTAGTTATGAAGACACTCAGGTCGTTGATTCTCGTGTCTCAGAGGATGGTGGTAGTATCCGCCGCCGCCGTCGTTGCGTAAAATGCGAGCGTCGCTTTACAACGTATGAACGGGCAGATCTGATGATGCCCGCTGTGGTTAAGCGCAGTGGTAGCCGCATGGAATTTGACGGGGCACGATTACGTGCTAGCATGGATTTAGCTTTACGCAAGCGTTCTGTGCCAGTACAAGAGGTCGATGCGGCCGTAGCGCGGATCACAGAGGGTTTGCTTGTTAGCGGGGAGCGCGAGGTCACTACCGAGCAGCTTGGCGAGCTCGTTATGGAGCAGCTCAAAAAGCTGGATCAGGTAGCGTATGTACGGTTTGCCTCCGTATACAAAAGCTTTAATGATATTCGTGAGTTCGTCGAAGCCATTAATGCAATGCAAGACGACTCCCCGTCCTCATCGTGAACCATGCTTTTTTTATGCAGCAGGCTTTAGCCGCTGCTCGCCAGTCTCTATATATCACTAGTCCCAATCCGCGAGTGGGTTGTGTGATTGTGCATCATAACCAAATCATCGCGCGTGGCGCCACGCAAATGGCAGGTGGAGCGCATGCAGAAGTGATGGCAATTCGCCAAGCCCAGTCGCAGGGCTTTACTGCGTGGGACGAGGCGGTTTTTTATGTCACCTTAGAACCTTGTTCGCATCACGGGCGCACCCCCCCTTGTGTAGAGGCGTTGATTGCGCTTAAACCCAAGCAGGTGGTCATTGCCATGTTGGACCCAAATCCTGTAGTCGCGGGGCGTGGGGTTCAACAACTGCGTACGGCTGGGATAGAGGTCATAACCGGCGTGGAAACGGAAGCGGCGTTGGTGATCAACGTTGGTTTTGTGTCACGTATGGTACGTAATTTGCCGTGGGTATGGTTAAAAACCGCTTCCTCATTGGATGGGCGCACGGCGTTAGCAAATGGCGAATCAAAATGGATCACAGGGGCCGCTGCTCGTTTAGATGGACAGCAGTTTCGTGCGCGTAGCTGTGTGGTCTTAACGGGGATTGGTACGGTTTTGGCCGATGACCCTCAATTAAACGTGCGTGATATTGCAACACCACGTCAGCCAATCCGAGCCGTGATAGACAGTCAGTTACGCTTTCCATTGGACGCCAAGATGTTAGACGGGCATCCTGTTTGGATTTTTACCTGTGTCCAACAGCCTGATCGCTTGCAGCCGCTCGCAGATAAAAATGCTCAGGTGATAGTACTAAATGCAAACGCCGATGGGCAGGTGGATTTACACAGTGTTATGCGTTGGTTGGCGCAGCAGCAAATTAACGAAGTTCATGTAGAAGCCGGTGCTCGTCTTAATGGGGCATTGCTACAAGCCGGTTATGTAGATAGTTTGATTAGCTATATTGCGCCGGTGCTACTTGGCGAAGGTAGGCCCGTTACCCAGATCAACCCTTTATCGCATTTAGACCAGGCCTATCGTTTTGAGCTTTTACAAAGTCAAAAGGTAGGGGACGATGTGCGTTTGATTATGCGCCAGCCGCAGAGCTGGCACACACTGCTTAGTCATTTACAGCAGTTATCTCAGTAGGAGCCATTATGTTTACAGGCATTGTTAGTGCTGTGGGGGAAATCACAGCAATTCAAGAGCTCGATCCTCAGGATCCACAGGCGGGCTTGCGTTTACGCATTGCGTGCCCGGATTTTGATTTGAGCCGCTGCCAATTAGGCGATTCCATAGCGATTCAAGGCGCCTGTATGACGGTAGTGGATTTAGAAGACCAGGCCTTTAGTATTGATATTTCCCGCGAAAGCCTAAATCGAACCGTGGGTTTGGATCAGCTTGGCGAAGTCAATTTAGAGCATGCGATGCGCTTAGGCGACACCCTAGATGGGCATATGGTGCTGGGGCATGTCGACGGGGTGGGTACGGTGTCTGCATTTGAGCCCGTTGGGGAATCGTTTGAACTGCGTATTGTTGCACCCACTGAATTGGCGAAATACTTGGCTTATAAGGGCAGTGTCACGGTCAATGGCGTTAGCTTAACCATCAATCAGGTGGTGGATTTGGCACAGGGGTGTGAAATTAGCATTAATCTTATCCCCCATACCGTTCAAGTGACTACATTAAAGCACTTACAAGTTGGTAGCCCCGTGAACTTAGAGGTGGATGCAATTGCACGCTATGTGGAGCGCATGCTGAGCTTACCGAAATAAGCATTTTGCTTGCTTTTTATTTTAAAGCCTTTATAATTATATTCTTTGCTAGATTTTGGACAGGTGACCGAGTGGTTGAAGGTGCACGCCTGGAAAGCGTGTGTACGGTATCCCCGTACCGAGGGTTCGAATCCCTCTCTGTCCGCCAAGAATTTAAATTAAGCCCTTGATTTTCAAGGGCTTTTTTGTTTTCTGCTACTCTTGGTATGCCATTTGGTATGCCATCTATGATTGGTTGTTATTAAAGCAAGTTAGCTGATATTGGAGGCTAACTTGCTTTTTTTGTGTGCTAAGTGTTTAGACGTTCTTTAAAAGCCGATAGTATATCTTGTCGTACACTCGCTTCTAAATTTAGAAACCGGATGACATATTTAGTGCCAGAGTAGTTTTCATCTGCAGGAAGCGCTAATAAATTTAATATGAAATCGTCCGTCAGTTGGGTGATGTCATAGTCGATTAGGCTTATCTTAGCGTCGTTGAAGAGTGTCTCTTTCTTTGCTAAGAATTTTTTGCTTTGCTCATACGTACTAAGGATCTCACTTTGAAGGTCAACCTCTTCAAAAAAATACCCTAAAAAAGAGTTAATCTTACTTAAGGGGTTGGCTAAAAATAGCTCTGTATCCAACTCGTTGTTGCGGATGAAGTAATTGTAGCGATTAATAATTTGGATTATGCCATAGTAGCGATCGTATTTTTTTGATTTTTGGTATTCTTCAAGATAAGTTCTAGTTGTTTGATCGGATGCACTAGAAGGATATAGAGTCATAGCAGGCCATGTTGTGCTTAAGTCAGCGTGTATTAACTCAGAGAAGGCATTGTTTTTAAGAGGATAGTTTTCGGATAGTTTTATGCCTATATATAAGGTAACGACTAGTTTTCTAAGAAAGTGTGGATAGGTACTGATTCCTTGATCTAGGATGCTGTCAAGCGTCTCAATTACATAGTTTTTATTAGATTTGCTGAGGTCACTTAGGCAGAGAGTGATATTGTTTATTATCCATGTGCTACGTAGGTAAGGGCTCGAGTCGACTTGTATAGGTCTTAGGTGTGTTAGTAGAGCTTGTATTTTATATAAGTGAAAATACTCGAAGTCACAGAGCATGCTAGCGTATGGAGTATTGTAGATGTGTCTCAAGACAGTACATGGGTTTTGATACTTGTTCTGTGGTGAAGATATAAGTGGTTGTAGACGTAGGTGTAATTCAAGCTCTCTTCTTAGTTGATTGTGATCGAGGGGTGGGAATTGAAGCTTATTATAGGGTAGGAGCTGTGTGAGATTTTCAAGGATAGTTTTTTCACTTGATTGATAGTGATCATTATTAGCAATATTAGTGATGACTAAATGGGTGTATAGTTTTTGAAGTAAAGCTTTAGGTGATGTTGAGAAACTCTTCGACCAAGAAGAACAGAGTCCTGAAAGGAAGAGTAGAGCGTTGTAATGCCCCCAAAGCTCTTCAATGAGGTTTTCTTGTTCTGTGGACAGGGAACCTGCCTGTGAATTTTTAAGGTCGGTTTTTAGTCTTTGGATTTCTACCCAAACTGTGCTCATGAACTTAGAAGGCTTTTTGATTTCATCGAGTTTAAGAATTTGGTCGTACATGGCAATATCTTGCCTTTTTTGATTCTCCTTCAAATAGTCCAGATAGGTTTTGATAGTGTCTCTGATTGTTTTGGTAATATTGTAGTCATTGTCAATGATGCTTTTGAGAGACTGTTCGATGTATAGAAAAGGGCAGGTTTTTACTATACCTTCGGAGCAAGTGATTGATCTGGTTATATGGGCAATTAGGTGGCAAAGGTAACCCAGATTATCCATCTTTCTACTTGTTAGGTAGCAAATATCAGATTGGCGCTGAATAAAAAAAACAACCTCTTCTAGACGGTCAAATAAAAAATTAAAGGCTCTAGTCGTGGCTTGCTTTTCAGGGTTGTCCGTAGGAATTAGATTAAATTGATAGTTGCCTGCAAACGCGGACAATAACTCGTCTGACATGATGTCGCTATAAAAATCTCTTTTTCTAGTAAAAGAGCGTGCCTGATCGCCTCGTGTGCCCAAGTTACTGCTTACTCCACCTAGTATTTTGAAGGCGGCATAGAGGATGGGAAGAGTTTCTATATTAATGAGGGTGGGGATAGTTTCTATATTAACGGTTTGGGTGTAGTGATTATGGTTCATGAGGAGCCTATATAGAGTCGCTTTTTTTGTGTCTCATCAAATTTGGGAGTAGTACGAAAAATCCAGCAGAACTACATTTAAGTCATGGCTGCGCAGCTAGTTTTTTATTTTTAATACTAGGAGTCTGCTATGACTTGTAATTTTACTTCACCAATTGTATCCGAGACTCGTTCAGTTACTATCCCGAGCTTTAAGCCGCAGACGACTGATTTTGAGGCTCACCGTATCTTACGTATAAAAGACGTTTGTTATTTACTGGGTTGCTCTAAATCCATGTTGTATCTCTACTTAAGCCCCAAGTCGAAATACTACAAGCCGGACTTTCCTAAGCAGTTAAAACTGGCTGATCGTGCTAAAGGCTGGAAAGCCAGTGATGTCTATGCTTACATCAATCAGCTTCAAATGAAGGAGGTGGGTCATGAGTAATATAAATGTGCCTATTGATATTAATGTGCTTGAACTTTTGCCAGAAGAGCTGAGTCAGTGTGCTTATGCCGTTTTTAATAAAGTGCAATCGCCTCCGGGTATTATTGTGACCTCGATCCTTAGCACCCTTTCATCAGCGATACAGAGTTACGTTGATGTGGAGCCTTTGTATGGTGGTGTGCAACCAGTGGCTTTATATACGTTGGTAATTGCAGACTCAGGTGAGCGAAAAACCACCACTGACCGCCTCATTATGAAACCGTTGCTTGAGTATGAGCAGCACGTTCTTAAGCAAATGAAAGATTTACAGGTAGAAAAAGAGGTCGAGGCTGTTGTTTGGAAAGCCAAGGTTAGACAAGTGAAAGTCTCATTAATAAATGCTATTAACGAAGGTCGCTCGTCTGAGGCGGATATTCTACAACGACAGCTGATGGATTTAAAACTGAAAGGCGAGCCGAAGGTAAAGACTTATCGCAGCATTTTGAATGATGTCACGTCTGCTGCTTTGTTTAGGGCTTTAGCTGGTGAGGGCAAAAGCATTACGCTGCACTCAAGTGATGCTGGGAATCTTTTGACTAGAGCTAATATGGATTTTATTGCAAATGCTAATCAGCTATGGGATGGGGAAGATGTACTCGTTTCAAGAGTCGTTGCGGGTGAGTCTGACATTAAATCAGCACGATTGACTTTGTCCTTGATGCTACAGCCTGCTGTTTTGAGTCGAATCTCTAAGAAGAAAGATGACTTGCTACGTCTGTCGGGGTATTTTGCTCGTATGCTAGTGACTCAGCCTCTCTCCACGCAGGGAGAGCGCTTTGGTGTTGGTGCCTCATCTTCAGATGAAGGGTATATAGACAAGTTTCATCAAGTGGTAAAGGCTCTCTTGAAAGAATCTGAGCATTATCAAGCCTCAAAAGAACGTGTCACCTTGACACTGAGTCCTGGAGCTAGAAAAGAGCTGCTAGGTCTACAAAATTGGGTTGAAACAGGGTTGCGAGAGTCGGGCTCTTTATTTGATGTACGAGAGGCAGGTTCCAAAATCGTGAATAATGCGACTCGTATAGCTGCATTACTGCATGTTTATGTAAATAGAGGGGTGGCCTTGACGGAAATCGGAATACAAGAGGTACGCTTTGCTCGTGATTTAGCCACTTGTTATTTGAGAGCCTACCAAAGAATTTTTGGAGAAAAGCCTTTGTGGGAAGAGGCGGAGGAGTACGGTTTAGTTTTATATCGGTGGTTGGATCGCCACCTTCAACGAGGTGCTCAGTTGGCTGTTGCAGAGTTGTTGCAATATGGACCCAACTCACTTCGAACAAAGGCAAAGCGGGACTTAGCTCTCATGGATTTGGAGGCAAGAGGACATATACTGCACTATAAAAGTGACAAGCATGCGTATCTTGTTTGGCTTGCTTGAGGTTGTATTAGGCGTTTAGAGGTTTTGTTTTTGTGCCGTTAGTTGCTAATTTCGCTAATTAGCAACTATAGCCATTAGGTTGATGACACATTAACGCCCTTTTGGCTCAGAGCCAAAGGGCGTGTCTTTTTGTGACCACATATCTACTTGGTCGATTTTATCAAGTAGGAAGGACTAATGGCATGAGTTCTATAGGGTGGCTGAGGCCATAATTATTTTTTAGCACTGCTCTTATAGTATGAACCTAAGTGTGTAGAAAAAAAACACCAATTACTCTTAGATTTTCCCTTTAGCTGATGGGATATTTTTGATTGTCTCTTAACTGGGCTTAGGTTCATGACTTTAGGTTTTAGATGTTATTAAGAAGTAAAGTATTTATAACTAAATTATTAACAGTTAAACATATTCAGTAGTAAAGAGTACTCACAGTAGTAGGGGGTGTTCTCAACACACCCCCTTACTTTCTTACTGTTTTATCTAAGACCTATACCTATTAACGAATCACCATAGAGGTATAGCGATGACTACACGAACTTACAATCGTTCTAATCAAGAGAGACTCCATCACTTTGTTGATCAGCTTGTTGCTGACTACTCTAAGCTCCTAGTAGTGCGTTTAGACCTGTACATCGGAAATGAGTATGCCGAGATCAACACTTACGAGTACATGAACGAGGCATTTATTCGACTACGTAATAACCTGCGTTTTAATCAACTCTTTGATCATTACATCACTTATGCAGCAAAGCTAGAGTACGGAGTGGATAGGCGTTGGCATTACCATGTGGTGTTCTTTTATGATGGGCAAAAAGTAAAGAACGATTACTTGTTAGCGCAGGCTTTAGGTAAGTACTGGGTAGATACGATTACACGAGGGTTAGGTAGTTACTACAGCGCTAATATGAACTCTGATAAATACAAAGCTTTTGCTTTAGGCATGATTGACTATAGAGAGTTAAGACGTATAGAAAAACTGAAAGTCGTTTTAGACTACTTGGTAAAAGAGGAAGCAGGAGAGCCTGTTAGACTCGACGCAGCAGGTAAAGCCTACCGTTCATATAGGCAGGGCTTGTATAAGCCTAGAGACAGCCGTTTAGGCCGTCCTAGAGTAGCTTGAGCTACTTGCCATAATCCGTTACATTCTATCCATCAATAAACTCTGAACTGTTCCGGATACCCACATGTCACCATTGCAAACCATCCTTGATTCCTTCCGTCAGGCAGCTGTTACTGAACGGGAAAAGGGGACGTACTTCGAAGAGCTGATACTGGCTTATTTACGTAACGAGGCGACCTATAAGGATTTGTATAGTGACGTGTGGACGTACTCGGAGTGGGCGGCACAACAGCAGCTTGATAAACGTGATACAGGGATTGACCTTGTGGCAAAGACACGTGGTACGAACGAATACCATGCCATTCAGTGTAAGTTCTACGCAGAGGGCTACAAGGTTCAACGTCGTGATATTGATAGTTTCTTTACGGCATCAGGGCAACGTCCTTTTACGCATCGTATTATCATCAGCACTACCAATAACTGGAGTGAGCATGCTGAGGATGCCTTACGAGATCAACAGCCACCCGTCAGTAAGATCGACCTTTATGATCTAGAGAACAGTCAAATTGACTGGACGCAGTATCAGGTCGGTCAAGCGCCCGTCTTAAAGCCACTTAAAACCTTACGTCCTCATCAAGTGAACGCACTAGAGGCGGTAATGCGGGGCTTAGCCACAGCAGATCGAGGCAAGCTCATCATGGCTTGCGGCACAGGCAAAACCTTTACGAGCTTAAAGATCGCAGAAAAGCTCGCAGGAGCAGGTGGACGGGTTTTATTCCTCGTACCTAGCTTATCGCTGTTATCCCAAACCTTGACCGAATGGACACAAGAAAGTGGAGTACCGTTGCATAGTTTTGCTGTGTGTTCAGACAGTGACGTAGGTAAAAAGCGCCGTGCAGACGATGACATGGTGCAAACCTTTACTCACGAGCTACGTTATCCCGCCACAACCAATGCCAAGCGTTTAGCTGAAGAAATGGCTAAGCGTCATGATAGCGCTCACATGAGCGTGGTCTTTAGTACCTATCATTCGATTGCAACCATCAGTGAAGCTCAGCATGATTTTGATCTGGCTGAGTTTGATTTGGTGATTTGTGATGAAGCCCACCGTACAACAGGGGCGACTTTTGCTGACGAAGATGAAAGCGCTTTTGTTCGAGTGCATGATGCGAATTTTTTACGGGCTAAAAAACGCCTGTACATGACGGCCACACCTCGTATTTATAGTGCAGATGCTAAGATCACCGCCGCAGAAAGCAACGCAGCGGTGTACTCCATGGATAGCGAGGAACACTACGGTAAAGAGTTGTTTGTCATTAACTTCTCTGAAGCCGTACAACGTGGCCTATTAGTGGACTACAAAGTCATTGTGTTAGCGGTCGAAGAGGATTTAGTGAGCCGTCGCCTACAAAGCTTATTGTCCGATGACAACAATCAGCTCAAGGTAGATGATGCAGCGAAGATAGTCGGTTGTTGGAAAGCGTTGGCTAAACAAGGCTTGGACGAGAGTTTAGTGCATGACCCCGAGCCCATGAAGCGAGCCGTGGCCTTTTGTCAGGTGATTCGTCCTAGTGCTAAGGCACGTCGCCATCAGGTAGCATCCGTCAATATTGCTAACATGTTCCAAGAGGTTGTCGAAGCGTATCAAGAAGCTGAAGCCTTTGAGAGCCTTGAGCCAGAAACAGCGATGCGCTTGCGGTGTGAGGCCGAACACATAGATGGCAGCATGAACGCCAGTCAAAAAGAAGAGAAACTCAACTGGTTAAAAGCCAACACCCCTGAAAACACCTGTCGTATTCTGAGTAACGTACGCTGCTTATCCGAAGGGGTAGACGTACCGGCGCTGGATGCAGTGTTGTTTCTTACTCCACGTAACTCACAAGTGGATGTGGTGCAGTCCGTAGGCCGTGTGATGCGTAATGCACCCGGCAAGAAGCTAGGCTATGTGGTGCTACCTGTGGTGATTCCATCGGGCATGGAGCCACACGAAGCCTTAAACGACAACCAAACCTATCGTGTTGTTTGGCAGGTTCTGCAAGCTTTACGCTCGCACGATGACCGTTTTGATGCAATGATTAACAAACTGGAGCTGATCGGCCAAGACCGCAGCAAAATGGAAGTCATTGCTATTACGGATAAAATCCAACAGCGTAGTAAGAGTACCCCCCAAGATAAAAAGAAAAAAGCAGGCAAAGGGCAATATGGCCTTGGCGAGCCAAGCGAAGGCTATCCAGTACAGCAGCAACAAGCCAGCCTACAGTTTGAAATCGGTGAAATTGAACGGGCTATTTACGCCAAGCTTGTCGAAAAAGTGGGCAACCGCTTGCACTGGGAAGAGTGGGCAGAGGACATTGCCAAAATTGCCAACACCCACATCAGTCGCATCAAAGGGATTCTTGAAAACCCAGACAACCTAACTGAACGAGCCGCCTTTGATGAATTTGCCTTTGAGTTACGTGACGACCTAAATAGCTCCATCAGTGATGATGAAATCATCGAGATGTTGGCGCAGCACTTGATCACAAAGCCCGTGTTTGATGCCTTATTTAAGGGGTATAACTTTACCGAGCATAACCCCATGTCCAAGGCCATGCAGGCAGTGGTAACGGCTTTAGAAGCACATCACATCGACAAGGAGGCGGATACGCTTCAGTCGTTCTATCAGTCAGTGCAAATGCGAGCCGAAGGCATTGAAAGTGCCGAAGGAAAACAACGCATTATTGTTGAGCTGTACGATAAGTTTTTCCGTAAAGCCTTCCCACGCATGACAGATCGCTTAGGGATTGTGTACACCCCTGTGGAGGTGGTGGACTTTATTATCCATAGTGTCGAAGACGTGATGCGCAAGGAGTTTAACTCTAGCCTAGCGGATAAAAACGTTCACATCATCGACCCCTTTACGGGTACAGGCACATTCATCACACGCCTACTACAAAGCGGTATCATTCCAGCCGACAAGCTACCTTACAAATTCAAAAACGAAATCCATGCGAACGAGATTGTGCTGTTGGCCTACTACATTGCCGCCATCAATATCGAAGCCACTTATCATGGGATTCTGTCAGGTAATGTGACGGGCAAAGAAGATGAGGACGACATCACCGATGTACCCTATGTACCGTTTGAGGGCATTTGCTTAACAGATACCTTCCAGATGTATGAATCTGAGGACTTAGTGGATCAGCTGCTTGAAGAAAATAGCGAACGTAGAAAGCGTCAAAAGTCATTAGATATACGAGTCATTATTGGTAATCCGCCATATTCGATTGGACAGGCCAGTGAAAATGATAATAATGCGAATGTTTCATATCCTGAGTTAGATAATCGTATTCGGAATACGTATGTAGCACGCTCTAAGGCAACCCTTTCTAAAGGGATGTACGACAGCTATATACGTGCTATTCGCTGGGCTTCAGATCGTATTGGCGATCAAGGGGTGATTGGTTATGTGACCAATGGTGGTTTTTTAGAGGCGAATACTGCCGATGGAATGCGTCAGTGCTTGGTTGAGGAGTTCAGTAACCTGTATGTGTTTCATTTGAGGGGCAATCAACGTACCTCTGGTGAACTGTCACGTAAAGAGGGAGGCAAGATTTTTGATTCAGGAAGCCGCGCTCCTATTGCTATCTCTATCCTAGTAAAAAACCCTGAAGCCAAAGAGCATGGCAAGATTTTCTTTCATGACATTGGTGATTATTTAAGCCGAGACGAAAAATTAGAGTTGATTAGTCAGTTTGGCAGTATTGAGGGGATTCCAAAGTGGAAAACCATTACGCCTGATGAGCATGGGGATTGGCTGAGTCAGCGAGATGATAGCTTTAAACAGTATGTTGTCTTGGGTGATAAGAGCCGACAGCCGGAGCTAAGGTTATTTGATAATTTTTCGCTAGGGGTTGCCACTAATCGTGACGCGTGGGTTTATAACTCTAGTCAAGAAAAAATGACCAGTAATATGCAGCGCATGATTACTAACTATGAGGATGAGTTGAGTCGGTTTAATGTGGCACATCAAGGCTTGGATAGGAAGTCTAGACAGGCGGCTGTTGATGGATTTATAGATAATGATCCGACTAAGATTAGTTGGACACATAACTTAAAACAGGATTTAGTAAAAGGAACTTTTTTCAAATTGGAAAAAAGTTCAGTTTACATGTCTTTATACAGGCCTTTTGCTAAGCAGTGGATGTACTTCAATCGAAGTTTTAATGAGCGTGTTTACCAAATGCCTCGCATTTTCCCCAATGCTGAGGCTGAGAATCTGGTTATTTCATATAACGCTCGTTATAACGGTATTGGAATTCCGGTGCTAATAAGCAATGTGCTACCGGACTTGCACTTGAATGGTGATGCTCAATGCTTCCCCCTCTACCTTTATGAGGAAGCCCCTAAGCTAAGTGAAGCCGATTTATTCAGCGACGCCACAACCGAAACAGGCTTAGTTCGCCGTGATGCCATCACAGATGAAGGTTTAGCGCACTTCCAAGAAGCCTACCCCAATCAAACCATCAGCAAAGAAGACCTGTTCTACTACGTGTATGGTATTTTGCACAGCGAGGATTACCGCAGCCGCTTTGCAAACAACCTAAGCAAAGAGCTACCTCGTATTCCTCGTGTTAAAACCTTTGAGGATTTCACCACCTTTAGTCAAGCAGGCCGCCAGCTTGCTGAGTTGCACTTGAACTATGAAACCGTAGACAAGTACCCCGTGACCTTTACAGGCAAGCTTCAGCATAACGGCACTGATTTCGTAGGGGCTACAGATGAGGACTTTTACGTCACTAAAATGAAGCACCCAAAGAAAAAAGACGAGGAAACGGGTAAGAGCGTAAATGATCTAAGTAAGATCATTTACAACACAAAGATCACCCTGTCTGACATTCCCTTAGAGGCTTATGACTATGTGGTTAACGGTAAGTCTGCCATTGCTTGGGTCATGGAGCGCCAAGGCGTCTCCACGCATAAAGCTTCTGGCATCGTGAATGACGCTAACGACTGGGCGATAGAAACAATGAACAACCCACGCTATCCGTTGGAGTTATTGCAGAGGGTAATTACGGTGAGTTTGGAGACGATGAAAATCGTACGGGGTTTACCTGAGTTGGATATTTAAAGGGATAATAAGTGTTAGAGGAAAACTAGTGAGAACTTATTGATATCGTAGACTTACCTTAAAAAGGCACAAGCTAAAACCAGAGATTTCTGCCATGATTCTTTACATGGAGGAAATCATGAAACGATCTAAATTTACCGAAGCCCCAATTGCGCTGTACTGTCGTTAACTGAATTAACCAGTCTGCGATGACATCGTTTTCTTGAGCGTGTTTTGGCTGATAGTAATAGCAGCTCAGGCTAATGCTACAGATTTTCTTCGGCACATCATTAAGATAACAGCCTTTGTTTTTGTATAGTGAACTCTTCGTCTGACAAAACTCCCTTATCTCGAAGATCGCTCAGCTTTGAAAGTTCATCCGCTAGGGACGATGTGATGTCACCACTCGCTTGTAACGGTGTTTCGTCACCTTCTTTTCGGGCATCTTCGTTATCGGCCATCTTAATAAGAACTGCTATCAACCCATGCCAGTGACGCGCTTCATCCATCGCTGACTTATAGATTATTCCGTCTTTCTTTCCTTCAATATCCATGAAGTTAATGTCGTGCAGCGGGCTCTTGGTGTCATTGACAGTTATCCTAAGATCGACTCTCTTGACCTTTTCAGACGATCTGGTTTTTCCGGATAAACCACCGATTATCGCCCCGACCCCTCCAAGCGCGAGTCCACCTATAAGTGCTCCGCCAAGCTGACTTCCTCTCGCTGTTTTTGTGACAGTCTCCCCATCTACAAATATTTCGGAAGAAAGCACATCTCTGTATGTAATAGGCTTGAGAGCGACACCTGTAGGGCCGTTTTTGATCAAAACGACCTTTTTTCTTTCTTCATCAATAGCAAGACCGGTGTCACCATTATTACCCATGATTTTTTGAGTAGGTGAAAAATCAGGAAGAGATTCTAGCTCCTCTTCCATCGCCTTCTTCTTATTCGATACAGCAATTGCTTGGGCGATAGCGATACCTAACCCTGCGACAACAATCACTAATACCCAACCCCAAAAGTCCATGATTTTCTCCTATTTGAAATCTAACGCCCGCAGCACGCGCGGCTTTGTAGTGGAGGCGAAGCCGGAACGAAAAAGCCGTCGCTGTGCCTGCGATTGTTATGCATATCTATTCAGCCCCCAGCATATCTCGCACTTCATTTACATAACGCTGCCATTCCTCAACAACCTGTCTAGTAACGCTGGATTCAAACTCTGGATATTTTCGCATGTGAAACCAGGTTTCAGAGTTACCGGAAACTCTATCCTTGTATCCAGGGCCCATTCCCCACTCTCGAAACAAACCATTCCAGAGCTGATTATCTGATGAAAGCTGTTCTTCATAAACCGCGCGTCCTTTAGCAAACGCTTTTTGGTAAATATCACCAAGTCGTTTCTCAGTTGTTTGCTTTAACTGTTTAAGCAGCGCATAAGCAGGTTGGAGCTCATTCTGGGAAAGCATGTTATCGATTAGTACGATAAATTCATCCTTTAGGGTGCCGATTTGATCAACAACTTGCTCACGAGCACCTGTAGCTAAAAGCTGATAGTAATCGAGATTATGCCACTCTCCTCTGCGATTAACACTAGCTCGAACACTAGCAGCATATGTACCCTTGTTTTTAATGTCATTAATTAATGGTAAAAAATATTCTCTTAACGCGGGAGAACAGCCTTGAGACTTTTTTATCCAAGGCTCCAGCGTATTCTTAACCTGATTCTTCGCCGTTTTAGCTGATTGAGAGACTAGTTCAGTTTCGATGTCGACAATAGCCTTCTCGATATCGACAATATTCTGAGCATATTGAGCGCGCAGCACAGAGACTTTTTCGACCAACAGTTTGTTAAGTTGCTTGGGATCATCCGACTTTACATCGAAAAATCGCACATCTAGGTTGTCTAATTGCAGTGTGTGCCTTAGATCATTAACGACCTGCTCAGCACGGATCTCGCGTCCCTCAGTTTTATCACCAACAGGTTCATCTATGTCGATAACTTTTTCAGCTTCACTCTCCCTATCGAGAATTAACAATACGGTTTCTTTGGCAATTCGGTGACTTAGGCCAGCATCCTTGGCAAGCTTCAGCAATCCTGACATTGTCTTATCGGGCGCTTCGTTGAATCGGCAGCACAGTACACTGACAGTACGATTGTCTGTAAGACAGCTATCAAGATCCGCACGGTTAACCGTCTGATCGACACCCTTTGTATCAACTACTGACAGTGCGTAATTGATGTCATCGAAAAGTTTTACCGGCACCAATATGCGTATATGCTTGGATAAACCAACGCTCGGATGAGTGCAGCTATTGATAGCTTTGAATGTTGTGTGCAACCACTCGTATTGGTCTACTCCATCATCATTAGTGAATCGCGTTTGATAACGGGCTGTATAATCAATCCGTTTCAACAACCCCTCTGTTAACAATTCGACAGATTGGTAATTGGCAGCAAAGTTTTTAGCGTTGTCCGTAGTGATTCGTTTGCCTTCGGGGTTTTTTGTACGTGATGTTCGGAGGTCAAGCATGTTACGGAGTGCTCTCTCAACTTCAGCGCTTAGTTTAAATGACTCTGAATTATCCGATTCTGTGATATCTGATAGTAAGTACTGAGCAAAGTCCGTGAGGTAGCTCTTTACTTCAGCTTCGGAATGAGGAGTGACTTCGATCTCCAGTTGAGAACTAGAAGCGATTTCCACTTCGCAAAGCGTAGTCCGACCGCTACCCGTGCTAAGAATTGGCTCTTCTCCATCTAGCAAGCCAAGTAGATGGCATATGGCGGTTGTCTTTCCGGTACCTATGTTACCGATAAATGCCAGTCTTTGATCTGAGTTTGAGAGATAAGAAACCGCATCGTCAAAAAGCTCCCGATGATTAGCTAATTGTTTCCGTGTTGCGCTCTCCTCAGGCAGCTTTGTCATCAAACTTTCTATCGAGTTATGCAAGGCCTTTTGCCGGTCTTTCAGATCATTAGATTGAATTTTTATACTCACTTACCGTACCCCCTGATCCCCATTTTCCAGTTCTCCAGAACCACCCCTAATTGCATAACATTTTATTAGTAAGCATGCTCGTTTTGTCACCCGCTGATGCTTACCGTTAATTAATATAATCACTTGTATTAAATAGACTTTCTTTAAAAATATAAGACACTCTGTTATTACAAATCGTGCATGCCGTCTATCCTGCTTGCACGATGCACATTATATCACCCAAAGAACTCATTGAATCGACCAAGGTTTACTAGACACATTTTTGCCTCATAATATCGTCTTAAGGAGACGTTTATGAGTAAGGCTCGATTTACAGAAGAATTCAAGGTTGCAGCAGTTAAGCAGGTGGCTGAGCACGGCCGTCCTGTTGCGGAAGTGGCTGCTCGTCTGGGCGTATCGACGCACAGCCTATATGGATGGTTAAAGCGCTATAACAAGCCAACGGAGCAACGTAAGCAAGAGAGTGCCGAGGCGGCTGAGCTCAAGCGCTTGCGCACTGAGGTTAAGCGACTTACTGAAGAGCGAGACATCTTAAAAAAGCCGCCGCGTACTTTGCCAAGGAGTCCGGCTGAAGTACGCGTTTATCGAACAGCATTCGACTCAATATGCGGTGCGTCTACTCTGCGCCGTACTACAGGTGCACCACAGCGGTTATTACGCATGGCGACGCAGTACTCATAGTCAGCGTCACCTAGAGGATCAACGCTTACTGGCCTTAGTGCAAGCCTCTTGGCTTGAGAGCGCACGCGTGTATGGTTACCGCAAGGTGCATCATGATTTGCGTGCACAGGGTGAATCGTGCAGCCGGCACCGCGTAGCACGTTTGATGCGCAGTCAAGGTTGGCGTGCTCAGGTCGGATACCGTCGTCGTCCAGGGTTATACGGAGGTGTACCACATAGTGTTGCCGCTAATATCCTAGATCGCCAGTTTGATGTGGCTGCGCCTAACATCGCCTGGGTAACAGATATTACCTATATCCGTATCCATGAGGGTTGGTTGTATCTGGCCGTTGTATTGGATTTATTCTCTCGTCAGGTGGTCGGTTGGTCAATGAGTTCACGTATGAGTAAAGACCTAGCTATACAGGCCTTACTGTCAGCAGTCTGGAGACGAAAACCAAAACCAAAACAACGTGTCATGGTGCACTCCGATCAAGGCAGTCAATTCACGAGTTACGAGTGGACTACTTTTCTAGCTAATCATAATCTAGAGCCAAGCATGAGTCGCCGTGGTAATTGCCATGATAATGCTGTCGCGGAAAGCTTTTTTCAGTTACTTAAGCGAGAGCGTATCAGACGCAGAGTTTATAACTCCAGAGCGCAAGCACGCCAAGATGTTTTTGACTACATCGAAATGTTTTATAACCCGATTCGTCGGCATAGTCATGCTGCGAATCTTTCGCCGATAAACTACGAACGGTACTACTTTTCTGAGGCAATGAACTGTCTATAAAAGTCTGGTCGATTCAGGTACTAGGTAAAGAAATTTGCTCTCTACTTATAGTAAAATGCCATAGCAACCATAAGCACTTTGACAGCAAAAAACGCCGCTCGCTTGGAGTCGTTACAACGACAGGATTAGCTCAGGCCAATTGAGTAGCAGAAAATAAAGCCCCCTAAAAGCCGTACTGGCCTTTAGGGGAGTGCTTTATATATGACCCATTTGAGCCAACGACTCACACCCCTCCATCCCCACCACAATGTGATCCAACACCCTCACATCCACCAAAGCCAACGCATCACGTAGCTGCCTCGTCAGCTCAATGTCTGCATGGCTAGGCGTAGGGTCTCCCGATGGGTGGTTGTGGGTCATGATGATGGCGGCAGCGTTACGCTCTAAAGCCAGCTTAACCACTTCTCTTGGGTAAACAGGGGCTTGGGTGATGGTGCCTCTGAACAGCTCTTCAAAGCCAATTACTTTGTGCTTGTTGTCCAGTAACAGCACAGCAAAGACTTCATGCTCGTAGTCTTGTAGTAAGTTTTGCAAATAGGTTTTAACGGCTTGTGGGCTGCTGATGCTGCGGCCTTTAGCTAGGCGTTTTCTAGCGAGCTGATTCGCCATCGTTAAGATGTCCGCTTCTGAAAGCACGTTGGATTCCATCAGGTACAGACCAGACTTGGGGCAGACTTTCATTTTGTGATAACGCATGATCAATTCCTTTAGACGTAAAAAACGCCACCCTAAACAGGTGGCGTGTATGTTGTTTGGGTAGGTAGGGGTTAAGCTGTCGCACGTTGCTCTAGCTTGTTGGCGAGGGTAGTGGATTGAGTAGACTGGGCTTGTGTGTGGGCTTCAGGATAAAACTCTTCGATAACCTCTAAGGCTTCGTCCTCACCGTCCTCAAAAGCTCCATTGGCAAAACCCTGTCGTGCTGCTTTATCGAGAGCGGCTTGGTCGTAACCCGATTGGAGGCGTTGTTGATGTAGTGCTTGAGCTTGTTGAATGGCTTCCTCTAGGCTTAGTCCTTCTCGGATGGTCATGTCCACGTAGTAAATGGCAGACCTAAAGCTTTGGGTGGTGCTTTTGCCTCGTAGTTTGAGTTCTAAAGGCATACACGCTAATAAGCCACCGGATACCGCATGGTAGTAATGCAGTCGTGCGGCAAGGGTACGAATGCTGTTAAAGCCTGTGGTTCTAAAGATGAAGGTTCCCATTTCATCGTCTTGATCAATCACGACGTTTAAGCGTCCGTAGGGCTTACAGTAACCGCTTTGCCCAAACTCACATTGGTCGGGAGTAGGGCAGGCCAAGGACTGCATGCCGCCTTGTGTGACACGCTTACAGGTTTCACCATTGCCTACACAAAGCGGTCGGCCTGATGTGCGGTCAAACAGGCTGTATTCGGCTCGTAGGTTAAGGTCTGGCTCGTTAAAGAGTAGGCGTATGGGAATGGAGCGTAGTTTGTCATCTCCCTTGCGCAAGGCACTATCTAAGGGGTGAGGTATCCAGCCGTCTTTGGTTTGTACTTGGCTGGTGATAGTGAACTGATCGTCTTTGATGGGCAGGCGTTTACCGTTCTTTTCTACCACTCGACCAATGGCAATCCGACCTAAAGTCGGTGGGGTAATCATTAAACCTTTAATCATGAGGGTGTTCCTTATAAAGCGTGCAAAAAGCCAGCCTGTCAGTGACGACGGGCTGGCTGTATGCCGTGATGAAATAGGGCTTAGGCTTGGATTAAAAAACGACGGCTACCACTGCGAGTCATGCTGTATTGATGCAGTAGTTCAGGGTGATCCGCCAAGAGGCGTTTGGTGTCTAAGGTGATGCTGTCTTTGCTGCGCTTCCATGTTACCGAGCCTGTCTCAAACAGCGCTTTGCTGGCATCGCCCATTTGCTCTTGGATTTGTTGTTTTAACTGTTCTTCACGTTGTTTCAGTTGATCGGCCTGTTGACGAATGGCAATCAGATCTCCGAACAAGGCTGACTTGCTGCTGTCTTGGCTCCAGTCTAGCTCCTCGCTGTTATCGTGAGGGTATAAGGCTTGGAGGGCTTTAGCAGCTGACTCTGAGCCATCCGCTGGTGGCGGGGTGTCGGTTTGTACGTAATGCCAAAATTTGGCTTCTAGTTCAATCAAGCGAGCAATCACGGCTTCGTCTCGGTAGATGCGATGGATCTGTAGGTCTTGTCCGCAGAGGAGCACCGCTACGTCGGCGGCGTGTTTGCCTGTGACCGCCAACTGATGCTGGACTTGGATTTGTACATATTCCGGTACGCCATCTCGCCAGTGTCTCGCGCCAAATTCGCCTGCGGTTTTACACTCTAAAATATCCACCTCAGCCGTGCCGACCACTTCACGATCAATGTTCGCTAACATCCAAGGGTGTTCGGGGTGTTGGAGTATGGCATTTACACGACGCACTCGGTGTCCTGTATGCGCTTGGTACTGTTTAGCGACGAGGGGTTCAAGTTGTGTACCCCAGTGCATGGGTGCATAACCAATGCTGCTCTCTTCTTTTTGAAAAGCACTATCCCGTCCTGTTTTAATCATCCAGAGTTCAAGTGGAGATTGGTAAGGGTTTAAGCCGACAGCGGTGGCAGCATCCGAGCTGCCAATGCCTTGTTTACGAATAGCAAGCCATTCCGAGTGATTAAGGGTTTTGGTGTCCACTAAGCGTAGCGCAGGACGGTAGGTGGGACGTTGTTGTGGTAAGGATTGAGTTTGCATGATGGACTCCTAAAAGGCGTAAAAAAAGCCCGATGCAATCACATCGGGCTCATTTATAAAAAAGGGGAAGTTAGGGTACTTAGGCCAGTAAGGCTAAGGACTGGTTCAGAGCTTTTTGTTTGAGGGTAGCCCCTTGTCCAAACCACGCTGAATCTAAACGGTGGTCTTGGCTATGGGCTCGGCGCTCATGGTCTATAAACTCGGTAATGGAGTTTAATAGCCCTAGCGCTGTTCCTTTGGCGGTATTGAGTTCTGCTCCACGACCATGTCCCTCATACAACGCCAATGCTTTCTTCATGGGTTGAGTGGCAAGAGGGGTAGCGTTGCCTTGGCTTTGTGTGGAGAACAACGTGAGGAAAAAGTCTTCGGCTTCTTTGTGACTGACTTTGCGTTCACTGAGGTGTTTCATGCGGTACATGAAGGCATCCCATGAGGTGACTGAAATACCTAGCTCGTCTTTGACGGCTTGTGGATTAAATTGCGTGCTGTGAGGAACACGTACTACTCCTTGCCCCTTGTCTAAAGCAATACTTAACGTGTTATGGCAAACCACACGTACCGAGGTGAATTGGGCTGTAGTGGCTAGGGTGCCATCACAAGCTGTTGCTAACAATACATAGCCTTCCACTAAATCATTGCCTCGCAGCAAAGTGGATTGTCCGGTTTTGGCTAAAGCCCAGACTTTACGGCCGCCTTTGAGTACGCCTGCGGTGTGTAATTGAAAGCCAGACATTTCAGTTAGATCTCTGTAGAACTCAAGGATCTCACGAGGCTGTACCACTTGATAGCGCTGGCTCACCACAGAGAGGGGTTCTTGGGTATCAGAACGAAATAACACCTTACGTTCAGGGTAAGTCAGAAGGGCGCTTTTTTCATGGTTTCCATCACTCATAAAACGAACAGGGGTTTCTTTAATCTCCCAGTCCATACCTGCCTCTTGAGCCCACACTTCAATGGGTTGGTTTTCAGTGAGTTGCTTCCCTAGACCATGCCAAGGAGTTGCGCCAGTAAAGGCCATGCTTTCAACACAGTGAGCCATGAGTTATCTCCTTAGATAGTTACTGATTAGAACTAGCCACATAGCTAAAGCTGTAGCCACAATCAAGGCACTCGTAATTATCAAAAACGGTTTGATCAAGGGCATCACCAAACGCTGCACCCGCGGCACAGCCCGCTACGCCACCCACTAAACCACCTATCACCGCACTGAGAACAGTTTGAGGGGAAGGGGTTTTGTCTGAGAAGTTTTGAACAGCAAACGCAGCCCCTGTAGCCGCTCCGGTAGCCGCACTACTGATCGTTGAGCCAAAGCCAGCCACAGCACCAATGCTTGCGCCAATTTTACGACCTGTATGTTTAGCCAGTATTCGCTTAGAGAGGCAACGTGGACATTCATGAACAAATGACATAAGGATCTCCTTAGAAAACAAAAAAGGCAGAGCCAATGCTCTGCCGGATTCACTAAGGTGATATAGGTATGAAAAAAACTGGGTTAAAAAAATAGCTGGGGCGTTAGTCTTGGCTGTTAGTAGAGCTGATGAGTTAAGTTGTGCAGAGGTGGCTTGTCCAAGAATTACTACAAAAATAACGTTAATAAGGGTCTTTTTCTTCTTTTTTAGGGGAAGTAATGCTTCTAGGCTATAATTTTATTTCTACATGGAGGTGAGTCTAATGGCCAATGCAAGTCAACTTAAAGCGCTATTCCAGTCGCATCTGGAGGGGGATGATGCACGCTTTTACTCCGTGGCTATGCAGGTTGCCGCTACTGAGGCTAAGCAAGGTCATGGTCGACTGGCTGAGGATTTACGTGATTTGCTTGATCAAGCGAAGGCTCGACGTGCAATTACGCCAAAGAAAAAAGTTCTGTCTATCAGTGAGCCGCGTGGCGAGCTAGCTAACTTATTAACTGTTAGTTATCCAAAGTCTAGACTCGTAGATATGGTGTTAAGCACCGAGCTTGAACTGCAGCTTAAGCGTATTATTCTTGAGCAACGTCATGCCGCAGAGATTTTATCCCATGGTTTACAGCCTCGGCGAAAACTATTATTGGTTGGGCCGCCTGGCACTGGAAAGACTATGACAGCCTCAGTTTTGGCTTGTGAGTTGGGGTTGCCTTTGCTTGAGGTGCGTTTAGATGGACTGATCACGAAGTTTATGGGGGAGACAGCAGCCAAACTTCGTCAGATTTTTGAATCTATACAACATACTAGAGGGGTTTATTTCTTTGATGAGTTTGACGCGATTGGATCACAGAGAGGGTTAGCTAATGATGTTGGTGAGGTTAGGCGTATTCTTAATAGCTTTTTGCAAATGATTGAGCAAGATAATTCTCATAGCTTAATTATTGGAGCTACTAATCACCCTGAGATTTTGGATACTGCTCTTTTTCGTCGCTTTGATGATTTACTGCATTATGAGTTACCTGACGAAGAAAGTATCGCTAATGCATTAAAAGGGCGGCTATCACATATGGCAGTTAAGAATATTTCATGGAGGCGTTTGGCAAAAAAAGCTTCTGGGCTTAGTTATGCTGAGTTAACTAGGGCTTCAGACGAGGTATTAAAAACAGCGTTAATGGAGAGCAGAGACTTAGTTCGAGAGAAAGATATCAGTCTTGCGATAGAAGAGCGACGAAGACTTGCAGTGCGCTTGAGTTATAAAAATAATTAAATAAGGAGGAGTCGTGACGGAGATGAGTCAAGAAAAACGTCTGCATTTTATTTTATCTAATACAGGCATTGCAGAAGAGTTCGCTATGCCCTCTAGAGCTATAGGGGAGAATGTTCAGGCGTTTACTCCTAATCGAAAAAGTCATGGTGCTCATTTATTAAAGCAGGTACAGCAGTTAAAAGAAACGCTTTCAGAAAGCGCTCAACAACAGAAAGAAGCTGGGGTTGAGGAGGGGTTGGGGTTGCAGATTGAGTTTGAAAGTTTTGCAGAGGTAAGTCTTGTTGTCGAGTCCTTAGATAAAGAGAGGTCAGGTATCGAGTTGCGAAATGTTCGCTTTGATGATGAAGGGAAGACTTTTGCTACTGTTTTTGTACCAGATGGAAAGCTTGATATCTTTGAAAAACAGATTAACTCTTATTTGGATAGTAGTAAGGATAGTAAAAAAGGCCCTAAATATAGCAACTTATTGAATACGATAAAAGATATACGAGCTGCTACTGTAAAAGCCTTATGGACTGATGTGCCGGACTTGATGCCAGCATTAGATGATGAGGAAATTTGGTGGGAAGTATGGTTGCCTAGAAAGAGTGATGGCCACGATATAGTTAAAAGGTTTCGTGAGACAGCAGAAAGATTAGGCTTTAAGGTAGTTAAGGGTGAGTTAAGGTTTCCTGAGCGAGTTGTGTTACAGATGTATGGCTCTTTAAGTCAGATGAAGAGCTCGACCTTAATACTTAATAGTATTGCGGAACTACGTAGAGCAAAGGAAACGGCTGAGTTTTTTGACTCGATTGTGCCTAGTGAACAACATGGATGGGTAGAAGAGTTAAGTTCCCGCTTAAAAGTTACTCTGGAAGAGGATGATGTCCCTTATGTTTGTTTACTTGATACAGGTGTTAACAATGGTCATCCACTTTTGAAGTCGTTGCTAGCGCCTAATGACTTACACACAGTAGAGCCGAGCTGGGGGGTTAATGATCAAAATGGGCATGGCACTAGCATGGCTGGGGTTGCGTTATTTGGTGATCTAAGCGCAGCATTAGAAACAGATGAGTCTATTGTAATAGGGCATCGCTTAGAGTCTGTTAAGCTTCTTCCGACTGTAGGATCGAATGGTAATGATGCTGTACATCATGGTTATTTAACGCTAGAGGCAGTATCAAGGCCTAGAATTACAGCACCTAATCGTAAGCGCTTATTTAGCATGGCTGTAACTGCTAGGGATAATCGTGACCGAGGTCGGCCTTCAGCATGGTCAGCAAGTATAGACCGATTAGTGTTTGGTGGTGAGTTGGATTTCCCCCAAAGTCTATTCATTATTTCTGCTGGGAATATAGAAGATCAAAATGCTTGGTTAGACTATCCTGCAAGCAATGAAACAGATAGCATTCATGATCCAGCTCAGGCTTGGAATGCTTTGACGGTAGGCGCTATGACAGATTTAGTGGCGATTACAGAGTCGGATGCTGAGAGGTATCATCCTATTGCGCCAGAGGGTGGGTTAAGTCCATTTAGCACAACCTCTCAAACTTGGGTTTCACATTGGCCTTTAAAGCCAGATGTTGTATTTGAGGGTGGAAATGCAGCTAAAGATAGCTTTGGTGCAGTATGGTTACCCTCTCTTAGTTTATTAACTACTAACTCTGAGATTAATGAACGCCTTTTTGTAACGGTGAATGCAACTAGCGCGGCCACATCAGCCGCTGCTCGAATGGCAGCGCAGATAATGGCTCGTTATCCTCAGCTTTGGCCAGAAACAGTTCGTGGTTTGATAGTTCATTCTGCTGAATGGACTCCGACGATGAAAGCAGAGTTTTTAAGTGATAGAGGACAACCAAGTAAAGCGAGTGTTACTCGGTTAATACGTCATTGTGGATTTGGTGTGCCCAGCCTTGAGCGGGCCCTATGGAGTTTGAGTAACTCATTGACTTTGATATGTGAAGACTCTTTGTATCCTTTTAAACGTGAAGGCAGTAATAAACCAACGTATAATGAGATGAATCTTCATGCTTTACCTTGGCCTCACGAGGAGTTGCTGTCTTTGGGCTCAGCTGAGGTAGAAATGAGAGTCACTCTTTCTTATTTCATTGAGCCTAATCCGTCAGCTCGTGGTGTTACCTCACGTTATCGTTACGAGTCACATGGATTGAGGTTTGATGTGAAACGCCCTGTGGAAAGTGAAAAATCTTTTCGCTCTCGGATTAATAAAAAAGCACGAGACAACGAAGAGTATTTTTCTAGTAGAGATAGTGATAGTGCTTGGCTGGTCGGTCCTTCGGGAAGGCATAGAGGGTCAATACATTCTGATGTTTGGAAAGGAACTGCTGCTGATTTAGCTAGTAGAGGTGCAATTGCTATTTATCCATCATCAGGCTGGTGGAAAAGTAGACCTAAGCTTGAGCGATATGATCAGTCGGTTCGTTACTCATTGATTGTCTCAATTAAAGTCCCTGAAGTCGATGTTGATTTATACACACCAATTGAAAATCAAATCTCTATACCAGTACCAGCACAAGTAGCTATAAATATCTAATAAGAAAGCTTTCATTTATTTTCCAAGTTAGATAAAAAGCTCACTTTCTGATCGATATGAGTATTTTTATCAGGGGCTGGAATACCGCACACAAAATCAGACCAAGACTGCATCATAGGTCGCCGTTTCTCTAGAAGGTCAGTTCGATGGTAAGCCGCTTCTACTTGATTCTGGACGGTATGGGCTAATGCACGCTCAGCTAGATCTCTTGCATAGCCATTTTCGCTACACCAGTCTCTAAAGCTAGATCTAAAACCATGAGCAGTAGCAACACGACCTTCAGTTGTGCTTGGCGCATTCACTTTACGTAGAAAACTGGTTAGAGCCATATCGGAAAGTTCTTTTTGTCCTCTTGGTGAGGGGAAGATGAGTGTTTCATGTAACCCTAGTTGGTTGTGTAAGATTTCTAGGGCTCTATCACTTAAAGGAACTCGGTGTGCGCTTTTCATTTTCATGCGTTCCGCAGGGATGCTCCATATTTTCTTTTCCCAATCTATTTCAGACCACTGTGCGCCTCTTGCCTCGCCGGAACGACAGGCCGTTAGGATTAGGAACTCTAAAATAGATCGAGTTACGTTACTTTTGTCATTTACTGTTAGATGCTTTTGAACGAACTTGGGGATTTCCTGCCAAGCCATAGCAGGATGATGTTCGGTTCGAATGACTTTCCCTGTTTGTTTAGGCAAGAGGTGTTCGACAACATCGACGGGGTTGGAGTTACAAAAGCCATGAGCCCAACCCCACGCCATAACCGCATGAATGCGCCTTTTGGTACGCTGGGCTGTTTCTTGCTTGTCTAGCCAAATTGGTCTTAACGCATCTGCTATGTGGCGTGGCTCAATAGAGTCTAAAGTGAGAGAGCCTATATAGGGGAATATGTATTGCTCTAAAGTGTTAATCCACTGCTGACCATGTTTAATGTTTTTCCAAGAGGGAAGTAGCTCTGCATGAAGCATACCAGCGGCAGCTTCAAATGTTGGTATTTTTTGTAGCTCTTGTGTTTTGGCTTTTTCTTCTAAGGGGTCGAACCCTTGCTCTATTTGCCCTCGCATACTGAGTGCGATTTTAGTTACGTCCGCTATGCTAACCGTAGGATATGAGCCTAACCCTGCATTACGCCTCTTTTTGGTGACGGGGCTTACATAACGTAGAACCCACTTACCTTGACCTTTGGTTTTGCTTGGATGCAATGCTAGGCCTATTACCCCACCGTGGGGAATAGCTTTGTCAGAAGGCTTTATGTTGCGTGCTTGAGTGTCTTTGATCATGGCTGCTTCGTAGAATGGTTGCTTCAGTATGCCATCTAGTATGCCATTTTTATTTGTTTTATGTTGTAATTCATTGGATGCTGTTGGATGGATCTTAGGTTAACTTGTTGTTTTTAAAAGATATTTTTGACTGATCTGGTCTTGGTTGGACGTTTGCTTGGCAGCCTCTCTGTCCGCCAAGACATTTAAAAGCCGCGTTGATTTAATATCAATGCGGCTTTTTTATTTGTGCTTTATCGCTTTTAAGAATTAAGAATTGTTAAACTAAGATAAAACGATTTCTTTAAAAGGGTGCAATTGACTTAAATCATCAATTACTTAACAATTATTGGGTAATATAAAGTCAGCCGTATTGTTTTGCCATTAAAAAGGAATCACATTGTGAAATTATTAGCTCCGCGTATATGGATACTTTCAGCGGCAACTTTAGCTTTGGCCGCATGTGTGGCACCTGTGCCGCAGCCTGAAAATATGGAAGTAGGTATTCCAGATCAGCTTCCTGTTCTTGGTACAAGCAATACGGACGCCCCACAATTAAATCCATCCGATCATTGGCAACAGTTTTTTACTGATCCTCAATTAAAACAATTAATTCAACAAGCGCTTGATTTTAATAGTGACTTAAAAGCCGCTACAGCTCGGGTGGCCGAAGCGCGTGCTATTTATGGTATTCAGTCCTCTGAACGTTTACCTCATATTGGGGCGCAGGGCGATGGCCAGCGTGGGCGGGTGCCAGCGGATTTGTCGATCACGCAGCAGGCGGTGACCAGTGGTCAATATCAGGTGGGCTTAGGTGTTAGCGCTTTTGAGCTGGATTTTTGGGGGCGAGTCAGCAGTTTAAGCGCGGCCGCATTGGCTCAGTATTTGGCGACAGAGCAAGCACGTCAAGCCTTCGAAATAAGCCTTATCGCCATGACAGCCGATGCTTATTTACAGGCTTTGGAGCTAACCCAGCGGGTTGAGCTCGCCAAAAAAACCGTAGATAGCCGAACGGAATCTCAGCGCATTATGGCGCAGCGGGTACGCGTGGGCAGTTCTTCTGATTTAGAACTGCGGGCGGTGGACTCTTTACTATTAACCGCGCGTAGCGAGCTGGCTAACTTAGAGCGAGAAAAAGCGCAGAACGCTGCATTAATTCAGCAGCTAACCGGCTACAGTGGGCCACTGGGTGAAAGCAGCACCTTGGCGCAGCAACAGCTTGAGCGCGCGATTACGCCCGATTTACCTTCTACGGTATTGTTACAGCGGCCAGATATTCGTGCGGCAGAACAGCAGCTATTGGCGGCACGTGCTAATGTGGACGCGGCACGCGCTGCTTTTTTCCCTCGGATTACCTTAACAGGCTTTGCGGGCACAGCCAGCTCTGCTTTAGATGGTTTATTCCGCGGGGGCAGTGGCGCTTGGACTTTTATGCCCCAGATTTCTTTGCCTATTTTTGATGGTGGGGCGCGTGAATCAAATCTAGCGCTTGCCGAAGCACGCAAACATATAGCGGTTGCAAATTACGAATCAACCATACGTACCGCCTTTAGAGAGGTTGCAGACGGCTTAGCCGCGCATCATTGGCTGGCTCAACAAGAAAAAGAACAAGCGAATTTAGTACGTTCAGAACAAGATCGAGCGCGCTTGGCCATGATTCGGTACGAGCAAGGGTCTGCGCCCTATCTCGAGGTCCTTGATGCGCAGCGTTCGCAGTTTGCGGCAGAGCAAATGCTGCTGCAGTTACAAAGGGCTCGTTTAAGTAATACCGTGGCGCTTTATCGCGCATTGGGCGGGGGTGTGACACCACCTTCCGAAAATCATCAATCAACTTCTGCAGCTAACTAAAGGAAAATACTGTGAGTGCATCCAAAAAAAGAACCATCTATGGGGTGGCCTTAGTCGTGGTGGTGGCTGCGATCGCCTATTTCTTATGGCAACAAATGCGTCCTCAGCATGATGAGGATTTTGCCTACAGTAATGGTCGTATCGAAGCCACAGAAGTCGATGTTTCAGCGAAAGCCGCTGGTCGTATTCGTGAAATCTTAGTAAATGAGGGTGATTTTGTTGAGGCCGATCAGCTTGTGGCACGCATGGATATGGAATCACTCCAAGCGCGCTTATCCCAAGCTGAAGCCGAATTAGCGCGAGCCCATAGTGCAAAAGACACGGCCTTGGCTTTGGTGGCTCAACGTGAAGCCGACTTAGCTATGTCTAAAGCAACGCTAGTTCAACGTAATACGGAACTCGATCTAGCGCAAAAAACGCATCAGCGCTCGCAAGAGCTAGTCAAACAGCGTGCGACGTCTGTACAACAGGCGGATAATGATCGGGCGCAATATCGGAATGCGCAGGCGATGGTAGCGGTGGCAGAAGCCCAGGTCGCGGCGGTACAAGCCGGCATTCAGGCAGCCAAATCACAGGTAGCACAAGCCGATGCCAGTATTTTGGCTGCAGAAGCAGTGATCGCTAATCTGAAAAGTGAGCTCAAGGACGGGGATTTGCGCGCACCACGCGCAGGGCGAGTCCAGTATCGAGTGGCTCAGCCTGGCGAGGTAGTGGGCAATGGCGGCAAGATCTTAAGCCTTGTGGATGTGGGTGATGTCTATATGACGGTGTTTTTGCCAGAGGCTCAGGCTGGTCGTGTCGCCATGGGTGCCGAGGCACGAGTCATCATTGATGCCATTCCTCAGTATGTGATTCCAGCCGAGGTATCTTATGTGTCTAGCGTGGCGCAATTTACTCCGAAAATGGTGGAAACCCAAGATGAGCGTCAAAAGCTGACTTTCCGCGTCAAGGTGCGTATTGATCCTGCGTTATTAGAAAAGCATATGGAGCAAGTCAAAACAGGTGTGCCTGGGGTGGCTTATATCCGTCTTGATGCAAATCGTGAATGGCCAGAGCATTTGCAGGTTAAATTGCCATGAGTGAAGTAGATACGGTAACGGCAAGCACCACGGAACCCGTGGTGCAGTTTGTGGATGTCACCCATCGTTATGGTGAGGTTTTGGCGGCTAATAACCTTAGCCTAACGATCCCCGCTGGTAAAACAGTGGGGTTTATCGGGCCGGATGGGGTGGGTAAGTCCACTTGGCTAGGGTTAATCGCCGGTGCGCGTCAAATCCAGCAGGGGCAGGTCAGAGTGCTAGGCGGTGATATGACCGAGGCTAAGCACCGCAATCAGGTTTGTATGCGCATTGCTTATATGCCACAAGGGCTTGGTAAAAATCTTTATCCCACATTATCGGTGTTTGAAAACATCGATTTTTTTGGTCGTTTGTTTGGCCAGGATAAGGCTGAGCGCAAAGCCCGCATTAAGGATTTACTCGCCAGTACGGGTATGTCGGCGTTTGCGGATAGACCGGCACAAAAGTTATCGGGTGGGATGAAGCAAAAGCTGGGGTTGTGTTGTGCGCTTATTCATGACCCCGATTTACTTATTTTAGACGAGCCCACCACAGGGGTAGACCCTTTGGCACGGCGTCAGTTTTGGGAGCTGATTGAGCGTATTCGTCAGCGTCGGCCTCATATGTCCGTATTAGTGGCAACGGCTTATATGGACGAGGCGCAAGGCTTTGACTGGTTGGTGGCGGTGGATGATGGTCAGGTATTGGCCACAGGAACGCCCCAAGAGCTTTTATCCCGAACGGGTAAACCCAATTTAGAGGCTGCGTTTTTAGCCTTGTTACCACCTGAAAAGCGTCAAGATCACCAAGAGCTTGTTATTCCACCACTGGTTGATAGCGATGAAATCGTCATTGAGTCCCACGGCTTAACCAAAAAGTTTGGTGATTTTGTGGCGGTCAATGATGTGAATCTGCGTGTAAAACGTGGTGAGATTTTTGGTTTTTTAGGCTCGAATGGGTGTGGTAAGTCCACCACGATGAAAATGCTAACGGGGTTGCTGCCACCTTCCGAAGGTACTGCGACGTTATTAGGGCAGCCTATTGATGCCAATGATCTGGCGACACGACAGCGTGTAGGCTACATGTCGCAGAGCTTTTCTTTATATGCTGAGCTAACTGTGCGTCAAAACCTGATGTTGCATGCACGGCTTTTTCATTTGCCCAAAGCACAACGCGAGCCGCGCGTACAGGAATTAGCGCAGCGTTTTGAGTTAACTGCCGTAATGGATGCGCTGCCAGATGGGTTGCCATTAGGGATTCGCCAGCGTTTGCAGTTAGCGGTTGCGGTATTACATAAACCCGATGTATTGATTTTGGATGAACCCACCTCGGGGGTGGACCCGGTGGCCCGCGATAAATTTTGGCAATTGATGATTGATTTATCGCGCAATGATGGCGTGACGATTTTTATTTCTACGCACTTCATGAATGAGGCGGAGCGTTGCGATCGCATGTCCATGATGCATGCGGGGGAAATTCTTGATTCTGACACGCCGGCGGCATTGATTAAAAAGCGAGGGGCGGCAAATCTAGAAGATGCGTTTGTAGGTTATTTGATTGAAGCCATGGGCGACGAGGCCAAAACAGAGGATACTGACTTTGTTGCTCCTAAAGAGGCCAACCATCAACTTAAACACCCCTGGTTTAGTCTTCAGCGTTTATTAAGCTACAGCATACGTGAAGCCATGGAGCTACGGCGTGATCCCATTCGCCTTTTTATGGCGATGGTAGGGAGCATGGTGTTGATGCTCGTGATGGGGTATGGCATCAATATGGACGTAGAAAATCTTAAATATGCGGTTTTGGATTATGACCAAACCACCGCGAGCCAAAACTATCGGATGCAGCTTGAAGGCTCACGTTATTTTGATCAGCGCGCGCCATTAACTGGTCCGGCTGATATTGACCGGCGGATGCGTTCTGGCGAGCTGGCCTTGGCGGTGGAAATTCCGCCTGGTTTTGGTCGCGACTTAGACAAAGGTAAAGCCCCTGAGATTGGGATGTGGATTGACGGGGCGATGCCTTTGCGTGCAGAAACCATCAAAAGCTATACCCAGGCCTTACATAATGACACGGTGTCGGATTGGGTGTTAGCCAAAACAGGACAACGTCCTCAGCTACCCAGTCATGGCGAGGTTCGTTTCCGTTATAACCCAGAGCTGCGCAGCTTGGTCGCTATGGTACCCGCTGTGATTCCGATGCTATTGGTATTTATTCCCTCAATGCTGATGGCGCTTGGTGTTGTTCGCGAAAAAGAGCTCGGCTCAATTATGAATTTATATACCACACCGGTAACAAAGTTAGAGTTTTTATTAGGTAAACAGCTGCCCTATGTGGTGCTGGCTCTCATCAGCTTTGTATTGCTGTTTTTGTTGGCATTAACGGTATTTAAGGTCCCGTTCACTGGTAGTTTTATGACTTTGGTGCTGGCTACGGTGTTGTATGTGGTAGCGACCACGGGCATTGGGCTGCTGGCATCGACACTAACGAATAGCCAAGTGGCGGCGTTGGCTGGTACAGCTATTGGTACGCTTATACCGGCCATTCAGTTTGCGGGTATGGTGGATCCGGTGTCTTCGCTTCAAGGGTTTGGGGCGTTTATAGGCGAAATCTACCCCACCTCGCATTATTTAACCATTAGCCGAGGCACCTTTTCTAAGGCCTTAGGGTTTGCGGATTTACGCTATTCTTTCTATCCGCTGCTTATTGCAATTCCTGTACTGACACTGCTGTCAGTATTACTTTTGAAAAAACAAGCCAAATAAGGGGGGGCATATGCAATCGATGAAACGGCGTATTGCCACCATTTATAACCTTGGTATTAAAGAGTTCTATAGCTTAGCCCGTGATGTGGCATTAATGTTGTTGATCATCTTAATGTTCAGTGGGGTGATTTATTCAAACTCTAAGGCAAAGCCGGACTCTTTAAATAAAGCGGCAATTGCCGTGGTTGATGAGGATCAGTCCACCTTATCAGCACGTTTAATTGATGCATTGCATGAGCCTTATTTTTTGCCACCTCGTCTGATTAGTCGAGCGGAAATTGATAAGGGTATGGATGCGGGCTTAGATACTTTTGTGTTGAACATTCCGCCGAACTTTGAGCGTGATGTCATGGCAGGTAAAAACCCCGCGTTACAGCTGAACGTTGATGCAACGCGTCAAAGCCAAGCTTTGGTCGGATCGTCCTATATTCAGAGTATTTTAGGCGCTGAAGTATTACTGTTTGTAAATCCTTCCACACAAGGCAAATTAGACTCCCCTATACAGTTAGTGCAACGGGTGTTGTTTAACCCCAACCTCTATTCCTCTTGGTTTGGGGGCATTACGGGCATGATTAACAACATCACATTGCTCTCTATTATCTTGACTGGGGCGGCATTAATTCGGGAAAGAGAGCATGGCACGATTGAACATTTACTTGTCATGCCTGTGACGCCTTTAGAAATTATGCTGTCAAAAGTGTGGTCAATGGGTATAGTAGTATTGTGCGCTGCACTATTTGCGTTGCACGTGATGATTAAAGGCGTTATTGGCGTCCAAGTGGCAGGTTCTACATGGTTATTTGCTTTAGGCACCATTGTGTATTTATTTGCCACTACTTCCATTGGTATTTATATGGGGACACTCGCGCGTACGATGCCGCAGTTTGGGCTGATGGCGATTCTTTTATTGTTGCCTTTGCAGATTTTATCGGGGGCGATTACACCACGTGAAAGCATGCCGGATGCAGTGCAATGGATAATGTCGGGTACACCGACGCTGCATTTTGTTTCCTACGCGCAAGCCGTTTTATTGCGTGGGGCCGATATCACCATGGTATGGCCGCAGTTTCTAATGATGTCTTTAATTGGTGTGGTGTTCTTTGCTTTAGCACACCGTCGCTTACGTCAGACCATGGGCTCTATGGGTTAAACAACTTGCAACAACTGGAGCAATGTTATGTTTAGCGATTTGGGCCGACAGGCTATGGAGTATCTACGGGATGCCCAGCAGCGTTCTGTTTTGTATTTAGATGTGATGCGCCAAAGCGGCGATCAATATGTAGAGCATGCAAGTCAGGGCAAACCACCGGTATTGGTGTTTGAACATGAGTTGATCGTTGATGGGCGTCAGTTACCGGATCCTGTGAATTACGCTTTATTGCGTATTGTGCCGCCAGAGGATATGCCCACGAATCCTGATGCACGTCCTTTTGTGATTATTGATCCGCGAGCAGGACATGGTCCGGGTGTGGCTGGTTCTAAAGTCCACTCCGAGGTTGGTGTAGCGCTAGCTGCAGGACATCCGTGTTATTTTGTGACTTTTGGGCCGGACCCTGAACCAAACCAAAGTATTTACTGCATCATGAAAGCAGAAAAATATTTTTTGGAGGTGGTGGCACAACGTCATGATCCGCAGCGAGTGGGGCGTCCCTTTGTGATTGGTAATTGCCAAGGGGGCTGGGCATTAATGATGTTGGCGAGTGCGGATCCTAAACTGGTTGGTCCGATTATGCTTGCCGGCGCGCCTTTGGCTTATTGGTCGGGTAAGGCGGGGCAGAACCCGATGCGCTACAGTGGTGGTATGTTGGGCGGATCCTGGGCAAGTTCGTTGGCTAGTGATATTGGCGGGGGGATTTTTGACGGGGTATATCTAGTCGAAAACTTTGAGCGCTTAGATCCGGCGAATACCTTTTGGAAAAAACCGTATCATTTGTATGCCAATATTGATACTGAGGTCGAGCGTTACTTAGGGTTTGATCGGTGGTGGGCGGGGCATTTTATGATGACACGCCAAGAAATGGATTGGATTGTACAAAATCTTTTTATTGGCAACCGGTTAGCTCGTGCAGAACTCCCAGACCCATTATCAAACGGCAATATTAATTTGCGTAATATCCGCAGTCCTATTGTGGTGTTTGCTTCACAGGCTGATAATATCACTCCACCACCGCAGGCATTAAATTGGATTGCTGATGTTTATGCTAGCGATGAAGATTTAAAAGCACATGAGCAGGTAATTATTTATTGTCTACATGAAACCACTGGGCATTTAGGGATTTTTGTGTCCTCGGGGGTAGCCAATCGGGAACACGAGGCATTAGTAGGCGCTTTAGATTTAATTGAATTGCTGCCACCCGGGCTTTACGAGGCACGTATTCAGGACCTGCATCCAGATACGCCGCATCAAGAATGGGTTAAAGGGCGTCATGTGGTGACTTTTGAGCCCAGAAGTATTGCTGATTTACAGGCCCTAGATGATGGGCGCGAAGAGGAGGCACACTTTGAGGTGGTGAATCGTGTCTCGCAAATCAATCAGCACCTTTATGATCTTACGCTTTCGCCGATCGTGCGTAGTTTAACGAATCCTTGGATAGCGCAGGCTTCGCGTGCTTTACACCCTCAGCGATTCGGCCGCTATATGTGGTCGAGCTTAAACCCTGTTGCCTTGTCGTTTAAAGCCGCTGCAGAGCAGGTAAGAAAACAGCGCACACCTGTTGCAGCAGACAATGTGTTTTTGGCGATGGAAAGGGTAATGAGTGATGGCATTGCGCGTAGCTGGGATGTCTGGAGAGATATACGCGATCAAAGTGTGGAGGCTATTTTTCATGGCGTGTATGGCTCACCGTGGTTGCGCGCTTTGGTTGGGTTAGATAAGCCTCAAATTGATCGTCGTGGCATTTTAAACAGTGATACGGCTTTACATGAGGAATTACACGAGCTGCGATTACAGCTAACAAAAGCACAGGTGCAAGAGGGAGATGCGGCAGACGCATTTGCCCGCATCCTCATTTATATGGCAGGTGAGGAAACTTTTGTGGATGAGCGAGCTTTTAATTTATTAGAAAGCTTAGCTAAAGATCATATTCAAGGCTATAAGTTGCCTGATTTAGCCAGTATCAAACAAAAACTGCGTAAGCAGTGGCGTATTATGCAAATGCATCCCCAAGATGCTATTGCGGCTTTGCCTCTTTTAGTTCCCAATGAGCGTCAACGCCAGGTAATCTGGGATGCGGTAGCGGAAATCAGCCAGCTCAAAGATGTATTGAATCTTTCTGCTGAAAGCCAAGCTCGTTTTGCTGATATTGCTTGCGCATTAGAGCTTTGCAGTCATTGGGAGCCACCGGTAGAGGTCGCTACAAAAATTGCTGCCGAGCAAGCTCAGCGTGAAGCCGAGCAGCGGGCACAAGCGCAGGCTGAGCAGCAAGCACTACTGGATGCGGCCAAAGCCGAAGCCATGGCACTGATGGAAAAACAGGCCTCTGCTGAAATAGAAAAAGCTTTGCTCCAGGCACAGGAGCAGGCAAAGCAGGCTATGGCAGATGCTGAGCAAGCCAAAGCATATGCTCATGAGCTTAAAGCACAGTTGGACGAGGCTTTGCAGGCCAAACCTAAAACTGAAAATCAGGCCAAAGCGGTGCCTACGGTAGAAACCAAGGTCTCTGTGGAGCCTACAGCGAAAAAAGCGGCAAAAAAGGCGGCAAAAAAAACCACAGCACGTAAAGCAACGAAAAAAAGTACGGCAGTGAAAACGGTGAAAAAAACATTACCGGACACACCACAAACGCGTTTAGCTTTGGAAGAGGAACTGCCTAAACCAAGTGCGGCCTGGCCTACAGATAAAAAAACGTCGTAAATGCTTTATAAACACCTAGCTTTTATGCTAGGTGTTTTTCTGTGCGTAGCGATATGCGAGCGGATCTGTGCTTGCTGGAAATAGACTCTTTTAAAGAGCCCCCATCTTGGCGTTGTCTACCCATCGCTGTAGGGGAAGTGGAGGCTGCTGTCGGTAAATTCGCGTTAATAAGGGTTTAATTAGCCCCCAATCGAGTTTTTCCGGCCAGCGATAGGGCAACACATTTTCCCACTGTCCTGTCAGCGTTTGCTCGGCGACGACAAAACGAAAATGTTGCAGTCCTATTGCTGCACCCAGACGTACATCGGTCATGATGAGCAAGTCTTCGTGTACATCAAAGCGTACCCAGTCTCCGGTAAACCAGCGTAAGCGGTCTATGGATGCCGAAGGGGGAACCGCTTGTAGTACATAGTGATTATGGTCTAAGCAAATGGATTCACTAGGTTGAGTATCTAGTAAGCTGATGATTTTTTCACAGTGCTGTTCATCATTGCGGACGATGACACGCCAAAGCAGGCTGTTAAAAGGGGTGGTCGTACTGTAGTAATCAGAAAAGGCCACACCTTGTTGGCGAAATTGATCCAAAGCTCGATACTGTGCTAGGTGTTTGGCGCCAAAGGCCCACGCTAAATACGCAGTACTTAATAACAACCCCCACCGTAACCATTTTAATGTCCGCGGCTTGATGCCAGCGATCAAGGCAGCAAAAGCCCCAAAAGTCAGAGGCAGGGTATAAATGGGATCAATAATAAAAATACTTGCCCACGAAGCTGGTGTCGGCGTTAGCGGCCACCAAAGTTGGGTTCCAAAACTAGTAAATGCATCTAATAGTGGATGGGTTATCAGCGTTAGCCAAACACATAAAAATACCCACCCTACACCATAAAGCTGCCGTCGGCGTAATACACGCCATAACAGAGCGAGCAGCACACTGAAGGCCGTCAGCACAAATAAAGAATGCGAAAACCCCCGATGATAGGTCATTGAGCTAATTGGATCGGCATAGCGCATAAACACATCGAGGTCGGGCAGGGTAGCAAGTATGGCACCAGCAATTACCGCTTTACGCCCATAATGACGCCCAAGCATAGCACCACTGATGCTTGCTCCAAGTACGGCTTGAGTAAGAGAGTCCATGATACATCCAAGAAAAAACAGCAAAAAAGCAACACGCGTTTATTTCAGCTCCCGTCTTTTTGGCTGAAGGTTTGCGTTCTCGCAAAGGTTTTTTGCTTAAATCTAGGTATTTTTAAGTGTGAAGGGGTAAGATATAACGTTTAATTCTGTCTTTTGCTTATTTTTAGCATTTCATTATCCAAAAAGTAACCATGGCTAAATATCTTGTTGCCGCCCTCTACCATTTTGTAGAGCTGGACGATTATGAATCCTTACAACAACCTCTCATTGATTTTTGCGAACAACGCGACATTATTGGGACGCTGTTACTAGCGCGTGAGGGCATCAATGGCACGATTGCAGGTCCAGAGCAGGGTGTGCGCGAGGTGTTGGATTACTTGCGTTCCGATTCACGTATGGCAAAGCTTGAGCATAAAGAAGCATGGGCGGATGTCATGCCTTTTTATCGCTTGAAAATTAAGCTCAAAAAAGAAATCGTAACCCTAGGCGTCCCTGACTTAAAAACGGCTGAAATGGTAGGGCAATATGTTCCTCCGCAAGAGTGGAATGACTTAATTAGCCAACCTGATGTCGTCTTGATTGATACGCGTAATGATTACGAAGTGGGGATTGGTACTTTTAAAAATGCGATCAACCCGAAAACAGACAGCTTTTCTCAGTTCCCTGAGTGGGTAGAGCAGCAGCGTAAGCCAGGCGGGGTGTTGCATGGTAAGCCACGCGTAGCGATGTTCTGCACAGGGGGGATTCGTTGTGAAAAATCCACCGCCTTTATGCGTTCCCAAGGCTTTGACGAAGTCTACCATTTGCAAGGGGGGATTCTCAAATACTTAGAGGAAATCCCTGAAAATCAAAGTATGTGGGTAGGGGAATGCTTTGTATTTGATGAGCGCGTTTCCGTCGGACATGGACTGAAGCGTGGTGATTATGTGTTTTGTCGTGCTTGCCGTATGCCAGTGAGTGCGGCAGAGCGTGAGATGCCGCAATACGAAGAGGGCGTAAGCTGTCCTTATTGCCATGGCACCTTAGATGCAGAAAAAGTAGCACGTTTACGTGAGCGCCAAAAACAAATGCAGCTAGCCAAAGAGCGTCGTCAGCGTCATGTAGGTGCTCCCATGGAAGTACTAAAAGAACAAAAGCGTCGCCGTTTAGCCGAGCTTGCTGAGCGCTCGCGTTTAGCGCAGGAAAAAGCCGAACGGGAACAAGCAGCACAAAAAGACCAACCCATGGCTTGCTAAAAAACCTTAATTTTTAGGCGCTTTCAGCGCCTTTTTTGGTCTTAGGGTAAACTTATCCTTATGACTTCTTTCGCTATTCTTTATTCGTTTAGACGTTGTCCTTATGCCATGCGCGCCCGCTTAGCTTTAGCCGCGTCAGGCATGCAGGTGCAGTTACGTGAAATTGTTTTACGTAATAAGCCTGCAGAAATGCTGGCGATTTCTCCTAAAGGTACCGTGCCAGTTTTGCAGTGTACGGATGGAACCGTCATTGATGAAAGCCTGGATATTATGTGGTGGGCATTGCGTCAGTCCGATCCCGAGCAGCTGCTGCCTGCACCTGAACAACAAGCCGAGCTCAACGACTTGATCGCGACGAATGACGGGGCATTTAAATGGGCTTTAGATCGTTATAAATATCCCCCACGCTATGTTTCCGAGCATGGCACGCTTTCGCCAGAGCAGTTTGCACAGTTTCACCGTGATCAAGCGGCTGAGCTATTAACAAGTCTGGATACACGCTTGCAGTCACATCCTTATCTGCTTGGTGCGCGGCTTTCGATGGCCGATTTAGCTATTGCCCCTTTTGTTCGACAGTATGCGCATACGGATTTAGATTGGTTCGCGGCACAGCCTTGGCCCGCTTTATGGGACTGGCTACAGCGCTTTTTAGCCTCAGAGCGCTTTGCGCGTATTATGCATAAATACGCGCCATGGCAGCCTCAGGATACCCCTATTCTTTTTCCTCCAGTAGAATAAAAAACACCCTGATGATGCATCAGGGTGTGAGTCTAAATCGTACGCTAAGTTCGGTCGTGGACTTATTCCATCATGCCAGGGACGATGCAGTTAAAGCCTGCATCCACATGGGTGATCTCCCCCGTGACGCCAGCAGCCAAGTCAGATAGCATAAAGGCGGCGACGTTGCCCACGTCTTCGATGGTGACATTACGACGTAAGGGGGCATTTTGTTCAACAAATTTTAAAATTTGCCCAAAGTCTTTGATGCCGCTAGCGGCAAGGGTTTTGATAGGACCAGCCGAAATAGCATTCGCGCGTATTCCTTTCGGACCGAGTGATGCGGCTAAATAGCGAACGGAAGCCTCCAGAGCTGCTTTGGCAACGCCCATGGTATTGTAATTGGGGACGACTTTTTCTGCACCTAAATAGGTGAGTGTAAGCACTGAGCTAGAGCGCCCTTCAAGCAAAGGAAGGGCCTCTTTGACTAAGGCAGGGAAGCTATACGCTGAAATATCGTGCGCGGTAGCAAAAGCGTCACGCGATAATCCATCTAAAAAATCACCAGCAATGGCTTCACGAGGCGCAAAGCCAATGGCGTGAACCAGCCCATCAAGCCCATCCCAGTGCGTTTTCAATGTGGTGATGGCATCCGTGATTTGCTGGTCTTCGGCGACATCCAAAGGGATAACGATGTTGGAGCCTAATTCAGCGGCATAGCCTTCGACGCGATCTTTGAAACGCTCACCAACATAGGTCAAAGCGATTTCAGCGCCTTGTTCTTTACAGGCACGGGCAATACCGTAGGCAATGGAGCGATTAGAAATGACGCCGGTAATTAAAATGCGTTTACCGCTAAGAAAAGCCATGTTATGTATTCCTTTTCAATATAGTATTTAACCACGTGTAGGCCCGGGCAAGCGTAAGCGTAGTCCTGGCGCAAGCTGGGTGGATTTTAAGTTATTTAACTGCTGCAGTGTGTTGACTGTCGTATTGTAGCGGCGGGCAATGCTATAGAGTGTGTCGCCTTTTCTGACGGTATGGCTACGTGTGGCAGCCGTGTTGGCTTGAGCTGTAGCCTTAGCTTGTGTTCTGGGACTGGTTGTCGCCTGGCTGGGTAGAGCCGGGGTGTTTTGTAAAGAGGCCAGCTGTACACCAAGCGGGTCAGCGTGTAAATCTGCAGTTGTTGCCGGTACCAGTAGGGTTTGGGCTGCGACGGCTTTGGTTTGGCGGCTACTGATACCGTTTACGCTGCGTAGTTGACTCAGGGCGATACCGTGGCGCTTAGCGATATCAGCGTAAGACTCCCCGGGTTTGGGACGATAAATGTCCCAGTGGCTCAGGCGACCTTGATAGCGTTGGATATTGGTCTGAAAAATATCCGCTTTATCTTTAGGAAGGATAAGGGTAGCACTATGCGCAGGGATGGTGCCGCGGTTATAGGCGGGGTTTAAAAACTTAAAATCATCGAGTGACATTTCCGCTAGTTCAGCGGCGACCTCAATATCAATGTGGTCATTGCGTTTGACCGTAATAAAATACGGTTCATTTTGTACAATGGGTAGCTGAATACCGTATTTTTCAGGGTGAGTGATGATGTTTTTGATGGCTTGGAGTTTAGGCACATAGTTGCGCGTTTCTTCTGGCATGGTCAGGGATAAATAATCAATCCCTAGGCCGGCTTTTTCATTTTTTTCAATAGCACGACGCACTGAGCCTTGGCCCCAGTTATACGAAGCCAAGGCCAGATACCAATCCCCTTGAAATTCGTATAAATACTCGAGGTAATCGAGTGCCGCTTGCGTTGAAGCGATGGGGTCGCGGCGTTGATCTAGCCACCAGTCCTGTTGCAGGTTGAAGTCTTTAGCCGTGCTGGGGATAAATTGCCACAAACCGGATGCATGAGCTTTGGAGTAGGCGGTGGGGTTATAAGCGCTTTCGACAAAAGGCAGTAGAGCTAGTTCTGTAGGCATGCCACGGCGCTCAAGCTCATCCACAATATGATAGAGGTATTTACTGGCGCGCTCACTCATTACTGATACTGAGCGGGCATTGCGAGCATAGTAGTCAGTCCAGTAGTCGACCAAAGGGGTACGCAGATTGGGGATAGCATAACCGCGGCGGATGCGATCCCACATGTCTTTAGGTGGGTGGGTCAGATCTATTGTGCGCGAGGTATCTGCTGCTATTTGAGGGCCGCTATGCATACTTTGTTTTTGCTGTGTGGCGCAACCAGCTAAAACCACTATGAGGCCAATTAAAAAAAGTCGTAAGGATTTCATGGTCTTAGGCGTTGTTTTTCCATTCTCGTAGTTGGGCTAATACCTCGGAGGGACTGTGAGCCGGCTGTCCAGCATACGCGGCTGCGCTCAATTGTACCGCTGGAACTCCCGTACGTAAAAAGGGATTGATTTGTAACTCAAGGCCAATGGTAGAGGGTAGGGTGGGCTGTTGTGCTTGGCGTAGCTCTGAAGCCTGCTCGTAATAGGTCTGGAGCGCGGTGTTGTCAGGTTCGACCTCAAGTGCCCACATGAGATTGGACAAGGTATATTCGTGTGCACAGCAAACAAAGGTGTTTGTAGGTAGAGCGGCCAGCTTCTGTAAAGAAGCATACATTTGTGCAGGGGTACCTTCAAATAAGCGCCCACAGCCACCCGAAAACAAGGTGTCACCACAAAAGAGCACGGGTTGCTCGCTTGTTAAATGCGTGACATAGGCCACGTGCCCTAAGGTGTGCCCCGGTACAGCCAGAACATCTAACGTTATGCCAAGCGGCTGAAGAGTAATCTGATCCCCTTGATCCACCGCTACTTGCCGCTGGGGAATCGCTTCGTGCGCGGGCCCATACACCGTAGCATCTTGGGAATGGGATAGGAGCGCTTGGATGCCCCCAACATGGTCGTGGTGATGGTGAGTGATTAAAATGGCGTCAAGTTGAAGGGATTGCTGCTCAAGAAACTGGATAACAGGGTGCGCATCGCCAGGATCAATGACCACTGCATGTTTTTCATTGTGAATCAACCAAATATAGTTATCATTGAAGGCTGGGATCGGTTCTAACTGCAGGGCAGGCGTAGGAGCTAAGTGGTTTTTCATAATAGGAGGCACCTGAGTGACAGAGCACGAGAACATGGAGTTGGTGTTAAAACAATGGCTATATACGGAAATAGGGCAATTTGCTCGCCAGTGGGAGCAGGCTCAGATTGAGGAACTACTGCAGAATGTATTTGGTTATCATGCCATTCAAATAGGATTGCCTCAATGGCCTTTGATGCAACAAAATCGCATATCTCATAAATGGTATACCCATACGGATAACATCAGTGATACGGCTGGGCTTGCTGTAGTCTGTCAACCCGAGCAGTTGCCGTTTGCCACGGAAAGTATAGATCTATTAGTTTTACCTCATACACTAGAAACTTCAAGTGATCCGCATCAAGTATTGCGCGAGGTCGAGCGGGTATTGGTTCCCGAAGGGCAAGTGGTGATTACAGGCTTTAATCCATGGAGCTTATGGGGGGCCCGTGATCGTGTGCCTGGTCTAGAGTGTTTGTTACCGGTGCCGCCTAGTCATCAGCTCTCGCCATGGCGCGTAGAAGACTGGTTATCCTTACTGTCTTTTGATGTGACACAGGAGCGGCAAGGGTGTTATCGTCCGCTCTGTGAGCAGAGCAAGTGGATGCAACGCTGGCAGTTCTTAGAAAAGTGGGGTGCGCGGTGGTGGCCTTTATTTGGAGCCGTGTATGTACTTAAAGCAACAAAGCGCGTCAGTAGCGTGACTATGGTTGGCTTGGACTGGGCCAAGCAAAAAAAAGCCCGTGTACGCTCTGCTGCAGTGGCTCAGCGTCATGCCACGCGCACTTATTCAGATGATACATAAATGAAAGAAGTATTGATATGGACGGATGGGGCATGCAAAGGCAACCCCGGTGCAGGTGGTTGGGGGGCGCTATTAAAATATGGGCGCCACACCAAAGAAATTTATGGTGGTGAGCCAGAAACCACGAATAATCGTATGGAAATTATGGCTGTGATTCAGGCACTACAGCTGTTAAAAGAGCCGTGTCTTGTTCACATTTATACGGACTCGCAATACGTGCAAAAAGCCATGACAGAATGGTTGCCGGGCTGGAAGGCCAAGGGTTGGCGTAATGCGTCTAAAAAACCCGTAAAAAACGCCGATTTATGGCAACAGCTGGATGCACTTTGTCAACAACACCAATTACAATGGCATTGGGTTCGTGGGCATGCCGGTGATCATGGCAATGAGCGTGCCGATGCTTTAGCCAATTTGGGCGTAGAGCAATTACAGCAACAGGTGCAATAAGCATGAAAAAATGGGTGTGGTGGCTGATTTTCGCATTGGTACTTGGGTTAGCAATGGTATTTTGGGGTGCAAAAGAACTGGTATCAGTCATTAACCCAGAACCAGAGCCCCCTTTAACCTCTTCTGTTGCCGCTGCGCCTGCCGCCGTACAGGTGGATGTGGTGCGTGTTCGTCAGCAAACCTTAGCGCAGGAGGTGGCCGCTGTTGGTTCTTTGCTAGCACAAAATGCGGTGACGCTACGCGCAGAAAGTAGTGGGCGCATTGCCGCCATTTTGTTCGAGGAGGGCACACGTGCTCAAGCCGGGCAGGTTTTGGTGCAGCTGGATACAGATGTGTTACAAGCCGAGTTACAGCAAGCACAGGCCGCGTTGCAGCTAGCTGCAAGTCGAGCACATCGAGCACAACAATTGCACCAGCAGGGTTTTATTAGCTCTCAAGCTCAGGATGAGTCTAACAGCGAGCGCGCTGTAGCTGCCGCTCAGGTCAAAATTATTCAAACCCGCATTGAAAAAAGCCAAATCAAAGCTCCTTTCTCCGGCATGCTTGGCTTGCGTTATGTGTCGGTGGGGGATTATGTAGCAAATGGCACCGAGATTGTAGATATAGCCTCCATTGACCAGTTGCAGGTGGATTTTAGGATTCCTGAACAGTACTTAGGGCAGATTCAGGTGGGCACGCCGATACGCTTGCGTTTGGATGCATTGGCTCAGAGTGAATTTATCGGACAAGTGAATGCCATTAGTCCTATGATTGATGAACAGGGGCGTTCTGTTGTGCTGCGTGCTCATGTGCCGAACCCCGATGGGCGCTTACGGCCTGGGCAGTTTGCCCGTATTGTGGTGGAGCTGGATGAAATGGAAGCGCTTGTCGTGCCAGAGACCGCTATTGTGCCTTCGGGGCAGGCGCACTATGTGTATCGCGTTACAGATCAAGACCAAGCGCAGCGAGTCGAGGTTCAGATTGGTATTCGTCGAGATGGTTGGGTGCAGGTCAGCGGCTTGCAGCCCGATGATGTGGTGTTAGTCACGGGCTTGCAAAAGGTACAAGATGGCACGCCATTGCGTTATCAGCGCGCTGAGCTTGCGCAACCCTAAGGAACCCTCCGATGAAAATCGCGAACTTTTGCATACAGCGCCCCATTTTTGCGACGGTTTTGTCGTTGATGATTGTGCTGGTAGGCTTGATTTCCTACGAGCGCTTAAGTGTACGTGAGTACCCTGCTATTGATGAGCCGGTGGTATCGGTGATCACCAACTATAAAGGGGCATCACCAGAGGTGATTGAGTCTCAGGTCACCAAGCCCTTAGAGGACCAGCTCTCTGGGATCGAGGGCGTGGATGTCATGACCTCGCGTAGTCGTTCTGAACGTAGTTTAATCAATATTAAATTTAACTTAAGTCGTAGCCCAGATGCTGCGGCAGCAGATGTACGGGATAAGGTCTCGCGCGCACGGCGCTTTTTGCCTGACGAGGTTGATGAGCCTATTATCAATAAGGTCGAAGCAGACTCCACCCCAATTATTTATATTGGGGTAGAAATGGGGGATTACAGTGCGATTCAGGCCTCGGATTACATCAATCGTTATATTAAAACGCGGTTGTCCGTATTGCCGGGCGCTGCCGAGGTGCGAGTATTTGGGGAGCGTCTGCCTGCCATGCGCATCAATGTGGATCGAGCGCGGATGGCGGGGCTTCAGCTAACCGTGCAAGACATAGAAAACGCGTTGCGCCAACAGAACGTATTGATTCCTGCTGGGCGAATCGAGTCGCATTTACGCGAGTTCTCTGTGGTGTCCTCCACCGATTTGCAGACCGTAGAGGAGTTTAAAAACATCATCGTAGCCCATCGCAATGGCTATCCAGTGCGCTTAGGGGAAATAGCCCAAGTAAAGATTGATGCGGCCGAAGAGCGAGTCTTGGCGCGTTTTAATGGGCAAGATAGCTTAACGATTGGGGTAACGAAACAATCTACCGCAAACCCTCTTAGCTTATCGCAGGCAGTGCGAGCCGAAGTCGAGCAAATTAATATGAATTTGCCAGGCAATATGCGGCTGCATGTGGCTTATGACAGTTCGGTATTTATTCAAAAGTCCATAGATTCGGTGTACACCACCATCATTGAAGCCACTTTATTAGTGATGCTGGTGATCTTATTTTTCTTACGTAACCTGCGTGCCAGTCTCATTCCTATTGTAACGATACCTGTTTCGCTCATTGGTGCTCTGGGTATTATGTATGCCTTTGGTTTTTCGATTAATACCTTGACCTTATTGGCTATGGTATTAGCCATCGGTCTTGTGGTTGATGATGCCATTGTGGTTTTAGAAAACGTATACCGCCATATTGAAAATGGTATGGATCGGGTACAAGCCTCTTTTTTAGGGATCAAAGAAATTGGTGGTGCGGTTATTGCTATGACCTTAACGTTGGTGACGGTCTTTGCACCATTGGCTTTTGCCACAGGCAGAACGGGGCGCTTGTTTATTGAGTTTGCCTTGACGTTGGCGGGGGCGGTGTTGGTATCTGGTTTTGTTGCGCTGACTCTCACTCCGATGATGTGCGCAGTATTGTTACGGCCGCAGCAGCGACCCGGTAAATGGTACTCGCGTATTGAGCATGGTTTGAATGCATTGACACGTTTTTATAGAAAAACCTTGCTGCGGGCATTGCGATATCGCGCTGTGGTGCTTTGGCTGGGGGTGGGGGTGGCGCTGGGCAGTGGGGTGTTATTTAGTCTGATCAAAAGCGAGCTTGCTCCTATCGAAGATCGCGGCGTTATATTTGGCATGGTCAATGCACCCGAAGGCGCCACATTAGCTTATACCCTAGAGAGCGTGAAGCAGGTGGAGCAGTTTTATGCGCAGCTACCAGAAACCTCGGGGTATCAAGCGGTGATTGGTTTTCCGACGGTCACGGACTCGTTTGCGATCTTACGCTTAAAGCCTTGGGAAGAACGGCATCGTAGTCAGCAAGAAATTGCGCGAGCACTACAGCCAAAGTTCTCTGCTTTGCCAGGGGTGCGTGCTTTTCCCACGAATCCGCCTTCTTTTGGCCAGCGCGCCACGTCAAAACCGGTTGAGTTTGTGATCATGAGTCAGGTGCCTTATCCTGAATTGGCTCAAATCGTAGCGCGTTTTATTGCCGCCCTAGAGGACTATCCTGGCTTACAAAATATTGATACGGATTTACGTTTAAATACGCCAGAATTACGGGTGGAGCTAGATCGTGATAAGTTAGCCGATGCGGGCGTGGACGTGGCAACAGTAGGGCGTACGCTTGAGTCGCTGTTAGGCGGGCGCCAAGTTACGCGGTTTGAGGACGATGGTGAGCAGTATGATGTGATTGTGCAGGTGGATAAATCGCATCGAGCTAATCCGGCGGATATTTTAGATATTTATGTGCGTAATCAAGCGGGGGAAATGCTTCCGCTTGGCGGTTTTTTAACGATCCATGAAAGCGTCTCGCCTCAGTCATTAAACCACTTTAATCGATTACGTGCCGTGATTGTGCAAGCCTCAGTGGCGCCGGGTTATGCCTTAGGAGAAGTTTTAACCCATATGCAAAATGTAGCGGCAACCACATTGCCTGAGACTGCACAAACTGATTTAGATGGACAGTCGCGTGAATTTAGGGATGCCTCGGGAAGCATGTACTTTGTATTTGCTATGGCCTTGGTATTTATTTATTTGGTGCTTGCGGCCCAATTTGAAAGCTGGCGTAATCCTTTTATTATTATGCTCTCCGTTCCTCTATCGATGACCGGTGCGTTATTTGCATTATGGTTAAGCGGTGGTACTTTGTCTATTTATAGTCAAATTGGTTTGATTACCTTGGTGGGGCTAATTACTAAACATGGGATTTTGATTGTGGAGTTTGCTACCCAGCTACGGGCTGAGGGCGTGGGGCTTTATCAAGCCGTAGTGCGGGCTTGTGAAATGCGCTTGCGCCCGATTTTAATGACAACAGGAGCAATGGTGCTGGGCGTGCTGCCATTAGCCTATGCTACCGGTGCAGGCGCAGAAAGCCGACAGCAAATTGGCTGGGTTTTGGTGGGGGGGCTAACCTTTGGCACCGTGTTAACCTTGTTTGTGGTGCCGGCTGCCTATACGTTGATTGCGGCTAAAGCACCCAAGCGACGTGCTTAAACAGAGAAGTTAAAAATGCGACAAATTGTTCTAGATACAGAAACCACAGGTTTGGATCCTGATGATGGGCATCGATTAGTGGAAATTGCCGGGGTAGAGATAGCAAATCGTCAGCTAACAGGTAATCATTTACATTTATATGTGAACCCAGGACGCGACTCAGACCCCGAGGCGCTCGCAGTGCATGGTTTAACAACAGAGTTTCTAGCGCAGTACCCACCTGTTGAGCAGGTTATTGATGAGATTATTGCTTTTGTTAAAGGTGCAGAGGTGATTATTCATAACGCGCCTTTTGATACCAAGTTTTTGGATGCAGAGTTTACGCGCTTTGGTTATGCCCCTTTTAGTAGTTTTTGCGGAAAAATCACAGACTCATTAGTCTATGCGCGCGAGCTTCACCCAGGAAAGCGTAATAACCTAGATGCGCTTTGTGATCGCTACGGGATTTCTAATGAGCATCGAGTCTTACACGGGGCGTTACTGGACTCGGAGCTATTAGCCGACGTTTGGTTAGCGATGACACGTGGGCAAGAAAGCCTATTGATGAGCTTTGATCGCCACGATGATAACCAAAAAGACCAAAGCGGCTTAGCACGATTTGATGCCAGCCGTTTGCCTATTTTATATGCAACAGAACAAGACCAAGCTGCTCACCGAGCCTATCTGGATAAACTGGCCGAAAGCAATAAAGCTCCAGCCTTATGGGATAGCCTAGAGGGCAAAGCCTAAAGCTCAGTACGTAGGCGCCAAAGCTCAGGAAAAAGCACCACATCAAGCATTTTGCGTAAATAGTCTACGCCCGAGGTGCCGCCTGTACCACGCTTAAAGCCGATGACCCGCTCTACGGTAGTAAGATGCCTAAAACGCCATTGGCGAAAAGCATCTTCAATATCCGTAAGCTTTTCTCCAAGCTGATAGACATCCCAGTATTGCTCTGGATTTTGATAGGCGATCAGCCAAGCGGATTGAACATCGGCATTGGCCTGATAGGGTTGCGTCCAGTCGCGATCCAGATAAGCGGCAGGAACAGGTAGTCCTTGGCGTGCCATAAAGCGTAGCGCTTCGTCATACAGTGATGGGGCTTCATAAACATGTTGTACCGCTTGTAGAATATCGGCTCGGTGTGCATGTGGCTTAAGCATGGCGGCGTTTTTATTGCCTAGTAAAAACTCAATTTGACGATATTGATAGCTTTGAAAACCACTAGAGCGCGCCAGATAGGGACGTAAAGCACTGTATTCGGGTGGGGTCATGGTTGATAGCACAGTCCATGCGTGGACTAGCTGCTCCATAATCCGGCTTACACGCGCCAGCATTTTAAATACAGTATGTAATTGATCTTGTTGTAAATGCATTAAAGCGGCTCGCATTTCGTGCAGCATCAGCTTCATCCAGAGCTCACTGGTTTGATGCTGAATAATAAACAGCATTTCATTGTGGTCAGGGGATAAAGGGTGCTGCGCATTGAGAATGGCATCTAAATCTAGGTAGCTGCCATAGGTCATATCGTTAGAAAAATCTAATTGAGCGCCTTCGGCTTTTACAATCTCTTCTGGGTTTTGAGCATTGGTCATCATGTTTATTTATAAAGCACGTAATACGGCGCGAACGGGGCTGGCGTCCGCTTCCATGAGTTTAAGAGGCAAAGCAATGAGTTCATAGTCCCCTGCATCGACAGCGCACAAATCAAGATTTTCTAGTACACGCATATCATAAGACAAAATACGCTTGTGGCTATCTAAGCTTTTGCTGCTAGCCGGGTCGATGCTCGGAGTATCAATACCAATAAGACGAATGCCATGGGCATGGAGCAAGTCAATGGTTTCGGGCGCAAAGGCGGCAAACGAATCTTCCCAGACGTGGGGCACTTGGTCTTTATAGGTACGCACTAAAATCCGTGGGGGCGCATATAAAAGCGCATGTTCAATATGATGAGGTTGAATTAAGCCCGTACAACCAATGACATGCAACACACGACATGGCCCTAAAAAAGGGTGTAGATCCATCATGCCGGCACTGGCTGCTCCGGCTTTGTAATGCAGGGGGGCATCGGCATGCGCCCCCACATGCGGAGATAAGCGCAGCGTACTGACATTGACTGGACAGGTATCACTGAGCTGCCAAGTCCATGTTTGCTGATAGGGGGCATCACCGGGGAAAACGGGGCTTTGGCTATGGATAGGTGGTGAAATATCCCAGATTTTTCTATTCATGTTGCTGATCTCGCTGTAATCGAGGGTAATAAACCCCAATACAAAAGTCTGAGTACCATCAAAAAAGGGAGCCCGTTCGTAAGATCCATTTAAATGGGGGGCAGTGTATGTGCAGATTGTGATCAAGTCACGGCATTTTTTTCTAGGTTGGCATCGTATTTTTTGTGATCCAAGATATCGGCGAGGATGTGTACGGCTTTCCACACGTCCTGATAAGACGTGTATAAAGGGGTAAATCCAAAGCGCATAATATGGGGCTCACGGTAGTCGCCAATGACACCACGGGCAATCAGTGCTTGCATAACGGCATAGCCATGTGGATGGGCGATACTGATCTGACTGCCGCGGCGCTCGTGTTCTAAGGGGGTTTCTAATTGCAAAGGATGCGACCCGCAATATTGCTCAAGGAGCTGAATAAACAAATCACTAAGCGCCAGTGATTTAGCGCGAATTTTTTCCATGGTGGTTTGTTTGAAAACATCGAGACCGCAGGCGACTAAAGATAAGGAAATCATAGGCTGAGTACCGCAAAGCGCACCGCGTATATCGCCGGCAGCAGCAAAACTAGGTTGCATGGCAAAAGGAGAACGATGCGCCCACCAGCCGGTGAGCGGCTGTAAAAATTGCGCTTGATGCTTTTTGGGAACCCAGATAAACGCGGGAGCACCTGGGCCAGCATTCAGGTATTTGTACGTACAGCCTACCGCAAAATCCGCATGAGCGGCGTGAAGATCCACAGGAACCGCGCCAGCGGAATGACATAAATCCCAGATGATGAGGGCTTGATGTTGATGGGCGTGCGCGGTTAGCGCGGGCATATCAAGCATGTAGCCCGTGCGATAATTCACATGTGTTAGTAAGACGACGGCGACATCGGCATCAATGGCTTGGTAGAGTGCTTCCGGGCTATCGACGAGACGAATCTCATACGACTGGCCCAGAAAGTGGTTAATGCCCTCAAGGATATAAATATCGGTAGGAAAATTACTGCGCTCCGTGACAATCACCCGTTTGGCAGCAGTGGCAGGGTTTTGTTTTTGGATATGGAGGGCCGCCGCTACGGCTTTAAACAGGTTGACCGAGGTGGAGTCCGTAATGGCGACTTCGTCTTGAGCGGCACCGATCAGTGGAGCGAGCTCATTGCCTAGTGTAAGTGGGCGCTGAAACCATCCCGCTTTATTCCAGCTTTGGATTAGGTCTGTGCCCCACTCGTGCTCGATAATCTGTTGTGCGCGTTTTAATGCGGCTTTGGGTTGGGCACCTAACGAGTTACCGTCTAAATAAATAGTATTTTCTGGTAGGGAAAACTGCTCACGCAAAGGGGCGAGCTCGTCGCGGCGATCTAAATCAATACAGTGCGATAAAGTAATCATAATAGCCTTAGATAAAACGGAGGTTTTGTTGTGTATTATCTAAGGCTTTTTATAAATAGGCTATTGCGGTTTATGAGTAGTGATCCTTATTGATCGGGCTGAGCTTGGCGTGATTGGTCAAGGTAGTACCCAAGACGCCAAATATGGTGTCCGTTGCGTTCAAGCCAGCGATAACTATCGGTTTCAATTAAAATGTCGCGGTTTGAGGTTGTCTGTCCTGGCTGCTGTAATAGTGCTTTTCTGGTTTCTACAGAAAGCTCTTTTAAAGCTTTGGCTTCTATTTTAAGTTTTTTGACCCATTGGTCAGGGGTATTGTGTGTTAAGCCTGACTCAATTAGGCGTAATTGCTCTAAGCTGTGTTCGATAGCTTGTGCAAAAGCACGCTGATTCATTTCATGGCCATCTTCAATAAAATAGAGTTGACGGGATGCCAGACGTAATAGGTGGTCAATAGCGTGCAGCTGTGCCACCTGCATGGCATTTAAGCGTTGGTCGTCGCTATCAACGTGGATGCGCGTCACAAAATCAAAGACAGACTCTAAGGCTTGCATATGCTGTTGCAATGCCAAGCTTTTTGGGTGGGGCTGATTGGTGATGAGTAGGCGATGATACGTTAGCAGACGATGCGCTAAATCCTCAATGGTGCGTTGGGCGGCTTCTAGTGCAATATCCGGTACGCTTAGCAGGGTGCTATCCAAATGGGGGGTAAGATCATTGGCTTTTTCCGGCAAAAGTCGTTCAACAAGACGAGCAAATGCCTCGGTAAAGGGGAGAAATAAAGCAGAGCCAATTAAAATAAATAGGGTATGGAAGGCCGCTAAGCTAATCGCGCCCGGCTGGGTGCCTAGCCAGCGGGCAATTTGGGTTAATAGATATAAATAGCCCGGCAGCAATACCAGAGCAATAAGCCCCACCACCACATTAAAAAGAATATGCGCTAAGGCGGTTCGTTTAGCCGCCGTACTTGCGCCAATACTGACTAAGGCGCTGGTAACGGTAGTGCCAATGGCTGCGCCCACGATAACGGCTCCAGCCTGATCTAAGCTGATGGCTCCGGTATGGACCGCGGTAAGGGTGGTGGCAATCGCTGCTGTGGAGGATTGTAATAAGGTGGTTAGGGCAAAACCAATCAGCATAATAATAAGATGCGCACCTAGCCCCCCGACGGGGAGAGTCGCTAGATCAAAATGCCCAGTGAGTCCAGTCATCGCATCTTGCAGAGTGCGTAAGCCGAGAAATAAAATCCCAAAGCCAGCAATCGCCATACCAAAATCGGCTGCGCGCCCGCGAGCAAGCAGTTTAAGGAGAGCACCAATACCAATGAGCGGCATGGTATAGAAGCTAAGATTAATTTTTAACGCGACTCCTGACACGAGCCAACCTGCTGCGGTATTTCCAAGGCTGGCCCCCATCACTACGCCAATAGCATGACTAAAAGAAATCAGCCCAGCACTCACAAAGCCAATTAGTGTGACGGTAGTCGCCGTTGAGGACTGCATCATGGCTGTAAGAACGGCACCAGAACAAAATGCTTTGAGTGGTGTTCCCGTAAATCGCATCAATGCTTTACGTAAGGTCTGACCTGCAAATGCAACCAAGCCTTTAGAAAGCAGCATCATTCCGACTAAAAACAACCCCACTCCCCCGATAAAAGGGAAGATGACATCCACCATAAATAAAATTCCGTAAAGCAAATAAAGATAAGAGGATAACGCTAACTGTTGTATTGCTGTTGTTATTTTATTTCATTGCGTTATATATGTAATAATATAGCGGTGTGCGCCAGTAGCGAGTTATACCGTCTCGCTATAGGTGCCCCTGTTGATCAGGGGTTTGGGCCGCAGTGTGCTTGCTGCATGCTGCGGCTTCATTTTATATATATACCTACATATAGATAGTAAATTTATGGCAAAAAACGATCTTCCTGTTTGGTTCCCGTGTCTGCTGTACCGGGGGTTTTTGTAGTGAATACCGTAACAGCGGCTTTATTGATGGCCGGTGTAGCCCATGCTAGTTCCGTGTTTGAGTTAGGAGGGGTTGTGGTACGCGGGGATATTAGCACCACAGAGCTAATCGGTGAGACCGCCATTAGCCAAGAGCAAATGCGTGAGTTCAATTTGTATGATGTGGGAGCTGCGCTGAACACACAGCCTGGTGTGAGCATCAGCAAGGGAGGGGCGCGCAATGAGACGACGCTATCCGTGCGAGGTTTTGATTCGCGTCAGGTGCCTATCTTTTTAGATGGTATTCCTCAGTATGTGCCTTATGATGGTAATGTGGATTTAGATCGTTTTACGACGTTTGATTTATCAGAAATTCGAGTAGCCAAAGGTGCCGCTTCCTTACTTTATGGTCCTAATACATTGGGGGGAGCGGTAAACTTAGTCACACGTAAGCCTACGGAAGTGTTCGAGGGGGATGTACGATTTGGTTATGCTACCGGTAATGAGCGTCTAGCGGCGATTAACTTTGGCTCAAATCAAGGGTTGTGGTATTTCCAAGGGGGGTTATCTTGGTTAGAGGCCGATAAATTTCCCTTAGGCCGCGGTTTTACGGATGGTAAAAAAACACCAACGGATACAGGCAGTTATCGTGAAAATGCGTTTCGTCGTGATAAACGTGCGTCGTTCAAAGTGGGTTTAACCCCCAATGCGACGGATGAGTATGCATTAGGGTATAGCCTCCAAAAAGGGCAAAAAGATCAACCCATCTATGCGGGGCAGCATGGCGACAAGCCGCGTTATTGGCGCTGGCCGTACTGGGATAAAGAAAGCGTGTATTTTATTAGTAATACCGCGCTTGGCGCTGATCACGATCTGAAGTTCCGTGTGTATCATGACGAATACAAAAACGGTCTTGATATGTACACCGATAGTAGCTACAGCAAACACGATCCTACCAGTGCGTATAAAGACAATACGTATGGGGGGGCGGTGGAGCTAGTGAGTCGTGCTATCCGCAATCATGAGCTGCATTTAGCGGTGCACTATAAGCACGATAAACATAAGGACGGGGATATTAGCTATAAAGATCGTACTTTCTCTGTTGCGGCAGAGGATCTGATCACGCTAACTGATACATGGCGCATGCGTGTGGGCTTAAGTCATGAACGCCGTAAAAGCCTTGATGCGGGAGTTTGGGAAAAAGGCAGCGGCAATGCCACCAATGGTTTGATTGAGGTCATGCATGATATCACCGATAGCACGGAGCTATACGCGAGTGCAGCCTATAAAACCCGTTTCCCCACCATTAAAGATCGTTATTCTGCGCGGATGGGTCGAGCATTACCAAGTCCTGATCTGAAAAGTGAAAATGCCCGTCACTTTGAAATTGGCGCGCGCAGCGAACCGTGGGCTGGAGCAAAAGTGGATGCTACTCTGTTCTATAGTCAGGTGCGCGATATGATTGATACGGTCACCTTCGAATCTAACCTATGTCCTACCCATAAAGTAACGGGCTTCTGTGATCAGGCGCAAAACGTAGGTAAGGTGCGCCGTCATGGTGTGGAGCTGGGCCTAGAACAGCGATTTAGCCCTACTTTAGCAGCAGGGGTTAACTACACTTATTTACATAATAAGAATCAAAGTGATCCTGAGCGTCGTATCCGTGACATTCCTAAGCATAAGGCTTTTGCCTATGTGAACTGGAGTCCGGCAGAGCAGTGGAATGTGATTGCTTCGATGGATGCCGAAAGTGGGCGTTACTACTCATACACGAAAAACAAGCAAGACCATTACACACAAACGGCTGGTTTTGTTACATTTGGTCTAAAGGGTGTATGGACACCACGTCATGACTTGTCTTTTGAAGCGGGTGTGCGTAATCTAGGTGACAAAAATTATGAGTACAAAGAAGGCTATCCTATGCCAGGCCGTGTTTGGTTTGGTGGGGTAACTTATCGTTTTTAAAGGGTTAATCATGAATCGCCGTGCTTTATTAAAAGCATTAGGCAGCACGATGTTATTAACAGGGGGCGTGTTGCCCCCTGTGGTATTTTCACAAACTGTGCCTAATGTCACTTCACCTCTTTTCCACGTATTTGGCACCCTGCCAGAGCCAGTGGAAATCAAACGTGTTTTTGCGGCAGGAGCCCCTGCTGGAGTGATGTTAAATAGCTTAACGCCGAAGCAATTATTGGGCTGGCCTTTTGCGTTACCAGAAAATGCTTTGCCTTGGCTCAGTGAGCATAGTCGACAACTACCGGTGGTCGGGCGTCTTGCGGGTCGAGGCAGCACGATTTCGACAGAGCAACTTTTGGCGTTAAAGCCAGATGTTATTGTCGATGTGGGCGATGTGAATGCGCATTATCTTTCCTTGGCGCAGCAGTTTTCCGAGCAAACCGGTATTCCTTATATTTTGGTCGAGGGTCGAATCGAGGACACACCAGAGCAGTTGCGGGTGTTAGGTACGGTACTTGGCCATCAGCGCCATGGGCAACAGCTCGCAAACGCCGCGCAAGAGATTTTAGATGATATCGCAGCGAAAAAATCGGCGTATAAAGGCGATATGCCGTCAATGTATTTGGCGCGCTCTGCAGATGGTTTAGAAACAGGGGCAGGGCAGTCGACTCATAGCGAAGTTATACGTTTGGTGGGCGCAGAAAATGTAGCGGGCACAATGGAAGGAGAGCAGTTAGTTCGGGTGTCCATGGAGCAGGTTTTAGTGTGGAATCCCGATGTGATCCTGACACAAGATGTCGCGTTTTATCGCGATGTTTATCAAAATCCCTTGTGGCAGGATATTCCAGCGGTAAAAAATAAAAAAGTGGTGTTTGTGCCGACGGTTCCTTTTGGTTGGTTGGATGTTCCCCCAAGCATTAACCGTTTATTTGGAGCGCTTTGGTTATCGGGGTGGCTCTATGGTGTAGAGCAAAAGCGAATGGTTGAACAGTTACGTCATCTCTTTATTTTGTATTTTGCCTTTGATCCTGGGATAGAGGCATTGCAGGCGCTAATCACCAGCCCGGTAGACTTTGCGTAGGGGAAGCGGTTGTTTGAAGCACGATGGCTTTGGCTCAATAGTGTTTTAGGCTTGGTGTTTGTGTTGGCCTTGTTAGCGAGCCTAACCTTAGGCAAATACCCGCTCCAACTCCATCAGGTACTACAAAGCCTTTATACCTTAGGACAAACCAATACCCCCGCTGATCTCGTCGTGTGGAATTTACGTATGCCACGTTTGGTCGCGGGGATCGTAGTGGGGGCGGCCTTAGCCGGAGCTGGAGCCACGTATCAAGCCATGTTCCGCAACCCATTGGTCTCGCCGGATATTCTGGGGGTATCTGCTGGGGCTGGTTTGGGGGCTGTGTGTGCTATTTATCTGGCCTTACCCTTAGCAGGGGTTCAGCTTTTTGCTTTTGCCGGGGGCATGGTGGCAGTGGGGTTGGTGTCGGCTATTGCCCTAGGTAGTCGTCGCTACGATCCCGTATTGGTGCTTGTGCTAGCCGGTGTGGCCGTTGGCACACTACTTGGCGCGGGGATTTCACTGATTAAAATTTTAGCGGATCCCTATACCCAGCTGCCCACGATTACATTTTGGTTATTAGGCGGGCTAAATGCGGTAAGCTGGCGTGAGCTTGGCTGGGCGCTGCCATTTATGACGGTGGGTCTGTTGCCTTTATTTTTATTGCGCTGGCGTATTAATTTGCTTAGCTTAAGTGATACCGAAGCACAGTCGTTAGGGGTTAATACAGGGCGTTTGCGGTTCTGCTTAATCGTTTGTGCAACCTTGATGACGGCGGCCTCAGTCTCATTTACTGGCATGATCGGTTGGGTTGGTTTGGTTATACCTCATATGGCACGGCTTTTGGTTGGCCCGGAGTTTTCGCGCTTGCTTCCGACTTCTTTGCTGATGGGGGCCAGCTTTTTGGTGATTACTGATAATGTGGCGCGCAATGGAGCACAAATGGAGCTGCCTTTAGGCGTGTTGACGGCATTAATTGGGGCGCCCTTTTTTTTATATTTGCTTTTAAAAGGGCCGCGTCGTGGCTAGTACGGTCATTATGCAAGCTCAGCAGTTGGCTATTGGCTATGGTACAAAAACCATCGGCTCATCCATTGATTTTAGCTTGCGAGCCGGTCAAACGCTGTGTGTGCTCGGCCCAAATGGGAGTGGAAAATCCACCCTATTTAAAACCTTATTGGGATTACAACCTGCTTTGGCCGGACAGATTCATATACTCGGTCGCCCTTTAGCGCACTGGTCTAAGCGAGAGTTGGCGCAACACATTGCCTATGTTCCCCAACAAACACAAAGCATTTTTGCCTTTGCTGTATTGGATATCGTAATGATGGGGCGCAGTGCTTATATTGGCCTGTTTGCGAGTCCTTCAGCCAAGGATCGTGATTTGGCTTTGCAGTGTTTAGCGCGTCTTGGTATTGAGCACTTAGCATCGCGCTTGTTCTTGCAGCTAAGCGGGGGCGAGCAGCAGTTAGTGCTGCTGGCGCGGGCATTGGTGCAAGAGCCTCAAGCACTGATTTTGGATGAGCCTACGGCCAGCTTAGACTTTGGTAATCAAATCCGAGTCTTAGAACAAATACAAGTCTTACGCGAGCAAGGGTTAGCGATATTTTTATGTACGCATCAGCCTGAGCATGCTTATCGGGTTGCGGATCAGGTCTTGTTATTGAAAAAAGGCCAGGTGATGGCAGCCGGAGATACTGCCAACACCCTGACCTTAACCACACTTGCTCAACTGTATGATCTTCCCATCGCTGCAGTGAGCCAGCATGCTCAAAACGTCATTCCTAAATCTTAGAAATGATGTGTGAGCCCAATCGCAGCACGACGACTGCTGCTATTTGAGGCATCAAAAACCTGCTCCAAGTGGTAGTTTTTACCGTAAGCACCAAAAGCATAGAGTTGGGTGCGGGCTGATAAATCATAGACATAGCCTAAGGAATACACTTGGACTTTGCGGGCTTTTTTCTGGGTTTCCTCCCAGTGCCAGTTAGGTTTAGCAAGACTCCATTGTGCAATAAGCTCCCCTTGGCCCAATGACAGGGCGGCACCGACAAAAACGCTATCTACTTTACCACCTTGCAAAAACTCAGGTGCGCCATAGCCTTCTAATGCGTCAACCTCCCAGTATTCTGCGGCTTGCTCGCCCCCATTTAAGCCAACAAAGCCATTTTTTTGCCTTGCCCAAGCCGCAGCAAGTGTAAAAGCATCAAAGTCGTATTTAGCACTGACTTGTAAGGCTTTGGCGTGTTTTGGGGTGTAGGGGTGACGAGACTGTAAGTGCTGATCATAGCTGATGGCCGCGTACAAATTCTCGCCCTCAAAGCGTAGAGCACCATTAAAACGCTCAGGTTGATCCGTCAGTGAGGATTTGTCCCAGTCGGCGGCTTGGTAGCCCAAACCGGCTTGCCAGCCTGCCCAGGAGGGTGTGTAGTACTGGATGCTTTGATTTTGTTGGTAGTTATCGCTATTACGCATCAGTGCGCCTAAGCCAAAGTCTTTCCAGCCCGCGAGTTCAACTTCTTCGTTAAATTGTTGTGAGGCGGGGTTTTGGCGTCCTAAGTACAGTGTCCCCCAACCCTCATGTTGTAAGCCAAGGCGAGCACTTTGATCAAATAGTGCATCTTCTTCGAGCTGACCACTAAGTAGGTCAATGCTGCTTTCTAATTGGAACAGGGCGTGGGCGCCATTACCTAAATCTTCACTGCCTTGCAGTCCCCAAATCGAATCGGTTTGCCCTCCGTTAATTAAGCCACGGTGACGAGCCTCACCGCTTTGTTTGGTGTAGCTAATGCCCGTATCGAGCGTGCCATAGAGCTGTAAAGCGCTCTCTGCAGCAACAGGTAGGGTGAGAGAAGACAGAATAACGGTAGTAAAAAGAGGAAAAAAAGGGTGTTTCAACATGATTTTGCTCATAAGGACTCACTACGCCTTAGAGCAAAGTGATTTGCCCTAGGTGGCGCAGGAGTCAGGAATTGATAAAAAAGTGGGAGTTAACCTTCCCGTCGGTTCATCGTCCATATGGGGGCTCCTTAGTATTGATCGTAACGGTCAGCCAACATGCCCCATAAAGGCTGGTGGGGTTGTGGCGTTTGATAGCGAGGTCGGGTAATAGCACGTAGTCGCTGGCGTACAGGGGTGTCGTTAAGTTTGGGACGTGCCATTGGCTTGGCGGCGTGTTGTAGAATTTCTAAGCCAATGCTTTGTACATCCATGTCTGCTGTACGCTGGACTAATTTTTGTAAAAATGCGGTGGACTGATCGGCGTGGGCATCAAACTCGACGCTGAAGTTCAGCTCAGAGTGATCGCGCCCTTGGCGTAAAATCTGTTGCTGCCAAGCCCGTAATAACAAGCCATAGTCATAGCCAGTAGCGCGTACAATATCGCGCAAGGCGTCAAACTGTTCGCTGTGGCAGCGAATGGATAAACGGTGCCGCATTTTGGCATCTGCCATTTTTTTAGTAAAAAAACGCATGATATTCTCCTAAATTACAAATGGTGTTGCAGATAAAGGGTGCAACAGCCCCTGCCTCCTTTAAGGCATACTGAGCATGCAATATTGTTAGTGACCTTCGACGTGTACGCGACGAATACCGTCTTTTTGCCCCAGTTTGAGGGCAAGGCGGTTTAAGACTAAGGGGCGATCAGCGGTGCAGTGAATGGTTAATTCTGTACACGCATGTTGGCCTTCGTGCAGCAAGGCGCTTTGGGCACGCGTGATCGATGCCCCTATGGACCGTAAGTCCTGGTATAGGGGTTGTTTAATGCTCTGTAAGCTGTTGCTTGAGCCCACAATCGTGAGGCGATAGCGCGGGTTGTAGGCACGAGAAGAAACTCGTCCACCTAGCCGGCGCAAAAATTGGGTGAAGCGCATGTTGATCTCCGGTAAAGAAAGAATCAAAACATAATGCGCGCATCACTTAGTGCTAGGCTACACGATGCAAAAAGGAGATATAGGAGAAAAGCAAATTCCAGAACGGAAGATGATTGGTCTACATCCTGCCTAAACAGGACGCAGCAAGAGGGCTGAAATCCTGATTAAGCGATACGCGCGATGTTAGATCGACTACATTCGTCTGTATCCACGATTTAACCTCTTGAGTTGATAATAATTGCTCTATTATAGGGGTAAGTCCCCATTTTGGGAACTGTTTCCTTTTCTCTGTGAAAAAATCAAGGGGTTTTGTACTTGGTCGTTGTTTTATCGCAATGTTTTTTACTTTATTTTTATAATCGCTTTTAAAGCACGTATTGTTATGGCGTGCCAACGAGTCGGTTTTAAAATATCGGCTCTAAGGGTTATCGCTAGTTTTATACCTAAACCATTGCTCTAGAACGAATCCTCGTTCTATTATTGATTATGCTTGAATCCACCTGTAGATTGTTTCCCGATATGGGTTCGCGTCATGCCTCGGTATTGCGCGCCGCGTTACGGCTTTTTAGCCAAAAAGGTTATTTCAACACTTCTGTGCAGGAAATTGTTGCAGCGGGCGGGGTGTCGGTTGGTTTTACCTATCACCACTTTAAAGACAAAACCGGTATTGCGCATGCGCTATACCAACATCTGTTAGCACGCATGGACGATTTGCTTGACCATATCGAGCAACAACACACAGAGGCTCAAGCACGCTGTAAAGCAGTGATTCATATGTTGTTTGAGCTGACCGAAGCCGAGCCCGATGCGATGGCTTTTATTATTCATGCTCGACATCAGGAATTTCTACCCGGAGAAAAATCCATCTGTTCGGCTTCGGCTTTTGTACGTATGCGCCGCTTTGTGGCGCAGGGCGTCGAAAGCGGCGAGCTAAAACCCATGGATCCGGTTGTAGCAAGCGCATTCATGTATGGTGCGGCAATTCGTTTAGTATGTTTGCGTTTGGATGATGTGATTACGGACTCCTTACTGCATTATCTGGATGAACTTTGGCGCCATACTTGGGACACGCTGAGCGCAGCTTAGTGTAGGTGCTCTGGTAACAGAGCATTTTTTAGGCCAATCATTAGAACGAATGTTCGTTCTACTTAAGGAGTTTAGCGATGGCACACCACATTTTAATTATTGGTGGGGGCATTGGTGGCACGATGACAGCTAATCATTTGGTCACCAAAATGTACCCTGAAATTCGCACAGGAAAAGTCAAAGTTACGTTGTTATCGAACTCTCCCTGGCACTATTACAAACCGGCTTTTATGTACGTGGCCTTTGATAGTTTTTTTCGTGATGAGCTACGCCGACCCCAACGTAGTTTGCTCCGCCCTGAAATTGATTTTCAGGTAGAAGAGGTCACACATTTTGACTTTAGTAGCCAACAGGTGGAATGTAAAAGCGGTAAAAAATTTGGCTATGACCATTTGGTGATTTCGACTGGTTGTATTCCAGCCCCGGAGCGTATCGAAGGCTTAAAAGAAGCGGGCGATCACTTTTATCAGCATGGGCCCGCACGCCAGTTAGCGGACAAATTAAAAACCATTGAAAAAGGGCGGATTTTTATTACCGTAACCTTTCCTAAAACCCACAATGTGCCCCATCAGTGTGGTATCGCTCCGATTGAAACCACATTGATGCTCGATGACTTATTGCGCCGCCGTGGGGTGCGGGATCAGATTGAAATTGTTTATACCTATCCCACGGTATCGCAGTTATTACGTAATTGCTTGTTTATGCAAAAAGACACATGCGATATTTTGCCACCAATTTTTGAGCAAAAAGGCATCAAGCATCAGCGTGGGTTTACCTTAGCCAAAGTCGACCCAGACAAAAAAATAGCGTATTCCGAAGAGGGTAAAGAAGAAAACTTCGATATTTTAATGGCGACACCGCCGATTCGTGCGGTAAAAGCGGTACGAGATACGGGGATTTCTCAAGCGGCCGATGGCGAGGGGTGGTTACCCACAGACCATGAAACCTTACAAGTGATTGGTTTGGAAAATGTGTATGTTTTGGGTGATACGGTGGACTTACCCATTAGTAAAGCCGGTGGTTCATGCCATAGTCAGTCGCCAGTAGTGGTAAATAATATTGCTTCGGAAATTCGCTTTGGTCGCACTTCGGATAAATATGATGGGCGGGTGGTAGCGATCGCGCAGATGGGCTTAGAGGACGGTATGCCGTTATGGTATGACTATCACGAGGATGTGAAGCCCACGCCCCCGAATAAGTTGGGCGGCTTAATGCGCAAGGGTTTTAACCGTGGTGCTTATTGGGCGGTTGCTCGAGGCTTAATCTAAGGAGAAATCAATGACAACGGATCATGAAAAAACAACCACCCCTGAGTCGGCGAGCCAGCAGGTTGATCACTTATTACAAGATGATGCCACCTTGATGGGGTTGCAGGATTTGATTAATAAGCTGGAGCCTTTGATTGCAGGTGGGCGACTTAATCGCTTGGTGGACTTAGCATCGGTTGCTGCGGATCTCGTGGACATGTCCGATGAATATATGATTGAGAAAATCGCTAAAGCGGGCGAAGACATGATGGGAGCAGCCTGGGCAACCGGAAATGCCGCACGCATGGCGAGTGCTCAGGTTTCTGACATGAAAGATGCCCCAACACTAATGGGTTTAGTGCGCATGGCACGCGAGCCCGAAGTGCGTCGTGGTTTAGCCTTTTTGCTAGCATTTGCTGGTGTCATCGGCAAGATGAATAGCTATCAACCGCTGGATTATGATGCAGATTAAGGTTTTTTATTTGTTGTAGGTTCGCTGTAAGTCATGCCTTTTGGGCATGTTGGTCGTGCTTAGCCCCCTGAGCACGACCTTTTTTCGTGCTCAAGTAGCCAGGCTTTATGCTCTATTCCCCAGCGATAGCCTTGTAGGGCACCTGATTTAGCAATAACACGGTGGCAGGGAATAAATAGGGCGATTGGGTTTTTAGCGCAAGCGCTAGCAACCGCACGCACCGATCGTGGTGACCCAAGGTAGTGAGCAAGCTCAGAATAAGTCCAAGTCTGTCCCCAGGGAATATGGGTTAATGCGTGCCAAACCCGTTTTTGCCATGTTGTGCCTTGTGGTGAAATGGCAAGGTTTTGTAATCGATCGTTGACAAAATAATCCTCTAGCGCCTCTCGATAAGAGGTAGGGAGACGTTGCCTCTTACCCGTGTAGTGAGGGAACTGTTGTAAAAACGATTGTTCTATTGTTGAAGCACAGTCACTTAGACTCAGCCAACAGAGCTGATTGTGTGCTGTGGCCAACAAAATCCAGCCCAAAGGGCTATGGGTTAGTGAATAATAAAAAGTCATCGTGTAAAAAACTCAACAAAATCAGTGCTAACGCGTAAAATAGTGAGCCGCTGTAACGCAGCGCAGATGTTTGATTTGATTTTTGGGTGTATATATTTTGACTACCAGACGCGCAAAACGTTGGGACGGTGAGCTATCCTCCCTGTCAGTAGAGTATTTAACCGAAGTGGCCGAAAAAATGCAGGCATACGGCCAAACGGTACAGTTTGAGTTTCCTGGCCATGCGAAAACGCCAATTTATCAGGTGATCAATCACCGTGGTTTTAAAATGGGTTTTGATGGCAAGCACTTGTTGCATAGCTTAAATGAAAACGGCAATGTGAGCGATCAGCTTTCAGCCGAATTTTCATTGGAGCAAGTACAAGAAGCAATTTTAAATCCGCCAAGTGCGGCACCGCGTGCACGTAAAAGTACTGGCGTTCGCGCTAGAAAAACGGCCGTGGCGCCTGATCAAATAGAGGTGGATAAATACAACTATTTTCGTGCTAATCGAGACTGGCTACCGGATGATATTCAGTACTACGCAGAAGACATCAGTGCTTTAATGCGTGGGGGGATGACAGCAGAGCAAGCATTTGCCAGCATTTTAGACCAGCACTACGAGTAAAAAAATGGGCAGCCAGATTGGCTGCTTATTTTTTACGCCAGTTAAAGCCGAGTATAAATGCGGTATGCTTAGGAGCTCATACTAAAGGGGGCGCCATGTTAGAGACAGCCATCGTTGCCGCTAGAGACCGAGCGCGGCTTGTAGAGGTCGCTGGGATACTGATTGGGTTTGGGGTTGATGGGCTAGTTAGTCAGTTGGGCTTACGTAAACTTTTGCCACGAGACCAAACCAGCTCAGCAAATAAAGCCAATGCCGAGCTTTCGCTACCAGAGCGTTTGCGCAAAGCCATCGAGGCTTTGGGGCCTACTTATGTCAAGCTCGGGCAGATTTTAGCAACGCGACATGATTTGCTTGGCCCTGAGTGGACAACAGAACTAGAGAAACTACATAACCATGTGAGTGCTGTGCCATGGGAGCAGATTTCGCCCCAGCTGATTGAGGATCTTGGGGCGGATCCTCACGAGCTCTTTGTGGATTTTCATACAGAGCCCATTGCGGCGGCATCCATGGCGCAGGTATATCAGGCGCGCCTGCATGATGGTACAGAGGTGGTATTAAAAGTTCGGCGTCCAGACTTACGCGCCACCATCGAGGCAGACTTACGCTTATTAGCACATGGGGCTCATTTGCTTGCACAGACAAACCCAGATTGGGCGCGATTTAAGCCCGAGGAAATGGTGAGTTATGTAGCAAGCGCATTGCGAGACGAGCTGGATTTTGCACGCGAGGGACATAACTGTGAGCAAATGTCGGCGGCATTTGCCCAGCATCCAGAGATCGTTTTCCCTAAAATTTACTGGCAATGGACCAACGAACGACTACTCGTACAAGATTTTATGCGCGGAGAAAATCCTACCCATGCGCAAGCGCTACGCGCCAAAGGGCTTGATCCGGCTTTGCTTGCCAAACGAGGGGCTCTAGCTGTCTTGAAAATGATTCTAGAGGACGGTTTTTTTCATGCGGATCCGCACCCTGGCAATATGTTAGCCATGGCACATAATCGTGTTGGCTTTATTGATTTTGGGATGGTGGGACACCTTTCTGAGCGGCGTAAAACCCAGTTGCTGATTTTATTCCGAGCCCTTGCCGAGGGGCGTGGCGATGGTGTGGCTTCGATGTTGTTAGCATGGTCAGATCAATATGATGCGGATCCGGTGCAGTTGGATATGGCGGTAGAGCGCTTTTTAGCTCAGCATAGTACAGGCAAATTACGTATTAGCTTGGCTTTAATGGATTTTATGGCTTTAGCGCGTCAGCAGAAAATCACGCTGCCTGCGGATTTAAGTTTGTTGTTTAAAGCGTTTATTACGGCCGATGGGGTATTACGGCGAGTCGACCCGGATTTGGATTTGGTGCAATTGGCTACGCCAATGATCCATGAGCAGATTCGAGAGCATTACAATGTGCATGCTATTAAAGAGCGAGCCACCTATTTGGCGGCTGAGTTTTATGATCTGGCGGCCGACACACCTGGTGCGCTACGTTTACTGCTGCACCGTCTGCGTCATGGCCGTATCGGCGTAGACATGGAGCTACGTCATTTAGATAAGGTGGCTAAGTCTTTAGAACTTGCGGCAGTGCGCTTATGTGTGGCTTTGGTAACGGCGGCATTTGCTCTGGGTTTGGCACCACGTTTATTTGATTTTGGACCCATATGGCTGGGTATACCGTTATTTGCGTGGTTTGGTTTGATAGCTACGGTCATGGGGTGTGTGCTGTTATTGTATTGGCTATTTAAGCCCAAATAACGTGGTTTTTTATTGAAGAAAGACAAGTATTTGTATTAGATGATCTTGAGATAAGGAAGGTTATGAGCTTATTAAATAGTGTGTTAGCTAATGCTGCATCAGTGATGCTTAGGGACAAACAAAAAGAGCAAGCGACATTACTGCCGGCATTTTTACAGGCGGTAAATCAATATCCTGGTGGTATAAATGGGCTACTTGAGGCTTTTAAGCAGGGGGGCTTAGGTGCAGTGGTGCAATCATGGATGAGTCAGGGGGAAAACCTGCCTATTGCGCCAACGCAGCTACAGCAGGTATTAGGAAATAATATGGTGACTGACTTGGTCAGTAAAACGGGCTTAAGCCAGGACTCCGTACTAAACCATTTATCGAGTTTATTACCTGTGGTAGTTGATAAACTATTTAGTCAAAACAATAAAATTCTCAATGAGTCTGGACAAGTGGATATGAGCCAGATGATGAGTACAGTTTTAGCTTTGTTAGCTAAAAAGTAAAAAAAGCCGCAATTGCGGCTTTTTGCTAGCTGATATGTGGTTCGCTTAGGCAGATTGACTTGCTGCTAAGGCTTGTTCTAAGTCAGCCAAAATATCGTCGATATGCTCAATACCAATAGAAAGACGAACCATATCACTACTTACACCCGCAAGTTTTAGCTCCTCATCATTAAGCTGACGGTGGGTGGTGGTGGCAGGGTGACAAGCAAGAGACTTGGTATCACCGATATTTACCAAACGTAGAATAAGAGAAAGCGCATCAATGAACTTTGCGCCTGCTTCGCGCCCGCCTTTGATACCGAAGCTTAAAATAGCGGCTGGTTTACCACCGAAATATTTTTGTGCTAGGGCGTGTTCAGGGTTGCTGGATAAGCCGGCATAGTTCACCCAGCTAACATGTGGGTGATTGGCTAAATACTCGGCAACACGCTGGGCGTTTTCTGTATGACGTTCCATGCGTAAGGCTAGGGTTTCAATACCTTGTAGAATTTGGAAGGCATTAAATGGGGAAAGCGCCGAGCCAGTGTTGCGCAAAGGCACAACACGACAGCGACCAATAAAGGCAGCCGGACCAAAGGCTTCGGTATATACCACGCCGTGGTAAGAGGGGTCGGGCTCGTTCAGAATAGGGAAGCGGTCTTTGTGTTTAACCCAGTCAAATTTTCCGGAATCCACAACAGCGCCAGCGATTGTTGTGCCATGGCCTCCCATATATTTGGTTAAAGAGTGCACCACAATATCGGCACCGTATTCAAAAGGACGACATAAGGCAGGAGAGGCTACCGTGTTGTCTACAATAACGGGTACCCCATGACGGTGTGCGGCCTCACACAGTGCCTCTAGGTCAATGATATTACCGGATGGGTTACCAATGGTTTCACAAAATACAGCTCGCGTTTTATCATCGATCAAAGCCTCGAGCGCTGCTATATCATCATGGGGTGCAAATTTGACCTCAATGCCTTGGCGCGGCAAAGTATGAGCAAATAGATTATAGGTGCCACCATACAGTTTACTTACCGAAACAATGTTGTCACCAGCTTGAGCGATGGTTTGTATAGCATAAGTAATAGCCGCCATGCCGGAGGCAACTGCTAGTGCGGCCACACCACCTTCGAGTGCTGCCACGCGTTCTTCTAGTACAGCGTTGGTGGGATTCATAATGCGGGTATAAATATTGCCCGGTACTTTTAAGTCGAAGAGATCTGCACCATGCTGTGTGTTATCAAATGCATAAGAGGTAGTTTGATAGATAGGAACAGCAACAGCTTTAGTGGTAGGGTCTGGTTGGTAACCCGCATGGATGGCTAAGGTTTCAAATTTCATGATAAAAATTTATGGACTAAGTTAAGGGAAAGATAATCTAATCGTAACGGCTTATTTATATATAAAATAGAAATAAATAGTATATCGTTATATTTTTTTGACATAAGAGAGTGGGCTTGTACCGTGCGCTCTCGTAATATGATCGCCTAAGCGTTTATATGCTTATATAGTATCTGTTTTTAAGGTTAGAGGCCTAAATGAAAAAATGGTTTAAAAGAGGACTCTTTGCTTTAGTGGTCTTTGTAATTGTGGCCTTAGTGGGGGCAGCCGTTTTCTTGCTCACTTTTGACCCAAATGCTTATAAAAATAAAGTGGAGCAGTTGGTGTTTGATCGCTATCAGCGTCAGCTTAGTATTGATGGTGATATCGAGTTGTCACTCTTTCCACGCATTGGCTTAGCTGTAGAACAAGTGTCTCTAACTGATAAGCAAAGTGATGAGCCTTTTGCTGCTGTGGATCATGCGCGTTTTGCGGTTGCGGTTTGGCCACTGCTTTGGAACCGTTTGGTAGTGGATCACGTGGCTGTGAGCGGTTTAAAGATGTGGCTGCATCGCGATGCACAGGGTGAATTCAATTTTATGGATCTTTTACAGCGAGGTCCAAACGAGGTAGCGCAGCATACGTCCCGATCATTTTTTCCTACGGCTCAGGCACAATCAACATCTATGGTGCCAGACGCCTCACAGGCTGAGTTTCAAATCGATATTGCAGGCTTAGAGCTTAAAAATGGTGAAATTCATTTCACTGATGAGCCCTCGGCAACGCAACTACGAGTGGTGGATTTAGAGTTAAATACGGGGCGTATGACTTTTGGACAGCCCTTTGATGTAATTTTTAAAGGTGCACTCCAAGGAGAAAGTCCGATTACAGATGCGACACTTGAAGGGCAAGCTGTGGTGCAGCTCGAGCCCCATTTGTATCGTTATTCGGCGCAGCGTATGAATTTAGCACTTAGTGGGCATTTGGGAGCTTATGAGGCTAGTGCAGCGACATTACGTGGTGGTGTTGAATTATTAACCCACACAAAAGACATACGTGTTCGTAACCTAGAGCTGAGCACTCAGGGAAAATGGCGATCAGATACTTTAGCACTGGATAAAGTAAATATGACCATGAGTGCGGCGCAATTAAATGCTAAGCATCATCTTCCTTTTTTAACTACGCAGAAACTGCAGTGGCGCTTACAAGGGCTATTGCCAGTAGAAAGGGGGCAGTCCGAGCACAAGGTTGAATTAGCGTTAGACGTACCTAAGTTTGTTATGGAGCCAGAGCAGGTCCAAGGTGAACCGATTGGATTTTCTTTTAAGCAAACGCAGGGATCACAGATGTTTGGGGTGACTGCACGAGCTAAAGATTATAGGGGGGCGTTAGCGCAGCTGCATGTAGGGCAGGTCCACATGGATGTGGCTGGCAAAAATGCGCAGCAAGCCTACAAGCTAGGGGTCAGCTCTCCCGCACAATGGGATCAAACAGAGCAACGTTTGGTTTTCCCTAAATTAATGGTAAATACATTATTGGATAATGAGGCATTAAATCCCAACCCGGCTCAAGCTTTGTTTTCAGGTGAGGTGGATTGGTTATTTGCTCAGCAGCAAGCGCACGTGGTGGGAGAGTGGCAAAGTGCCAATACACAGGCTCAGCTCCAAGCGCAATTGCAGTATGGTGAGCAAGAACGATTACAGCTAAACGTACAAGCTCCACAGATTGATTTAAATCCGTGGCGAGCTCAAGCAAAACCAGCACCAGACGCGCCTGCCGTGAAACCCGTATTGGCGAAAATGCTGCCAGATTACTTTGACTGGCGTGCTTTAGCTACAGAGCTAACACTGCAAGCAGAGCAGTTGCATTATAAAAACTATATCCTACAAGGGCTCCAGCTGCAGGCAGAGCAGAAAAATCGTGAAATCACCATTGCTAAGTTATCTGCTCAAGCATGGAGTGGGCAGCTCGATATGAAAGCAAATTGGAGCCATCAGAAACAAAGTGGAAAGATGGAAGCACACCTTAAACAGATTGATATGATGCCCTTTTCTCAGTCTATAGGTGCGCAAATGGCATTAAGTGGTACAGGCGACATTAAATTGGCGCTCGCCACCCACGGGAAAACGCGCTTAGCACGTTTGGCTAATATGACCGGCAGTTCACAGGTCCACGTAAAAAATGGTAGCGCTTTTGGTTGGGATTTTTGGCAGTACTTACAAGAAGCGAATGAGGCCGTGCGTAACGTGTTCAGTGGTCAGGTTCAATCACCTGCTATCCAGCTAAATCCGCAGTTGAGTACACCATTTACAGTATTTAGCTATGATGTGAAGTGGCAACAAGGACAGGGGCAGATCACACAGCTTCAATGGCAAAGCCCTGGGGTGAATGCACAGGTTGAGCGAGGTTATGTGGATAGCGTCAATCAGCAAATGGATATGGATTGGCGTTTTGATGTAAAGAGAAAAACATTGCCCGATGTTTATCAGCATTTGGGAGCGTATAGTGTGCATCCCATCTATGCTCGCCTGAGTGGCAGCTGGCTCAGTCCTCAATTACGATTACAGTGGCAGGAGCTCAAGCATCCTGAAGTCCAACAAGCCATTGATCAGGGGTTGTTGAACTTATTGGATCAGCCTATTCAGTCAGAGGGGGCGGTGCCGGATACGGCTACTAAAACGCTAGGTACTACGATTAAAGACTTATTGAAAAAATAATATGACGACTTTAGCTTTAGTGACACCGATTCAGTTTGCTCCAGCCTTAACCATGCCCAGTCACTATCATCATCAATGGTTTTTGGTGGATACACAAGGCCACGTTCTGTCAGAGCAAGATTGCGCGAGGCTGGCGCAATTACAGCTCAGTACACGTTTTGGTCAGCTCCAGGTAAGAGCCCCAGGCATGCTGTGTTTAGAGCTGATGTTGGATGTGATCGAGGATGATGACGAGGTACGCCGTATCGCTACCGATGTTCATGGGCAGACACGTGCTGCTATCGATGAAGGTGAGCTGGCGGCGGTATGGTTTGAGCATGTGTTAGGACGCCCTTGTCGCTTATATAAAAAAGATCCAGGGCAGCAGCATGCCTAGGGGCAGACTACGAGCCGGTTAGGCGTTGGTATTTAGCAAAAAGTTGCTCTTGGGTTTCCTGATGTTCAGGGTGGACCTCAATACACTCTACAGGGCAAAATACAATGCATTGGGGCTCATCGTGGTGGCCAACGCATTCAGTACAAAGATTAGGATTGATTTCATAAATGTGTTCGCCCATATAGATGGCCGTATTAGGGCACTGGGGCTCACACACGTCGCAGTTGATGCATTCTTCAGTAATATATAAGGCCATATGATTTAACCGTTAAAGCCTAAAAGGTACAACTATAGTGTAGACCGAATTAGGCTTTAACGCGAAATTAGTCCTTAGACTGTAGTCGGCGTTCAGCGGCTTTAGTGGTTAACCAGCGCTCTACAGAAGGAAATACGAATTTGCTGACATCACCGCCGAGCAGTGCAATCTCGCGAACAAAGGTGCCTGAAATAAACTGATACTGATCGGATGGTGTCATGAATAGGGTTTCCACTTCAGGTAAAAGGTGGCGGTTCATGCCCGCCATTTGAAACTCGTACTCAAAATCCGATACGGCTCGTAAACCACGCACAATCACTCGTGCTTCTTGTTCGCGCACAAAGTCTTTGAGTAAGCCGCCAAAGCTTTTGACTTCTACGTTGGAGTAATGGCTTAGGACTTCTTTGGCGATTTCTACGCGCTCTTCAACAGAAAAGAAGGGACGTTTGTTAGGGCTATGTGCTACGGCCACCACCACATGATCAAAAAGGTTGGCGGCACGACGAACTAAATCCTCGTGACCTCGAGTTAACGGGTCAAAGGTTCCGGGATATACAGCTGTAATCATAGTAATAGAGGCTACCAATAATGGGTTAAGATTTCAGCGCGTACGATACAAGCGACGTCGCCGACCAATCTACTTGTCCGCATTATTATCTGTTTTTGCGCTCTCGGCAAATTGAAGTAGTTGAAAATGTACATGGCCTGCCTTTTGTTGGCGTAAACTAATAAAGTTTTGAGGAATTGAAATGGCCTGCTCACTTTCTACATAAATGAGCGCATCTGGGCGTAAAATACGCGGAAGTAACGGCCAGATCTTATCGAACCAATTCTGATGAAAGGGGGGGTCGATAAAAACCAGATCATACGGGTGGTCGGTGCGCTCAAGCACATGCATGGCGTCGCCAGCATGAATACGTATATGGTGCGCCTGAAGCTTGTTGCGCAAGGCGCGCAGGGCTTTGACAGCGTTGGGGTTGGATTCCACCATTTGCACAAAGGCCATCCCATGGGATGCGGCCTCAAAGCCTAGTGCTCCGCTGCCGGCAAATAAGTCCAATGCGCGTTTTTGTGAAAAGTCATCTGCCCAAAAATAGCGTAACCAGTTAAATAGGGTTTCGCGGACACGGTCAGGGGTGGGGCGTAAGCCCTCGCCGGTGACAACAGTAATAGGGGTGCGGCGATACTGGCCGCCTACAATTCGAATAGCATTTTTTTTCATGCCTAACCATTGGGTGCGTGAATTAACAAACTAGGTTTAGTGTAAAGCGATGTTTAGTTTTTTTAAAAGGCGCAAAGCCAAAAAAGAGCAAGAGCTGCAAGAAAAGCAGGTGGTAGTGCAACCAGAAACCAGCCAGACGGATTCTGAACCGGTGGTTGCTGCTCAGGAGCCGGTGGCTAGCCCCAGCCCTGTAGTTAGCGTTCAGGCACCTGTGGTGACCCCGGAACCAGCGCCGCCTGTGGTGGATCGATCTCATTTGATCCAAACGGCAGATCTCACTGTAACCGATTCGATTTTTGTGGAAACCGCGCGACCACAGTCTGAGGAACCGCCCCTAGCCAATACAGAGCCGCCTTTACTCAATACAGAGGACACAGAGGCACCCATGGTATCGGCAACTACCCAAGACAAACCCACAAAAGGCTCGTGGTTGTCACGCTTACGCAAAGGGTTGTCACGCACTGGGCAAAGCTTAACCTCTTTATTTGTGGGTGTTAAAGTCGATGAGGAGCTATTTGAGGAGCTCGAAACGGCCCTTATTATGGCAGATGCTGGGGTTGAGGCAACCGAAGCGTTACTTACAGAGCTGCGTACACGTGTGCGCAAAGAGAAAATGACCGATGCAGCGCAAGTAAAACAAGCCTTAAAAGAAGCGCTTACACGACATTTAACACCTTTAGAAAAAACCTTTGCGTTGCAAGCGGCTAAGCCTTTAGTCGTTATGATCGCTGGGGTCAACGGTGCAGGTAAAACCACCTCTATCGGAAAACTGGCCCATGCTTTTCAACAGCAGGGGGCGAGCGTTTTGCTGGCTGCAGGGGATACATTCCGTGCTGCAGCTCGTGAACAGTTGGTTGAGTGGGGTAATCGCAATCAAGTGCAAGTGATTGCCCAAGAGGGGGGTAATCCTGGCGCGGTCGCTTTTAATGCCGTCACCGCTGGAAAATCACGTGGTGTGGATGTGGTGATGGTTGATACGGCAGGGCGTTTGCCGACGCAGCTGCACCTGATGGAGGAGTTAAAAAAGGTCAAGCGTGCCATTGCTAAAGCGGATCCAGGCTCCCCACACGAGTGTCTATTGGTTGTTGATGGAAATACAGGGCAGAATGCCTTGGCTCAGATTAAGGCCTTTGATGCGGCGATTGGCCTAACTGGTTTGGTGGTGACCAAGCTGGATGGCACAGCCAAAGGTGGTATTCTCGCAGCGGTTGCCGCAGGCAGTAACGGCGTACGGCCTGTGCCAGTGTATTGGATTGGGGTAGGCGAGGGCATGCATGATTTGCAGCCCTTTGTTGCTAGCGAGTTTGCAGGTGCCCTATTGGGGGATTAGTTCCTCTAGGGATAAGGTTGCACGTTGGTGATCTAGCCGCACCAACGTGTTTTGACTCTTACGCAGCGATTTTTGGATTTTTTGCTTAAGCCAGGTTTGGGCAAACTGTTTTTGCGCTTTATTCATTGCATTTTGTGTATACCAGTCATAGGCCACATAGGCGTCACACAAATCCCCAAGGTGGTCTTGGGCTTTAGCTAGCGTGGCATAGAAAGGGTGCTCATTGCTGTAGCCAAAAAGCTCAAGGTTATAACGTAATCGTTTGATTTGATTGCGTAAATCATGTTGGGCACTGGGGTTTAGATGCAAAAAGTCGTGACTTTGGTGCTGGATTCGCTGCCAGAGCTGCTGTAGACGCTGGATGAGTATCGCTAAGGCAGCGGGGTGTTGCTGGGCAGGTGCCAATAAGGATTGCTGTAATACGAAATGGCGTAGCTGCTGCAGTAAAAGCTTTTGGTATGGGGTACTTGCGGCTAGCTCTAGGGCTGAGGTCGTTTTGCTGTTGGGTCGATCCAGCTTTTTGGCTGCGGGCAAACCGGCAGCAATAAGCTTTGGCTGTAGTTCTAGCCAAAGCATATCTTTATCCCGCCACTGCCCAAACGCTTTATAGTGTTTTCGTAGTTGTTGTGTTAGTCCGACTTCTGCTGTGGTGAGCCAAGGTTTAAAAAGCTGACGACAAGAGCGTAAGCGACGCATTCCCACGCGCATTAACGTTAAGTAACTGGCTTGTTGTTGCGGGGGCGCTTGCATATCGTCCACACCCGCCAAAAAAGCCGCGTTGCGTATGACTTGGCTCAAGAATAAGCTGGCTCCTTGATAATAGAGCGAAGGCACATCCATTGTTTCGGGTTTAAATCCAGAGGGTAGCCGATAGGGTTGCGCAGCAAGCGCAAGCGCTGCGTCTTGCCCGCTTAAGGCCACCGGATGCTTGATAGCGTATTCATAAAGGGCATCACCACGCTCGGATTTTGTACGCAATTCGAGCAAAAGATGAAAACGTACTAACCACGCTTCGGCCAAGGCAAATACCTCTGCCATCTCTCCTTGTTTGAGTTCGAACTCGACTTCATGAATAGGGAGGGTATTTTGTTTGGCTCGAATTTCACCGTTATCTAAAGCAATTTCGATGAGGGTTTGGTTCTGCCTGATTTCAATAAGAGTACGTTGCACATGCGTTTCATAGCGCATTTCTAAGGGCGCTGCGAGTTGGGCAAACAAGGTTGCAGCAGGGGTGTTTTGGTACACCTGTAAATCCAAGGAGGGCTCAGGGCGAGGGTGGTTATATTCCAAATGACTGAGTTCGTCTGTCCCCCGCATTTTTAACGTTTGTACCCACTGCTGGCCCTCGCGACGTAAACGTAAGGCAGCGTAACGCTGCGCTAAACAGCGTTGAGGCGTATCGTAATACTGAGCGGCGAGCTCAATCGATTGAGTTTGGCTAAACTGCTGCACATATTGCAGCAAGTTGGCGCGGTGTGGCGCTGGAATAAAAAGTTTAATTTCTCGTTCTAACACGTTGATTGTTGATTATGGGGTTGGGGTATGGCCTAAGGCGGTAGAAATCTGCTGAGCGCACTGCCATAAGGCATGAGCAATGGGACCCTCAAGGCTAACATCAAAAACGGCACTCGGACCGATGCTAGTGAGTGCCAAGACAATATTACCTGAGTGATCAAAAACCGGTACAGAAATGGCATCAATACCGGGCAACGGGTTACCCAGAGCTTGTGCTGCGCCTTGCTTGCGTATTTTTTGTATAAGCTGATCAAAATCGCTCTCATCATAATCCAAATGCGTACTGCGCAATAGAGCGGTATCGGCGTATTCACGCTGCAAATAATGCTGAGTGACCTTAGGGGCGAGCCAAGCTGCAAAAACATGCCCCGTAGCGGTGTAGCGCATTGACATTACTGTGCCGGCTCGCATATTCACGTGGACGGGATAACTGGCCTCGGATAAATGCACGATAGTTGGCCCATGCGAGCCCAGCACAGCGATGGCTAGGGTATGCCCAATACGTGCAGCAGCTTCCGTCACGATAGGCTGCGCGACACGTAAAGGAGTTGAGTGCTGTAAGCTAATTAGCCCCATTTGCATGGCAAAAGGCCCTAACTCATAGTGCCCACTGACCAAGTCTTGACGCACTAGTCCAACATTAATAAAGCTAACGAGATAAGGGTGTGCTTTGGCCGAACTCATTTCAGCTGCGGCGGCAAGCTCACCCAGTGGCAGCGGACGTGCGGCATTAACCAGAGCGGCTAGTAGGCGGTGGCCGGTTTCAATAGATTGAATACGTCGGCGCCCACCTTCAGGAGTAGTGGGAGGATTTTGCATAGATAAAGCGTCGGTTGACGACATAAAAAGAAATCACAGCATTAAATTAAGAGAAATTGTACCTAATTGATGATACGGGGCTAAAATAGAGGAAATTATTCAAGCAGGACAGTCATGAGTCAGCATACAGAAACCCCTAATAACGATATATCCGATATTTCTCCTATTACCGAAATTGTGGCCGAGCTACGTGCTGGGCGTATGGTTATTTTGGTGGATGAGGAGGACCGTGAAAACGAGGGCGATTTGGTCATGGCGGCCGAATTCGTTACCCCTGAGGCCATTAACTTTATGGTGACCCATGGGCGTGGTCTCGTTTGTCTAACCCTTACCGAAGAGCGTTGCCAACAATTGGATTTGCCATTGATGGCCGTACGCAATGGTACACGATTTGGCACAAATTTTACGGTGTCAATCGAAGCCGCCGAAGGGGTGGAGACTGGTATTTCCGCCGCTGACCGAGCAAAAACAGTACGAGCGGCGGTCGCTCGTGATGCGCGCCCCTCTGATTTAGTACAACCAGGGCATATTTTCCCCCTAAAGGCCGTTAATGGCGGGGTCTTAGTGCGTGCCGGGCATACAGAAGCCGGTTGTGATTTAACTCGTATGGCGGGGCTGACACCGGCAGCGGTAATCTGTGAGATTTTAAATCCAGATGGCACCATGGCGCGCCTACCGCAACTGCTCGAATTCGCTAAACAGCACCATTTAAAAATCGGTACGATTGCTGATTTAATTCAATATCGTAGCGCTCATGAATCCATGGTCGAGCGCTTGTTTGAGCAAGACATGACGACGCCGTGGGGAACGTTTCAAGCGATAGGTTACAAAGACCTGGCATCTGGGGCCCCCCATTTGGCTTTGGTTCACGGTAAAATACAAGCCGATACAGAAACCCTAGTGCGCGTACACGAACCTACGACAGTTTTGGATCTGTTGTGCGCAGACAGCAATGACCATAGCTGGAGCATTCCTGATGCTTTAAAAACCATTTCCCAGTCAGAATCCGGGGTGGTTGTTATGTTAAATTGTCAGGGGTCAGAGGATAAAATATTCGAACAATTCCAATTGCGTAGTGGCCAGCCCCAAACTGAATCTAAAACGGCGGCACATCGCTACGATTTACGTACATACGGAATTGGCGCCCAAATATTACGCGATCTTAACGTGGGCAAGGCTCGTTTGTTAGCTCGCCCTCGTAAAATGCCAAGTATGACTGGCTTTGCTCTAACCGTAACGGGCTACTTGACCGAGCCCTCTGCTTAATTTTATTTGGAGTTTATCCATGAAGCCCTATATTGTTGAACCCGATTTAAACGGCGAAGGCCTACATATTGGTATTGTACGCGCTCGTTTTAACGAGGAAATTGGCTTAGCGCAGCAAGAAGCTTGCCTAGACGAGCTCATTAAGCTTGGGGTTGATCCTCAGGACATTACTGTGTTTTCAGTTCCTGGCGCACTCGAGATTGGCGTAGCGATTATTCAGATGGCTGAAACCACCGAGTTCGATGCCCTTATTGCTCTTGGTGCGGTCGTGCGTGGTGAGACCTATCACTTTGAGGTCGTCAGCAATGAAAGCGCTTCGGCGATTGCTCGCGTTTCCATTGGCACAGGCTTGCCCATTGCCAACGGTATTCTTACTGTAGAAAACGAAGCGCAAGCTCAGGCTCGCGTAGAGGAAAAGGGGCGTGATTGTGCCCGTGCAGCTGTAGAAATGGCAAACCTATTGGCTTTGCTTGAGCCTAGCGACGAAGAATTTGATGACGAGGACGAAGATTTTGACGATGAAAACTGATTCTGTTGAACAAGAACAGGACGAACTGCGCGGTACACCTCGTCACCGCGCACGGGGTTTTGCATTGCAGGGCATCTATGCGTGGTTGATTCGTGGTGCCGATGGTCTGCAAGAATCGGGCTCTATTGATGCCCATATCCGTGGTGAAAAGGGCTTTGATACCTGTGATACGGAATGGTATAAAACCATTTTATTTGGTGTAATGCGTGATGCTGCCTCCTTACAGGAGCAGTTCAAGCCTTTTATTGATCGCGATTTAACCGACTTATCGCCGATTGAGCACGCGGTATTACTATTAGCCACTTATGAGCTGGTGCATCACACCGAAGTCCCTTACCGCGCAACCATTAACGAGGCCGTCGAGCTAGCTAAATCCTTTGGTGGTACCGATGGCTTTAAGTTCGTTAATGGGGTGTTGGATCGGGTTGCAGCACAGGTGCGTCCCGCCGAATTTAAAAAATACCAAGCGCGTCGAAATCAAAAACGCTCCTAATGAGGTCTTTCTATGGCGGCTTTAAATGAATTCGATGTAATCCAGACATTTTTTCATCGGGCCGCCCCAGAGGGCTATGTTGGCGTGGGCGATGATTGCGCTCTGTTTTCGGTACGTCCAGGGTATCAGCTGGCGGTAAGCACAGATACCCTTATCGAAGGGCAGCATTTTTTTAGTGATGTAGATCCCTACGATTTGGGACACAAAAGCTTAGCGGTTAATCTTTCTGATCTTTGTGCAATGGGCGCAGAGCCTAAAGGTTGTGTACTGGCCTTAGCATTACCGCAGGTTGATCCCCAGTGGCTGCAAGCATTTAGCTCTGGCCTGCATGCGTTAGCAGCACAGTCTAACTGCCCATTAATAGGTGGGGATACGACTCGTCATCCCTATGCTGTAACCATCACACTCACTATTTTTGGCGAGGTTCCTATTACGCAGGCTTTGCGCCGAGATCTAGCCCGAGCTGGGGATGATATTTGGATCACCGGCACATTGGGTGCTGCCGATCTGGCCTTGCGTTATTTGACTCAGCGCTTGCCTATGGATGCAGAGCGCTTGGAACAAACGCGTTCTGCTCTTGAGCGCCCTCTTCCCCCTTATGCTTTTGCGCCCCATTTGTTGGGGCATGCTCATGCAGCTATCGATATTTCTGATGGCTTTTTACAAGATCTTTCCCATATACTGACGGCCAGTCATTGTGGTGCGCAGGTGTCATGGGCAGACTTACCCATGCATCCAGCGCTGCGGGGCGTAGCGCCGGCATTACAACAAGCTGCCGTCCTCGCTGGGGGGGATGTCTTTGAGTTGTGTTTTACGGCGCCCCCAACAGAGCGTGCTTATTTGTTAGACCTTGCTGCCCAGCATCAAATCCGGCTGACGCGTATCGGCACAGTGGTGCCAGAGCCTGGTTTGGTCGTTGTTGACGCGTCGGGACAAGCCTTGAACTTACCCGCTCAGGGCGGTTTTGATCATTTTTCTGCATGATGACCTCTTCTTCCACTTCTTTACGGCCAAATCTCGCGTGGATTTACGCTAAACCTTGGCGAATCATTGCTTTTGGGATGGGGTCTGGCGCGATCTACCCTGCGCCGGGCACCTGGGGAACCCTATGGGCATGGGCGGTGTGGCTACTCGTGTTGCAATTTATCCCTTTGGGCGCTATGTCGCTCTTTTTGGGCTTGGCTTTTGCCATCGGTGTTTGGGCTTGTCAGCTTTCTGGGGATGAGCTTGGAGTATCGGATCATGGGGGGATGGTGTGGGATGAGGCCGTCGCCTTTTGGTTGGTTTTATGGCTTTTACCAACGCCTGCGTGGTGGATGCAGGGGCTTGCTTTCGGGGCGTTTAGGCTCTTTGATATTATCAAACCTCCACCCATTCGGTTTTTTGATCAAAAAGTAGGGGGCGGGTTTGGAGTGATGTTAGACGATATATTAGCCGCCGGCTACAGTCTTTTATTTCTCTATTTAGTCGCGTTATGGCTATAGGAGCCACCATGACACACCATTTAGCCTTGTTTGATGAGTCAACTTCGACGTTGGCAACCGCATTGCTACAGCATCGGCTAGTAGTAGCCACCGCAGAGTCTTGTACTGGGGGATTATTAGCGGCGGCTTTAACAGCAGTCAGTGGCTCTAGTCAGTGGTTTGATCGGGGTTATATCACTTACAGTAATCAAGCCAAACAGCAAGAGCTGGGGGTCAATCCAGATACCTTAGATAAATATGGCGCCGTCAGTGAACAGACGGCGATGGAGATGGCTCGAGGGGTATTAGGGATGAGCGCCGCGGCGGATATAGCACTATCAACCACTGGTATCGCTGGCCCTTCTGGAGCCACCCCCGGTAAGCCGGTTGGTATGGTTTGTTTTGGTTTCGCTCGGCGCGTAGGCGAGGGCGTTGTCGCCCACGCACTGACTGTGGTGTTTGAGGGAGATCGTCATCAAGTCCGGCAGCAAGCCGTGTTGTTTGCATTACAAAAAGCCTTAGATTTAATCAACCCCCATTTAGCCACGTCTACCGATTTTGCTCCCGGCTCTTCTGATCAGTAAATAGCGGCACGTGCGGCATTGATGGCATCGCGGGTAGATTGAGCGACTTGGGCAGCGGCTTGTTGCCAGTCCTCTTTGGCGCTGGCATATAAAATGGCTCTGGAAGAGTTAATCATCATGCCGGTGCCTTGAGCCGTTAACCCAGCTTTGACGGTAGCAGGAATATCACCGCCTTGGGCACCGATACCTGGTACGAGCAAAGGCATATCACCCACGACCTCTCGCACTTTGGCAATTTCATTGGGGAAAGTCGCCCCAACTACTAAACCACATTGGCCATGCGTATTCCATTTTTTTGCGGCAAGTTTTGCCACATGCAAGTAAAGCGGAGTTCCATCCGCGAGCGTCATAAACTGTAAATCCGATCCACCGGGGTTAGAAGTGCGACACAAAATGATGACGCCTTTATCTGGCCACTCAAAATATGGCTCGATGGAATCCGTACCCATATAAGGATTAACCGTAACGGCATCTGCTCCGTATCGCACAAAAGCCTCGATGGCATAGTGGCGTGCTGTGGAGCCGATGTCCCCCCGTTTGGCATCTAAAATAATAGGTAGTGTGGGGTATTTGTCTTTAATATAAGCACAAAGAGCCTCTAGCTGTGACTCGGCCTGAGACGAAGCAAAATAGGCGATTTGGGGTTTAAAGGCGCTCACATACGGAGCACATGCATCCACGATCCCTGTACAAAAATCAAAAATTGCTGTTTTAGAATGTTGTAAATGTGGGGGAAAGCGCCGAGGATCTGGGTCTAAACCCAGAGTGAGCAAGGAATTTTGCTGTGCCCAAGCGTTTTGTAGTTGTTCGGTAAAAGTCATCATACACACTCATGAATAAGGAATGTGAGTATTATACGTGCAGAACGAAAAAGCCCCTGCAAAAATGCAGAGGCTTAATGTGCGTCATTGGTGCGCTGGTCTTAGCCAGCGCGAGAAGCATGAGCCAATTAGAAGCCCATACCACCCATACCGCCCATACCACCCATATCAGGCATACCGGCTTCGGGTTTTTCTTCAGGGATTTCAGCTACAGCGACTTCAGTGGTGAGCAGCAAGCTTGCTACGGAAGCCGCATTTTGTAGCGCGGTGCGAGTGACTTTGGTTGGGTCAAGAACACCTTGAGCCACGAGGTCACCGTACTCACCAGTAGAAGCGTTGTAACCGTAGTTACCTTCACCTTCCGCAACAGCGTTAACAACTACGCTAGCTTCTTCACCAGCATTGCTTACGATAGTGCGTAAGGGGGCTTCGATAGCGCGTAATACGAGCTTGATACCGGCCTCTTGGTCGATGTTGTCAGCAGAAAGAGCGGCAACGGCTTTGCGAGCACGGATAAGTGCTACACCACCACCAGGAACGATACCCTCTTCGACAGCGGCACGAGTAGCGTGTAGAGCGTCTTCTACACGTGCTTTTTTCTCTTTCATCTCGACTTCGGTAGCAGCACCAACGCGGATCACTGCCACACCACCAGCGAGTTTAGCCACACGCTCTTGGAGTTTTTCGCGATCGTAGTCAGAGGTGGCTTCAGCGATCTGAGCACGGATTTGTTTTACACGTGCTTCGATAGAAGCGTTGTCACCTGCACCATCAATGATGGTGGTGTTTTCTTTGCCGACTTCTACACGAACTGCTTGACCTAGGTGCGAGATATTCGCGTTCTCTAGGGTCATACCGGTTTCTTCGGAGATAACGGTACCGTTAGTGAGGATAGCGATATCTTCTAGCATCGCTTTACGACGATCACCAAAGCCAGGGGCTTTAACGGCAGTGGCTTTGAGGATGCCGCGGATGTTGTTAACAACGAGTGTAGCGAGTGCTTCGCCTTCTACGTCTTCCGCAATGATCAAGAGAGGACGGCTCTCTTTAGCCACTTGCTCAAGGATAGGCAAGAGATCGCGGATGTTGCTGATTTTCTTATCGAAAATCAAGATGTAGGGGTTCTCAAGTACAGCAACCTGTTTTTCGGTATTGGTAATGAAGTAGGGGGAGAGGTAACCGCGGTCAAACTGCATCCCTTCTACGACATCCAGTTCGTTCTCTAGGGATTTACCGTCTTCAACAGTAATAACACCCTCTTTACCGACTTTGTCCATGGCGTCAGCAATGATCTGACCAATGGATGCGTCGCTGTTAGCAGAGATAGAGCCTACCTGTGCGATTTCTTTAGAGGTTGCGCAGGGGCGAGAGAGCTTGCGCAGCTCTTCGACAGTTACGGCTACGGCTTTATCAATACCACGTTTGAGGTCCATGGGGTTGATGCCTGCCGCTACGTATTTTAGCCCTTCTTCGACAATAGCTTGTGCAAGAACGGTAGCTGTCGTGGTACCGTCACCAGCGTTATCAGAGGTTTTAGAAGCCACCTCTTTAACGAGCTGGGCACCAATGTTTTCAAACTTGTCTTTGAGTTCAATTTCCTTGGCAACGGATACACCGTCTTTGGTTACAGTAGGAGCACCAAATGCACGGTCTAGCACCACGTTACGGCCTTTGGGGCCCATGGTGGTTTTTACCGCGTTAGCTAGGATGTTTACACCACGTACAATACGGGTGCGGGCGTCGTCACCAAAATAAACTTGCTTTGCAGCCATGATATGTAATTCCTTTATTCAGTAGCGTTAATGTGGGAGATAGATGGGATTACTCGAATACAGCAAGAACTTCGTCTTCGCGAATCACGAGAACCTCTTCGCCGTCTACTTTGACGCTCTGACCGGCATATTTGCCGAACAATACTTTATCGCCAACTTTGAGGTCTAGAGGATGAACGGTGCCGTCATCGGCGCGTTTGCCTGGGCCAACCGCTACAACAGTACCTTGATCAGGTTTTTCGGTAGCGCTTTCAGGAATGACAATACCGGAAGCGGTTTGACGCTCGTTGTCCAAACGCTTGACGATCACGCGGTCGCCTAAAGGACGCAATTTCATAAGATGAACTCCTGTTCAAAAACAAGTTGGTCAAAATTTCATGTTTTTTGTTTGGTTAATAGGGGAGTGTTAGCACTCTCACCCTCTGAGTGCTAATTATAAGGGCGAGTTTTGTTATTTCAAGGGGGCGAGTACGACAATTTTTATTTTAACTTAGTGTAAAGTGATATGGGTCATAGCCATGTAGTGATGCAGGTCTTAGACTGTAATCAGTCGCAATCCTTACCTAACGTTTTATAAGGAGTCATGGTGTATCAAACTTCTACTTCTTTCGCTAAATTAATTGAGCGCGCGCAGCAGTTGCAGCCTCGGCGAGTATGTGCTGTGGCTCATCCTTGTGATGAAGTGTCATTAGGTTGCGCTATAGACGCTGCGCAGCGTGGTTTATTTACTCCTACTTTAGTTGGGCCTAAAGCGCGCATTGAGGGTGTGGCAAATGCTCATCAGTTCAATTTGTCTGGCATTCAAATTATTGATACGCCTCACAGCCATGCTTCTGCTGAAACCGCTGTATTACAGGTTTTGCAGGGGCAGGCACAGTTGCTCATGAAAGGGAGCTTGCATACAGATGAGTTGATGCATGCTGTGATGACAGTTGAAGGCAAAGGGTTGCGCACCGAGCGTCGTGTTAGCCATGTATTTATCATGGACGTGCCTAGTTATGATGAGTTGCTGTTTATTACCGATGCTGCAATCAACATTCGTCCTAATCTAGCTACTAAAGTGGACATCGTACAAAATGCCGCTGATTTGCATGTGGCTCTTGGACTAGGTATACCACGCGTAGCGATTTTGTCAGCGGTGGAATCAGTCACAGAAAAAATTCCTAGTACCCTAGAGGCCGCTGCGCTATGCAAGATGGCTGATCGGGGTCAGATTACGGATGTCATTATTGATGGACCACTAGCAATGGATAATGCGATTAGCCCAGAAGCGGCACGTATCAAGGGCATTACCTCAGAGGTCGCGGGACGTGCGCAGATTCTTGTGGCTCCCGACTTAGAGGCTGGAAACATGTTAGCTAAAAACTTAACGTTTTTATCAGGTGCCGAAGCCGCAGGGATCGTTTTGGGCGCGCGCGTACCCATTATACTAACTAGTCGTGCAGACTCCGCCAATGCGCGTTTGGCTTCATGCGCTGTGGCAGCGGTATATGCCGATGCACTTATGAAAAAACAACTGACTGCAGCCACAGGATCCTAACATGAGCGAAAAATTAATTGTAATTAACGCGGGTAGCTCAAGCTTAAAATTTAATGTCTACCAGATTCCCGAATCCGGCACCCTCGATGTTAATGACCTTAGCTTCTTGTATGGGGGGCAAGTTTCTGGCATTGGTACAGAGATAGCGCATTTTAAAGTCAAAGGGGCTTTGGGGCAGATCCTCGAGGACCGTGCTACGGCTTTTGAAGAAACCAAAGATCTACAAGCTGCACAAGAATTATTAGCTAACTGGTTAACTTTTAGAATGGATAAGCCGGCGATTGCTGTAGGGCATCGTATTGTACATGGTGGCGCCGATATGGATGATAGCGCCATTATTACCGACGAGGTGCTGGATTATTTAGATGCTTTGGCTCCTTTGGCACCATTACATCAGCATAATAATTTAGCGCCAGTGCGTGTTATCCGAGAGTATTGGCCACAGATTTTGCAGGTAGCGTGTGTCGATACGGCTTTTCATTGTCACCAGGATGAGCTTTATAACTATTATGCGTTACCCAAGCGTTATTACGAACAAGGCGTAAGACGTTATGGCTTCCATGGTTTGTCTTATCAGTATATTTCAGATTACATGGCACAACACTTGCCCGATCTACATAAAGGGCGTGTGATTGTTGCGCACTTGGGCTCCGGCTCATCGGCTTGTATGATCCAAGACGGTAAAAGTGTGGTAAGTACCATGGGTTTTACTGCTTTAGATGGGTTGCCTATGAGCACTCGACCTGGGCGTTTAGACGCAGGGGTCGTTCTATGGTGGATGCAGCAGCGTAAAAAAGATGCCGATGAGATCCAGGACTTACTCTATAATCAGTCGGGCATGAAAGGCTTGTCTGGAATCAGTGGCGATATGCGCACTTTATTAGCCAGCGAGGATCCACAAGCGAAGCTGGCTGTAGATTATTATTGTTTCCGTACGGCAGAAAGCTTAGCGGGTCTATGCGTACCCACACAGGGCGCTGATGGGATTGTATTTACCGCTGGGGTGGGCGAGCACAGTCCAGAGATTCGGGCTCGTATTTGCGAGCATTTGGCATGGCTTGGGGTAAAAATTGACCCTGAGCTCAATGCCCAAGGTGCCCAAAAAATTTCTACCCCAGATAGCCATATCTCCGTATGGGTGATTCCGACTAACGAAGAGCTTGTTATTGCGCGCGAGGCATTGCGCCACTATGCGCTCCATCAGCAATCGATCTAATCCCGTTTTGATGTTTTATTCGAGCAATATATCGGAATGCTGGCGGTTAAATCCAAGGGCTTTATTTTGTCATAAAGCCCTGTTACCCTATTTGTTTGTGGATTACTTTTGTTGGTCTGGCTTATAGTTAAAAGCTATCGCATCAATAAATTTAATCAATTTCACAAATCGATAGTGAAATCCTATAATGAAATCACTGTCACTATTAACCACAACGGGAGATAACAACGATGTCTTTGATTAATACACAGATCCTACCTTTTAAAGCGATGGCTTACCACAATGGTGAGTTCAAAGAGTACACCAACGAAAGCATTGCCGGTAAATGGTCTGTTTTCGTTTTCTACCCAGCTGACTTTACTTTTGTATGTCCTACAGAGCTAGAAGACTTGGCTGATCACTACGAAGAGTTCCAGAAACTAGGCGTAGAAATCTTCTCTGTATCTACCGATACACACTTCTGCCACAAAGCATGGCATGACACCTCCGAGGCCATCGGCAAGGTGAAATACCCCATGCTAGCTGACCCAACACATCAGTTGTCCCGCAACTTCCAAGTGTTAATCGAAGAGGAAGGTGTTGCCTTACGCGGTACTTTCATCGTTAACCCCGAGGGTCAGATCAAGACCATGGAAGTTCACGATAACGGTATTGGTCGTGATGCTAAAGAGCTACTACGTAAAGTCAAAGCAGCTCAGTACATCGCTAAAAACCCCAACGAGGTATGTCCTGCTAAATGGGAAGAGGGTGCGAAAACCCTAGCTCCTTCCTTGGATCTTGTTGGCAAAATCTAAGCGGGTTCTCCCTGTAGCAATCTAGGTTGCTCACAAGCGCCCGTTGCATGCGGGCGCTTTTTTTGACCCTAAAAACGCCCAAATCCACCCTATATCAATCAAAAAGGAAGCCATCATTATGTTAGATGCAGGTTTAAAAACACAGCTTAAAGCGTACTTAGAAAATATCACGCAACCAATCGAGCTTATTGCGTCACTCGATGAGGGCGCTAAATCCGAAGAACTACGCGAGCTTTTGCAGGAGATTGCCGCGCTTAGCCCAGAGAAAATCAGCGTGAATCTACAGGGCGATAATGCACGCAAACCTTCTTTTACCATTCAGCGTGTAGACAGCGATGTGGCGGTGGCGTTTGCGGGGATTCCATTGGGGCATGAGTTTACCTCTTTGGTATTGGCGTTATTGCAGGTGGGTGGGCACCCCATCAAAATGGATGAAGCCGTTGCGAATCAGATTCGTAGCTTAGAGGGTGAGTTTGTATTTGAAACCTATTTCTCTTTGAGCTGCCAAAACTGCCCAGATGTGGTGCAAGCACTAAATGCAATGGCCGTGCTTAACCCTCGTATCAAGCACATTTCTATTGATGGTGCCTTGTTCCAAGACGAGGTCAAAGAGCGCGAGGTGATGTCAGTACCCGCCGTATTTTTAAATGGTGAAGAATTCCATTATGGCCGTGCGAACGCAGAGGAGCTGCTCGCTAAATTAGGTGCCGGCGATAGCGAAGAGCAAATTGCTGCCCTTAATGATAAAGCGCCCTTTGATGTGTTGGTAGTGGGGGGCGGTCCTGCTGGAGCAGCAGCGGCGATTTATGCTGCACGTAAAGGAATTCGCACTGGCGTGGTCGCGGAACGGTTTGGGGGGCAGGTGCTAGATACCATGTCCATCGAAAACTATATTTCTGTTCAGCACACAGAGGGTCCCGCTTTTGCAGCAGCGCTTGAGGCGCATGTACGTGATTATGATGTGGATATTATGAATGTGCAGCGTGCCGAGGAGCTAATTCCGGGCAAGCAGATTCAGCTAAAACTAGCCAATGGTGCCACACTTAAAACCAAATCATTGATTTTGGCTACCGGTGCGCGCTGGCGTGAGCTTGGTGTTCCGGGCGAGGCCGAATACCGTAATAAAGGCGTGGCTTACTGCCCTCACTGTGATGGTCCGCTTTATAAAGGGAAAGATGTGGCGGTGATTGGTGGTGGTAACTCTGGAGTAGAGGCGGCTATTGATTTGGCCGGTATTGTGAACCATGTTACCTTACTTGAGTTTGGGGATGCTTTGCGCGCGGATGACGTGTTGCAGCGTAAGCTAACCAGCCTACCTAATGTAACAGTGATTAAAATGGCGCAAACCACAGAAGTAATAGGTGATGGTTCTAAGGTTACTGCATTACGCTATACCGATCGTAATACAGATGAATCTCATGAAATTGCTCTTGATGGGATTTTTGTTCAGATTGGTTTAGTACCGAACAATGAGTGGCTGGGTGATGTGGTAAAGCGCACGAAGTACGGTGAAATTGAAATCGATGAGCGTGGTCAAACCTCTGTGCCTGGCGTATTTGCTGCCGGGGATGCCACTACGGTGCCGTATAAGCAAATTATTATTGCGGCAGGTCAGGGTGCTACGGCTGCGTTAAGTGCTTTTGATTATCTCATTCGCACCTCTGTAGAAGACTAACTACCTATTCCATCTTAAAACCCACCTACACATAGGTGGGTTTTTTTATGTTGATTCAGGAGGATAGATTTTGACACAGTTTCCGCTTTATACTGCTTCTTTTGCAAGGGGATTCTGTGTTTGAAAGCGTAGGAGTCATTAATCTAGGCACGTATTTGCTTGGTGCTTTATTTGTCATTGTGTTGCCTGGGCCAAATTCACTTTTTGTATTGGCCAGCGCTGCCGCCCGTGGGATTAAAGTGGGTTATCAGGCGGCGGTGGGGATTTGGGTTGGTGACACCATCTTAATTGCGTTGACAGCAGCAGGAGCAGGCACCTTGCTCCAAGCCATGCCTATCTTATTTTATGGTTTGCGTGCTTTAGGAGCGGGGTATTTGTTCTACCTAGGGGCACGTATGCTTTGGGCGTTGGTTCACCCCAAACCTGAGCAGGAAAATCCTCCTACACAGACTCTAGAGCAAAGTGTAAGCCAGCAGAGCTACTTTACTAAAGCGATGGTTTTAAGCCTATTAAACCCGAAAGCGATTTTATTTTTATTGTCTTTTTTTGTACAGTTTGTTGATCCAACACAAGGTCATCCGTGGCTCGCTTTTATGGTGCTTGGCCTTTTTTTGCAGCTATTTAGCGTAGCCTATTTATCTATTTTGATCTTTGGTGGTACACACTTGGCGGCAGGTTTTAGAAAACATCGCCGTCTTTCTGCTTTGGCCAATGCGGCGGTAGCCTTATTATTTATTGCTTTTGCGGTTCGGATGGCTTTTGGTGTAGCCTAAAGACTCAATCATTTATGCGTAAAGGAAAGGTAATGAACGCAAAAATTCGTATCGGTATTGCTGGTTACGGTAACTTAGGCAAAGGGGTAGAGCTGGCCTTGAGTCAAAACCCGGACATGGAGTTAGTCGCTGTATTTAGTCGTCGCGACCCAGCAAGCCTAAGCTTGCAAACGGCAGGGATTCCCGTGTATGCCCTGGATACGATAGAGCAGCACAAAGAGACAATCGACGTATTGATCTTATGCGGTGGATCCAAGGATGATTTGCCACACCAAGGCCCACACTTGGCACAATGGTTTAACACGGTTGATAGTTTTGATACCCATGCCGCTATTCCAGATTATTTCGCAGCAGTAGATGCCGTAGCGCAGCAGACTCAGCACACGAATATTATTGCGGTGGGTTGGGATCCGGGCTTGTTTTCTATTAATCGATTAATGGGTGAGTGTGTATTACCCGAAGGACAAACGTATACCTTTTGGGGCAAAGGACTAAGCCAAGGGCATTCGGACGCCGTGCGCCGCGTCGATGGTGTTAAAGCAGGGGTTCAGTACACGCTTCCTATTGAAGAGGCAGTAAATCGTGTGCGTAATGGCGAGATGCCAGAACTGAGTACCCGAGAAAAACATCGCCGCGAGTGCTTTGTGGTGCTCGAAGAGGGGGCGGATGCGGATCAGGTGAAAGAAGCCATCGTAACCATGCCGAACTATTTTGCTGATTACGATACCACCGTACATTTTATTACGATGGAAGAATTGGAACGTAACCATAGTGCGATGCCGCACGGAGGGTTTGTGATTCGTAGCGGCCACTCTGCTACGCACACGAAGCAAACCGTAGAATATGCGCTAAACTTGGGCAGTAATCCTGAGTTTACTTCCAGTGTATTGGTGGCGTATGCGCGTGCAGCTTATCGCTTAGCGCAACAGCAGCAGTATGGAGCCAAAACGGTATTTGATATTGCACCAGGCTTGTTGTCCCCGAAGTCGCCTGCCGATTTACGCAAAGCCTTACTTTAATAATATCCGTGGTCCAGAGGACGAGCTATTCGTCCTCTGGCTTGGTTAACCCCGCTCTAAAAGACGTTGTCCATGGCGCCACCAGCGTAGGGTTAGCAATAGCGCGACAACACTCAGTCCAGTGACAAAACCAATCCAAATCCCCGTCCCCTCTAGACCGACCCCAAAGGCTAGAAAAGCACCAATAGGGACGCCTAAAACCCAATAACCAATTAATGCGAGCAACATGGGTGTGCGAGTATCATACAAGCCCCTGAGCATACCTGCCGCAACGGCTTGGGCACCATCAGCCAGTTGGAATAGCGCAGCAAAAAACAAGAACTGCACTGCTGTAATGATAACGGCGCGGTTTTCCGGTGCAGAGACATCAATAAAAAAGTGAATCAGCCATTCGGGTTGCCACCACATCACCGCTGCCGCAATGGCCATAAAGCCTACCCCTAGTGTGTAAGCCACCCAGCCTGCTTGTACGGCATCTTTTGGGTGAGCGCGCCCCATTGCTAAACCCACACGAATAGTAGCTACTTGTCCAAACCCTAAGGGGATCATATATGTAACGGAGCTAATTTGCATGGCAATGGCATGGGCAGCAAGCGAGGTGTCACCAATGCGCCCCATCATCAAGACGGCAGCGTAAAATACCAATGTTTCTAGCGTAAAAGTAATGGCAATAGGAATTCCTAGCTTCCACATGTTAAGCAGACGAGTTAAATTCCATTGCCAGAAATGCATAAAAATTTGATAGCGATGAAACAGAGGGTGCTTAAATACTAATACCAGCATGCCAACAAACATCAGGATATTGGTCAGGGTGGTTGCTAGGCCAGCACCTGCAATGCCTAATGTAGGCATTCCCCAGTTTCCAAAAATAAATAGCCACGCAAAAAACGCATTGGCAAAAATACCACCTATAGCAATAATCAGCGTCCATATTGGCTTTTCTAAAGCAGCAAAAAAGGAGCGTATTACGATATAACCTAAATAAGGGAATAACGACCACTGCACCATGCGCACATATTGAATCGCTTTTTCAATCGTATCTGGATTCTGGCCTAGTGCTGTCCAAAGCGTATCGGCATGCCAAAGAGCGAGCCAAAAAGGGATACAAATTAATGCTGCTGTCAAAAAGCCATGGCGGATAATCTGCTGTACCTCACGCACATTACTGCGTTTTTTACCAATAGTGGTAGCCAGCATAGGGATGGTGGCAGAAACCAAGCCTAAACTAAAAATCATAAAGGCATGGTATAGACTTGCTGATAGAGAGCCTGCAGCAAGTTCTGTTTTACCTAGACGCCCAATAAAAATTAAATTTGTTGTTAATAGAGCAACTTGGGCTAAGTTGGTTAAAATAAGAGGCGATCCTAACTGAATGGATGCCTTTAGCTCTTGAAAATAACGAATGCTAGGGGCGGTTTGGTTCATCTTTATGCACACAGTTTTTTATTATCTGATGGATTCATAGTACCTTGTTTGGGCTGTAAATGGGTTGCCAACGTATGACATCTCCGCGTTTTCAGCGGCCTTATTTGGCTTGGCTTTTAATGCTGGCGGTGTTGTTGCGCGCGTTGATTCCTGCTGGCTATATGCCGAATACGGCTCAAAATAGCCAAGGACCAGCGATTACGATGTGCGTGGTGGGTTTGTCTGGGCCTACTATTGTGTATTTGGATCTGGATCCTCAGGGCTCACACCACCCCCACACCGATCATCGCCTTTTAGACTGTCACTTGGGTTCACTTTTGAACCTCATCGGGCTAGACGCTAATACGCCCACATTGGCGTTGGGCCTAGTAATACTCCCTTTGCTACAGCGGCTGGCTTATCCCTCTGCGCCGCGCCGTAGTGGCTTTTTAGGGGCGCCATTGGGCGCACGAGGTCCTCCCGCTTTCTCCTAATTACAAGTTTTTTTGTTTTTAATTCAATTGTTATTAGGATGAAATTATGCGTCGTATGACTTTAGCTACATGTTTTGGTTTAGCCGCTGTTGCGTTTTCGGTACAGGCTCATGATCATCATGATCATCACGCCCACCATGATCACCATGGGCATCACATGACGGATTATTCCGCACAGTTTGCTGCGGCAACGTTAACAGACCAAGTGCGAGTTGAGCAGTGCTGGGTACGTTTGTTACCCGCTCATATTCCGTCAGCAGGGTATTTTATTTTGCACAATGATACCGATCAGCCAATCGAGGTCTTAGCTGCAGCCACGCCTAGTTACGATGATGTGATGTTACACGAAACCATCGAAGAGGATGGCATGGCAAAAATGGTCATGGCCGATACGATTCAGATCCCCGCAAAGGGCACCCTAACGTTTAAACCCGGTGGGCTGCATGCGATGTTCGAGCAGCCTACAGGAGCTCTTAAAGTGGGTGACACCATGCCTATGGAATTGCTTTTAGCTAATGAGCAAAAAGTCAGTGTTGATTGTAAAGTCAACCCCGCCAATGCCCGTAGCTACAACTAAGTTAATTGCATAAAGCGTAATAAAGCGCGATTAAATGCTTTGGGATTGGCTAAGTTCATGCCATGAGACGCTTTATCAATGACAACATGTTGTGCTTGAGCCAGCCGCTTTACTAAAGCGGCTGTGCTTTTTTGATAGCGTGTAGGGCTTAATTCCCCGCTGATTAATAGCACGGGCAGGTCATATAACAAATCTATCTGTGCAGCTGAAATCACAGGAAGCGCTTCTCGGCTTTGGGCAATTAAGGTATGGGCGTTATCCTCGACCATGGTTTTAAACCAGCCTACCATCTGACGCCATGTGTTGGCCCCGCTTACCGCGTCAATAAATTGATTTAGTGCGATTTCATCTTGGCCTTGAGTCAGGAGTTCAGCCGCTTGGGCTAATGCTGGCAACGCTGGCGTCGGGGCGTCGATGATAAAAGCCGGGTCGGCTAAGATCAGCCCTGTTAGCTCATGGTGCTGTAGGGCGTATTGTAGGGCAACTTGAGCCCCACGAGAGTGTCCGAGCACATAGAGGTTTTGCTTGGGTTGTCGTAATTGGCTTACAACATCTGCTACGGCATCCACATGATTTTGCAGCGTAAAGTCATAGGCGGCAGTACTTGGGTCATGTGGCCAATAACCGGGCAGGCTTAGGGAAACTACTTGGCAGCTTGAATACAGTTTTTGTACTTGCCAGCGCCAATAGCGTAGGTCACATAAAGAACCATGAATAAGAATCAGCAGGTCGCCTGCACCTTGTGTCACAAAAGGGATGGCGCTACGGCTCAGTCGAGGCGTAGCGCTTTGTATAGGCAGCTGTAATAAGGGGTCAAACACGTTTACTGTAAAAGCTGTAGACGGCTGCGTGCCGTATCGGCGGCTGGGGAGTCAGGGTACTCGGAGGCAATACGCTGTAGTGTTTTTTGAGCAGATGCTAAGTCGTTCATTTCGACTTGGCTAGAGGCAATCACCATGAGCGCGTCGGGAGCACGTGGACTCTTTGGGCTGCTACTAATAAAAGCCTGTAGTTTTTGGATGGCAGCAGAAAAGCGTTTAGAGGCATAAAGACTGCTACCCTCGTAGAAGCGCGCCTCATCGATTTGTAAGCTGTTAGGATAAGCATCCACAAAAGCGCCAAAGCCACTTGCGGCTTCTTGATATTGGCCGTTTCGATATAGATCCATGGCGGCTTCATACACAGCTAGCTCTTGGGGGTCACTGATTAAGCTTTGACTTGCGGGTTGCTGCTCTTGGGCAGTTTGCCAGCCAAGTGTTTCTACCTTACCACGCAGCTGAGCGATTTCTTGCCGCATCATTTCGATTTGGTCGGCTAAAAGTAAGCGCGCCTGTTGGTTTTGTTCGTTCATTTGTCGGATTTGCTGGCGTAGCTCTAGGATGGCGCGACGCGCTTCGTCATCCGCAAAAGCATACGAGGGCAAGGCCGTACCAGAAAGAAGTAAAGCACCTGTTATCACAGCCAAATGGCGGCGCCAAATTGGAGTTAATACGCTCATAATTAATCCTCATAGAAAAACGCCGTAGCGGGGTGAGCGCTACGGCGTCAATGTATCATACTTCAGCGAGATTAGCGCTGGTAGTTGATATCAGCACGACGGTTCTCGGCGTAGTCCGCTTCAGTGTTACCGAGCGCTTTTGGACGCTCTTTACCAAAGCTGATGGCTTCGATTTGACCCGCATTGACGCCCATTAAGGTCATCATGCGCGCCACTGCTTCGGAGCGGCGTTGGCCAAGTGCTAAGTTATACTCTGCACCACCTCGTGCGTCAGCGTGACCTTCAACACGGATAGTTTGTTGTGGCTGGTTACGTAAGTAGTTAGAGTGCATCTCTACGACATTACGATATTGATCCGCTACAACATAGCTATCAAAGTCAAAATAGACCGAACGCTGCTGGGCTAGAGGGCTTTGGGGATTGAATGGATCCATAATAGCACCAGTGCTAGGATCGGTCATTCCACCTGTGCCGGTACCTGCGCCTGAAGCAGACTCGTCTAGTGGTACAGAACTACATGCGGCTAAAATAAAAGCCAAAGAGGCAAGAGATAAGCCTTTAAAAATGCGCGAGCTCATTAGCGTTCCTTTAAAAAAGAGTCACACAGAAATTAATCAGTAAAAGGACCCCAAGTCGGTTCACGAACTTTGCCGTTCAGCGAGGACAGGGTTTGACGGACACGTCCGTCGACGGAGGTCACCGCAAGCACGCTGCGCCCACCTTGTACAGAACTATATAGTATTTGCATTCCGTTGGGTGCAAAGCTGGGTGACTGGTCATCTGGTCCCGCGGTCAACAATTGTTCGTTTCCTGTGTGCATGTCTTGGAGAGCGACGCGGAATGCGCCGTTTCTACGTGTAACATAGACAAGACTATTACCATCGGGAGCGACCTCTGGTGAGATATTGTAACTTCCGTTAAAAGTTATACGGCGAGCTTCACCACCATTTAGGCCAACTTGATAGATTTGGGGGTTGCCTCCACGATCGCTGGTGAAAACCAAAGAGCCACCATCTGGAGTATAGGAGGGCTCGGTATCAATCAGAGGAGAACGCATCACACGACGTAACCCAGAACCATCAGCATTGATGGTGTAGATTTGTGAGATGCCATCTCGTGAAAGCACCACGGCTAGTTGGTTTCCGCTAGGTGCCCAGGTGGGGGCGCTATTATTACCTTTAAAGTTAGCGATGGGTTCACGCTTACCGGTTGCTAGGGTTTGTACATAGACAACAGGCTTGTCAGATTCAAAGCTAACATAGGCAAGTTTAGAGCCATCAGGGGACCATGCCGGCGAAATAATGGAACTCTTAGAGCGTAGCATTACTTGCGGATTTTGGCCGTCAGCATCTGCAATTTGTAACTCATATGTGTCGCTAGTTTGCAACACATAAGCAATTCTTGTGGAAAAAACGCCACGTATACCCGTTATTTTCTCGTAAATACGGTCTGCAATACGATGTGACATTCGGCGTAATTCTTTTTCGTTACCAGCAAAAGCAATACCGTCAAGCTCGACGCGATTGACAGCGTCGACCAGACGATAAGTGATTTGGTACTGACCGCCGGTCTGTGCGACTGAGCCATAGGCAACATAGTCTGCACCACGATTACGCCAGTTATCATGGTCAATTTGGCTTTCGGCTGTCAGATTGGCACCAGTTGCATTGATTAATTGGAACTGGCCAGAGCGGCTGAGGTCAGCGCGAATAATTTCACCAATAGGTTGTGCGGCGGGTGTATTAGCAAAGTCAGCCACCGCAATAGGGTATTGGGTGGCTCCTACACCTGAGATATCTACACGTAATTGGGCTTGTACGGTTTGGCTACATAGCATAATTGCTGTAGCAAATGCTGCCGCGACAACGCCGGCCCCACGTGTTGCTCGTTGAGTGGTTGCCTCCGAGGCGCATAGAGTTACGGTCATTCTGACGATCTCCTGGTTATTCATACATTCGGTACTCGCCATCAATATAAGATGGGTAGCGACCACTGTTTGGTTTGGGGAAGGGAGAGCACTTGGCTATCCCTTTTTGTACCGCATCATCAAAAAGTGGAATACCTGAGGAGCGAGTGATACGCACATTACGTACTGTGCCATCAGGATTTAAATCTACACGATATTGTAATGCAGGGTTGTTACTTCCGTTGCGAGGCGGTGTGTTGTACACCACACGCGGGCGCACACATGCACGTACTTTAGCGCCGTAGCCATCATTACCCCCACTGCCGCCAGCCTGATTACGGTTAGCTGTGCCGCCAGGTGCGCCAGCCACTTCTTTGCCAGCCCCTAACATAGCAGCGCGGAAGGCTTCTTCTTTCGCTTTTTTCTCAGCGGCGGCTTTGGCTTTACGTTCTGCTTCAGCCTTTGCCTTGCGCTCGGCCTCTTCTTTGGCTTTACGCTCTGCTTCAGCCTTGGCCTTGCGTTCAGCTTCTTCTTTGGCTTTACGTTCTGCCTCAGCCTTAGCCTTGCGCTCAGCTTCTTCTTTGGCTTTACGTTCTGCCTCAGCCTTAGCCTTGCGCTCAGCTTCTTCTTTGGCTTTACGCTCTGCTTCAGCCTTGGCCTTGCGCTCGGCCTCTTCTTTGGCTTTACGTTCTGCTTCAACCTTAGCCTTGCGTTCAGCTTCTTCTTTGGCTTTACGCTCTGCTTCAGCCTTTGCCTTGCGCTCAGCTTCCTCTTTTTCCTTACGTGCCTTTTCTAAGGCAATGTCTGGATCTTCTGCAGGGGGAGGAGTGACTTTTGGCGGAGAGGGAGGGCTTACCACAGGCTCAGGTAGAGGCTCTGGTTCAGGAGCAGGCTCAGGAGCAGGCTCTGGCTCAGGGGTGGCCTCTGGCTCTGGTTCAGCGGTAGGCTCTTCCATATTTTCAGCCATTGCCATCTCTCCCTCGGCCCATAGTTCAATTTGCACGGGGTTAGGTGATTTGGGAACACTAATCAGACCAAGAAGCAGCAGCAAAACAAGAGCGAAGTGCAGAGCAAGGGCATAGATCAGCCCACGACGCTGCTCTTTTTCCTCTTGGCTCAACAGAGCGGAGTGGCTGTTTCGTTGAAATAAACGCATTGTAATGAATTACTTGTCTGAATCTCGGTTAACCAAAAAGCCTAGGCGCGTAAACCCATGGCTACGCAGCTGATCCATAATCTCCATCACCGAAGCATACGGAACCTCACCATCTGCCGCAATGACAATCGGGTTTTCATTTAGTGCAAGCTGCTGCACCTCTGGAATAAGCTGGTCAGAGGGAATGGTTTGAAACTGAGCGTCGCCCTCACGCAGGCGAATGGCCATTTGTCCTTCTTTATCGATTTGAACCTCGATGGGGGCAGCAGGGACCTCTGAAGCTTGACCTACAGAGGGTAAATCAATCAAGCCAGGGGTAATCATGGGTGCCGTGACCATAAAGATAACGAGCAGCACCAGCATGACATCAATGTACGGTACAACATTGATCTCGTTTTTTAGACGTCGACTATTACGTCGGGAATGGCCTCGTAACGAAGACATGGTTTACACCTGACGCTGTAAAATATTAAGAAACTCATCCACAAAGCTTTCAAAGCGGGTAGCGATGCGATCAACCTCATTAGTAAAACGGTTATAGGCCACAACAGCTGGGATGGCGGCAAATAAGCCAATGGCGGTGGCAATCAGCGCCTCAGCAATACCAGGAGCTACCGATGCAAGCGTGGCTGACTGGGCGCCAGATAAACCTATAAACGCATGCATAATCCCCCATACTGTTCCTAGCAGACCAATATAGGGGCTGACAGAGCCGGCAGAGGCTAAAAAATTTAGTTTGGATTCGAGCTGGTCAAGCTCACGTTGAAAACTAGCACGCATTGCACGACGTGGGCCGTCTAGCAGGGCTTCTCCTTTTTGGTTACTTCGACGAGCCTTGATGAATTCAGTCATGCCCGCCTCAAAAATTCGAGCTAAGGCGCCATGTTCATCACGACGTGTAGCAATCGCTTGTTGGAGCATCGTTAGATCGCCTCCGGTCCAGAAATCGTCTTCAAAACGACGTGTCTGCTCCAAAGTGCGTTTAATCGCGGCGCGCTTACTAAAAATATAGCTCCACGACACGATAGAGATCCCTACTAAAATCAACATAACCAGTTGGACGGGGATACTTGCCTCGAGTAAGAGGGTAATTAGCGATAGGTCGCTGCTTGCTTGCATGGTCAATCCTGAGCTTTTTCCAAAATTGATCGAAGATGAGGGTTAATTTTTGTTGCGCGCATCGTATGACTATCTACACATACGACAACAATTTGGCTTTGGCAGAGAAGGTCATCCTCCCGCCAGGCCTCTTGGGCAAACCGAATCGATGCTCCACCAAGATGGGTGATACGACTACGTATGGTGAGTAGATCATCCAGTTTGGCCGATTTGAGGTATTCAATATCCGCTTGCTTTACGACAAAAAGTTGCTGCTCGGTTTGCGCCATAGTAGATTGGTGAATCCCTAAGCGCCGTAACCATTCAGTTCGTGCGCGCTCGAAGAACTTCAAGTAATTGGCATAAAATACAATACCACCTGCATCGGTATCCTCGTAATATACGCGAATCTGAAGCTGATTAGCATTTTGACTCATTTCAGTTGGCTTGTCTTTGTAAATAATGTGAATTAAGAACAGGTAGTGAGCTCCTAGCCCGCTACCTGTTATACGCGGGTAGAGCAAGTTTTATTGCTGAGCAAGAGCTTGTGTAATATAGCTGAGCGCCTCAGAGGTTTGAATTTTTTCATTCTCTCCACGAGCCCGCTGTTGGATTTCTAGCATGTTTTCTTTCAAACCGCGGTCACCAACCGTTACACGTACAGGGACGCCAATTAGCTCCCAGTCAGCAAACATCACCCCAGGACGCACATCTCTATCATCAAGAATAACGTCGATACCTTGTGCTTTGAGTTGTTCATATAGCTGCATGCTGGCTGTTTGCACGGCTTCGCTCTTCGCCCAGTTTAATGCACAAATCACTACCTCAAAAGGGGCAATAGCACGAGGCCAAATCATACCTTTATCGTCGTGATTTTGTTCAATGGCGGCGGCGGCAATACGGCTGATACCAATACCATAGCAGCCCATTTGTATTAATTGGGGCTTGCCTTCCTTATCTAAATAGGTGGCTTGTAGTTTTTTTGAATACGTATCCCCAAGGAAAAACACATGACCTACTTCGATTCCACGTTGGATTGCTAGTGTGCCTGTGCCTGTAGGATCAGGGTCACCAGCGACAACGTTGCGTAAGTCGGCTACTTGTGGTTCTGCCACATCACGACCCCAGTTCACCCCAGTGTAGTGAAAGCCTGCCTCATTGGCGCCACAGATAAAGTCGCTCATGTGGGCAACAGTACGATCCGCGATCACCGTGACTGTATCACTTAAACCCACAGGTCCTAGGTAGCCTGGTACACAGCCAAAGTGATCTTGGATTTCTTCTTCGCTCGCTAAGCGATAGCCATTTTCAAAGCCCGGTAGTTTGCTGACCTTAACCTCGTTAACCTCGTGATCACCTCGTACTAGCAATAACCAAATTTGAGGTTTACCTTTATCGTCAATCGGGTCCGTGGCTAGTACCACGGCTTTTACTGTATCGCATAGTGGACGTTTTAGTTGCTCAGCAACGAGCTCACATTTAGTCGCATCAGGGGTGGCTATTTTTTCTAGTTGGGCTGTGGGGGCTTGACGCTCAGCAATTAGGCACGGTGCTTCGGCTAACTCAATGTTGGCAGCATAATCGGTATCAGGGTTGTAGACAATTTCGTCTTCTCCCGTGTCCGCGATGACTTGAAACTCGTGACTGCGGGAGCCTCCAATCGCTCCTGTATCCGCGGCTACCGCACGGAACCTTAAGCCTAAACGTTCAAAGATTCGAGTATAAGCATCGTACATAATGTCATAGCTTTTTTGGGCCGAGATCTCATCACGATCAAAGGAGTATGCGTCTTTCATGGTGAACTCGCGGCCGCGCATCAGGCCAAAGCGGGGGCGACGCTCGTCACGAAACTTTGTTTGGATGTGATAGAAGTTGACGGGAAGTTGGCGCCAGCTATGGATTTCATTACGCACGATATCGGTGACCACCTCTTCAGAGGTAGGTTGTAAAACAAAATCGCGCTGGTGGCGATCTTTGATGCGTAGAAGCTCAGCGCCGTACTCATCCCAACGCCCAGTTTCTTGCCAAAGCTCAGCTGGCTGTACAACAGGCATGAGCAGTTCAAGGGCGCCGGCTTTATCCATTTCCTCGCGTACAATATTTTCAATTTTGCGTAAAACCTTTAAGCCTAAAGGCATATAGGTATAGATACCGCCAGCAATACGGCGGATCATGCCGGCACGAGTCATGAGTTGATGGCTGGCGACTTCGGCCTCAGAGGGGGCTTCTTTTAAGGTATTAATATGATAGTGGCTTGCAAGCATGGTAGTGAACTCAACTGGTACGTATAATCTAAGGTAATGATAATGAAATTATAGAGGTGGCCTATGTTAGATCGTGAAGGCTACCGTCCAAATGTTGGCATTATTCTTGTTAATCGCAAGAATGAAGTGTTTTGGGGTAAACGCGTGCGGGAACATGCTTGGCAGTTCCCTCAAGGCGGAATCCAACCGGGTGAAAGTCCGGTACAGGCTATGTATCGAGAGCTTCACGAAGAGGTCGGATTATTACCCGAGCATGTCCGCATTTTAGGACGGACGCGAGATTGGTTGCGTTATAACGTGCCCAATCACTTTGTACGCCGTGAATCACGCGGTCATTACAAAGGACAAAAACAGATTTGGTTTTTGCTTCGTATGTTAGGGCGTGATTGTGATGTTAGCCTAAGAGCAACATCTACACCGGAATTTGATGCTTGGCGTTGGAGTGATTATTGGGTACCGTTAGACGCGGTGATTGATTTTAAGCGAGAAGTCTATTTTCAGGCACTGAATGAATTATCCGTGCATTTATTTAGACATCGGCAGGAAACCCGCTATTTACGCCAGCGTAGTTATACAGCACAGCGCCAGCGTCAAAATAAAACACTAAATCTAACGCATAATAACTAGCAAATCATAGCCCTATGTGTGTACATAGGGTTATGATATTTCAAATACACTATTTTTGGGTTCACCTTTTTCGATATTGCCTATGTTGCAGGATCTAGATCAATTAGCCAATCGCATTAGTCGCTTGGTATCCTATACAGAGCGCTTAAAAAGTGAGCGCTCGGAACTTCTATCACGCGTTAAACTGCTGGAGCAGGAGCGTTCTACTTTGCGTGATCAGCTTAGCTCACAACAGTCTGAATATGCCTCTATGGCCGAGATTGTAACGCGACACCAAGCTGAAATGGAAAACGCCAAGCGTATTGCAGAGGAAGCTCAAGAAACTCTCTACGCTGAGCTTATTCAGCAACAAGAAGAGCTTGCCGCCCTACGCGAGCGTATTCAATTAAGCGAGTCCAAATCAGCGGCCTTAGAGCAGGCGGCTTTGCTTGCACGTGATCAGGTTGATACGATTTTGCAGCGTCTACCTGGTGGGCCCGTTGCAGAAGCGCTTACACAGGGGGACGCATAATGGAACGCTTAGATATTACATTATTAGGTCGAGATTACACCTTAGCCTGTCCTCCATCAGAAAAAGCCAAATTACTCGAAGCCATCGCTCATGTGGATGCTCACATGGAGCGCATTAAAGAAGCTGGCCGCACCAATGGTAACGAGCGCATTGCTGTTATGGCAGCGATTCAAATTGCTGTGGAGCTTTTGTCGATGAAAGCGCCGGATGGGCCGCTTAGTAATATTGCATTAGGCGATTTCAAGCGTAAAATAGAAGACATGCATCGTTTAATGGATACCGCTTTAGGGCCAGTAGACCATGTAAAACGTTAATGATTTTTTACAGTATCTGTTAAACTGATATTGTAGTATTGCTTAAGTCCCTGCCGTGAGCGAGACGTGGCCATATATTCCTTGAACCAATGCTTATGGCATTAGGTTGCTGGATTAACAAGCAGGAGTGCGTCGCTACTTTGTCTAGTGACCCCAAAACTTGTTTGATGGCAACCACCTTGTGAACCCTAGGTTCCCAGGATGCCGGCCTTGACGCCACAGGTGGGGCACCCTTTATAAAGCCGGCATCATGCCGGCTTTTTCTTTGGAGTGATACTATGCGTAACCGACTACTACCCCGAGCTTTACTTACTGCTTCCTTATTGTTGCCGTTGGGTGCAGTCTGGGCTGCTCAGCCATCTACAGAAGCAAAGTCGCCCGTGCTACATCTTGAAGCGCAGGCTTATACGGAAATTGATCAAGACACAGTGATAATTACTTTGCAAGCTACACATCAAAGCAGTGAGCAAAGTGTTGTAACGCAAGCGTTAGCCCAAACTGTAGCAGCAGTTTTAGACGAGGTGAAAACACAAGATGTAGTTAAAGTGAGTAGCGGACATTATTCTGTTCGCCCTCAGCATGACAAAGAGGGGCGTATTACCGCATGGATAGGGCAGTCGCAGTTATTGTTTGAGTCTACTGATATGAAAGCGGCTTCCGAGCTTGCTGCTAAATACCAAGAGAAAATGCCGGTTTCCAATGTGGCTTTCACAGTATCTAAAGCGGCTCGCAGTCAAGCAGAAAAAGCATTGATGAGCGAAGCTGCTCAAGCGTTTCAAGAGCGCGCGCAGGAAATGGCCTTAGCTTTAGGTTATGAGCATTTTGCGATTAAAGAATTACACTTAGGTGGCAGTGGGGCCGTGTATCGCGCCCCTAAAAGCTATCGGACGGAAATGATGATGGCTGCGGCCCCGGCTGCTGATAGCTTGCCTATTCACCAAGGAACGGAAGAGGTTAGCTTGAGCTTAAACGGTTCGATTTACTTGCTTGATAAAAAATAAAAGCGCCAAGGGCCATCATTGGTAAAGACAGCAGCTGTCCCATGGACAGCTGCGCCCAGAGCAGTCCTAAAAATGCATCCGGCTCTCGACTAAACTCAGCAATAAAACGAAAGAGCCCATAGCCCATTAAAAATAAGCCGCTAACTTGTCCCTGAGGACGAGACCTTTCTGAAAAAAGCCACAAAATCAAAAATAAGAGGATGCCTTCTAAGCCCATTTGATAAAGCTGAGAGGGGTGGCGAGCAACTCCGTCCATGGCCTGAGGGAAAATCATACCCCATGGCAAATCGGTAGGCCTCCCCCAAAGCTCACCATTAATAAAATTGCCCAGTCTTCCTGCAGCCAGCCCCAAAGGTATCAAAGGGGCGAGGAAATCACCAAGTGCGAAAAAAGGAATACGCCGTTGATAGCTAAACCAAGCTAAAACGGCTAAAACACCGATAAGCCCACCATGAAACGCCATACCGCCTTCCCAGACATAAAAAATCTGAAGCCAATGTTGCGGTTGTAAATAGTAGTCAGGCTGATAAAACAAAACATAGCCCAGTCGTCCGCCTACCACCACACCTAAAGCGCAATAAAAAATCAGATCCTCTAAACCCTTTTTGTCTATTGGACTGCGTTTCTGCTTAATACGGTAGTTGCCAAGTAACCAGACAAGAGCAAAGCCGATTAAATACATCAATCCGTACCAATGTATGGCTAAAGGACCAATTTGTAGGGCAATAGGATTAAACTGTGGGTGTGTAAGCATAGTAAAAGTTCTACCGTATAAATACGAATTAGTCGGTACTATAGACTAGCGGTAATCTAGTACAAAAGAATGAACAACCTTTCAGATCATACACAAAAGGACTTACGATGACTGCAGCGGTTTTATTTGGTGGGGGATGTTTTTGGTGCATAGAGCCCGCGTTTAGTGCCCTTAAAGGCGTGAGCCTTTCTCAGGCTGGCTATAGCGGGGGCACCACACCCTATCCAACCTATGAGCAGGTCTGCTCTCAAAAAACAGGACACATCGAGGTCGTACAAGTTCGCTATGACTCGGATGTGATCGATTTTGAAACCTTGCTCAAGGTGTTTTTTTCTTTACATGACCCGACCACGCTAGACCGGCAGGGGCATGATATTGGCTCCCAATATGCGTCAGCTATCTTTTACACTACAGCTGAACAGCAAAATCAGGCAGCCGCCTACATTAAAAAACTAGAGGAAAAACTGCAAAAGCCCGTGGTAACTAAACTACAACCCGCACAGGTTTTTTGGCCAGCGGAGCCAGAGCACTATAACTATTATCTGAATAACTCTTTTGCTCCTTACAGTGTCAATGTGATTCAGCCTAAACTCCGTGCGTTCATGAAAAACTTTGAACCGCTTATCAAAGACCCACGCGAGGCTCTCAAGAAGACGTAAAGACAGGGCGACGAGGGCGGTTCAAATAGGCCGCCATTAGCGCCATGACCACTAACGTTACCAGTACTCGACCCACTAAAATTACCCAGATGTTGGCACCCAAGGCCATAATTAACAACGTGTCTTCTATCAGCGAGTGGGATAAAGAAAGCCAAGACAAGGCTAACAAGCGTGTTTTGGCATCAAATTGGTTTTTTTGGGCCTGCTCAATAATTAATGCTCCCCCATAGCTTAAGCCTAGTAACACGCCCACAGTGGTAACGGGGGCGACTCGTTCATTTAGGCCGGATAGTTTTAATACCGGGGTAAGGCATTGGCTAAGTAAACGGGTAAAACCGATACGTTCTAATACATCTAATACCACTACAAGGCAAAAGATAATTGCCGCCGTCATCCCTAAAGTTTTTAGGGTGTTAAGCAACCAAGGCAACCAAGAAGCCCAAAAATGGGTTTCCGCAGCTTTTTCGGCTTGTAGCCAGCTTAGGCTCACCGGGGTGTTAAGCCAGTCTAAATAGCTCAAACCCCATGCAATAAAAGCCCCATATACTCCCCCCACACCAAGGCGCAGGGAGCCAGTAATCCAAGCACTCGCTCCAGCGCGTTGAGCAATAGCCTGCTCCATGGGAAGATTATGAGCAAAAAGCATCATCGCACCTAAAGCGCTTAGCTGTGCATGTGTCAACGACATGCTGTCAGACAGTAGGCCAAGGGCTGCAATCCCGCCATAGATATTGGTGAGAATCGTGGTAACCCAAACAATACCTGCCTCCGGAGGTAGGTTTAACAGAGCCATCAAAGGGGAGATGGCGCGTGCGAGCCAGGTAACAATACCTAGCTGCTCAGCAATATGCACAAAAAATAAAATAGGCAGCATAATTTTGGCTACAGTCAAAAACATGCGCCAACTACGCTGCCCTAAATGGAAAATAGACATCATGTTGTTGGTCTCCTTTTTTGTTTGCCGATTGTAGCAGGCAGGAGACCCAAAAGATTACTCTACGGTTTTAAGTACACCGCGTCGCATTTGATCAAGCTCAATAGACTCAAACAGGGCTTTAAAATTCCCCTCACCAAAGCCTTCATTGCCTTTACGCTGAATGAGCTCGAAAAAAATCGGACCGAGCTGATTTTCTGTGAAAATCTGCAATAACAGGCCACCGTCTGGCGCTCCATCTAATAAGATACGGTTTTTTTGTAAGCGCTCAAGGTCTTCACCATGATTGGGTAAACGTTGATCCAGTAATTCATAATAAGTATCTGGCGTATCCAAAAACACAAGTCCGCCTTGGCGTAACGACTCGACGCTGTGGTAAATATCATCGGAGCCTAGCGCGATATGTTGAATACCTTCGCCGCCATACATATCGAGATACTCTTGAATCTGTCCTTTTTCTTCAGTGCCTTCTTCATTAATTGGGATACGGATTTTGCCACAAGGTGAGGTCATCGCTTTAGACTTTACGCCCGTCACTTTCCCCTCGATGTCAAAGTAGCGGACTTCTTTGAAGTTAAAAAGCCGCTCATAGAAGTGCGCCCATTCATCCATACGTCCTTTATGGACATTATGTGTTAAATGATCAATAACGGTTAGCCCAGCGCCTTTGTGGCAAACGTCCTCATTTGCTGTAGCGGTATTGATAGGTTCAAAGTCCACGTCGTAAATACTAATGTCGCCAATGCCATGGTGACCATCTTTGCCTTTCCAGCGATCGACAAGATAAATCAGTGAGTCACCAATCCCTTTAATCGCTGGAATATTAAGCTCCATCGGACCACTACCGGAATCTAGACCCCACGCTCCCAAAGATAGGGCGCGCTGATAAGCTTGGGCGGCATCATGGACACGAAAAGCAATCGCACAGATAGACGGACCGTGACGATCCGCAAAACGACTTGCAAAAGAATTCGGTTCGGCGTTGAGCAAAAAGTTAATTTCGCCTTGTCTATAAAGGGTAACGTTTTTACGACGATGCTTGGCGATCGCCTTAAAGCCGAGCTGCTCAAACGTTCGAGCCAGTTTTTCTGGCTCAGGGCTGGTGTACTCGATGAACTCAAAGCCATCCGTGCCCATTGGGTTATCCCAGGGGGTAAACGCTTCCATTGCTTGTCTCCTTGTCTTGTTTTCGTTTAGGTTGCTTATATATATAAAGAGAGGGTGCTGATCTGATCGAATCAGCCATAGTCAAAGTTTACGCTTAAAACATGAGCAAACAATTGCGAATTACTCGTGCTTTTCCATAGGCTTTGGCATAATCTGCTTATAAAATGAAAAAAGGAGACAGAAAATGGCAGATACGGGCTTAGATCGCATTGATAAACAAATCCTCCATGAGTTACAGCGTAATGGTCGACTAAGTAATCAGGAGTTGGCTGATCGGGTGGCCTTGTCACCGAGCCCATGTTTACGTCGAGTGCGCCGCCTCGAAGAGCAAGGCTATATCCAAAAATACGTAGCGGTATTAGATGCTCAGAAAATCGGTTTGGGTCTTATCGCTTATGTGTCGATACGTTTGGACAAAAGCCATCGCTTAAAAAGTATGCCGTTGTCTGACTTTGCGCGTGACGTTCAGCTCTGGCCCGAAGTCGTTGAGTGCTTTGCCATGTCAGGAGACATGGATTATCTACTTAAGGTTCAAGTCAAAGACCTTGCTGCATTCTCACGCTTTGCGATGGATAAGCTCATGCAACACCCTAGTGTGATCGATATGACTTCAAGTTTTGCTATGCAACATATTAAAGACAGCACAGAGCTCAACATTTAAGTACACATTGCTGGTTTACATAAGCTCTTATATCTAGAGATGCTGACAGCACGCCTGCAAAAAGCAGGCTAAAAAAAGACTTATGACTTTTTTGTGAAAAAAGCTTGCCAAGCTTAATTTGTTAATGCTATAGTTACTTTTCTTTCGCAGCACCCCTTGGGGTTTACCCGTATCAGGGAACCCGGGTCAGAAAGAATCAGCATTAAGCTGCTTGACACAGGATTAAAATTGCTTCATAATTTAAATCTTTCGCAGTTAACGCAGCGCAGCAAAATTAAGCTTTACTTTTTATTTTGTTCTGTGCTATAGTTTAATGCTTTCGCAGGGAATCAAACCTAAACGTTTACCGGTTTACGGCAGCAAGCCAGCCACAAATTTTTATGTTTGATTTGAAAAATAAAGCGGGTCACCTAAATACAGGTTGACAAAAATTTAAAAACGCTTCATAATTTCATTTCTCTGCAGCTAACAGCGCAGCGCAGTAGTCGCGATGTTAGTAGTAGTATCGATGCCGCTTATGACAAGCGTGTGTCAATTGATCTTTAACAATGTAACAGCCGATAAGTGTGGGCGCTTGGAATGCG